>NZ_CP135435.1:1915057-2553409 GCF_032341175.1 Bacillus sp. DTU_2020_1000418_1_SI_GHA_SEK_038 | reverse complement strand
AATGATACGGCATTTGGAAAGTCACCAATTGAAGATGCGAAAAATTTTGCAAAAGAGATTGGAATAGAAGTTGTTGATGAACAAATTGTCGAGCTTCAGGCACTTGATGCAACATCCCAATTATTAAATATGGAGAAGAAAAATCCTGATTACGCAATCATTCAGCAAACATGGGGAGCAACTGCAACGATCTTAAAGGATGCCAAAAAACTTGGTCTAGATACCCAATTTATTGGCTTGAACTGGGCGGCAGGTGAAGGGCTGATCCCAATTGCCGGCGATGCGGCTGAAGGCTTTATCGGAGTGGTTACACATGCATTCCCTTATGAAGATCTTCCGGGAATAGCGGAAATTAAGACGTTTTTGGAGAGTAAAGGAGAAAAATTAGAGGATAAGAACCAAAAGTTCATCCAAGGATGGGTTTCAGCGAGAATTATGGTTGAGGGCATGAAGCTGGCGGATGACCCGACAACTGGTGAAGGGATTCGAGGCGGATTAGAAAAACTATCAAATCTTGATCTTGGCGGTCTTGCAGCACCTGTTTCATTCTCTGCTGATAATCACGCAGGTACAAATCAAATCCGACTGGCAAAAGTAGAAAATGGCAAGTTTGAAATATTCACTGATTATATCGGCTATTAATGAAGGGTGGGGGCGTTTTAACAGACGCTCCCTTTTTGAAAGTGAAGGAACGGGAGGAATTGTATGCTGACGATTAATAATGTCGAAGTCATGTATGATCGGGTTATTCTTGTTCTGAAAGGAATGTCAATGGTCGTTCCTAAAGGAAAAATTGTTGCCTTATTAGGAAGTAATGGTGCAGGAAAAACAACTACTCTTAAAGCGATATCCGGTCTATTAAAAAGTGAAAATGGTGAAGTGACAGACGGTTATATCGAGCTGTACGGCGAACGAATTGATGTCAGCGATGCCGAAACCATTGTAAAAAAAGGGATCTTTCAATGCATGGAGGGCCGCCGAGTATTTGAGCAATTAACAGTTGAGGAAAATTTAATAGCGGGTGCCCATACACGTAAGGACCGGAAAAATATTAAAGACGATATCCAGAAAGTATATCATTATTTTCCGAAGCTGGAAATGTTAAAAAACCGGCAAGCCGGCTATTTATCCGGGGGTGAGCAGCAAATGCTGGCCATCGGACGGGGAATCATGGCTAAGCCTAAAGTGCTGCTATTAGATGAGCCTTCTCTTGGTCTTGCTCCACTGCTCGTGAAAGAAATCTTTGACATTATCAAAAAAATTAACGAAGAGGAAGGTACAACGATTTTAGTTGTCGAACAAAACGCCAATGTCGCGTTGTCTATCGCTGATTATGGCTACATAATGGAAAATGGCCGGATTGTGATGGACGGTACAGTTGAAAGATTACTAGCCAATCAGGATGTTCGCGAATTTTATTTAGGTATGAGTGATAAGGGTCGAAAAAGCTATAAAGATATTAAATCGTATAAAAGAAGAAAGAGGTGGCTTTGATGGAGGCACTAAAGGACATTATCCAGCATGCTTATGATAACGCAAAAGGGTTCAGAGAGATCATGGGTAATGCTGGCCTTTCACCAGAAGATATTCAGTCAATCCAAGATTTGGAGAAAATTCCGGTATTAAAAAAGGATCAATTGCCTGAGCTTCAGAGTATAAATGCCCCTTTCGGAAATTTTACGACTATCCCTACAACGGAAATGGCAAGAATATTTATGTCTCCTGGTCCAATCTACGATCCTCAAACACATGAACAGGATTTTTGGAGGTTTTCGGAAGCCTTGTCTATTGCAGGTTTCGGCAAAGAGGATATTGTACAAAATACCTTTTCCTATCATTTATCGCCCGCTGGCTTTATGTTTGACTCTGCTCTTAGAGAATTAGGAGCCACAGTCATCCCAGCTGGAACAGGAAATCGTGAGCTGCAAATACAAGTGATGAAGGATTTACAAGTGACTGGATATGTAGGTACTCCGAGTTTCTTGGCCATTATATTAGATGCGTTAGAGGAAAAAGGATGGGCGCCAGGGAAAGAAATTCACATTAATAAGGTATTTTTCACAGCGGAAATGCTTACAACGGAAATGAGAAAAAGATGTGAGGACAATGGGATATCTGTCTATGAAGGATATGGCACAGCAGATTGCGGATGTATTGGCTTTGAGGATAAGCTAGGCCCTGGTTTACGTTTGACTAATTCAGCGATAGTGCAGATTTGCGATCCCCACACTGGGAACGAGGCTCATACCGGTGAAGGTGAAATTGTCGTAACTTTATATGATAAAAGCTATCCGCTTATTCGCTTTGGGACCGGAGATTTGTCACGTTGGGTGGAAGGTTATGAAGGGAAGCGGATTGCTGGAGTTCTTGGAAGAGTAAGTGATGGAGTAAAGGTGAAAGGGATGTTCGTTAGAGAAAAGCAGCTTTCTCTCCTAATGGAGGAAGCAGGGTATAGAATGTTCCAAGGAATTGTGTCATCTGTACACAATCAGGACGAATTCGAGTTATTCATTGAGTCTCATGAGGAGCTTGATGAAAGTCTAATAGGCAAACTTCAAGATGTCATTCGCGTTACACCCATCCTTAAGAAAGTCTCACCAGGTACGTTTAATAAAGATGAAAAACGCCTAATAGATAAGAGGCTGCTAGATTTGAAGAATGCATAAAAAAGAATGAGGGGCCCCCAGGGACTCTCATTCTTTTCATTTGCTATACATTTATTTAAACATCTCATTTAATTTTTCATAGGTTTCAGGATATTTTGCTTCATACTGCAAATACGTTGGAACGGGATAGCGGACGCCGCCTTTATGTGTTTGCTTCAATCCATCGATGAAACTTTCAACTGAGGAGTAGGGAATGGTGAAGGCCATTTCATGATCATGTGTTTGTCCAAATACTCGGTCACCATAGCATGGAAGAATAACTTGTGGCTTGTTTGATTTCATAGTCTTAATAACAATATCTGCACAATCAGCCCTTGCAGTAAAGGTTGAGGTAATTTCACCGCCGGTATGATATAGAGCCGCTGCAACCATACGCATGACTTGTGCGGAATTTCCATAGACAACAATCACATCAGGTTCAAATGCTGCACGGGATAAAGGAGCCATTAATACTGTTCCCGCTTCAACTGTTGTAAACTTAGGGACTGCTGACTCTGTAAGTGCACCTAAATCACATGTTTTTGTATACATTCCATCTGTTAAATTACCTTCTGTATAATAGGCTAATTCTTCTTCAAATCCAAACGCGATCTTTGCAATCGGACATGAAAGATCCTCCCGATCCATCGCCAATCCCCATCCATATCTTCTAGCCATTGTAATCCCTTGACAAATACTAAATGTTTTCCCGAAGTCTTTGTAAGGCCTTTTGACACGTTCAGGCAGTGGTTCTCCTTTTTTCATTACTCGAAGAGCTAAAGGAAACGTATCCGGCCTGACATAGATTTGAATGGCTTCTTCTAATTGTGTTAATAATTTATTCCTATCTGTTTGTTGCAAATCACCATCTCCTTTCTATTTATCTAAGTATTCTATAAATTAAATTTTAATCCTCTGCCCACTATTAATATATTATCTCTCGATTAGCATAAATATACATTGCTAACGTGATCATAGTGTAAAATCGACAACATATTGTATATACTGACAAAATATGATAAAAATAAACTAATCTATCATTAGTTACAAATTTTACTAAATAAATATGATCTTATACTTAAGTGAATTGTTTAATTATACGTTTAAATGAATGAAAACAGGTCTTTTTGCTTAAATTCAAAAGATTTATATTTATGAATAATTATTGATTTTTATGTAATTAAAGGGGTGTGAAAATGGCTGGAATGTTTGAACAAAATAGAGTGCAGCCATGGCTTAATTCTTTAAAAGAGATTTTTAAAAATGGTCAAAAAAATTATCAGACATTTTTACAAATGGAAAAGGGTATTGAGGAGATTAGCGATTTCCTTGAGGACTATACCAATTTAAAATTCGCACTTGATGTTTCAGCGATCGTAGCTGTTACGGACATTAATGGAGAAATTATTTATGTTAACAACAAATTCTGTGAGATTTCAAAATATAGCCGTGAAGAGTTAATTGGAAAGGATCATCGAATCATAAATTCAGGCTATCATGATAAGCAATTTTTCCGAAATATGTGGAGCCAAATTTTAAAAGGAGAAGTATGGGAAGGTGAAGTGAAAAATAAAGCAAAGGACGGCTCATATTATTGGGTAAAAACAACGATCGTGCCCTTAAAGGATATCAATGGTGAAACAATAATGTTTATAGCGATACGGACCGATATTTCAGAAGGGAAGTTTGCGAAGGAGAAGTTATTATCGGCCTTGCAGAATGATTATCAGCAAATCGTTTCCTCTATGAATAATCTAATCTTTAAAGTAGTAAAGGATCAAGATCATTTTGTATATACACTTAATGAGGGGCAGTTAGCAAATAAATTAGGTTTAGGAAACGGAAATATGAAGAATAAAAAGGTTCATGAAATATTTCCTAAAGAAATAACCGAAAATCTAAATAAATTTTATCATCAAGCGTTTTTAGGCCGCCAGGTTTCTTATCAATATCCATTTCAGGGAAGGCAATTATTAACCCATATAACACCTATTTACGAGGATGGAGAGATTAAAGAAATCCTTGGCTGCATGAATGATATTACTGAATTGCACCATGCCCAGCAGCAAATAGAATATATGGCATATCATGATATATTATCTAGTCTACCTAATAGACGAAAGTTTAGCGATGATTTAAATCACTTAATTTCAATTTCTCAAAGTCAGAATGAAAGAATTGCTTTATTTTACATCGACCTTGATCGATTTAAACAAATTAATGATTCCTTCGGTCATGCAGTGGGAGACCAATTAATTACAAAAGTTTCTTTATTGCTTAAAAAAGCACTTTGCCAGAAAGGACAGATTTATCGTTTTGCCGGAGATGAATTTATTATTCTTTTACCACAAATCAATAACTATGATTGCGCAACACATTATGCAAATCAAATTCTATCTATTTTTGATCAATCAATTAAGCTATTAAATAGTTTGGAAATATTTACTTCATGCAGTATTGGAATCAGTATCTTCCCAGACCATGGAGATGATGGTGAAACATTATTAAAAAATGCAGATGCAGCAATGTATAGGGCGAAATCAAAAGGTCGAAATACATTTAAAATTTATGAAAAAGATATGTTTCAGTCACATGAGAAAGCGTTATCGATCGAATACCATTTACGAAATGCCATTGAGAATGATGAATTTGAACTTTATTTTCAGCCAAAGCTGGACCTGGTTTCAAAGGAAATTAATGGGATGGAGGCTTTATTACGCTGGAATAACCGTGAACTCGGAAAACTCTCACCTGAGGTTTTCATTCCAACTGCCGAGGACACAGGATTTATTCATAAATTAGATAAATGGGTGTTGGAAAAAGCTTGTCAGCAAAATAAAGAATGGAATGACTCTCTTTTTTCCAAGCCGGTTAAAATTTCAGTTAATATTTCTCCTCTTCATTTCCGTTTGCCTAATTTTCACCATGTCATAAAGCAAGTGTTAGATAAGACGGGGCTATCACCACATCTTCTTGAAATTGAAATTACGGAAAATAGTTTCATTGACAATGCTGAGGAGTGTATAACTTGCTTAAATGAATTGAGAAAAATGGGTGTGAGTGTGGCCATTGATGATTTTGGCAAAGGGTATTCGTCACTAAACTATTTACGAAAGTTTCCGATTCAATCCTTGAAAATCGACCGTACATTCATTCAGGAGGTTGCAAAGAATTCAGATGATATCGCCATCGTAAAAGCGATTACGTATCTTGCACATGAATTGAATCTAAAGGTTGTTGCTGAAGGAATTGAAACGAAGGAAGTCATACATATATTGGAAAAAATCGGCTGCGATGAAATCCAGGGATATTACATAAGTAAGCCACTGCCAAAGCATGAGTTTGAAAAGGTCTTCAGTCTATAACTAGCATGATTCCTACTATGACAAATATCCGCCTGGAGCGGGCACCAAATGCAGAGAAAGGTGCCCGTTTTTCTGTGTTTAAAGTAAAACGCTAACATAGGATTGTTTAATGTAATTGTTATGTAGAGTTTATTAACCAGTCCCGTTCATATCTCGCTTATGGTTTCCTCATTTTTTTATATCCGCAATATCGACCACCGTTTTAAGCTTCTCCACCAACTCACATGTAAATGGAAGTTTACTATTCATACACTTTCACGTAAAATATTTGTATAGTTTAAAATTTTCAATAAATTAATTTTCACACATCAAAAGAAGCCAATACTTTATTTCTAAACACTGTAAATTATATAAATTAAAATTGAGTGAACGTTCGATCATAATTGTATAAAGGGGGAATAGCATATGAAAAACTCCAAGATTATTTTCTTTGAAAGAAAATTTCCAAGTGCAAACATGGTCCTTATTAAAGATCAACTCCCGATTCTTATTGATACAGGATTTGGGAGTGATGCGTTTGAAACCGAGCAATTAATGAAAGAAGCAGGCGTTTCGCCAGAAGAGCTGCATCTTATTGTGAACACGCACTATCATAGTGACCACGTAGGAGGCAATTATCATCTTCAAAAAAACTATGGAGTGACGGTTGCTGCCCATAAATGGGACGCCGATTTAATTAATATTTGTGACCATGAAGCCTGTAGTGCAGAATGGTTAGATCAGCCTGTAGAACCTTATCGAGTAGATAAAAAGCTTTCAGATAACGATGAGATTCATACTGGAGACAGAACCTTGAAAGTCGTGCACACACCGGGACATACTTTAGGGCATATTTCTTTATACGAACCTGAAGAAGAGGTTTTAATTTGCGGGGATCTCTTTCACAAGAATGACATCGGCTGGTTAAATATCTTTAGAGAGGGTGTTTCATCTATCCAACGATCTCTCGAAAGTTTGGATCGGTTGTCCATGCTCCGGATTAAACAGGCATATTCAGGACATGGACCACAAATAGAGAATCCTAGTAGTTCAATCGATGCAGCTAGGAATCGGTTTGAAAAGTGGCTCAAGGCACCAGAAAAAATATCATGGCATGCCTGTAAGAGAATTTTTTCATTCACCTTAATGCTAAAAAACGGACTGGCAAAAGAAGAAATCGATGACTACCTGCTAAATTGTGGTTGGTTCCAAGATTTTGCTCGCTACTCTTTCCAGCATCGGCCAGAAGAATTTATTAGAATCCTGCTTGATGAAATGATTCGTTCCGGAGCAGCGGCTTGGCACAATAATCATTTAATCGCAGCCGCCTCATACCAGGCACCACAAAAGGAATGGATGAATAAGAACATAAAACCAAAAAATTGGGAGCCTCAAGATTTGTTCTCATAGCTAAAAGTGTGATGCTGGCTTTATATTTCACGGATTCAATGTCCGCTCAAATTATTTAAATTACTAATTTCATCATAAGTGATAAAAATAAGGGGGAATACCGTTGTCTTTAAAAGTGGGCGATATTATTACTTTTGAACGGACCTTCACAGCAGAAGATGTTAAATTGTTTACTAAAATATCAGGTGATGAGGGAGAGCACCATATTATCCCTGATGAACAGGGCAGACTTGTCGTTCAAGGGTTGTTGACTGCGACATTACCAACTAAAATTGGTGGAGATAACAATGTACTGGCTCGTACGATGAATTTTGAGTTTTTAAGACCAGTATATACTGGTGATTCAATTATTTGTGAAGTAACAATTGAACAATTTGAAAAGCAGGATAATAGAACACGAATCACTGCTTCCTTTTTATGCAGTAATCAAACTGAGAAGGTAGTCTTGAAAGGCAATTTTGCCGGAGTGATACTGTAAACCAAAAGTGATGAAAATAGATGCTAATACATATAAAAATAGCTCATTGTTCAAATTAATGTTACAGTTAGAAAGAAAATCTAAAAAGTGAGAAGGCCGACAACATGATCGAGGTAAAAACATCTTCACTAAGTGATGGAGAATTCAATAGAGGAGTATTTGCTACATGCGATATTAAAAAAGGGACACTTTTGCATGAAGCCCCTGTCATTTCTTATCCGAATGACCAGCATCAACACATTGAGCAAACTCTGCTTGCTGATTATGCTTTTGAGTATGGGAAAAATCATTCTGCGATCCTGCTTGGATATGGAATGTTGTTTAACCATTCTTATGAACCTAATGCCATTTATGAGATTAATTTTAACAATCACACATTTGATTTCTATGCTTTCACAGATATAAAAGCTGGAGATGAAATTCTAATTAATTATAATGGCGACGTGGATGACAAAGATCAACTGTGGTTTAATCAAGATTAAAAAAGTAGGAAAGTAATCAAAATTATGATCTGTTTAAATGCGTGCAGCTCATATATAATTTGGGCTTAGAATAAATATGATTTTTGCTCATGAACGGATGCCAAGAAAGCCTCCGCGCAAGTGATAAAATATGGAGGTGTAAGAAAATGAATAAACGATGGACAATCAGTAAAATTAAAGAATTTGTTGAGAACAATTCGGAAAGTAAGTTGCTAACAACGGAATATCACGGGTTTTCTCAAAAATTATTATTTAAATGTGCATGTGGAAGCAATTTTGAAAAAACATTTACGAAGTTTAAAAATAATCATCAACGTAAATGTGACGTGTGCCAACCGCCAAAAGTGTCACGCTAAATGAAAGTAAAGTGCCAATGAAAAAAGTAACGCTTGGAAAAAATTCCAAGCGTTTCGTTGCATCTAAACAAAAACAAAAACATATGCTTTTCTCCGCGTTAACTAAACTTCTTATTATACATTCTTTTTCTCCACTTTCACCCTTCCAGAAAAAAAGGTAGCTCCTCCGCCCATATCTGAAAGGCGATCTGGAGTCAGTGAGTTTACATGCTGCTTTTTATCAGGAGCATCTGCCCATAAACCTTGGGAAACAACCACACCTGGAAGGACCAAATCTCCGACAGCTGCCTTCAGCTCACATTCTCCGCGGTTATTCCAGACACGTACAATTTCACCATCTTCAATATTCAAAGCACTCGCATCTTCATGATTTACATGAAGCTTAGGTTCCTTCTCGAGCGAAACATGCTTCTCATTATTAGAAAAAGTTGAATTCAAGAAATTATGGTTCGGCGCTGGAACGAATAAAAGTGGAAAATCCTCTTCTACATGGAGCGGGACATAGGTTGGAAGAGCAGGATACCCGTCTCTTTTCATTTGCTCTGAATAGAGTTCAATTTTTCCGCTTGGTGTTGGCAGCTTTCCAGGAAATAATGGTTTTACATTTGCTTTCATATAATTTTTTTCAATTAAGCTCTCAAAACTAATATCTTTCAAATATGGATTACTTGGATTGTCTAAAGATTGTCGAATCATATCCTCTTCAGAATCTTTAAACGCTTGTTCATGAAAGCCCATCCCATCGGCAAGCAAACGAAAAACTTCTACATTTGATTTAGCCTCTTCGTATGGTTCAATCACTGGCCGCTGTAATTGAATGTAATGATGCCAATAGGAAGTATAGAAGTCCATATTTTCAAAAGATGAGGTAGCCGGCAGCACAATGTCAGCGTATCTTGCCGTTTCCGTCATAAATAGATCATGGACAACAACAAATAAATCATCCCGTTCCAGCCCTTTTCTAACCTTATTGCCTTCTGGAGCAACAATTGCTGGATTACTGCTATAAATATACAGTGATTTTACTGGCGGATCTAATTCTAAAAGGGCTTTACCAAGTTGATTCATATTGATCATTCGTGTCTTCTTGTTTTCCAGTAAATCAGGTCGTTGCAACCTTGAAGAATTATGAGCTAAATAACCAGAATTCCCTTTAATCGCACCGCCGCCTTTTTCCAGCCACTGTCCTGTTAAAGCTGAAAGACAGGCGATTGACCGGATGGCCATCCCGCCGTTATCATGATGCTGAAGTCCATTTCCAATACGGATATAAGATGGGGTAGTTTCCCCATACATACGAGCAAGCTTGTAAATATCATCTACCGGAACACCGGTAATATCGGAAACGAGTGCAGGATTGTACTGCTTTACATGCTCGCGAAGTTCATGGTAACCGACTGTATATTCCTGTAAAAAGTCCTCATTTACCATGCCTTCATCAAATAAAATATGCATCACTCCAAGAGCTAGCGCAGAATCTGTTCCAGGTAAAATCGGAATAAACCAGTCAGCAAGACGTCCAGTTTGGTTTTTATGAACATCAATGACGACAATCTTTGCTCCGTTTTTCCTAGCCTTTTGGGCAAGAGCGACCTGATGCATATTCGTGCTTACAGCATTAATTCCCCAAAAGATAAACAATTTCGAGTGGATTGTATCCTCAGGATCAATTCCAAAGCTTCCGCCCATTGTATATTTAATACCTGCAGTTCCTGCTGCTTGACAGATCGTTCGATCAAGCTGTGATGCACCGAGCCTGTGAAAAAAGCGGCGATCCATTCCCTCAGCAGTTAGATTGCCCATATTTCCATAGAAGCTATAAGGAAGAATACTTTCTGGCCCGTCTGTTCGGATGAGCTCCTGCCAGTGCGAAGTAATGGTGTTAATCGCTTCCTCCCAGCTAATTCTTTCAAACGTTTCTGAGCCTTTCGGACCTATTCTTTTCATCGGATATTTCAGTCGGTTTTCATCATATATTCGCTCTGTCATATGACGTACCTTGTTGCAAATATTCCCTTTCGTCACTGGATGATTAGGATCTCCGTCTACTTTAACAATTTTTCCATCCATTTTATGGAGAAGGAGACCGCATTGATCCGGGCAATCAAGCGGACATACAGAAGGAAAAATTCCATTACGTTCATTTACAAAAGAGGGCATGGTCAGTCTCCTTTATAGGTATTATTAGATTATTAGAATGATACTATCATAAAATAGATTCATAGGAGTAGCAACAAAAGATCCTTTAGTAATCGTTTCAATTATTGTGATGTAAAGATATAGTTAAACACAATCTGAAAGAAGTTTGCTATTATTTTTAATATTAGCTTATTTAATTAAATGGAGGATTGGAATGAATAAATCTACAGGCAAGAAAATTAGAGATAGAGGTTACATCGTTGGAACTATGAAAACCGGGAAGAAAAATTGCATTACAGATGTTGAAGGAGTAAAAGTGGGACATGTAACACTTGATTTTCCAATGGAGGGAGAGGATTACGCGTGCACAGGAGTGACGGCGATTCTTCCGCACGGCGGTAATCTTTTTCAAGAAAAGGTTGTTGCTGCAAGCTATGTTATTAATGGATACGGGAAGACGGCTGGACTTATTCAGGTGAATGAGCTAGGGGTAATCGAATCGCCTATTATGTTGACAAATACATTTGGCGTTCCAGCAGTAACCCAAGGGACATTAGAATATATGCTTGAAAGAAATTCAAAGATTGGGGATACAACGGGAACAATTAATATTGTTACCGGCGAGTGTAATGATGGAATCTTAAATTCCATTCGAAGATTCCCTGTTAAATCTAGTCACGCGATTGAAGCCATTACGTCCGCAACAACGAATCTTTCCCAAGAGGGAGCCATAGGTGCCGGAAAGGGAATGGTTTGCTTTGGATATAAAGGAGGAATTGGCAGTTCCTCAAGAGTGATCTATGATGAAATCGATAAGAAGGAATACATAGTTGGGTGCATGGTGTTAACAAATTTTGGCTCTCAGGATGAGTTGCCAAGAGATAAGTTTTCGAAGTTGGAGCTTAATGGGAATAGTATATCAAAAACATCAGATGGATCAATCATTATCGTATTAGCTACTGACATTCCCCTTAGTGATCGGCAGCTTGAGAGGGTTGCGAAGCGATGCGGCATTGGTCTTGGAAGAACGGGTAGCCATTTTAGCCATGGCAGCGGGGATATTGTCATTGCTTTTTCAACTGCTAATAAAATTTCCCATTTTTCCAAAGAAAATTTTGAAACAGGTAGATTTATAAGAGAGGATCAGCCAATCTTTAATGGAGTGTTTACTGCAGCTGCTGAGGCCACGGAGGAAGCGATTTGGAATTCTCTATCACAAGCAGACACAACACGTGGGAGAGAAGGGAAAGTGGTAGAGGGACTTTTTCAGGATTAGGTATGAAATTTAAATTCTATTTATCTTTTCTGGGTCTATCTTTTAGCCTAAATTCCTGCCGATTTTTCCGTGTTTCGACATGATTCATTCATTGAGGATAAATTTTACCCTGTCTTAGGCAGCTTTATTAAAATGCTATGCAGACAGGGATAAATAATAGAGGTGTTTCGAACTAACTTATTTTAGATGTGTGTGATCGAAACTAGTATTGAATCCTTCATAATACATATTTTTTATACAAAATTTTCCTATAATAAGTTAATAATCTACATTTGAATTAGCGTTTTTTGTCTAACAATTAGGTAAGTCACTCTATTAACACCTTTTCTCTCAAATCGTACAATGAGCGTGTAACATCAAAACGGAATTGGGAGGATTGGTTATGAGCTTAAAAAAGAAGGTACTTTCTGTTTCATTATCAAGTTTAATGGCGTTAGGGGCTGTAACAGCAGTTTCCATGCCTGCACAAGCTGTTGGGAATGGGCCAAGTGCTGGCAACGGTGCGATTCAAACATCAATTCTTCATACATATGATAGTTTAGTTGACTATCTGAAAACACAGGATGCCAAGCAACAGGCAATGGAGTTAGAAGTAATTGGCCAAACAGTCAAAGGCCGTGATATTTATATGGCAAAGTATATTTCTAATCCAGCCAACCCAACTATTTTATTTCTAACTCAACAGCATGGAAATGAACAACTTACAACTGAGGGTGCACTAGAATTTATCAAACATCTTGGCACAGGAAAAACAAAAGGTGTCCTTGATAATGTAAATGTTCTTGTAATTCCGATGTTAAATGCGGATGGGGCAATGGGAGATGTTAATTTCTCACTTGATAACTACCTAGCGGATGGTGATCGCCATTTAACACGCTACAATGCCAATTATATTGATTTAAACCGGGAGCATGATAAAGAATCTAGCAAAATGGAGCCTGAAGCAAGGGCTTTACATGAAAATGTTCTTCAAAAATATGATATTGATTTTATGATTGATCTGCATCACCAAGGAACGTTAAGTGAAACAGAAGGGCAGCTCGTTTCAGGTTCCATCCTTTATCCAACAAGCCCAAGTGTGAAGCCAGAAGTGGTAGAAGGGTCTAAAAAGCTAGGGGCAGTCGTATTTAATGCGATTCAACCAACAGGCTGGGGACATCTTGGAAAATATGCTGGAGGCTCGACTAATAATATCGGCCGTAATGGAATTGCTGCTTATTATGACATCTCTACATTATTGTTTGAAATGCGTGGCATGTCTGATCATTATATTGAATCCTATGCAATTGGCCAAAAGAGTAATGGCTATTTGATTAAACAAACGATTACCACATTAGATGCAGCTGTCCGAGCAATTGCTGACGGTTCTATCGAATCAGCAGATACAACCTTCTGGGATACGCTTCCAACACAAACTAATAGACAAAGTGAAGAATCCGATGAGTAATAGATAGGTTAGTAAAAAGGGTCAAGATGCAGAGTCTGACCCTTTTCATATTAAACAAGTTCATTCCAATCCCCATAATCGCCGCTGCCGTTACAGCCTGGGCAGTCGAGCAAGTTGCCATAAAAGGCAAATTCATTCGCTGGATAAGGCATAAAGCCTCTCCCATAGCATTCTGGACATTTGTTCATTTCTTTCATTTGGGAAACATGGTTTTCATACCTTGCGGCTCTCCAGTCATTAAATGCTTTCACTAGGCCCATTTTTGTCACCCCTAACCTTTTTTTCTTATTTTTTATTAAAATGCCTATTTTTATACACTAAAGATATCTCGTTCATTTTCTGAAATGCATATTTTGTTGCAGAAGGCTGTAAGTTAAACTAAGAGGTATTTGCCAATTGAAATATAATATGGGATGGAGACCTTGTTAAATGAAAATACTAGGTATTTCAGGAACCATTATTGGGTCAAAAACTGCTATTTTAGTAGATTCAGTGCTAAAAATAATAAAAACTAAACACCCTGAAATTGAAATAGAACTGCTTGATTTACGGAATTATCAGGTAGAATTTTGTGATGGCAGAAAACCGGAATTATACAATAATGATACAAAAAAGGTGATGAAAGCTGTTTCTGAGGCGGATTTTTATTTAATTGGCTTTCCAATCTTTAATGGTTCCTTTCCAGCGCCATTAAAGAATATTTTCGATTTATTGCCTCCATCCGTTTTTAGACATAAAGTGATGGGGTTTGCAGCGAATGGAGGAACCTATCAGCACTACCTCGTCATAGAAAATCAGCTAAAGCCAATTGCGGGATATTACCGCTGTTATGTAGCGCCAAGCTATGTTTATGTTAACTCCAGTCATTTTAATGAAGCCAATGAAATCGCAGACGAAGAAGTATTGGATCGTATTGAAGATCTGGCGGAAGAATTAGTGATGATGCAAAAAGCATTGGCAAAGAGGATTTTCTAAACGGGAGGACAGCCCTATTTATAAGACTATTTTATTTTGGGTAAAAAACTTCATTGGAAAATTGAAATTTTTTATAATAACGCTGAACATCCAAGGTCATAACATGTCCTGGATGTTTTTTTATAGATATTGATCTGGTGATTAAAATAGGCTTTTACTTTGGTAACAATACCCAAACGCAATTCATACTTTGTTGAGGAAAGGTATAGGTGCGTAAAGCTATTCATTATGGCTAAGCTGTGATTATTCCTAGTTGCTAGACACCTGTATAAAAAAATAGGGAGGCTATGCTAAATGTATGATTTTCAAAGAGATCTCCAAATGTTGAATGTTGGTGATTTCCACGCAAACGCGGCAATTCCTTGGGATCCAAATCAGGACTATATGGATCGGCAATTTGGTCTTTTCGGTTTTGGCTCATGTTTTGGTATAGGTTTTGGTTCATGTTTCGGATTTGGCTCTTGTTTCGGTTTTGGTTGTTTTGGTTCTTGTTTCGGCTTCCGCTGTGGCGGTTTTCGTTGTGGAGGCTTCCGCTGCGGTCGCTGCGGCAGCTGCGGTCACTGCGGACGATGCCGTTAATCATTATTTAGTTTTCTATCGAAAAAAATGGTTGCTAATGGAGAAGAATTTGCCCCTGCATGAGTTGCTGTGCGGGGCTTTTCTCTAAAAGATTAGACATATGGGACATATAACGGTACATAGGGTAATAGTGAAAATATTTGGAATTGAAGTACAGCTCACGGGTAAGGAGGAGCGAAATGACGAATTTAACCCCGTCTATGCGTTTGAAAGTGAAAGGGGATACATTTTTTTTCCCAGATCCAAACAGTGGAGTATATTTTCGAAACAACCTAAGTTCGTTTCGAATGGAAGGCAGTATGATCGATAAGTGGGTTGAAAAGCTGATACCTATGTTTAACGGGGAGTACACGTTGGCAAATTTGACTGACGGATTGCCGGGTCCATATCGGGATCGGGTGTATGAAATTGCAGAAGTGCTTTATCAAAACGGGTTTGTAAGGGATGTAAGCCAAGATCGTCCACATCAACTGGCGAATCAGATACTTAAAAAGCATGCTTCTCAAATTGAATTCCTAGACAGTTTCGGCGACTCAGGTGCCTACCGGTTTCAAGCCTATCGGCAGGCTAAGGTTTTGGCAGTTGGCTCCGGCTCTTTTTTTGTTTCCTTGGTTTCTGCTTTGCTTGAATCAGGTTTGCCAAAGTTTCATGTACTAATTACTGATTCAGTAAAGACCAATACTCGGCGTTTAATGGAACTGGTGGCACATGCCCGTAAAACAGATCCTGAAGTAGCTGTAGAGGAGGTTATTCTACAGGAGAAGAGCGGGAGTTCATGGAAGGAAACTGTGCAAGCATATCAATCAATTTTGTATGTCTCGCAAAACGGTGATATAGAGGAACTGCGGGATCTTCATAGGATTTGCAGGGAAGAAAAAAAGGTGTTTATACCAGCTGTTTGCCTAGAACAGGTTGGACTTGCAGGTCCTTTGGTGCATCCAGACTCTATTGCATGCTGGGAGTCAGCATGGCGCCGTATACATCAATCTGTATTTTTCAGAGACCAGCAGTTAACTGCCTTCTCTTCTACTGCGGGAGCGATGTTGGCTAATGTGATCGTGTTTGAATTATTCAAAGATAGTACGAAAGAGAGAGAATCGGAACAGAATAATCAAATCTTCATGCTTAATCTGAATACGTTGGAAGGAAGCTGGCATTCCTTCGTGCCGCACCCGTTGGTCGATAGTGGTGTTTCTGCTGAATGGGTTCAAGATATAGACTTACGGCTTGAACGTAGCATAAACAAAGATGAGTCGAGCAAATTACTGTTTTTCTTTAGCCAGTTAGCATCTGCCCAATCAGGCATTTTTCATATTTGGGAAGAGGGGGACTTAAAGCAGCTGCCGCTCGCTCAGTGTCGTGTTCAGGCGGTTGACTTGTTAACGGAAGGGCCAGCAGGGCTATTGCCAGAGATGATCTGTACCGGTTTGACTCATGAGGAGGCACTGAAAGAAGCAGGACTGTCAGGAATCGAGGCATATATCTCACAAACTACTAATCTTCTCATAACGAGTCTGCCCCCACACAAAGGTGTGGAAACCAGTTTAGCAGATAAGAAGAAATTTATTGGGTTCGGTGCGGGGGAAACATTTGCAGAAGGTGTTGGCCGTGGATTGCAAAGGTGTTTGGAAATGGAACTAAACAAACAATTGGCCCATCAGAAAAATTATGTCTCTCGGGTGAGCATAAGTGAGATAGGAGATGACCGTTGCCGTTATTATTTTCAGGCACTAACAACGATGCGGGGAGAACCAATTATAGGCTTAGGGGAGGAAGTGGCCGGATTCCCTGTAGTATGGATTGGTACGAACGGAAGCTGGTATGGCAGTGTAGGATTGAATATCACAGGGGCGTTACGAAATGTGCTGCAGCATGTGCTTATGATAGTACAAAATGAATCAGCTTCCCATTCGACAAAGGTGTTTGAGGTTCCAAGTGTACGTCTGGAAGAAAGGGAGCATCAAAGCCTTGTTATTCATGAGTGTGAAGTCCAAACAGAACCAGCTTTGCTTCGCTCCGCAATAAAAACGCTAGAAAGAAACCACAAGCAGCTTCTTGTCTTCGAAGCAGGATTGGAGCCATTCTTGAAAATGGGACTGGAAGGGATTTATGGTGTGATGATACGGGAGGTGGAATCCCAGTGAGTGCTGTCGTAGTAGTTGTCGGAAGAGGATTGTTGGCAGACAGCGTTTCTACAGAACTATCCACTCAATACGAGATCGTTCGCCTAGCTGATTTTGAGACAGATGTACCACAAGATGCTAAATTGGTTCTTGTATTGCACGATACTTGGTATCCCTCTGTTCACCAAAAGGCAGAAGAGATATTGCAAATAACCGGCATCCCTTGGTTGCGAGGATTCGTTTCATTCGGCGAGGGAGTTGTCGGCCCCTTAGTTCAAAAAGGCAAGCCAGGGTGCTCCCAGTGTGCAAACATTAGACGTCTTATGGCCGGACGAGATCGTAAAGAGATGTGGGAGGTTGAGCAGAGACTTATTAACCAAGGAGGAAAACCGCGTGACCCTTGGGCATCGCGAACGGGAATTTTACAGATGACCCACCTAGTTAGAGCAGAGGTGCAAAACATTATTCAAGGTGATAAGTCGCGCTCGGAAAATCATGTATTATTAATCAATCTAAAAACATTGAAGAGTTCACGGCATTTCTTTTTGCCAGACTCCTTGTGCGCAGTTTGTGGACAATTACCAGACGATTCGGCGACTGAGGCCCGAATTTCGCTGCAGGCAAGTCCGAAAATCAGTCATGATAGTTACCGCACCCGATCGATGAATGAACTAAATAAAGTTCTTGTCAAAGATTATTTGGACCATCGGACTGGCTTTTTAAATGGAAAAATGTATGACGTTAAAACACCATTTGCTGATGTAGGTGTCAACTTGCCATTGTTCTCGGGAGACGAAGGAGTGGCAGGCAGGACAAATTCATATGCGGTTAGTGAATCGACAGCTATTTTAGAAGGTTTGGAGAGGTACTGCGGTTTGTCTCCGCATGGAAAGCGGACAGTCGTCTATGACAGTTTCCAAAACCTAAAACATCAAGCGCTCAATCCTTTCCAAGTAGGTGTACACACTAAGGATCAGTATTCGCAACCTGATTTTCCGTTCAAACCGTTTCATCCTGAACGCTCAATGAATTGGGTATGGGGCTTTTCGTTTTTGCAAGAGTGTCCGATTCTAGTTCCTGAGCTGCTTGCTTATTATAGTTTGGGGTGCGATGGGGGCTTTGTCTATGAAACTTCCAACGGATGTGCTTTAGGAGGAAGTTTGGTGGAGGCTATTTTCTATGGAATGATGGAAGTGGTAGAGCGTGATTCATTTTTGATGACTTGGTACGCCCAGCTGCCACTCCCTCGTCTTGACCCTTATTCTGCAAACGACCAAGAATTACAATTGATGATCGAACGTGCACGTGCGGTTGCAGGATATGATTTGTACTTTTATAACTCAACGATGGAGAATGGAATTCCAAGCGTATTGGCATTGGCGAAAAACAAGAAAGATACGGGACTAAACATCATCTGTGCGGCCGGTGCGCATTTGGACCCAGTACGAGCAGCAAAAAGCGCGGTTTACGAATTGGCAGGTATGATGCTGACTCTTGACGAGGATTTTGAAGCGAACAAGGAGGAGTACGTGCGAATGTTGCAAGATTCTACCCTTGTACGGAAAATGAATCATCATGGGATGCTATACGGATTACCACAAGCGGAAGAGCGTCTGCAGTTTTTGCTGAATGAGAATCGTCCTATGCGGACGTTTGAAGAGGAATTCAAATGGAAGTCAAAGCATAAAGACTTAACAGATGATCTGCGGGACATTCTACTGGAATTTCGCCGATTAAATCTAGATGTCATTGTGGTTGACCAGACGGCATCGGAAACGAAACGAAACGGATTGTATTGCGTTAAAGTGCTGATTCCGGGAATGTTGCCAATGACATTCGGACACCATCTTACCCGCTTAATCGGGCTGGATAGAGTGTTAACAGTACCAATGGAACTTGGCTACTCGAAACATCCGCTGACATATGAGCAGCTTAATCCATATCCGCATCCGTTTCCATAAGCGGTTGCTTGGAGGTAAGTTAGATGAGTCTTGAGACATTTCTGCACAATCTCCATTTTGATATTGAAAAGATCCTTCCGCAGGACTGGGAAGCGGATTGGGCTGATGCGCCATTAGCATATAAGCTTTACCGTGACTTGCCAGTCGTGCCATTATCTCTAGAAGTACCGCTGACGCTAGAAGGAAGAGAAATACCTGAGAAGCCTGACCTCCGCACAATCGGCCATTTTCTATGGTTTGTAAATGGCCTTACCCAATTTTCCCAATCAGTCTCTCCATTAGAATCCACAGAAAACACAGCTGAATTCATACATTCATATAGGCGATTCATTCCTTCTGGCGGGGGACTGTATCCAAACGAATTATATATGTATTTAAAATTGGAGGATTTGCCTGTTGGTGTGTACCATTATGATGTCGCACATCATCGTTTAGTCCTGCTGCGAGAAGGGAACTTCGATTCATATTTAGCCAAGGCTCTTGGAAATTGCTGTGAAGTGTCCGCTTGTTTTGGCACAGTTTTTGTTTCGACTATGTTTTGGAAAAATTTCTTTAAGTATCATAACTTTTCCTACCGGCTGCAAGCGTTGGATGCTGGTGTGCTAATTGGGCAGCTGCTGGAAGTGTCGAAACGTTTTGGCTACGCATCAGGGATTTATTATCAATTTCTTGATCGGTCATTGAATCATCTGCTTGGTCTGCCCGAACAGGAGGAAAGTGTATATGCAGTTATACCTCTATCGATTGAACCAACAAATTGGACTTGTAACCTAGGTGACAAGGACGGGGTAATCACTGCTGAAGAATTGTGCAGAGAGCTGCCAGAGATTCATCATCACTATTTTCAACGGTCAAAGAGGCTTGCAGACTATTCGATGTTAACAAGGATAAATGAAGCATCTATGATGGAAACAACACAGTCGCTTCGGAAGATCCAGTCAAGAAATTGTGTGGATGGAAACGGTCAAGCTGTACCTTTGCCACAAGCCGAACGCTTGACGTATGATCTAGCTTCAATTTGCAAAAAGCGATATTCACCTGATATGGACTTCATATTGGGAAAAGTTAGCCCCCTTCAACTAGGTAATCTGCTGAAGGAGGCGACTGCTTCCTTTTCCTATCGAAATGATTTAGATGCAATTCATATAAAGAACAAGCCCCGTTTTTCCATATATGGCTGTTTTTATAATGTTGAAGGCATTCCAAATGGCGCTTATTATTATGACAGTAGTGATCATTCACTTCGATCGATAGATCTTGGAGATCACCGCTTCAGGCTGCAAAGCGGATTGACTGGACCCAATATTAATTTGTTTCAAGTTCCACTCTGCTTGCATGTAGCAGGGGATAAGGATCATTTAATTGAAGCAATTGGGTATAGAGGATATCGTATCCAGCAAATGGAAGCGGGGATGTTGGTACAGCGATTATTAATAGCGGCATTAGCCAACGGAATGGGGGGACACCCGCTTCTCGGCTTTGATGCAAAATTATGTGATGAGATTTACCAATTAGATTCTCAAGGAAAAACCAGCCTCATCCAAATTCCGATTGGCCCCTATCGAGATCGGGCATGGTTAAGGGGAAGTTTACAGGGTTAACAAAAAATAATAAGGCTGGGACATAACTAGCATCTATAAAATGAAAAAAGTGAAATCACACCGCTCGATTTCACTTTTTTCATTTCATTTTTGATTTATGCGGGTAAGGTATTATCCTCTTACCATTCTTTTTTTGCTCCCGCTTCTCATTAACCATGAGCTTACCTTCTTACCTTTTGTGTTTTTTTAAAACTTTTTTACTTATCATTAAGAAAATAAGTGTTAACCAACATGAATAGAATAAAAGAATCCTATGAAAGATTTGAATTTACTATTGAGGGGGATGAAGTTTGAAAGCTTTCGTATCAAATAAGTATGGGTCACCTGATGTTTTAGAATTGCAAGATGTTGAAAAGCCGGTTTGTCATGACAATCAGGTTCTGGTAAAAGTACATGCGAGTTCCATTAATTATGGTAATATTGTTCTTTTACGAGGTAAGCCCTTTTTGGCACGTTTTGCCTTCGGTATTACAAAACCAAAATATAAAATTCCTGGTGGAGATATTGCAGGGATCGTTGAAGCTGTCGGAAATAAAGTAACACACTTTAAAATTGGAGATGAAGTTTTCGGAGATTTATCGAGCAGCGGCTGGGGTGGATTTGCTGAGTATGTTACGGTACCAGAAAACGCAATTGCTTTGAAACCAAAAAATATATCCTTTGAAGAAGCCGCTGCTTTACCAATGGCATCAACAACTGCCCTTCAAGCACTACGAAATAAAGGGGCTATTCAAGAAGGTCAGAAAGTTTTAATCTATGGTGCTTCTGGTGGTGTTGGCACCTTCGCAGTTCAAATTGCAAAAGCATTAGGTGCGAACGTGACAGCTGTTTGTAGTACAAGAAATGTTGACATCATTAAATCTTTAGGTATTGATCATGTAATAGATTATAAGAAAGAGACAATTTTCGAAAAAGATAATACTTATGACTTAATTCTTGGAGTAAATGGCTATCAACCCATTTCAGTTTATTTAAAAGCATTAAAAGCTAATGGAAAGTTTATACTTGTTGGTGGTTCTCAAAAGCAAATGCCTCAGGCAATGTTTCGTTCTATTGGAAACAAAAAGATAAACATTTTCTTGCAATCTCATAAACAAGAAGATTTAAATTTTATTAATGAACTTGTTGAAAAAAATCAATTAACTGCTGTTATTGATCGAAGTTTTTCATTTAAAGAATTGCCAAATGCGGTTAAATATTTTGAAGAGGGCCATGCTCAAGGGAAAGTTGTTGTCACGATTTAATAATCTGAAGAGATTTGCAAAATGGTAATCTCTAACAAGTGCACAAGTGAAATAGTAACCATCTGCACATTCCTTTATTTGAAATTCGTCCAACTTCCTAGGCTGGCTGAGACTCGTTCGAAAATGCTAAAGCATTTTCATTTTGACTTCTCTCCCAGCCTCATTATTTTTTTATCTTTAATACTACTGAATACCTTTATTTATTGGAGAATGTGACTAATCTGCTAGACTCACCTGGCGGGGTTTGGTCACTTAAAATAAAATATTCTATCTGCGGCTAATTTTGTCATTTACACATGACTATAGTTCTGTTTTGTCGTTTTAAAATAGAATTCTCGATTACATCATGTATAATAATAAATTGCAAGAAAACATTTAGGTAAGGGAGGAATAGAATGATGGGATGGGCATTAGCCATTTTATTTATTGCAGCAGTCGTGCTGCTCATTTTATCGTTTTATAAAACGGGGCAATCTTCAACAAGACTAGAACAACAAATAGATCAACTTACCTTCTCATTAATGGAAGAAGTGTATCAACTTCAGCAGCAAATTAAAAGTCTTGAAATCGATGCTGAAATTACAGCTAAAGAAGCAGGCAATGAAACAGTTCCTTATGAGAAAAGAATGTTGCTTCGTGAGCTGATTGACTTACATAGGCGAGGATATTCATATGAAAGCATTGCTATGGAAAAACAGTTGACTACAGATGAGGCAGAACGCCTATTAGCTTCTTATATTAAGCAAAAAGAGGAAAGGGGCAAGGTCGACAATGACGGCTAAATCGATGCGCAGCTTTGCAGGTGGATTATTGGCTGCAGCGACCTTGTGCGGTGCTGTGTACTTTAGTGGTTCAGCCAAAGAGCCTGCCAATAATAAAGTTGAAACACTATCGAATGAAGAGATGAAGGACAAGCTTACATCTGAAGGCTATGTTATTTATACAGAAACAGAATGGATACAGCTCGCAGATCAAGGGGATCAAGAGAAAGCGACTGAAGAAACTGAAACAGAAAACGGCAATAAAGAGGACAAGGTAATTTACCGCACAGTATTAAACGTTTCCTCAGGAATGACAAGCATTGATGTTGGAAGAAGTCTGGAAAGAGCCAAAATCATTGATCATGCAAGAACATTTTCAAATGAAGTGGAAAAGCGGGGATTATCAAACGAGCTGCGGCCGGGGATTTATGAAGTCGAATCTGGAATGAATATGGATAAAATTATTTCTGTCATTTTTCCTAAATAAACCTAATTAGATGCACCTTCATGTAAGGCTGCATTTTTTTTTGGCATATTATTGGTTGTCCAATGTTACGAACCATTTAAATATAAGTAACAATCAATTTTTGATGAATTTTCAGAATTATTATTGTTTGTTTTGTCGAAATGTGTTATTTTATAAAAGTAATAAAAATGAAGTGCAAACTTCACTATTTTTCCAAAATTAAGTCTACACTTCATTTTTAAGGGGAAAAACATGGAATTAAAAAAGATTATCCTTGCAAACTATAATAAGCTCTCGAAGGGACAGCAAAAGGTTGCTAATTACCTTCTCAATATGCCTAAAGATTTTGCATTGATGTCCGCAAATGAAATCGGTTTCAAAGTGGGGGTCAGTGAAACGACTGTTATTCGATTTTGTTACGCGATAAATTTATCTGGCTATACCGATTTGCAAAAAAAGGTCCGGGAACAGCTTTTTCATCAGGAGAGCAGTCTAGGGACTTACCATTCAACCAAGCTGCAGTTAGCCGAGGAGCCAAACTTTTTCGCAAAGGTCATGGAAAAGGATCGGGAGCGCATTAAAGAATTGATGTTGCTTGTCAATGAAGATGAATTGTACCGAATGGTCGATCAGCTTGTAAATGCGGAATCCATCTATATTTCAGGAATGGGAACATCATTTCCGGCAGCAAATTGGCTTTCTTTTACACTTAGTTTAGTGAAGGATCGGGTTAAATTAGTCCGTTCCGATTCAGATGATATTGTTTTCACGTTAAGCGGGATGAATAGTCAATCTGTCATGATAGCCATCTCTTTTCACCGTTATTTAAAAGAGACGATTAAGATTGCAAAATTGGCAAAGCAGCAGGGGGCAATCATTATCGGGATTACAGATTCTCCTCAATCACCGATAAGTGAATATTCTGATATGCTATTTCCGATTTTTCCTTTTAATAAATCTGCCATTGACACAACAACAGCCCTATTTTCTTTTTTAAATGCGGTTGTTGCCGGTGTAACAGTAAAAAATTCAAATCGCTTTGAAAAGCGCAAAGAGCAATATGAAGAATTATTTAAAGATTATTTCTTTATTGATGGAGGGGAAGTTACTTGAAAGAACACTTAGCTCAGCTTAAAACAACGATTAACTCCCTATTTGACTACTTTCATCAACATCCAGAAGTTAGCTGGGAAGAGTACAAAACGACTGAATACATTCAAACATTTCTTGAGAAAGAAGGCTTTAATGTACATACCTTTGATGATTGTACTGGCCTTGTTGCCGAAGTCGGAAGCGGAGATATTTGTGTAGGATTACGTACAGATATTGACGCACTATGGCAGGAAGTGAATGGGAAATATCAAGCAAACCATTCATGTGGGCATGACTCACATATGACTATGATCATTGGAACGATGTTGCTGCTTAAGAAATTAAACTTCCCTAATAAAGGCAAGCTTAAATTTATTTTCCAGCCTGCTGAAGAAAAGGGAACAGGGGCATTGAAAATGGTTGAGAAGAATGTAGTTGACGATGTTGACTATCTATATGGTGTTCATTTGAGACCTATTCAGGAGCTAGAAGATGGATATGCTGTACCTGCCATTTACCATGGAGCCGCTAAGTTTATTACGGGCGAAATTATCGGTGAAGATGCACATGGAGCTAGACCTCACCTTGGCCAAAATGCAATTGAAATTGGCGCCGCGATCGTCAATGAAATAAAAGGCATTCATCTAAATCCAATGGTTCCGTACTCAGCAAAAATGACTAAATTCCATGCAGGCGGAGATTCAGGCAATATTATACCGGGCAGAGCTTCCTTTAGCATGGATTTACGAGCGCAAACGAATCAAGTAATGGACGAACTTACGGAGAAAATCGAAAATATTTTTAAGCAAATAAGTTTACTATATGGGGTAGACATTTCATATGAAACAAAAGCAAGTGTAGCTGCGGCTGAGGTGGATTTGGAAGCAGTAGCGTTTATGAGACAGGCTATTATAGATACGCTAGGTGAAAAAGGGCTGAAACAGCCGATTATTTCGTCTGGTGGTGAAGATTTTCACTTTTACACTTTAAAGAGACCGAACATAAAAGCAACAATGTTGGGACTTGGCTGTGGATTAACACCAGGCCTCCATCATCCAAACATGACATTTAATCGTGAAGCGATGTACTCAGGAATTGAAATTTTAACAAGAACCATTATGAACACATTTTCAGACAACTAAGAGGGTGATGAACTTGATTGGAAATTTTGAAATACGAACTTTACACACCAGCAGTGAAATGAAACTTGTTCAGAAGCTAGAAGAAGAAGTTTGGAAAATGAGTGCCATTCCCATTCACCAAACGGTTACGGCTGCAAAAAATGGCGGCATTATGTTAGGGGCTTTCCATCAAGAGAAACTAGTTGGATTCAGCTACGGATTTACTGGCTTTGAACAAAATCAAATTTATCTCTGCTCTCATATGCTCGGAATCCACCCTGAGTATCAGGAAAAAGGGATTGGTGCAAAGTTAAAAGAGGCACAAAAAAGAGTGGCTGCCGAAATGGGATACGAATTGATCATTTGGACGTTCGACCCGCTTGAAAGCAGGAATGCCTACCTAAATATGAATAAGCTTCGCGGCATCTGTTGCACCTATATCGAAAATTGCTACGGTGAAATGGAAGACGGACTGAATAGCGGACTGCCATCTGATCGATTTAAAATTGATTGGTGGATTAATAGTGAGCATGTCGCAGACAGTCAAAGTTTGAATGAGGTGCAGTCTAAAGAAGGTATCCATCTGATCAGCTGGGAGACAACTAGCAATGAACTGCCAAAATTAGGTGATATCGATCAAGTACATCCAACTTTAGCTAATGTCGATCAACCGCTGTTTGTACCTGTACCTGCAAACTTTCAAGAGTTGAAAAAAACAGACCATGAGCTTGCAATTGACTGGCGCTCAAAGACAAGGAAGATTTTTCAGCAGCTCTTTGAAGCGGGTTATGCGGTAGTGGCTCTGCAAAAAACGACAAATGAGCCAGTTCATTATTATGTATTAACAAAGCTTCAAACACTAAGTATTAAAAAGTAGGAAGGCGGATCACCCATGAAATTAAAAGAAGTAACATTGCGTCATTTAAAGATGAGAATGAAATCTCCATTCACAACAAGCTTCGGAACGATGCAGGACCGGGATTTTATCTTGCTTGAAGCAAAGGATGAAAATGGAAATAGCGGCTGGGGCGAGTCTGTTGCCTTCCATTCGCCTTGGTATAATGAGGAAACATTACAAACGAATTGGCATATGCTTGAGGATTTTCTAATTCCGGGCTTGTTAAATAAAGATATCAAACATCCTGATGAGGTTTCAGAGATTTTTTCTTATATACGTAAGAACAACATGGCAAAATCTACCCTTGAGGGAGCCGTTTGGGATCTTTATACTCAAGAAAAAGGAATTTCTCTTGCAAAAGCACTTGGCGGAGAAAAGTCAAAAATTGAAGTTGGCATCAGTATTGGTATTCAAAACACGGTTGATGACCTCCTGAAATTAATAGATGAGTATGTGACTGAAGGCTATAAACGGATGAAAGTAAAAATTAAGCCAGGCTGGGATGTTGACGTTATGAGGGAAGTTAGAAAGCATTTCCCGAATGTTCCGTTAATGGCTGATGCTAACTCAGCATACCGCTTAGAAGATATTGATCGCTTACGTGCCTTGGATGAATTTGATCTAATGATGATTGAACAGCCATTGGCATCTGATGATATTATCGACCATGCTACACTGCAAAAACAAATCAGCACGCCTGTTTGCTTAGACGAAAGTATTCATTCCTATGAAGATACTCGTAAAGCCATTGAACTAGGAAGCTGCAAAATTATAAATATTAAAATTGGCCGTGTTGGAGGTTTGACAGAGTCAAAACGAATCCATGACCTATGTAAGCACCACGATATTCCTGTTTGGTGTGGCGGGATGCTTGAATCAGGAATTGGAAGAGCACATAATATTGCACTCACAACTCTAGATAATTTCATACTGCCAGGAGATACAGCTGGATCTTCACGCTATTGGGACAAGGATATCATTGATCCTGAAGTAATTGTAAAGGATGGCTATATTACAGTTCCTGATACACCTGGAATCGGGTATGAACCAAACCGTGAAACGATTAAAGAATTTACAGTCAGTGAAAAAACCTTTTCTTAAGTGATTTTACAAAGGATATGAAGGGAAATGGGAGGTCCTTCAGCTCCTTTCAAAATAATTTGACAAAAAATTCAGCAATAACAGGGGGCCTTTATGAAAAAGAGCATTCAAATAGCAGGGGCATACATTGGTACAATTGTTGGAGCCGGTTTCGCATCAGGCCAAGAGGTTTTACAATTCTTTACAAGCTTTGGATTGATTGGGTTTGCCGGGGCAGCCGTAGCCACGCTGCTATTTGCATTTTTGGGAATGCAAATTACACAAATTGGAAGCCGTTTGCAAACACATTCACATAAGGATGTAGTCTATAGCATTTGCGGAAAATATCTTGGGATCGCGGTTGATGTAGTTATCACTTTCTTCTTATTTGGTGTTGCTGTCATCATGTTCGCGGGAGCAGGTTCGACTTTCGAGCAGCAATTCGGTATTCCAAGTGCAGTTGGAAGCTTTATTATGGTTGCTTTAACTATTCTTACTTGTTTATTTAACGTTGAAAAGGTTATTAATATTATTGGAAGTATTACACCGGTTTTAATTGCTTTAGTACTTGCTATTGCAGCATATGCATTAATTACAATGGATACTAGCTTTGCAGAACTTCAGCACCTAGCCGAAGGACAAAAATCAGCTGCATCTAACTGGTTTGTATCAGGTCTATTATATGTTTCGTTCAACATCGTTTGCGCTATCCCGATGCTTGCAGTTATGGGTGGGACGACTAAGGATGATAAGGTTGCTGGAATAGGCGGAATTCTTGGAGGTTTAGGTTTAGGATTGATGCTTATCTTAATTAACGTTGGAATGTATACAAGATTAGATGCTGTAGGAACACTTGATATTCCAATGCTTTACTTAGCAAATGAAATTTCTCCTGTTGTAGGAATCGTTATGTCCATTGTTCTTTTAGCGATGATTTTCAATACAGCAGTCGGAATGTTATATGGATTCTCCGTTCGTGTAATGAAGCCAGGCACGCCTAAGTTTAAAGGCTTTGTTATAGCAATCGGATTAGCGGGATTTGCTGCAAGCTTCGTAGGATTTACTAAACTAGTTGGAACATTATATCCAATTACTGGTTACCTTGGACTTGCCTTGATTGCCGCGGTTATTGTTGCTTGGGTACGAGGAAAAAGAAACAACAATAATCAGCAAGCAGAAAAGATCGCTTCTTAATAAGCAGAACCCTTTGTGATTACGATAATAAACGTAATCTCAAAGGGTTTTTTCTTTTCTAGACTTATGTGCAAATAGCTAAGATGTTTTTTTCTGGTGATCACTTTTTTCAATGAGTGATCCTTTTTTAATCCAATATTGGAAGCTGTCCAATGGAAAGACCCCTCTGCAATCAGGGTTATACATTTGCACAACGATACTTCCTGGGTTTACCTCTATAATCTTTAATGATTCCGACTTAGCAAGATTGGGGATAAAACAGCTTTTCATTTCAAATTCCATATTATTGTATAAATTCATTCTACACACTTCCTTAAAAGTTGTTGAAGCCGTTCCATCCTTATATTACCCAATGGATTCCTACTTATCCAGTAATTGGACAGATTTGTCTCGAAAAAATAGATTGAATTATCTAATAATTACTGCTAAAATAGAAAAAAGGTCAAGGAGTTGGTTACAATGGAAAAACATTTATTGAATTCACCTCAACAACACGAAGAGAAAATGGATGAAATTCTTGCAGAGCAATTTTTAAACAACACCTTGCTGACATTTCGAAGAGAACGGCTCAAATTGGAAATTGATAAAACGTTAACTGATCGGGACAAAAAAGAATTCATGCGCTTAACGGAAGAATTAAAGAGCATTTCATAGAGTATACTTGAGGCTGCTATCTAGACGATAAGCAGCCTTCATTTATTGAAGGAGTAGATATTTGTGAGTGAATTACCGATCTTTATTACAAAAGAGGCAGCTGGGAAGCTAAGGGAAATGGTTGAAGGTCAATCTGTTCGGTTGAAAGCCTATCCAACAGGTGAGTGCTGAGGAAATGTCGAGTTTAAATTGTTCCTGGATGGGGCAGTTGATACAGATATTCAAAATTTGATTGATGATATTCCTTTTGTGATGGACCGGCATTCGGCGGTTTTTATTTTTAAGGTATTATGTATCTCTTATGAAAAAAACAATGAATTTGTTGTTGTTGATCGACAGATATATTAAGCTTTTGAGGGATAGGCTAAATTATTTTATAAAGGATTTGAGAGTTATTATTACAAAAATAAGAAATAAACCAGATGAATTAAAGTTGTTAAAATGCCTGAGATCAAGGATGGATCTATCAGATAAAGAACTGACCATCCTTACTAATCTCGAAAAGGGCTATGCAGGAGAGCTGCTTTTCGACAGCTGGGTAGAAGGGCTTTCAAATGATTGGATTATTTTAAATGATTTATTATTTGAATCCAACAATACTGAATTTCAAATTGACTCTTTATTGATTTCATCTGAGTCAATTTATCAGTTCGAAGTAAAAAATTTCGATGGTGATTTTTATATCGAAGACGATAAATGGTTTTCTCATTCGGGAAAAGAAATTAATAATCCATTGCTTCAGCTGGAACGTAGTGAATCCCTATTTCGAAGACTTCTTCTTGAATTCGGCGTCAAAACTCCAATTAAATCCTTCGTATGTTTCGTTAACCCCGAATTCCACTTATTCCAAGCCCCACGCTATCAGCCTATTATTTTTCCAACACAGCTTCCACGATTTATCCAAAAACTGCAAAAGAACCCTCCAACAATACAGAAAGCACCCATAAAGCTTGCAGAAAAATTGGTTGCTGCTCATCTAATTGAGTCACGACACAAGCGTGTTTATGAATATCAATTTGAGGAATTGAGGAAGGGAATTCGATGTAGTAAGTGCAATTCTTTTTTGGAAAACCTTAAAGCAGATCTATTCATTTGTAAAATTTGCGGTGAAACAGAACGAGTCAAATCTGCAATATTAAGAAATGTTGATGAATTTATTCTCCTATTTCCTCAAAAGAAAATTACAACTGGATTGATTCACGAATGGTGCAACGGGCTAAAGACCGAGAGAACCATTCGCAGAATCCTTCTTGAAAATCACAAATTAATTGGAAACCGGAAGAATAGCTATTTTATCAAACCGTAAATTGATAATAAATGAGAAAATCACAGATAAACGTCAATGTTATTGTGCCTATAACTATAGGAAAGCGAGAAACTATAACTTAATTATGTTTAAAGGACATGATGGAGAGGAATCTTGAAACCTATGTCCCTTAAAAGTGATTTAAAGGACATAGAAGAGGAGAAACAAGCAACCCATGTCCTTTAAAAGTGATTTATATCATGTTCGCATGGTATTGCAGGTTATTATGGAGAAGGATATTCTGACAATGGCGCAACGGGCGTATAAAGAGGCTAATCCTCTCTATCCAGTACCGAGAATACTCAGCAAAGAGGAAATCATTGAAATTTATTATATGATAAAAGAATAGACATAGATTAGTAGGAGGATATCCATTGAACCCTATTCGTGTGTTAATTGAAAAACAGAAGTCATTTTTCCAATTAGATAAGACTAAAGATGTCAACTTCCGAATTGAGGCATTAAAAACGTTAAGGAAAGCTATACAAAAATATGAAAGTGATCTCATGAAGGCACTAAAGGAGGATCTCAATAAATCAGAATTTGATGCCTATACAACTGAGATTGGAGTAATGCTTGAAGAAACAAAACATGCTATTCAACACTTGCAGTCATGGGCAAAGCCGGAAAAAGTGAAAACTCCCCTCACACATTTTGGTTCGAAAGGTTATATATACTCGGAACCCTATGGAGTCGCGTTAATTATTTCACCATGGAATTACCCTTTTCAGCTAGCCATTTCTCCATTAATCGGAGCCATTGCTGCGGGAAATTGTGCAATAATTAAGCCGTCCGAATTGACACCGAATACATCTGACTTATTAAGAAAGATTCTTTCTGAAATTTTTCCAGAAGAATATGTTTCTGTCGTTATAGGCGGAGTGGAGATGAGTGAGGCGCTGCTTAGTGAAAAGGTCGATAATATATTTTTTACAGGAAGTGTGCCTGTTGGGAAAATCATTATGAAGGCAGCAGCGAAGAATCTAACACCTTTGACATTAGAATTGGGTGGGAAGAGCCCTTGTATTGTGTATAAAGATGCAAATATCAAACTAGCGGCAAAACGAATAGCATGGGGGAAGTTTTTAAATGCTGGTCAAACCTGTATCGCCCCTGACTACTTATATGTTCATGAAGAGGTTAAAGCTGAATTCCTTAAGGAAATAAAGGCTGCCGTTATAGAATTATATGGTAACCAACCTTTGGAAAATCCAGATTTCACACGGATTGTAAACGAGAAGCATTTCCATAGACTCAGCGCCTTCCTAGACAATGGGAAAGTATTATTGGGTGGAAAAACAAACCGGGAAACCTTAACCATTGAACCAACCATTTTGACAAATATTTCTTGGTCAGATCCAATCATGCAGGATGAGATTTTTGGCCCAATTCTTCCCATTTTGAAGTTTAGTGACCTGTCGGAAGTGATAGAAGGCATTCAAAAATATCCGGACCCACTATCTCTATATTTATTTACTGAAAATAATCAAATTCAACAAGAAGTATTAAAACGTGTTTCATTTGGGGGCGGCTGCATTAATGATACAGTCTATCATTTTGCATCTCCCTATCTTCCATTTGGCGGAGTAAAAAGCAGCGGCATGGGTGCTTATCATGGAAAGGGAAGCTTCGATACTTTTTCACATAAAAAGAGCGTCCTAAAGCAAACGACACTATTCGATATTCCTTTCCGCTACCCGAATGTAAAGGACGGGTTAAAGAAGATTAAGATGTTTTTGAAATAGATGCAGGTTATTGCTAAGATGGCAAATGCTATTGTGCAGATAAATTATTGGGACGCGGGACCTGTGCCTTTGTCCCGGGCGGGGGCGAGTTGGATGTTAGGGTTCAATTATAGAGAATATGATGGGCTGGGTTTGGCAGAGCTGGTGAAGAAAAAAGAGTTGAAGCCGATTGAGTTGGTGGAGGAGTCGATTCGAACGATTGAATCCTTAAATCCGAAGATCAACGCGGTTATTCATAAAATGTATGAACAAGCTAGAAAAGAAGGGGACAGAGAATACTCCGGTTTGTTTGCGGGTGTTCCCATGCTGTTGAAGGATATTACTCAAGAAATTGAAGGGGAGCCGATTACTTCAGGTTCAAAGGTTTACGAAGGCTATCGTGCTGAAAAGGACTCGTTGTATGTATCGCAATTAAGAAATACAGGAGCCGTATTTATGGGCAGAACAAATATTCCTGAGTTTGCATTGGTAGCGGTAACCGAACCAAAGCACTATGGAGCCACACGGAATCCATGGAATGAGAACTATACTCCTGGCGGTTCGAGTGGCGGATCGAGTGCGGCAGTTGCTTCAGGTATGGTCCCTATTGCTGGTGCAAATGATGGGGGTGGATCTATTCGAATTCCAGCTGCTTATTGCGGGTTATTTGGGTTAAAGCCAACAAGGGGAAGAACTCCGGTTGGACCAAAGATGGGAAGGAGCTGGCAGGGAGCTTCAGTAGAACATGTATTAACCCGATCGGTTAGAGATAGTGCGGCTATGCTGGATGAGTTATCGATATTTGAAAAAGCTGCAGCTTTCCATGTTTCGCCATTTAGCGGGAAATATCTTCAAGCCGCACAAACACCTATAGAAAATAACCTTCGCATTGCGTTCTCGGTACAGTCACCGATTGGAACTATTGTACATGCAGACTGTAAAGAGGCAGTTTGGAAAACTGTAAAAGAATTAGAATCAATGGGACATAGTATCGAAGAAATCGATGCCCCAGTGGATGGAAAGAAAATCGCGAAAAGCTATTTAACTATGTATTTTGGCGAAACGGCCGCAACCATTTCTTCCCTTGAAGAAATCCTTGGAAGATAAGCGACTTTTCAAGATTTTGAACCTACCACATGGTTATTAGGACTGCTTGGTAAAGCTACCACTGCGGAAGAATTTGTCCTTAGTTTAAGAGAATGGGATTTGGCTGCATACAAAATGGAAGTCTTTCATGAAACTTATGATTTATATATAACACCAACTACAGCTTTTCCTCCAGCAAAAATTGGTGAGCTAGAACCGACTTCTTCTGAGAAACTACTAATTAGCACTGTTGGAAGACTGAACGCTGGTGGATTATTAAAAAAAGCAGGGATTGTTGATCAAATTGCTGAGAAAAACCTCATGCGTACACCTTTTACTCAGCTCGCAAATCTTACTGGACAGCCAGCTATGTCTATGCCTGTACACCTCACGAAGGATGGCTTGCCAGTAGGAGTACAGGTGATGGCAGCCCGAGGCAGAGAAGATTTACTGCTGCAAATGGCTGGGATGTTTGAACAAATGGAAATTTGGCAAGATGTACGGATAAATCCCATGTTTAATCAGAATACAACCTTTTAATAATAAGCCTATTATAGAACAAATGTTCCTATAAATCAAATATATTTGCACATAAAATCAAAGAATAATAAAATTATACTCATTGAAATGATGTGGCAAGACATAGGAAAAGGGGATGTCTATGTTTTTTCTAGTTTTATCCGCAATGATTGTTTCAATTATTGTTGGTACTGCCCTCATCATGGGTGGAAAAACGCTATTAGCTATCATAGCTTTTGTTGTAGGGGGCTTATTGTTATTGTTTATTCTCATTTACTATAGAAAAAGGAAAAACCGCAAAAAGAAGTTTGATTGTATGCCAGACTGTGATTGCGTGCCGGATCTAGATTGTGATTGCGGACCTGATTGCAATTAGTTTGAATAGATTATTATCGATCGTTCCTTGTCACCGGATGAAAGATAGATGTCTGACTATTAAAGGATACACATTCCCTTTGTGCACTAGATGCATGGGAATTTTGATTGGATATTTCCTTTTACCTATACTTATAATCAGCGATTTTAATTTATCTATATGGTTAGGTGTGTTGCTCAATATTCCGATGGTTGTCGATGGTTGGACTCAGAAAATGAAGTATCGGGAGAGTAATAATTTTTTTAGGGTTTCTACCGGATTATTATGTGGTTTTGGACAGAGTATTTTGATTGTAAGTGTAAGCTCGTTGATTATTTCTTTTTTCCTATAAGGTGATTCCCATTGAAACAATCAACTAAGGTTATTCTGATGATAAGTAAACCTTATTAACTTTCATAAATAACTTTAAATTTATTTATCACCAAAATACTACTATACTTAATACAGGGGTGGTAAATAGTGGAATATATTACTCTTTTTTTCATCGGAATTTGTGCTACCTCATTAGGAACGCTGGCTGGTGGTGGAGGATTAATCAGCCTGCCAGCAATGCTGATTATGGGTATACCTGTACATTCGGCTATTGGTGCAAATAAAGTATCAAATACCGTTAGTTCGTTTTCAAGCTTTTTCTACCTGCTAAAAAAGAAGGAAATATCCTTAAAGGAATCATATTGGATCATTCCAGTCAGTATTTGCGGCGGAATTACCGGGGGTTTTATTGCATCATGGATTTCAGGAAAAAATATGTATATTGTTGCGATTGTCCTCCTAATATTTGCATTTATAGTATCATTTTTAGGAAAAGGGAATTTTACCGGGGAGGAGTCTTTAAAATTTAACAAAATTAGTGCGCCAGGGCTTTACAGCATAGGAATATATGATGGTCTATTTGGCCCTGGTCAGGGGACATTGATGCTATATTTATTTGGCTATATAAATATCGCTTATATTCGTGCGGTTGGATTGGTCCGTCTTGCGACTTTTTCAAGTTGTTTTGGGGCAGCGATTACCTATGTTGCCACCGGAAAAGTCATCTGGCCGGTAACTTTGGCGTTGTTGTTAGGATCCATTACAGGTGCACAAATTGGAGTGCGAATAGCTCAAAAGCTAAAACCGCAACTTGTCAAACCAATTTTAAGAATGGTAACATTGGTTCTCATTGTACAAATATTTGTTGATAATGTACTTTAACTTAAGATCAGTAAGAAAGCATGATGTTGTATAGTGGGAGGATAGGCATGAAATGAAAAAGGATATTTTTGTTGTGGGTGCTGTAATCATTGATAAGGGAAAAATCTTGTGCGCACAAAGAGGCTCTAATAAAATTTTACCGTTCAAATGGGAATTTCCCGGCGGTAAGATAGAAGAAGGTGAATTGCCACAAGAGGCACTAAAACGAGAAATTAAGGAAGAAATGCAATGCCAAATTGAAATTGAAAAGCAAATCGCTCATACCGTATATGAGTATGATTTCGGAAATGCTCATTTAACAACCTTCAACTGTAAACTGATTGAAGGGGAGCCACGCCTTACTGAGCATTTGGCGATTAAATGGTTAGAATCAAATGAACTAATTTCCTTGGATTGGGCACCTGCAGATATTCCCACTGTCGAGAAATTAATAGAAATACAATTGTAAAAAAGAAGATTTAAGAAAATTGCTTCCAAGAAGAATTGTAATTAGCATTTTATTTAGGGAGACCAAATCACAATACTGATTTGGTCTATTAAGTTTAAGTAGCATCCGAAATAATAACGATCTTCTAGTCTATCCAAGCTTTGCGGACACCACTTCCGTTATTGGTTACAAAAAAGGTTAATTGCTTATGTTTGTGGACATAGGTTCCTCTATTTCGTAAAAAAGAAGTCATTACCTTGTGTTATTTTCGTATTAACGTACCCTGTGTTCGCTGAGTCCTTAAATTAGGGTTATTTGTAATGATAACGGATTACATGTCCTCAAAACAAATGCAACTTCGCAAGGATCCACGTTTAGGACGCAGTGTGTTCTAACAAAAGAGTGGATGGAAGCAGAAAGAAGCAATATTAATTTTGAATTCACCTTCAATACCCGTTAGGTAATTTCTTCAACACCTTCTCTATAGGAATGGCAAGACCTGTTTGATCTTTTACAGATATGGCGAAGACCACCCCAATAACATGACCTTCCGCACTAATGACAGGGCTGCCGCTGTTTCCATTAAATATCGATGCATTAAGCAAAAGAAGTCCATTTTTATCGGATCCCTCAAGTATTTCTCCATCAATGGCAATTTGCTTATGTAAGAGCGGGTTGCCAATCACATAAATTTGATCGGAAACGGTCCATGTATTAGGTTGACTTAAGTTAAGCGTGGGTAGGTTTTCCGCTTCAATTTGTAAAAAGGCTAGATCAATATCGGGGTCAGATTGTATAATAGCTGCTCGGAAAATTTCTCCGTTAGGGAATGTAACCGTTATTGGATACATATTATCGACCACATGGTGATTTGTAATAATTAACCCATTCCTAGATATATTAAATCCAGTTCCTTTGGAATGTTGGTCGTGCACGGTAACAACTGCTTCTTTATATTTCAGAATATCTTCCCGTTTAGATAGCTCTGCTGATTTCTGTAAAAAATTAATCGATGATAGATTAAATACTTGCGGCCAAATTTGGAGCAGGCTTACTATTAAAGCAATCGCTACACCGACTGTAACGGTCCTTTTTACAATTAAGTTTCGCTTTTTCTCCTTTTCTCGTAGCCATTCATCCTCTTCATTTGGTAAGAAGTCTTCCAATGGCGGTTCTTCATATCCATCTTCGCTTTCACCTTTATCATAATGATTCATTCTTCAAATCCTCTCATTATGTATTGTTGGAATTACTTTAAATCTACTATACAATTGCCAAAATAATTTTGCTAATAAAAAGGTAATTTGCCCGTATAAGTTCAAAAAGGGCGTACTAGGTAAAAGAGCGGTAGTTTTATTGCCCGTTCGAGGTCAAAAAGAGAGTACGCGGTAAAAGAGGAGAAGTTTAAGCTATGAAAATTGAGCAAGGGTGCCTGTCCCCGATACCGAGAGTAGGCATTTATTATTGAAAAGAAAACCCTTGATACCTCATTTAGTGTTATCAAGGGCTTAAAGTTCTACAAAAAGTTATAAATTCTCGTGTAAATTTATCTTAATTGAACTACAGCATTCTGAACTGAATGTACGTTGGTGTGAAAGAACGGGATTCAATCACTCAATCATACTCCATTAAATTATATATTTATATACATTTAGAGATTACTTTTTCATAAGCTTCCAGAGTCCTGTTAATTTCTTTATCACGGTGGACGGTAGCTATGCTGTATCTATTTAAGGGCTTCGTATAAATTCCCTCTGCTAATAAATAGAAGTCCATGTTTTTGCGCAGTTCAAAATTGGATTGTTGAAAGTCTCGGTAATTTAAAATCTGTTCTTTTTCCGTAATGACAACATTAAATATTGATCCTAAACCAACTGTTTGCACTTTAATTCCTTTATTGGAAAAAACTTCCATAATGCCATTCTTTAATTTTTCGGTCATCTCAAAAACATGATAAATTTCCTTTTCAAGAACTTGAATGGTTGCTAGACCTGCAGCTAGAATCGTAGGATGGCCATTATATGTTCCGCTGTGAAATAAAACGTCCTTTGCACTGGATTTTTTACTTTGACTGCTGTCGAATACATCTGAAGATGATGTTGGAGCACTAACCATCATTATCTCTTTTTTACCGCCTATAATGCCAACGGGGAACCCGCCACCTACAACCTTTCCGAGTGTTGTTATGTCAGGCTTAATACCATAAATTGATTGTGCTCCTCCTAAACCTAACCGGAAGCCGGTTTTCACCTCATCAAATATAAGCAAAATGCCTAAATCCTCGGTAATTTTACGCAAACCATTCATGAAAGATTGTTCAGCTGGAATAAATCCGCCTTGAATAGGCTCCAAAATGACAGCTGCAATTTCATCCTTCCCTTTCTTTAAAATTTCTGCTGTTGCTTCGAGATTATTAAAAGGAAGAACAATCGTATGTTCTTCATGATATGGGTCAACACCCTTTGACTCAATAATACTCTTCGGTTCATTTGCTGGACCAGCAGCATTCACAGGAGGATTTACACTAAGCAGGACTTGATCATAGCCCCCATGGTAATGGCCTTCAAACTTAGCAATCTTGTATTTGCCTGTATAGGCATAGGCCATCCGAATGGCAAGTAAAGTAGCTTCTGTACCAGAGTTTGTATATCGGACCATCTCCATACTTGGATATAGATGTTGAATTTTCTTGCCCATTTCAATTTCTAGTTCATGAGGTGTTCCAAATAAGAATGTCCCATTTTGCTCCATTTGTGTTTGGATTGCCTGGATGATTTGGTGATGTCCATGCCCTAGCATTAAGGCCCCATATGATAAGAGATAGTCGATATATTCATTTCCATCAATATCATATAGATAGGCACCTTTTGCCTTCTCCATAATGATTGGATAGGGAGCAAAGGATTTAATATTTGCTGTAACTCCACCAGGCATGACTTTGTGAGCTTCTTTTGCAAATTCTCTTGATTTTGGTGTTTTTTCCATAAATTCATCAACGGCACGACTTACATTTTCAATTTTCATTCTTATCCACCTCGATTTAGAAAATTAAATTTCTTTAATATAAAAATTTGAAATATACATTACATAATAATCTTTATATTTCATTTTGTGAAGTATGATTGATAAAAATATTTCTTATTTTTAAAAAAAATGAAATAATTATTGCATTTCAAGAAATTTTCAAATATTATTTAAATAATAACAATAATGAAAATAATAAGGGGGCTATTTTATTGAAGCGCTTACAAAAACTTGGATTTCTTATCCTACTATTAGTAATGATTGTTTTGACAGGCTGCGGTAATTCTGAGAAAGGGAATGAACCAGCCTCCGGTAATGCAAATGAAAAATTGAAAATAACTGTAGGAACAGACACGAGCTATGTTCCATTTGAATTCTTAGATGAGAAGACAGGGGAATATGCTGGATTTGATATTGATTTATTAGATGCAGTTGCAAAGGAAGCGGGAATTGAATATGAATTAAAGCCAATGGATTTCAATGGAATTATTCCTGCACTGCAAACAAAAAACTTAGACATGGCGATTGCAGGAATTACGATTAAAGATGAACGAAAAGAGATTATCGACTTTAGTCGACCATATTATGATGCGGGAACGCTGATCCTTGTGCAGGAAGGCAATAATGATATTAAAGGAATCGATGATTTGAAAGGAAAAACAGTTGCAACAAAACAAGGAACAGCTTCCTATGAATATGCGTCACAAATTCAAGGACTCAAAAATTTAGTACCATTCCCTAATATTGACCAGGCTTATATGGAACTAGAAAAAGGCTCCGCAGATGCAGTTATTTTTGATTCTCCAAATGTTCTTTACTACATAAAAACGAAAGGAGAAGGTAAGGTGGAGACGGCAGGTGATCTTTTGCAAGGACAGCAATTTGCAATTGCCTTCCCAAAGGGCAGTGAACTTCGTGAAAAGATCGATGTAGCTTTAAACACGGTTATGGAAAATGGGATATATGCAGAGTTATATAAGAAGTGGTTTGGTGAAGAACCAAAATCAATGCCAAAATAATTGGACTAGAAAAGGGGTGTAACAATTATTGTTACACCTTTCAAATTCAAGGAGGTTTTAGAATGGGAAACGGTTTTGATCTAGATTGGAGTGTTGCCATTAATGCTTTACCAGTATTAATGCAGGGAGTTAAATTTACTATATTCATAGCGATTGCAGGAATAGGTATTGGTTTTTTATTTGGGATTTTAACAGGGATTAGCCGTTTAGCGAAAAATAAAATTATCTATGGGATTGCTAGTATTTATGTGGAAGTTGTTCGCGGGACGCCAATTATGGTTCAAGCCCTATATATTTACTTTGCCATTCCAATGATTTTTGACACGAAAATTGACCCTTTAATTGCAGGGATTTTCACGATTGCAATTAATGCTGGTGCTTATATTGCAGAAATTGTTCGAGGGGCTATTCAATCGGTTGATAAAGGTCAAATTGAGGCAGGAAGATCTTTAGGCCTAAGTAAAGTTCAAACATTCTATTATGTTGTTTGGCCACAGGCCTTAAAAAGGATGATTCCACCTCTAGGAAATCAATTTATTATCAGTTTAAAGGACACTTCCTTATTGACCGTAATAGGCGTTGGAGAATTGACAAGACAAGGAACGATTGTTGTATCTTCTAATTTCCGTGCAGTTGAAATATATACAATTGTTGCTATATTGTATTTAATTATGACGCTAACAATTTCATTTGGCCTTCGTTTTATGGAAAGGAGGATGCAAATTCAATGATGATCCAAATAAATAATTTACATAAATCCTTTGGGTCCGTTGAGGTTTTAAAAGGGATTAATTGTTCCATTGACACAAGCGAAGTAGTATCCATTATTGGCCCATCCGGTTCTGGAAAAAGTACATTTCTCCGCTGTATGAATCGTCTGGAAGAAATAACAGATGGACAAATCATCATAGATGGTCAAGGCTTAACCGATCCAAAAACAGATATTAACAAGATTCGAAGTAAAGTAGGTATGGTGTTTCAAGGTTTTAATCTTTTTCCTCACATGACCGTTCTTGAAAATATCATGCTTGCCCCGATGAAAGTGAATAATGAAACGAAAGAATCTTCTTTGGAAAAAGGGATGGAGCTTCTGCAAAAAGTAGGAATGGCACATAAGGCGGATGAATATCCAGATAAGCTTTCGGGCGGTCAGAAGCAACGTGTAGCCATTGCTAGAGCGCTAGCAATGAACCCTAAAATCATGTTATTTGACGAGCCAACCTCAGCTCTAGATCCTGAACTTGTCGGTGAAGTTCTTGCGGTTATGAAGGACCTCGCGAAAGAAGGAATGACAATGGCGATTGTTACACACGAAATGGGATTTGCAAGAGAAGTATGTGATAGGGTTATTTTTATGGACGAGGGTATTATTATGGAAGAAGGTGCTCCTGAACAAATTTTCTCCAATCCGCAAAATGAAAGAACAAAATCATTTCTAAGAAAAGTATTATAAAAATAAGAATCTATAAAAGGAGAAGTGACATTCATGTATAAACTAGCAGCAATACAAATGCATTCCAAACCAAAAGAAAGAGAGACTAATATCCAAACATGTATTAAAATGGTTGAAGAGGCAGTAAATAAGGGTGCACAATTAGTGGTATTACCCGAACTTTGGTTAAGCGGATATTATCTTTCAAGAGAGGAATTTGAACTATTCGGGGAAGAACCTACAGGGAAAACGGTTTCTTTATTTAGGGAGTTAGCCAAAAAGTGGGGAATTGTAATGATAGTTCCTTATGTAGAAAAAGAACAAGATGATTTATATATTTCACAAGCCATTATTGAATCAAATGGAGATTTGCTTGTAAATTATCGTAAATCATTTTTATGGGGAAGAGAACAAGGAATTTTTACTCCTGGTGAACGGAAATATGAAGTCGTCAATACTTCTCTAGGTAAAATTGGAGTTCTAATATGTTATGATATTGAATTCCCAGAACCAAGCCGTATCCTAACATTACAAGGTGCAGAGCTTATTGTTGCGCCATCTGTTTGGAGTATTCCTGCTGAACCCAGATGGGATATTCAGCTTCCGGCAAGAGCATTAGATAATACTGTATATGTTCTTGGGGTAAACACAGTATATGAAGGAAGTTGCGGAAAGACTAAACTTGTAGCACCTGATGGGCATGTTTTATGTGAGGCTCCAAGAGACGAGCCGTATATTTTACTTCACGATATTGATTCATCATTAATTGATGAAACAAGAGTCAGAATTCCTTATTTAGAGGAATTCGATATGAAATTGGTTCCTGGAAGTTGATTCCTTTAAATTGATTGAAAAGGATTTGTGGAAGGTATGGACCATCATAATGTGTATCAGCGCATTGCTGAAAAAGTTCCGGAAATGAGTAAATCTCAAGAAAAAATTGCTTCATATATATTAGAGAACCCAAATACTGTGCCATTCTTTACTGTTTCTAAATTATCCAAAAAAGCTGGGGTTAGTGAGGCAACAGTTGTCCGATTCGCTGTTTTTCTTGGATATTCTGGCTATCCAGAGTTACAGCAAGATTTGCAGAACTCTGTTCAGAAGCAATTAACGACAACGGAAAGATTGAAAATGTCATCTGAAGTATACGAGGAAAAAGAACAGGTGATTTATGATATCTTTCAAGACGATATAGACAATATTAAATCAACTATGGAAAAATTAGACATCGATGCTTTTAGCAAGGCAGTAAATCTTATTCTTCAAGGGGAAAAAGTGTACATTTCAGCAAACCGAAGTGCTGCTTCACTGGGAGTTTTCTTGCAATACTATTTAAACATTATATTGGGAAATACAGAGTTACTTGGTTCTATTGAATCATTTTCAGATCGATTATACCAATTAAGCGAAAAAGATGTAGTTGTTGGAATTAGTTTTGCGCGATATTCTGTTGGGACCATCAATATGGTGAAATTTGCGAAGGAACAAGGCGCAACAACAATCGTCATAACAGATAATTTAAAGTCTCCATTAATTCCATATGCAGATATTTACTTAACTGCTTCCAGTCAAATGCCTTCTTTTCTTGATTCCTTTACAGCGCCTTTTAGCCTTATAAATGCATTGTTAGCAGTTATAGGAAGGGAACGGATGCAGGATGTTGAGGATCGGCTAGAAAAATTAGAAGAGGTATGGGGTAAATTTGGGATTTTTTATTTGAATGGGAAAGATAGTCAAAAATAAATACTAAGCCTTAATTTGAAACGAATAAAACAGCTGGAGAAAAATGACAAGTTTTTCTTTAGCTGTTTTTCATTTGATTATCCATCACCGTTTGAGATTGGGACGATGAAAACTTCGAATGTACCCGGACTAGGACCACTTGTATCGTATGGATAATGCACCAAAGCCAAATAATGTCTCTTAACATTTTATTGTTTTCTTTCCTTTTGATTTTATTCGAACTAGAATTTTTGGCCAACAAAGAAGGAATATGCGTAATTTGTCAGAGTAATTAATTGATCTGGAAAAAGATCTCAGTGAAAGTTAATTGTGCTGTGATTCTTCCACTTGAAAAAGGAGCTGTTTTTTCCACAGCTCCTTTCGGCGGAAGTATAAATTAAATTAATTATTTTCCTGGAGTAAACTTAATCTTCATAGCTTCTCCCATTAATACAGGCAGATCAGTATTCTCAAGCAACCCTCTAAATAATTCAGAGCCTGGTCCGAATGCATATAATGGAACATCTGTGCCTGTGTGTCCAGTGCTCGACCAACCCACTAATGCACGCTCAGAAATGATTTGATTTATCGCCATAGATGGACTTTTTGCTGTTTTAATTCTTTCTGCTTCAGCATCGGTTAAGTCAAGGTTTGTATTTTGTTTAATGATTTCTTTTACATTACTGCGATCTGCATTTAGTTTGCTTTCCATAAAATCACCGGTTGCAGAAACTTGACGTAATACCTCTAGTTTCGCATCGCCTTTTCCATATCCGCCGACTGACATGCCGCCAGTATCATGGTCGCCAGCAACGACTACTAATGTGTTGCCGTCTTTCTTTGCGAATTCAACGGCTTTTTCAACTGCCTTTTCAAACGCTTCACTGTCCTTCATTGCCCATGCAGCATCATTATCATGACCTGCCCAATCAATTTGGCTGCCTTCAACCATTAAGAAGAAACCGTCTTTATCTTTCTTAAGTACATCTAATGCTGTTTCAGTCATTTCTGCAAGGCTTGGTTGATCGGTCTCATCACGATCAAGCTCTGGTGCCATGCCATCTTCAGCGAAAAGCCCGATTAGCTTGTCTGATTTTTTCGCTTTAGTAAGCTCTTCTTTATTCGAGACGAAATCATAGCCATTCCCTTTTGCTTCATTTAATAAGGACTCTGGAAAATACTTTTTCCCGCCTCCAAGAAGTACATCAACACCATTTTCTAGTAGTTGAGGTGCGATGTCAGCTTCATTTGAACGTGAAGAAACGTGGGAAGCAAATACAGCAGGAGTTGCATGAGTAATTGTTGAAGTAGCTACTAGGCCAGATGATTTACCATTTTCTTCAGCTGCTTCAAGAATGGTTTTCAACTCTTTACCGTCTGGAGTTGTACTTATCATGCCATTATTTGTTTTAACACCAGTTGCCATGGATGTCCCAGCAGCTGCAGAGTCCGTTACCTCTGAATTTGCAGAATAGGTGCGATGCATTCCAACTAGCATTGAATCTAAAATTGATTCTTCACCCTTAAACAAGCGGTAGTTTGTTGCAAATGAAGCAGAATATCCATCTGGTACCATAAAAATAACATTTTTGGCTTTTCCATTATTTTGACCATAATTAGACTTTGCATCAGCCACTGGAGCCGAAAAACTACCAACAAGACTTCCAATTGCGATTGATGACACTACAGCAAACGGGATCAGTTTCTTTTTAATAGATTTCTTTTTCATTTAAAATCCCTCCTAAAGTGGTTTACAAATCTAATATAAACCTAGAATGTTGACTCACTTTTAAGAGGGGGTTAATAGTGGGTAAACGGGAAAAAACAGGAAAAAACTAGTGTTGGAATTTATGGAGTAGTGAATTTTTTCCATTTTCACACACATAATTACCTAGCAGTGAAATGGAAATTTAATAAATAATTCATGATCCATAAAACGAGGAAAATAATCAATACTTTTGAACTGTATATATTCTGTTGATAGATTTACAAGCTTGTAATAGTATTTACTCTTCGTTAGTAAAACGGGGGCCAATGGACCGGATTCATCTGGGGCGTACAGCACCTTCATACAAGCGTATGGACACGCTTGAGCTATCATTTCAGGAGGTTAAGGCACTGCAGATGAAAAAATTTACGTTATGAACGAACTTTTTGAGTCGGCTTTTCTATATTGAATTAGTATTAGGTACCCTCCAGGAAGCTGAGCATTCTCGATTATTTCACTATAATTAAAGTCTTTTTTAAATCTCAAAATTTATCGAACTCCCATTCCGCTATTTGCTAAAAATCCCCCTACTTTCGAATGTATAGGACCACAGTTCCGTAAACCGATGAAAATCTTGCGAATATCACCCTTTTGAACCTTGTTTACGGAACCTATGTCCGATAGGACTATGTAATAAGGCTATTTTTAAGAATTAGCGGAACCTCTGCAAATTTCCCTCCACCTGAAGTGCTTATATCTAACTTGGTATGCTTCTTCCAAGATCCTTTAACCATACCTAAAACTTTATAGAATATTAGCAAAGGGATGAATCCATCTTTTAATACTCTTCAGGTAATTTCTCCAGCACCTTCTCAATCGGAATGGCGAGTCCTATTTGATCCTTCGTAGATAATGCAAAAACAACTCCAATCACATTTCCTTCTAAATTGATAACAGGACTTCCGCTGTTTCCGTTATAAATAGGGGATGAGAGCATAAGAACTCCATTTTTATTTGATCCCACCAGTATTTCTCCGTCAATCACAATTTGATTGTGTAAAAGCGGGTTGCCAATCACATAAATTTGATCGGAAACAGCCCATGTATTAGGCTGACCTAAAGAAAGTGCGGGTAATTGCTCTCCATTGATTTGTAAAAAGGCAAGATCGATATCGGGATATGATTGTAAAATGGTGGCTTGGCAAATGTTTCCGTTCGAGAATGTGACGGTTATTGGATACATGTTATCGACAACATGATGATTTGTAATGATTAACCCATTTTCAGATATATTGAATCCAGTTCCTTTGGAATGCTGGTCTTGCACAGTAACAACGGCTTCTTTATACTTCTGAATCTCTTCCTGTTTCGATAGTTCAGCTGATTTCTGTAAAAAATTGATCGATGGCAGATTAAAGACTTGCGGCCAAATTTGAAGCATGCTTACTATTAAAGCAATCGCAACACCAACGGAAATGGTCCTTTTTACAATTATATTTCGCCTTTTCTGCTTTTCTCGCAGCCATTCATCCTCTTCATTTGGCAAGAAATCCTCTAATGGAGGTTCTTCGAATTTATCTTTGTTTTCATCTGTATCGTAATGATTCATCCCGTAAAATCCTTTCATATGTATTCGGACTTTATTATTAATATAAATCTACTATACAATTGCCAGATCTATTTTGCTAAAAAAACGATTACTGTAAACCTCGTATCCCACTGGGAAAAAATTGTATAATATGATTATTCGAAAGATGAGCAGGAGGAAGGCAGATGCAAGCTTTAGAAAAAATCAGTAATCGTTTTTGGTATCAAACACCTGTTTCGGAGACGGACCGGCCTATTTTAGGCGTGGTCATTGGGGATAAACGGTCTTTAATGATAGACGCTGGCAATTCAGAAGCACATGCTAAGTATTTTCTTAGCGAGTTAGAAAAGAATCATATCCCTCAGCCAAGTTTAGTTGTGCTTACACATTGGCATTGGGATCATACTTTTGGATTGTCTGCATTGGACATGATTTCTGTTGCTTCCAAACAAACGAAAGATGAGCTAGAAAAGCTCGTTTCGTTCGAATGGAGCGATGCAGCATTGGATGAACGAGTGAAGTCTGGTGTGGAAATAGAATTTTGCGCAAATGCCATAAAGGAAGAGTTTGGAAGTGAAAGAAATATAACTATAAAGCTTCCTGAAGTAACTTTTGAAAAAAGAATGGACATTGACCTAGGCGGAGTCACTTGTCAAATTCACCATGTTGGCGGCGATCATGCTCAAGACTCTGTCATTGTCTATATTAAAGAAGAAAAAATATTGTTTTTGGCGGATGCGATTTACGCTAACCTTTATGCTAGTAAAAGAAATATGACAGTAAAGCGGACACTTCAACTTTTAGACAAAATTGCCCAATTTGATGCAGAAACCTATATCCTTTCTCATTGGAAACCTGTATCAAAACACGAATATCAGCAAGAGGCAAAACTGTTAAGGAATCTAGCCCATTTAACTGAACAATACGAAGGACGATATGATGAAATTAAAATAGCCTATCAATCGATTGTCAATCGAGACTTGAATGAGGATGAACTTGAGACGTTGGATTATTTTGTAAATGGTTTTGAACTTGGAGAGTAATTTCAAGTTTGGATGGGATGAGGGGCCATGTTCCTCTCCCAAATATAACAACGTTCAAGGATGAAATTATTTAGAATAAATAGTTGAAACAATTTCCTCTAGAATGTTCCTAACGACAAAAGAATGCCTTGATATAAAAGTCGATTTCTTGTGTATGTATTGAATTTTGTAATAGATAATAAAATGATGACCGAAAAAACATTAATATATTTGTTGGCAATTAAGTGAATTAGCTGGTTACTTTTGAATAAAGTTAAACAAAGGCTATAGATTATTAGAACAAGAAGAAATAACTGGGGGTAAAGAACTTGAAGAAAGTCATACACAGGTCGTCATACGACTTCCTAAAGAACGAATTCAAGTATTTAGAGTCAACAGGTAACCTTCAAGAAGGCCAAGCAGATAAATTGATTGCACTTTATGAGTATCCTAATGGAGCATTAAAGCCGAGTAAAAAAATCAATATGATTTCTATCCTTTTAACAATAGGAGCATTTCTTATCGGGTTAGGTATTTTAAGTTTTATAGCAAGTAACTGGTCTAACATGACAAGCAGCACAAAATATATCTTATTGCTTACCATCTTAATTGGTTTCTTCATAAGTGCCAGACTGTTAGAAAATAGGAGACCGTATATTGCCAGAGCCTTCTATTATATAGGGGTATTTGCTTTTGGTGGAGAGTTATTTTACATAGGACAACTATTCCACTTAGGAGGCAAAGCAGAAAATACTTTCATATGGTGGGGATTAGGAACTCTGCCGTTAGCGTTCTATTGTAAAGATAAAATATTAAAAGCTATCAGTTTAATATTTATTTATGTATTTATTGAACTGAAGTTCATCCATTACGAAAGTGATTTGTGGTATCTAGCCATCTTTCTTATTCCTCTCTTATTCTTCTGTGGGCATTATATCATGAAAGAAAGCAGAAAAATTATGCTAGTGGTTAACATGCTTATTTTATATCAATTTATCCAAACGCATTTTTACTTCCGAACTCTTGCAGAAACAGAATCTTTACCTTGGATATTCATTGTATTAATACCGCCATTGTTTTATTCAGGTCACAAGTTCCTAAACAAGTCTATCATTTTATTTTCTATCAACACTTTAATGGTCATTCAAGCAATCATAACAGTCTATGTATTCTATGAAATAGAAAATATTATTTTGCTGCTCATCTTCTTATTTGTACTTGGCCTGGCGTATACGCACATTCGGCATACAGATTATGAAATCCCTATGAAAGTAATCGGTTCAGCCCTGCACTTTATAACAGCAATTATGCTAACTATCCCTTTCATGTGGGAGTTAAGTTTCCCTAATTGGGCAACAACTGATACAAAGGCCTTAATCCCTTGTATTGTAGTAGGGGTTTTATATGCTATCTATGCGTTATCAATGGCAAGTAAAGGCAACTTATTCGGGGTAGGGATTGTATGTGTGTTTATCCTTCGTTTCTATGTAGACTTATCCTTGCAATTCATGAACAAATCAATCGCATTCCTTATTGGCGGGATTCTCTTGATCGCATTAGGTATTTGGTTTGAGCGAACTAGAAAAGGAGGGAAAAAGAATGATCCAACTTTCAAAGAATAAACAATTTCTCCTTTCGCTAATCATTCCTGTCATGATCTTGTTAGGGATGACAGTAAAACCGCTTTTAACAACCTTTTTTGGGGAAACAATTTATCTGCAAACAGTCCCCCTTGACCCAAGAGATTTGTTCTATGGAGATTACGTAAATCTGCAATTTGAAATAGAGAGGTTGCCTGTAACATTACTAGATAAGGAGCTTCAATCCAAACTAGAGAGTAACGGTCATTCCTTCAAAGACTATAAAGATACATCTGTTTACATCGTTTTAGAACTAAACCAAAAATCAGGGACCCACGAAGCAGTAATCATTACAGAAAAAAAACCATCCTCCAGCCCTTACATTAAAGGAATCATGAGTCCTTACATATCCTATTCCGATTGGAATGATCAAACATCCGAAGAAGTTGTATACATCGATATTCCAGTTGAACGCTACTTTTTAGAAGAAAACACTGGGAAACAGTTAGAACAAGATGCTAGGGAAGGTCGATTAATTGCGGAAATCAAAGTAAAGAATGGTTATCCGATTCTGCAGGAGGTATTTTTGAGTGCGCGTCATTAATTGGAATATATCACATACGGGTTCGATTAATATTTCCTCATTGTGTTATTAAATATGGTATGGATTTTCTAAATTTTTTTAGAGCGGTATGTTTAATTTGAACGGACAATATCAATTCAGTGTAGTAAACACACAGGAATTTATTGAAGTTTTCAATGAAAAATGATTGAATCCAAGTCGTCAAATTGACGGCTTTTTGTTTTTTTAATATGAATAAATTTAGTTTCAGGCTGATTTTTTGATCTGTAGTAATCGAAAGAACCTAAACTGCCAATTGACAGTTTAGGCTCTTTTTCTCATTCAACAACACTTTCCTTCGTAAACTCTCTTTCTTCCCCAAAGGAAAGTTCGATCACTTCCGTCTTTGAATAATCCTTCAATAATTCTACTAATTCTTTACCAGTACTCATCATATACCCGACAATTGGGAAACTTTTTGTCAGCTGAGTATGAGAGTCTAAATTGGTTGCGGTCTTTTCGGTTGGAAAGTTATGACTTGGTATAACATATTTCACATCTAATAAATGTTGAACAGCATAGGCTGCTTCTTTCGGTCCCATGGTAAGTTGGCCAGCTGAAGAGAGGATGGCAATATCAGGCTGATAGAAATCTTGTATCAGCTTCATATCAAGCATTAATCCAGTATCTCCAGAGTGATAAACGGTATAATCATCTTTAAAATCAAATATATAGCCGGCTGCCTCTCCGGCATACACAGGTAATCCTTCAGTTTCGCCATAGGATGAAGTATGCAACGCCTGAACCATAGTTACATGTACATCATCTAGCGAAGCGCTCCCGCCGAAATTAATCGGAAAAACATTTTTCATTCCCTTTTGAAGAAGAATCATTGCTAAATCATATTGCGCAACAATCATGATATCTGGTTTATATTGAATTAATTTAGACAAACCGCTCGAATGATCTAAATGCCCATGAGTCAAAAAAACAACATCGATGGATTTGTAAAAACTTTCATCATCTAATTCTTTTGCAAAACCAGGGTTCAAATCAAAAAACGGATCAATCAAATAATTTTTGCCTGATTTACTTTTCAATACGTACATTGCATGACCTAAACGCCATATTTTCATATACAGCCTCCCCACAAACTGATTGTTATTCTTTATGTATAAATTTATGAAGACTGATAGACATTGATGTATCGTTTGCTCCATTCTCCAAAAAAGAAAAAATGCCTGTGGCCTTTATTTACAATTTGCAGAGGGATTTTAAATAAGGTTCAATGACATTCATTAATGAATTCGTTTGTTCATACTTATATTGTGGAGGTGGAAAAATGGCAAGAGTAGCTTATCGAAGTGCAGACGTTGACTTAATGGCCAGGATGATGAGAGCGGAGGCAGAAGGCGAAGGAAAACAAGGAATGTTATATGTCGGAAATGTAATTGTTAACCGCGTTGTCGCAGATTGTACTGACTTTAAAGATTTGAGAACAATTAATCAAGTCATATTTCAAGTACAAGGAGGAAATTTTTCATTTGAAGCTGTTCAAAAAGGCAATGTATTTTATCAAAGGGCAAGAGATTTTGAAAGAAGATTAGCAAGACAGAATTTGGAATCTTGGCGAGATCACCCAGCGAAATATTCTCTTTGGTACTTTAATCCATACGGTCCTTGTCCTCCTACATGGTACAACCAACCTTTTACTGGTCAATTTAAACAGCATTGTTTTTATGAACCAGCGCCTGGAACATGTGATAGTGTTTATAGAGGATAAAAAGCTTCATCTACTATTAAATTCATTTCTATTAAGCACTTAAGTCATTCCTATCTTTTGGCATTTCTTCGTAAAAAATCTGCTATATAATTGCTAAACTATTTTGCTATTCAAGAGAATTATTTAAGACGGATCCGTTTTTAGTAGTATTAGAACCATAAATCACCTTCCCCTTAACACCTAAATCTTTATTCAAACGGCGGAAAAACCGGTCACTTTGAAATTTAATAATAGAAAAAACAAAAGCTACTCACGCGAGGTGACTAGCTTTTTTTGTTTTTTTATATCCTTTTTAGATTTACTAGTTTGTTCCTTAATAGGACTCAAATGGAGTAAGAAGATCAAAAAAAGAAGTTCTGTCTCATCAGAAAGCGAGTATACATGCTATATAAGCGATTTGAACTCAATTGACCATGAACGGAGATTGCGTTGGTTAAATCTTCCATCTACCAAGAAAAGCGAAAGAATACCAGTTTTTGACAGCGTTTTCATTGATTCCAATTAATGGTTTTGAGAGTGAACAATATCGCTTAAGTAGATTATGCAATTGATTTAGTCATTGGGAACTTCGTTATGATTGTGGCACTGCATCAGTTTGTCCAGGTTGCCATTATCAGTTGATGGCGAGGTAGTCTTTGCCGGCTTTATTGTGTAACTAAAAGTAGAAAGGGAGTGTTATCAATGCGTAGTAAAAGATTGATGTCTGAAATGACTTGGATGGAGGTCAAAGATGCTGTTGATGATGGATGTGGAGTGATTCTGCCAATAGGAGCAACGGAACAGCATGGCCCACATATGCCTCTGTGCACAGATGCACTTCTAGCGGAGAGAATGGCATTGGATGTGGCAAAGGAAACAAACTTGATCGTTGCACCTACAGTGAGCTATGGATTTCGCTCGCGCCCCTGCACAGGTGGCGGGCAAACCTTCCCAGGCACAACTTCTGTTAGCGGCTCAACCTTGACCGCAGTAATTATGGACGTTGTGAAGGAATTTATTCGAACGGGTTTTAGAAAAATAGTACTCTTTAATTGGCATTTTGAAAATTCAAATTTTATTTATGATGCTGCTTATAATGTGCTCGAGGATAGAAAAAGAGATTATCCCGATTTAAAGTTGCTTATAATCGAATCTCCCTTTAGTGAATTAAAGCCAGAGACAATGGAATATGTGTTTGAGGGACACTTTCCAGGGTGGGGGATTGAGCATGCTTCTATTTTTGAAACATCTGTAATGTTGTATGTAGCACCTGAGCTAGTCGACTTTTCGAAGGCAAAGGATGATAAAGCGGAATATTATCCATTTTACGATATGCTGCCTATTCCAAAAAGAATTACAACGGAGAGCGGTATACTGTGGAAGGCATCACTAGCAACTAAGGACAAGGGTGAAGTGGTATGGAAAGAGATTAGCCAGAATTTAGTAGAGTGTGTAAATATGGAGTTTACAAGGTGGGAAAAGGAGAACTAGGCAGATAAATATTTATCTGTATATGCGCGCGAAAAAGCCTTGATGTTGGTGTCATAATGCTAGTCTGATATCAAGGATTCATATTGGAGACAACGGTAAAATGGATGTTTTTCGATATCATTTTGGGAGGGAAAAATAATGATAAATTTTCAGGCAAAATCTGAACATGACCTCTATAGCGAATCGTTGGCTCCAGTAGAGTATTCCAAAAGAAAGATCGGTTCATTTGGTATCGGTGTCATATGGTTCGGAATCGCGGTGCAGGTGACAAGCTTTTTGGTTATGACACCTTTGGTACAGTATTATACAATTGGAGAACTTGTCTGGATTAATCTGATTGGTCAGCTGCTAGTGTGTTTAGCCTGCTTCGTCACACAGGAGATTGGACTGAAGTATGGCGTTTCTTTCGCCACAACAATAACGGCTGTGGCAGGGCCGCTTGGCGGGAAGATTGTTGGACTTGTGCGAGCAATGCCTGCCATAATTTTTGTCGGATTAAACGGTTTTATAGGTGCAACAGCAATTAACATGTTTATGACGGCTGTGTTTGGATTCAGTAACATGTTAGTTGCGATAATTATTAATGCTATACTGCTCATCTTAGTAACCATATCCGGTGCCAAAGGGATTGAACGATTTACGACGTTTGCGGCACCACTGATGATCATAATTGGCGGAATTATGTTTTATGTATTGATGAAAACTCATAGTGTTTCTTTGATTGATGTTTGGGACCTTGGCCGTACAGGGGGAACTAGTAAAAGCTGGCTGTATGGTTTTGGTGTTTGTTTAGGTGGATATGCGGCTGTTGCAATGGGATTTAACGATTTTACTAAGGACTGTACGATAAAAAATGGCAACATGAAAAAAGCCGCAAGAACACATTTGATTTCGTACATTATTATGTCCTCGCCTGCATTTATGTTTTTTACAATGATTGGCATTATTACGGTAGTTTTGGTGCCTGGCATGACTGGCTCAGAAGTGCTGCCGTACCTTACGGAATTAGTTGCCGGAGGGAATAATCTAATAATCGCAATCTTAGCCTTGTTTGTATTCGTAGCACAATTATCTACAAATACTGCTGCAAATCTATTCCCTTCAGTTTATGTCATATGCGCGCTAGCCCCTAAAAAGATAAATTTCAAGACAGCCACCGTCATTGTGGGCGTGCTTGCGTTTGTTCTACAGCCGTGGAAGTTTGGGCCAATTTTAGATGTGTTTTTAGCTGTATTCGGGGCAGCGGGCGGACCTGCGCTGGCAATCATAGCCGTAGATTATTACTACTTCCGAAAAAGGAAATACAGTCTTGGGGATCTATTTAACAGCAGGGGGAAATATTTCTACTGGCATGGAATCAATCCCGTATCCTTATCTTGTTATGTATCGGGTATAATAATTGGTCTGTTGTTCTTGGATTATAATTACTTTGTTTCCTTAGCTGCTACATCGGTGCTTTACATTTTTGCAGGCAATTTGTTCGCGAAAAAATTCCCAGTAATGGTTTCCGAAACAGCCGAGGATCTTACAAATTTTACTATTAATGATGATTCTAAAATTGACCATGTAATTTAAAACTCTCTAATTGGATTGAATCTGGCATCAAAATATAAGAAGACAAAATCCTAAAAAAAAGAGGTTGCGGAGCATTGAATGTTTTAATGGAAAATAAATGGATCATCTTAATAACCCTTGAGGTACTGGCATGGGCTTCAATCTTTTTCCTCCTATATGCGAGGTACAGCTTAAAATCAGACTTCTGGTTCAAAGTTGCCGCAGTTTTAGTAGCCATCACCGGAGTGATTCCCCAAGTACTAATGGGGATCATTAATTTCATATTCACAAAAAAAGTGGATTTATTTACGCTGATCATTGTACTGTTGATTTTATATGGTCTTACTATTGGAAAAAAACATGTAAAAAAGCTGGATGTCTGGGCAAGGGTAAAATTTTCAAAGCAGGAAACCTAAACAGATCTTTTACGTAATAAAAAAAGAATTTCTACGTGGTAATTTTAGTCTTCTCTTGATGGGAAGACTATTTTTCATGGTCTGGAGTTATTAGTGCTCAAAGGATTTCATATTTGTTATATTCGAAAATGACTGCTAAGACTTGTACTTATACATTAACAGCCATGCGTCCAAGCGGCCCGTTTTCATCGATGATATCCTCCAAATCATATACAGAGATAGGAAACATCGGGAAACCAAAAGCATATGGGGTTATTTCATATAGCTGAAAATAGATCACTAAAGATTTGTCTGCTATATAAAAATCTTGATTTGGCTTAATGCTTTTAAAGTCAACTAGCGTTTGAATGTTCCGTTGATTAATTTGCTTGCGAATTAAGTCTGAGAGCCTTTTGACATAATTACTTCCAGGTTTAAATAAATCTACAAGTTGACATTGCTTTCCATTTTGCAGATCAAATGTCAAAGATTTTATATACGTCATACCGTGTGCAGCATGGTAATGGTAAGTGTAATTGGAGAGTGATAAGCTCAGAATCTCGCGCTGATTATTCTTGATCTCATAAGATCCAATCATTTCAACGACTGAAGTCGGCATATCACCAGCTTGTTTATTGATAAGTTGCTGTGTTTGAGCGGCAATCGTGCGATTAATTAACCTTTCGAAGCCTTGATTTTGTAAACCAGTCACCTTGGGATAAAAGACTTTTTTATCTGGTCCGCTGCTAATTAATACGGTTTCGATATTGACAGGAAATGAAATAGGCATATGAATCAATCCTTCAGTTTTTTACATATTATTCGGAGAAGAGGAATGGTGTGTAATAAGAATTTTGTACTACAATTATTAGTCATAGTAATGGTGAAAAAGGAAATTTTCCTTTGTACCAAATAAGAAGGTGATTAGCATTATTTAAAATCAGGAAATTGTAAAAAAGAGATACGAATTCTTTCAAATTTGCAGAAGGAAGTGAATTAGATTCATTTTAGATTAGGTTACAAAACGGCCCTATGATTTTTAAATAACAATCATCTAAATTAATAAAGGAAAATTACTATCTTTGTCAAAATATATATAATGAAGGATGAAAAAAATTTAATGAAAGGAGTCAAGTAAATTGACAAAAGACCTCAACATCCCCAGGAACCACAAAGACATTGGGTTTCGATCCCTCGCAGTTATGTTCAAAGACGAATTTATCCCCTTTACAGGAATTAAGCTCCCAAAAGTAAAAGATATTATTGAAACAAATGTACCTATGATTGAAGTGAAAGACCGCGGAATGGATCTAAATTTCCTTCTCGAAGATGGGACGATTGCTCATATTGAATTTGAATCAGATGCCCTCAAGGAAGCTGACCTCATTCGTTTTGCCCACTATGATTTACAGCTCTACAATCAACGCCAAGTAAAAATCCGCCGTATTATTATCTTCTCGTCCGGAGTAGCCGATACCACCATAAAACAACTTGATATTGGAAGTGTGAAGCAGCAGCACGACTGCATTTTTCTTGAGCATGACTTTAATGGTGATGAGATTTTTGGTAAAATAAAGGAAAGAATTGTTGTAGGTGATCTACTTACCAACTTGGAAAAGCTCCAAATATTATTATTACCGATGATGAAAACCAATCAAGCTACAGCGTCTAAAAGAGCGTATGAACTCACAAAAACATTAGAACAATATCATAATAAAGATTTGGCTCACTATCTTATAGGTGCAATGGTGGCGGTTAACTATAGTCAGATTAAAGATCCTGAGAAGGCTAAAATATTGGAGGTGCTTGAAATGGCAAAACCATTCGAAGAACTTTATAAGAAATTTGAAATGAAAGGAAGACAGGAGGGGATACAAGAAGGCAGAAGAGAAGGACAACTTGAAATTATCCAGAACCTAATAAATAAAGGAATAGGAATTGCGGCCATTTCCGATTTTACAGGATTATCTGAACAGGAAATTAAAGAATTGCTTCAATCCAATCAAAAATGAATCTAAATTTTAATGGCAATTGGATAGAAGTTAAATTTACTTTAGTTATTGTATGTTTTGTTTTAGTGATTGTAGAATTGCAATGATTTAAGTTCAAAAAGAAGGTTCATTTAAATAGACAAATTGTCGATGCATTTGAAATTTTATAGAAACCTAAAGAAGGCTATTAATAGACTGAACTTAAGCAAAGTGTTCAGTCATTTTTTATTTGCAGATTAACTTAATGAAACAAACAGTCCGTAACAATATGTTATCAAGAAGATCTGCAACAATAGGGGCATCTATCAGGAAACAATTTTGTATTATTTTTAGAATCGTCTAAAATCGGATAGTGACAAACAATGCATTTCTATGATATGATTTATTTAACAATTAACAAAATGTTAATTAAATTTCTAAAAAGGTGATCAGATAATGAGCGAGGAAATGTTAAATTATGATGTGAGCAAATATCGAACTCCTGATGGATATACGAGTGATATTGCCGTTTTTACTATTATTTCTACAGAAGTGGGTGCCTATAAGCCTCCACAAAAAACATTAAAAATCATGCTAATTAAACGAGCAGAGAAAACAAAAGAAGGTGACCCCAATATAGAAGCGGGGAAATGGGCATTGCCAGGTGGGTTTATCAGACCCGAGGAAACCGCATATGATGCAGCAGTTAGAGAGTTAAGCGAAGAAACAGGTGTCACAGGGTTAAGAATCAAGCATTTTGGCGTCTACGATCAAATTGGCCGTGATAGGAGGGGATGGATTATATCAAATGCACATTACGCAATTGTTCCAGAAAATAAGCTCATCAAAAGGAGAGCTGCAGATGATGCAGCAGAAGTAGAGTTATTTTCGATGGACGAAGTGTTTCAGCTTGAGTTGGCTTTCGATCACAGGCAAATTATTGAAGAAGCGTTATGGTTTATAAAAAAAGATATGTCCTTAACAACAGTGGCGAAAAACTTCTTGCCAAAGCAATTTGTCCTATCGGAACTGCAAGGGGTTTTGTTAACTGTCATGGATGAGCCTTGGCTTAAGCTTGATGCTCAATTTTTTCGGAAAGCTCCAACCTTACCTTTTATCGAAAAAGTCATGAAGGATGGAGAGCCGCAAAAAACAAATCGCTGGTCGAAAAATAAAGCACAGCTGTATCAATTTAATGACTACGAGCCATATGTTTCGATTTACAATGCAAAATATTAATTTTTTTACATTTTATAATTAACAATATGTTAATTGATAATTAATAAGGAGTGATAAAAAATGAAAATTTGGAGAGACTGGACCATTTTTGAAAGGGTATGGCTTCTAACTTTCACGCTTATTAATATTTACTTGTTCTTTGCTTGGGATGATACGATTCTAGGTTTGATTACCTCCATTTCTGGAATGCTTTGTGTTGTTTTAGTCGCGAAAGGAAAAGTGAGTAATTTTTATTTTGGCATTATACAAACAGGAACCTATGCCTATATCTCGTATGGGTATGGCCTATATGGTGAGGTAATGTTGAATGCTTTGTTTTATTTTCCTCTCCAATTTGTCGGGATCTATCTATGGAAGCAGCATACAACTGCCATCAAGATAAAAGGAGAAGATATTCAAATCAAAGCTTTAACGAAAAAAGGCTGGATCGCAACGCTAACTTCTTTTCTGATTATCTTTGTTCTATATGCGCTGCTTTTACAAAAAATCGGAGGAAATGTGGTGTGGATTGATTCTGCAACTACTACATTATCTGTCATTGCCCAAATCCTCATGTTAAAAAGATACACGCAGCAATGGTTATTATGGATCGCGGTGAATGTGTTATCAATTGTACTTTGGGTGAAGGCATTGATCTTACAAGGTGGCAACGATGTATCGATGCTTGTCATGTGGTCGGCGTTTCTAATTAATAGCATATATGGTTATTACAATTGGACGAAAGTGTATAAAAAACAGAAGGGGGAAGTGATGTAAATGAAAAAGGTTGGGTTTTTTGGAGGTAAGTTTTTGCCTTTGCATCAAGGTCATGTGTATGCAATTGTCAAAGCTTCTACAATGGTGGATGAATTATACGTTGTCCTTTCTCATAGTGATAAAAGGGATCGGGCATTATGTGATGGAAGCAAGCTATCCTACATTCCAGCTCAGATTAGGCTACGATGGCTCTGTCAATTAACAAGGGAAATGGAAAATGTCAAAGTTGTAGAAGTGGAGGATCAAGACGGCAACGAGGATTATAACTGGGAAGAAGGGTCTTTGAAAATACGACAAGCGATTGGGAAAGAAATCGATGTTGTCTTTAGCTCCGAAATCGAATACGAATCAATATTTAAAGAATTATATCCTGAAGCAAAACATGTCTTGATTGATGAAAAAAGAGATCAGATCAAGATTTCAGCTACCAAGATTCGGGAAAAAGGAATCTTTGAATATTGGGATTACATTCCCGAGGTGGCAAAACCGTATTTTATTAAAAAGGTAGTCATTTTAGGGACTGAAAGCTGTGGGAAATCCACTCTTACTAGAAATCTGGCACTTATCTTTAACACAACCTATGTCAAAGAATACGGAAGAGATTATTGTGAATATTTAGGAGGCTGCGATGGGATTATTTTAGAGGAAGATTACCCGATCATTGCATACGGCCATAAACTTAAAGAATATGAAGCTATTAAAAATTCCAATAAAATCGTCTTTATCGACACAGAGGCAGCGGTTACTCAATTTTACTCAGAGCTGTACAATCAAAAACACCAAGCAGTCTTAAATGAAATTGCTCGCATCCAAAAATATGATCTATGTCTATATTTAGAGCCTGATGTCAAATGGGTCGATGATGGATTAAGAGTGCATGGGGAGCAAAAGGTCCGGGAAGAAAATAATAACAGGCTGAAGGAATTATTGGATGAGAATGGGATTGAGTTTGTAAGTGTTAGCGGGACGTATCAAGAGCGTTTGGAAAAATCTATGGAACTGATTGGTAGAATGTTAGAGAAGGTATAGCCAGTAAGGCATAAATAAAGGTGTAGGTGATGAGATGATAACGTTAAAGTACGCGATTTATGCATTTGCAGTTTTTCGATTTTTATTTGAATAATTCGTGCCTGTCGCTCAATTCTTTAAAGTACTGGGGGACTGGCACCTTATTTAAAAAAATGAATATTTTTTATTGTTGTTTATCCTTATATGAGAGGTGCTTTCGTCATGAAGAAAAAAATAGGAAAAGTTCTCAAAATCTCAATTTCTACTCTAGTCCTTAGCTTTTCATTCGCCACTGTATCCTCTGCCCATTACTGTTACGTGGCAAACAAAAAGGATGGAGCTGGAGCAGTAACAGAGGAGGATATCAAACAGGCAGGTAATTCGGGTAAGTTTGTGGCGCCAGGGGCATTTTTTGATGTTGGAGTGGACGGTGTACCAGATCTTTTCATTCGTGGAGGGACAAAAGGTTCCGAATTTGTAGTTGGTGGTGGTTCTCTGCACGATTCACCTGCCACTGAAAGAGGGAGCAAGGTAAACGGTGTGCAAAAGTTGTCTGAAGAAGAATAATAAATAGCCGAGCAGATATTACATTAACATGAGGCTGGACTATAGAGGAATTTAATTTCAGAGGGCTAAACAGCACTATTAAAAATGGTGTTCCTCTGGTGAGCATACTTATTAAGCAAGCATATTTATCGAATCGTATGCGGGTCAGTCTGATAACAAAATTTCCTTAATTTTGATAGCAGACTGACCTATTTTCTTATTCTTAACTATATGGCTTTTATAAATAGTTAAGAGTAACTAGGTCTTATAAATATCTCTAAAGTATTACTTCAAAAAATTCGGCAAAAACATCGTAATCTGCTCGATATAAGTAACTAATAATAGAGTGATGAGCGACAGTATAATAAATGGAATAACCCCTGAAATGATTCTAGCCACAGGTACTTTTGATATCCCCGATGCGACAAATAGATTTAACCCGAACGGTGGTGTGAACATGCCAATTGCTCCGTTTAAGATCATAATCACACCTAAATGCACGGGATCAATGCCAAAATGAAGGGCTATAGGTAAAAATAGTGGAGCCAGGATAATTGTAAAAGAAGCTGAATCAATAAACATTCCCGCAATTAGCATGATGAGATTCATCATCAACAGTATAGCGATCTTTGAATCACTTATCGAAACCATCAATTCCGCCAACCCTTGTGGCACCTGGAACCTTGTTAATAACCAAGCAAAGATCGAAGCAGAAGCTAGAAGTATCATTATTTGTGCGGTTCCTATCCCTGATTCGATTGCTGCACGCATTAACCCTTTGAAATCAAGATCTTTGTATACGAATAACGCAATGAAAATAGCATAAATGGATGCAACAGCAGCTGATTCTGTTGGGGTGAAAATTCCTCCGTAAATGCCAACGACTATAACTATTGGTATACCGAGTGCCCATATTGCATTTTTGAATGCTGAGAATAATTCGTTTTTCGAGGCGGCTGCGTTAACTGGAATTTGATTTTTTCTAGCATAGTAATAACTATAGCCAATAAAAATTAATCCAAAGACAATTCCGGGAAAAATTCCTGCAATAAATAGATCTCCAACAGATGTACCTGTTACCGCTCCATATACAATTAATCCAATACTCGGTGGAATGATAACGGCGACTGCAGAAGTCGATGTAATTAGACCAGTTGAGAACTTTTCATGATATCCAGCTTTCATTAGGGCTGGCAGCATTAATCCGCCAATAGCAACTACCGTAGCTGGGCTAGACCCAGAAACAGCTCCAAAAAACATACTTGCAATAACAACTGAAATAGCAAGCCCGCCCCTAAGGTGACCAACTAGGGCATTGGCTAGTCTTAATATACGAGACGATAATCCTCCCGATTGCATAACATTCGCTGCAAGTATAAAAAAGGGAATAGCCATAAGTGAGAATTTATCAATTCCTGCATACATTCTTTGAGGGATGACTTCCATTGGCAGTGCAGTAAAAAAGTAGAGTGCGATGACGGATGCAAGTGATAAGGCAATATAGACAGGGGCACTAGACAAAAGTAATACGAATAAGACCACAAAAAGAGTAACAATCATAATAGTTTCTCCTTTTTACGAAGGATATTCCAAAATTGAGCCCCATAATTAATGGTCATTAAAATTCCGCTAAATGGCATGACCCCATAGATTATATAAATAGGCACCCCGATAGTAGAGCTAACTTGTCCGGTTTCAGCTACTTTTAAAGTAATCGTAAGTGATAAAACAACAAAGATAATTGAAAAAATAACGCAGATGACAAGAACGATGGAACTCATATAACGAGCCCCTTTTTCGGAAAGCATTGACAATAAGGAATCTATACCAAGATGGGCTCCTTTATAGATACACACACTAGCACCGATAAAGGTGATCCAAACTATTCCGTAGCGAGTAAACTCTTCCGCCCATTCGATTGATGATCCAAAAATATATCTCAGAATTACGTTCATAAATAGAATGAGAGCAATAATTAATAATCCCGCGCCGATAAACCATTCTTGAACTTTCTTTCCCCATTCTGATAGTGAGGCCAAATTTTTCATCTCCTTTATGACGAAGGAGGGATGATGGATTGATATCCAACATCCCGTAATTGAATTAGTTCCCGATTGAAGAATATACCTTATCTAATAAATGAGATCCGAATTCAGTTTTATATAATTCATGTACTGACTTAGTTGCCTCTCTAAGTTCTGCTTTACTATCCTCTGATAATTCAAGGACCTCAGTTCCGTGTTTTTTTATTTCCTCTAAATATTGAGATTCCTCTTTTTGTACTTCAGCTCTTTGCCACGATGCTAACTCTTTACCAGTCTCCTCTAAAATTTGTTGCAATTCACTAGGTAAGGAATCAAACCACGCCTGACTAAACATCAAAACATGACCTAAATATCCATGACCGCTAAGAATTACATAATCCTGAACCTCATAGAATTTCATATTTTTGATTGTTACAAGCGGATTTTCTTGTCCATCCACTACACCTTGCTGGAGAGAATTGTATAGTTCTGTAAAGTCTATTGGAGTGGGGTTAGCCCCTAACTTTTTAAATTGCTCCATAATAATTGGACTTTCCATTGTTCTGAACTTTAGTCCGTTAAAATCTTTTAAACCCTCAATCTTAGAATTGGCGGTAAAATGTTTAAAACCATCCTCATAGAATGCAATACCTTTAACCTTCTGTGCAGTAAGCTTTTCTAGCAGTTCTTTCCCAACATCTCCATCCATAAGCTCATAGGCTTTTTCTTTGCTTGGAAATAAGAATGGAAGATCAAACAGCTGCAATTCAGGGACAAATCCGCTAATCCTTGCAGTTGGCAAAAGTGCCACTTGTTGAGTGCCAATTTGTAATCCTTCGAACTGTTCTCGTGCACTCCCAAGTTGATCGGAAGGAAAAATATTTACAGCCAATTTCCCATCAGATTTTTCCTCCACCATCTCTTTAAACTTTAAAGCGGCTTGATGATGAGGGGTTTCAGGCATAAATCCATGGCCAAAGCTGACTTCGATTACATCTGAGCTTTTAGGTGAATCAGGTTTTGAGGTATCTTCTTTAACTGGTTCAGCAGCGGGTCTCCCACACCCAAGAAGGAGAATACCAGTAAAAAGTGACAATAAAAAATACTTGCTTGTCTTCCTTAACAAACAAACACCCCCTTGTTTACTTATCAAATGGTATTATTTTGGTATGTAAAATATTCCAATAAATCCAAAAAGTCTCATATGAGTTCATTTTATAATTCAATGAATAGTATTATTTTTTTAAGAGATTATGTATGAAATGTGAATCTCGAAGAGGCTAGCATTTTAGTATTAATTAGTTTAGGTTGGCAGGGGGAGATCCGAAAATTTAGAAATTAGATAGAAAAGAAATATCTAAATAGATTGAAGAAATTTGAACTTTTCTATCCAAGTTCTTTTTAGCTGTATTAAAGAAAACACAGTATTGATTCTTTATGACTACCTCAAGATAAGTGATTCGTAACCTTTTCGATTTATGTAAAAAATCACAAACCACTTGTAATAAAGTGGTATAACTGTATGATTTTTTAAATTTTAATTGTACCCACAATTATATACAATAATGTTAATAAGCAACAATGATTTTTAAATTGGAGGCACTTAATGGAGAAGTGGATAGGTAAACGACCTACAATTGGTCAGAAAGCGTTAGTTTCAAAGTATGAAAGATTATTAGTACAAGCACAAAATACAATAATATCTTCTACTGAAAAAGTTCTAAAAGTTATTGAGGCAGAATGTGATAAAAAAAGCGGACGTGAACTAGACGGAGTATTAATATTGACATCAGATTCAATCATTTTCATGTCTAAACGTGAACACATGGTATATAAATACTCACAAATTAGTGATATTGATGTTCGAAATGATGGTAAGGACAAACATGAGTGGCAGATAACTCTTAAAATTGGGCGATCTAAGCGTATATTTGATGATATTAAGAAAAATGATGATAGTCAAGAATTTATTGAAACTCTTGAACACATGATTGTTAATCAATCTCATGAGATACATACAACGGTTACTCATGACTTTGACTATTTCTTACATTCTGAAAGACTTGCAGATTTACGAACTCGCGGAATCAAAATTACAACGTTTCTAATGAAACGAGATGATCTAGGACAAACAAAAAATGGCGAGAGACTTCTGCGTGAAAAACATAAATATGCTGTACTCATTGTTGAGGGTTACTACCACGAAAAACAGAAAAAGGGTAACTTTATTGTAATAGATAATGGTGTACTACTATATGAATATAATGATAAGGAACGAAAAGCTCAACAGATTCACATTTGGCCTTTAGTTTTCTTTTCAAATACAGTTATTGATCATTATGCAATTAAAACTGTAATTAGTAATAATGAAGGCAAATTAGTAATGAATAATTCTGGTAAAAAGTTTACTGATATATTATCTACTTCTAATATCCCTTTCAAAATTAAAACAAGAAAATGGCATCAAAAAATACTTGGTTTTCGAAGCGGAAAGTGGTGGAAAAAAACAATTGCGTCACTTGTTTATTTGTTTACATTGCTTATGATTGTTGCAATAGCTTTTGGTGAAGAATCTAAAGAATCTGATAATGTTAAACCAGCTACTGAAGTATCTGATTCTAATACAGATAAGTCAAATGAAGCTGCTCGGCTATCAGAGGAGAAGCGTAAACAAGAAGAAGCTAATCGTATAGCAGAGGAACAGCGTAAGCAAGAAGCCGCCGCTCGCTTAGCGGAGGAACAGCGCAAACAAGAAGAAGCTGCCCGTTTAGCAGAGGAACAGCGTAAACAAGAAGAAGCCGCTCGCTTAGCCGAAGAAAAGCTCAAACAAGAAGAAGCTGATCGTTTAGCCCAAGAACAAAAACAGGTTTTTGTAAATTATAAAAACTGTAGTGAAGCTCGTGCTGCTGGCGCTGCACCAATATATAAAGGAGAACCAGGGTACGCGAAACACCTTGACCGTGATGGAGATGGAATAGGGTGTGATAGATAAAATATTATAGAAAGAAATTACTTTTGTTATATGAGATTTTTCTCCGAATCTTATAAAATAATTGGTGCCTGGTCCCAGTCTTTAAGTATAGGGAAACAGGCACCTTTCTTCTGATTCAGCTGTCCCGTCCGTATGAAGGCATTAATCTAACAACACCATCAGGACTCTTCACCTTAATGAGTTATGCTTGAAAGAAGTTCTTGTGTCGCGTCTGAAGGCAGGCTGGGAAGGGGATTACTAGTTACACCTAATACAATTCCGTAACAAGTTGGTCTTAAGCCTATTCCTGATAAAGCTAGGTTTTGATATCATTTTACACATTTTTTACACAGAAAAAGTACAAAAAGGGAGTACAAACCCACCTTTACTTATATTAAAAAACTGAAATCATTGATCATTTGACCTTATAACCTTCCTAGTGGAATTATTACAAAAATTCTCAATCCGTGTTTCCTATCAAATGCTCCCAAGCACCATAAAGATTTCCATTCTAAACTACCCTTTATTTCCTTCCGAAACCGATCGTTTCCATAAAGTTCTTTAAATACTAGAAAACAATGAATCCCATACTCGATTGAATGATAACGCCGACTGCAGAAGTTGATGAAAGCAGCCCAGAAAAGATTAGTATTTTTATGAGGAGCTTATCCTTATTATTAGTAACTATATATTGATGATATACTTCCTTTATGATGCTAATAAATACAATAAAAATAATGGGGGAGCCAATTATATGGAAAAATTATATCCTACTTTCAGCAAAAACAATTTTAATCTCACGAAGGAAACAACAAAGGCTGCAGAGTTCAAAAATGATTAAACGAAAGAAATTATTTATTTAGTTCCAACTAAGAAGGAGATTAGCATTATATTAAATCCAGAAATAGTTGATAAGAAAGCGATCCTTAGAGCTGATAAAAAGTTTCATAGTACAGCACTCACACAATTTCCAAAAGAAATGCATACAGGCGCGGCTCCGATTCATTACGGTTATTCTTTCAAATTTGCCAATGAAAGTGAATTAGATTCATTTTTGGACAGCTTTAACAGAATTTAGACAATTGAAATATAGATATATAAGGTGCAATAAAGAGGAATAGGCCGTACTTTCGCGGCCTTTTTTAATTAGTTTTTTTTCCAATGTAAGATGTATTGAGATTCGATTCGTATTAATTTTAAATTCTATTACATATCTTAATTTGAAAAAAATTCAAATGTTACTTTTAGTAAAATTAGTAAGTCCTTATTCAAATATATGTAAATGTGAAATCTTTGTTATAATTAAAATAAATATTTTAATTGAACGGAGTTTTTCTTATGAATACTGTATTGACGCAGCCGTCAGCAGCACCAGTAATTCAGGCACTTCGATCTATTGGCTATAATGCTAGCACTGCTATTTCTGATTTGATAGATAATTGTCTGGATGCAAAAGCATCTTTAGTTAATATTAATTTTGATTATGGCGATTCAGATGGAATGATCAGAATTATTGATAACGGATTTGGAATGGATGAAGATATGCTTCAAACTGCTATGAATATTGGTTCTAAGGATCCGCGTGCAAAAAGAAGCACCAATGAACTCGGAAGATTTGGAATGGGTCTGAAGACAGCATCCTTCTCTATGGGAAAGCGATTAAGTGTGCTTACAAAAAGAGAAGGCCAATATTTTGAGAGATGCTGGGATTTAGACCACGTATCTGAATGTAATGAATGGCAGCTTTTCACAAATATTCCTGAAGAAGTTAAAGTGAAAATGGGAGAAATACTAGAGGAAAGCGGCACAATTGTCTGCATTGATAAGCTTGACCGATTCATGGGATATGGAGGCAAGCGAAAATTAAAAGAAACCAGCTATTATAATAAAGTCTCCCGAATAAATAGACACTTGGAATTTGTCTTCCACTCTATTCTTGAAAAAAACGAAGTAAAAATGTTTATTAACGGAAAAGTGATTGAGCCATGGGATCCGTTTATGCGATACCATCAAAATACAATTGAAGGCGAAACACAGATGCTTCGAATTAATGATAATAGAATTAGAGTCCAGTATATTATCCTGCCTCACGCTTCTAACTTAAGTGAGCCGGAGTACAAAAAGGCAGGCGGATATAAGGGCTGGCGTGATCATCAGGGTCTGTATATATACCGGGAGAACCGGCTGCTTTACTTTGGAGATTGGATGGGGATGTTCCCAAAGGATGCAGCGTCCCAGCTTGCAAGAGTGCGTATTGATCTGCCTAATACGGCTGATTCTGATTGGCAGGTAGATATAAAGAAATCAGGCATAAACTTACCAGAGGATGCGAAAAAAAGGCTGGAGACCATTTCTGCTATTGCAAGGAAAGTGTCAAAGGATATATTCTATTTCCGGACTCAGACAGGTTCCACTAACCAGACATTTAAAGGAAGTCTGAATACTTGGGAACAGTCTGGGAGCGAAGATGGCCCGCAATTTATTCTAAATAGGAATCATCCAATTCTATCAGAGCTCCTTAAGAACTTGGATGACGAAAATGCAAAGCTATTAAACTTGTATCTTAAATTTGTGCAGCTTGGCTCGCCAAGCAATATTATAGACTCTCCAAAGGTTCCCGAAGAACAGGTTCAGGAGGTGCAGGATAGTCAGAGAGAGCTGGTTATCCAGTTTGCTTCTTCCATGCTTAAGCTAAATGTAGCAGACAAAGAAGAGCAGCTTCTGAATATTTTGTTATCACAGCCTGCATTTGATGGATTGAACCGGGCAACATTAAAAGCAATAATAACGGAGGCGAATTTGTTTGTCAGTTATTGATACTAAGAGTCTATTTGAACAGACCTTTACAAATAATTATTATCTGCTTAAAACCGTATCTTCAACCCAGGAAGAAGCTGCAGAGAAAGCATTAGAATCAGCTAGGATGCTAGCATCTGGGTTTGGCCCAATTGATGATGTAATGTTTCAAAAGTGGTCACTTGAAATGTTTAAGAAATACAAAATTGGTTTAGAGGTTCCAAAGGATTATGTCATGCGGAACGGTAGAGAAAAAGGCTGGTTTAAGCCTCAAATGGCAGCGAGCGGATTTTTCTGGACAAGGTACCGCAGATATCTCTCTGAGGTAAAAAAATGGCCATTGGAGGCTGTTCAAGCAATTGACGAGACAACAAATCAAATTATGGCTTCAATTGGAAACCCTAAATCCATGGAGCCATTTGATAATCGCGGTCTTGCATTAGGGTATGTTCAGTCAGGGAAAACAGCCAACTTCACAGGACTTATCAATAAAGCCTATGACTTAGGCTATAAATTGGTCATTGTATTATCTGGTATTCATAATGATTTAAGAGCCCAGACACAGATTAGGCTGAATGAAGAAGTGATTGGCAACCGGACAGATAAGAATGGCAACCCGATTGGAGTTGCCCAAATATATTCAAATACAGCAGAACATATTATCTCCTCCTGGACAACAGAGATTAATGATATTAAGTCCAGCCAAAGAGGCACAAGCAATCTTAATGCTCCCACTTTAATGGTTGTGAAGAAAAACAAAACAGTATTGGAATCGCTTAGAGATCAGCTAATCAATCACCGTGATTTATATAACCTGGATATTCCTATGCTTATTATAGACGATGAGGCTGACCAGGCATCTGTTGATACTTCTAATCCGGACAAAAACGAAGATCCAAAAACGATTAACCGGCTAATCAGGCAAATACTTGAGGTATTTAACCGGAAGGCTTTTGTTGGCTATACAGCAACACCTTTTGCAAATCTTCTTATCAGCAAAGAGGGGAGAACAGAGGAAGAGGGAGATGACCTCTATCCGAAAGATTTCCTTGTTGGTCTTCCTAAACCGAAGGAATATTGCGGGCCAGAAGAGTACTTTAATGTAGAAGAAGATGCAGATGACACAAGGCCGAGTCTAATTCGTCCACTGAGACAGGAAGATCTTGATGTATTTACTACTATAAAAAAGAAATCAGATGCTGATAAATTCGAAGAAGTGCCGCCGCAAATGCGAGAGGCAATCTTGGCATTTTTACTCGCCATTGCCATCCGTAATTTGAGGGGGCAGAGGAAAAAACATAATTCGATGCTTATTCATACATCACGCTTCAAGGATGTTCAATCAAGTGTGAAAGATGAAGTCTGGCGGACTTTTGATGCCATCTCAAAACAGCTGCAGTATAATCCTGAAAGCAGTGTGATTGCTGAACTGCAAGAACTGTATGAAAATGACATTCGACTGACTAGCAGAGAATGGCCAAATGAGAATCATCCTGATTTCAGCTGGGAAGATGTATATGAAGAACTAAGAAAGTGCAGTGAGAGTATTCAAGTATTTGAAATAAACGGTAACAGCCGGGATGCATTGGACTATCATCAATATAAAGAAGATGGATTAAATGTAATTGCTGTCGGCGGTGACAAATTATCAAGGGGACTTACACTTGAAGGATTAAGCATCACTTATTATTTCCGGAACACGCTAATGTATGACACACTCATGCAGATGGGCCGCTGGTTTGGCTATAGAAAAGGCTATATGGATCTCTGCCGTATTTACACGTCAGAAGAGATTGCTTCAAATTTTGAGCATCTGGCTATCGCGATGATCCAGCTTCGCCAGGAGTTTGACCGTCTTGCTGCGATGGGAAAAACCCCCTCTGAATATGCAGTCAAAATGCTGAGTCATCCGACAATGATGCTGACAAGCCCGCTAAAGATGAGAAATGCTGTTTCTTCGAATGTGATTTATGCAGGTACATTGCAGCAAACACGGCTATTTGACCCAAGTGAACAGGTGCTAAAAGGAAATATGGACGCCACTGTTAAGTTAGTGAACAAGCTTCAATTAGAAAAAAACACTTACAAAAAAACGAACTACTTTACAGCATATAACGTTAATGCAGAACTGATTAAAGAGTACCTGTCAGAGTATCAGACTGCTGACAGTACTATCGTGAATTCCGTATTGATATCTGATTATATTGACCGTGCTAATAGAAGTGGAGAGCTAATAAAGTGGACTGTTGCAGTGGTTGAAGGAGATCCTTCTGTCAGCTCAGGTCTGGCAGAGTACCCTGTTGAAATAGGAAAACTAAAATTAAAATCTGCTGCTGCCCTCGGGAAGAAAGTAAAACCGCCGGTAAGCAAGGATCAAATAAGAGACATTGGGGCAATTGTATCTCCAAATCATGAATACATTGACCTTGACCCTGAAGAGATAAAGGGAATAAAAGACCGGACAGATAAACGCAGAATCCGTGACAAAGAAAAAGGATTAATCCTAATATATCCTTTACATCCGCAAGTGCAGATCTTCGAAAGTCTGGATGTGAAATTCTCTTCAAAATTAGTGCCAATTGGAATTGCATTTTCTTTCCCTGGCACTGAGATTGATGATACAAGTGTCTACCAGACTAACAAAACTGTATAAATAACTTTATTTAAGGAGAGTAGCTGTGATTAACCTAAAAATAGAGTTTGAACAAATGATCAAGGAACTTAAAAGCCAAGATGAGACCGAGGTCTATAAGCTTAATGTCCTTACTTACGAGAATCCTGTCATGCTTGCAGGAATTGATCCAGCCAATCATCATCGCCAGCTTTACATTGACTTGGGAACCGAACCATGGGCGGATGATCAGGAGAAAGCCTTGCCGAAATGGCGCGGGATGTCTGTGAAAATCGAGTACTTTGAGAAGGTTTTTCTGTTAAAACAGCATTATTTTCTCGTTATCAGGCAGGAGGATGAACAAAGCTCAGAAATATTTGACGTTGTTCTCCAGAACCTTGCTGATCATTTGGTTGCTGAAAATGAGGAATCTCTTTTCTCAATAGTTTATAGAGTTCTCGATAGATGGAGGATCTTTTTCCAGAGAGGCGGGTTTAAAAGGCTTTCAGAAGAACAGCAAAGAGGTTTATTTGGAGAATTATGGTTTATAAATGAATGGCTTGATAAAAACCCTGGACAGCCCCCGCTTATTATTGAGCAGTGGGAAGGCCCTACAAGAGGTAGAATAGATTTTAAAGGAAGCCGATGCGGTCTTGAGATTAAAACTGTCATTGATAAATTATCTAAAACAATTAAAATATCTAATGAAAATCAGCTTAAATTAAGTGAAGCTGTGTCATCTATATTTCTTTATGTATGTTTTCTTGAGCAGAGCAGAACACACGGATTGTCTCTTCAGGAACTCGCAAACCAAGTTCGGAACAAAATAGCAGAAAGGTCCGAAAGAATTGCACTTTTATATTGTGATCTAATGACGGACCTTGGTTTTAGAGAAGAAGAATACGCTGATACTTTATACTTTGTAGAAAAGACAGAAGTCTATGAAGCAGGGGAGGATTTTCCCAGACTGCTAAAGGAAGATCTCCCTAAGGGTATTTCTCACGTATCATATAATATCGATCTTACCCATTGTTCAGAGTTTGAGAAAGATCAAGAAGCCATATACCAAATGTTTAGAGTGGAAGGATAAAAAATGGTAGAAACTAGACAAAGAAAAGAATTTCTCATCGACTTTATGGAGGAGCTAGAAGAAAAGGCGGCTAAAACAGGGAGTTATCAGATTCCATTTCTTGAAAAAATGCTTTCATTCATGGAAAGGCCTGATGATCCTGAAATTTTGATCCCGCCATATTTAGATACAGCAAAGAATATTGCAGTCAATGCTTATTCCTTTGACGATGAGAATAATATATTAGACCTGTACGTAACGGATTATAATTTTGAACAAAATGAAGATGTTCTTCTTACAGTTAACATGACTGCAGTTACCGAAACTGCCAATAAGGCAAAGCGATTTGTAACAAACGCAAAGTCACTTATGCAAACTATTGATCATTCATTAGAAGCTTTTGATCTTGCTAAGATTATTTCGAATGAGATGGCTAATCTTAACGAAATTAACATCTTTGTTGTAACAAACATGTACTATTCTTCTAATAAGCCTGTAGAGATGTCAATCCCTGGTATTGAAACAGTCAATGTACAAGTTTGGGATATTGATCGTGTTAAGCAGCTCATTACTTCCGAACAGGCTATTGAAACAGACTATATTGACTTTGAAAAGGATTATGGTGAGACCTTTGAAATGATGTTTGTGCCAGATCCTGCGAATGGGGTTAAGGAGTTTGACTGTTATGTCGGATACATTTCAGCAGAGCTCCTTGCAAAAGCATATGATGAATGGGGACAGAAATTAGTTGAAAGAAACGTCCGTTCATTTCTCCAAGCCAGAGGAGGGACAAATAAAGGCATAAGAGATACACTAAAAGATCCTTTTCAGCGTAAAATGTTTGTAGCCTATAACAACGGTATTTCAACTGTAGCCCGAACTGGTGATTTTGAAAAGGTAAATGAAGGTGTAAACCAGTATAGAGTAAAGGGTCTAAGCGGCTGGCAGATTGTTAATGGAGGACAAACTACTGCTTCTATTCATAAGGCTTATAAAGAAGGAATTAGCCTGCAAGATGTTTATGTACAGGCAAAGCTTACTATTCTTCAGGTTAATGAATTTGTTACAAAAGATCAGCATTTGTTAGAAGATGATATGATCTCAAGAATTTCGCAATATGCAAATACACAAAACAAAATAAACAAATCAGATCTTCTCGCTAATACCCGATTTATGTCTGATTTAGAAAAATTCTCCCGAAATATTTGGATTCCTCCACTGGACGGAAGAAAACCCGAAAATAAATGGTATTTTGAACGTGCAAGAGGCCAGTATATGGTTGATATTAGCCGAAGAAAGCGCGGAAAAGAACAAAGCGATTTCAAAAAGCAGTATCCTAAAGATAAAGTTCTGACAAAAGTAGACCTTGCGAAATATTTCATGTCATGGGAAGGTTATCCTCATGTTTCAAGTAAAGGCGGAGAGGAAGCTTTTAAAAAATTCATGGATTTGAACAAAAGTTTTTGGAGCGGCAGTACGCAGGACAAAATAACCCTATCTGTCTATCAAAAATTAATCGCAAGAGCAATCATTAATCAGCGAGTAGAAGAGATTGTTAATGAAATGAAACTGAGAGGCTATAAGGCGAATGTTATTTATTATACAGCATCTATGCTGCATCATTTGTACAGCGGCCAAATCGATTTAGTTGCAGTTTGGGAAGAACAATCTTTATCTGATAAATGGGATGAAGTTATCAGAATCATTGCTGATAAAACTTTATTCTATTTAAAAGACTCTGCTGGTGAACGAAACGTTACTCAATGGGCAAAACAAGAGGCGTGCTGGATACAATATAAAGACTCATGTTCAAAAGAATTAAGTAATTTAATTTAAAACATGAAAACACCCTTATCTTAATTCAGCAAAGAGTTGGGTGTTTTCATTTTGAATTTTTTGCACTTCTAATAAAGTCAGCAATCATTTCTATTGTTTTTTCAAAGTCCTGTTTAAACTCGTGTTCCCAAATCCGGAGTACTTTCCAGCCATTCTCAATGTAAAAGCTGGTTACCTCCTTATCCCTGCTTTTATTTCGGCCGAGTTTATTTTTCCAATAATCTTGGTTTGATTTTGGCATATTTCCATGAACAGGGCAGCAATGCCAGAAACAGGAATCAATAAATATGACAACCTTGTATTTTTTAATGGAGATATCAGGTTTTCCGAACATTTTTGTATTTTTTCTGAATCGGAACCCTTTCTTCCAAAGTGCTTTTGAAACATTGTTTTCTAAATTTGACTGTGATTTGATTGCTTGCATGTTTTTGGAGCGCTGCTCTTTTGTTATTTTATCAGGCATCGAATCACTTCCATTTTTTATTACTAATAAAAATCTTTCCCGAAAAAGAATAGATTTAATCTTAAACTAAAACCCTTTTAATTCTGTTTATTTTATTATGGTATAATAGAAAAGTTAGTCAAAAAATTTGAACAGAACGTGCGTTCTGTATTATAATATATTTAAATGAACTACTTCATGTGGAAGTGAGGTTTTAATATGGTTAAACTGAAAGTAATGGACCTTTTTGCAGGCGCTGGCGGTCTCAGCAATGGATTTGAACAGACTGGAAAGTTTAAAGTTAAGGTTGCTGTAGAAATCAATGATTATGCAAGGGAAACATACAAAAGAAACCATGAAAATAACGTTATTTTACATAAAGATATCACTCGACTGGAGTATGTAAATAACGAAGGAGAACAAAAGCCAGAATACAAAGATATTGATGTAATAATCGGAGGCCCTCCATGCCAAGGATTTTCAAATGCAAATAGGCAGCAAAATACACTAATTTCTTCAAACAATCAGTTAGTAAGAGAATTTATTCGTGCAATCGAGGAAATAAAACCAAAAGCATTTGTAATGGAAAATGTTAGAACATTAGAATCTGAAAAACATAAGTTCTATCTAAATGATAAAGATGAAGCGGAATTAAAAAAATTAAATATTGAGCCATCAGAAGAACAGATTAAGATTGGATACAGAAATTCATATTCAGGGAGATTAATAGAATTTCTTTTCAATGCTTATCAAAAAAAGATAGATTTAAAACCTTATATGGTGAACAAAGAGCTTTTATCTAAGTTGAACTCTTTGTTAAGAAAAGCTAGAAAGGAATCGAATAGGGCCTTAGTGGAATTCCTTAATAAAGAAACAAATCAAAAATATTTTACAAGAATTATCAATAATCAATGGCAGGAATCACATCAAGAGTTTTGGGACAACCTTTACCATTTAGATTGGGCAGATCTGGGTGATATGCTTAAAAACTTAATTGAAGAAAATGAATTAAATCTTTACGATTTAAAGAACAGATTAGAAGAGATTGTTGAAACTCAAAAGGTTATTAATAAAATAGCTGAAATAATTCAGAACCGTATAATACTGTATGATATTAATATTAATGAGCACACTCTTCAAGTTACAATAAAATCCTTTAATGTTTTTAATTATATTAAAAGAAAATTCTCCGACTTGGGTTATGTTTTTAATGGAGATCAATATATTTTCAATGCAGCTCAATATGGGGTTCCACAGGAAAGAAGAAGACTGATTCTAATGGGAGTCCGAAAAGACTCTTTAAAAGCTGAAAAGGTTATAACTCCAAAACCATTATTTACTAATAAAGAGGATTTTAATAAAATATATGATGCTATTGGGGACTTAGAGAAGTTAGTCCCAAATACTGATGTTAAGGAAGATGAAATGGATAGGGGATCCAATACGCCCATTTTTGGCAGCCCATTAAATGAATACCTTAACAATAATAGCAATCAAAAAATCTATAACCATGTACGAACAGAATCTAGAGATGTTGCAGTTAAAAGATTTCAAGCTCTAAAAGAAGGACAAAACTTCCACGATTTGGACGAGTCATTAAAAACTACCTATACTGATCATAGCAGAACTCAAAATACTATTTATAGAAGACTATCATACAGTCAGCCTGCAGATACAGTTGTAAATGTTAGAAAATCAATGTGGATACACCCGGTAAAAGACAGAGCTATCAGCATAAGAGAGGCTGCAAGATTACAATCATTCCAAGATTCCTACAAATTTGTTGGAACGAAGGATTCTCAGTATCAGCAAGTTGGAAATGCTGTTCCACCAATATTGGCAAGGTGTATAGCAGAAGGGTTATTGGAGTCGTTAGGAATAAAGTTAGAGGTTAAAACTAAAGATATAATAATTCCTGAGCAAATGGTTAATACAGGGGAATATGAGGTCCATTGACCTAATAATCTATAAAAGAAGCTATATCCGATGGATATAGCTTCTTTTATTTTTCAATAATTAAATTTTATTGGAATTATATTACCAAAAGATAATTCTTTTAAGGTACAATTATATCATAAAGATTCTTAATAATTTGGAAACACAATACTTTAAAAATTTTACATAGATAAGCATCCCAATTAATTTAAATATTAAGGTAAATAGAATGATATTTTAATTATACCTCAGTAACGTTAAAAAATTGAAATTGCATTTTTTTTCAAAATGAAAGAAGATATAAAAGTTTAACAAGGATAAAATTTATGATTAATACCGAGTTAAAAAATATTTTAATAGTATTTTTTTCTCGAGATAATATTTAATAATAAAAAAGTTGGTGAAAAATTGATAACGGAAGTAGTACAACCGAATATATCCAATTTTATAAAATCCTTAAGAGATATAGGGTATACATTTGAGGTAGCTGTTGCAGATGTGCTTGATAATAGCATTACAGCAAAAGCAAAAAATGTACATATTTCTTGTATGCCAAATCCAAGTACAGTGTTTACATTATTAGATGATGGTACTGGGATGTCTAATAGTGAGCTTATTGATGCTATGCGTTTAGCTACAAATGATCCAGACTCTCCTAGAGAAGGAGTAGACTTGGGGAAATTTGGTTTGGGCTTAAAAACAGCATCTTTTTCACAATGTATAGACTTAACAGTTTTATCGAAAAAGAATGGGGTAGTGTCTATTAAACAATGGGACTTAAAATTTATTTCAAGAGAAAACGAATGGTTATTAATAACGCCAGATATAAGTGAGTACACTAATGTGCCTTTGTTTGAGGAGTTTATGCAACAAGAAAACGGGACGTTGGTAGTGTGGCGCGGGATTGATACGTTTAAAGAAGCCGACATACCTAATAAGTTAGATATATTGAGAAGCCATTTATCTTTAGTATTTCATTGCTTTTTAGAAGGGATCGTTCCTGGAAAAAATGCCTTAAAAATTTTTGTCAATGGTCAATCATTAGAACCTTTTAATCCATTTAACCCAAAACATATAGCAACGCAGCAATTGGTACCGGAAAAAATAAAATATTTAAATTCGGAAATAATAGTGCAACCTTATATATTACCGCACCATTCGAAGCTATCTCAACAGGAATTTGACAAATACGCTACAAAAGATGGCTACACCAAATCACAGGGTTTTTATTTATATCGTGCCCATCGCTTGTTGATTCACGGCACATGGTGGGGTATGCATAGAACAAACGATGCACACAAGCTTGTACGTATTAAAATTGATATCCCTAACAATCAGGATACCGCATGGGGAATTGATATAAAGAAATCAGCGGCCAATCCAGTAAGTGAAATTAAGAAAGACCTAAAGCGTATCATTCAGCAAGTAACTGTAAAGGGATCGAGACCTTTCACAGGTAGAGGTAAAAAGATTGAAGATAAGACAACTACTCGATTTTGGGAGCTGGTTGCTGATAATAAAGATATTCACTTTGCAATCAATCGAGAGCACCCGATTATCAAAAATCTAGAAGACACACTAAGAGAAGACCAACATCAATTATTAAATGTCATTTTAATGGGGTTAGAAAGCTATTTGCCGTTAGATGCCATTGTTGCTCAGTTGAATACTAATCCGCTAAAAGTCAAACAAGAAACACTAATTAATGAAAATGAGATTATAATGCTAGTGGAAAATTGGCGTTCAAAAGGTGTTAGTGAAGCGTTCATTAAGGAATTACTGAAAACGGAAGTATACAAAAACAAGGAGGGGTATTTTGAAAATGCAAGCCAACACTAAGATTAATCATTATGTCATGTATAAACATGTAAAAGAAAAAATTTCTGGAACACTGCAGGAACAAAGCGGTTTGCAGGAAGATACTATCCAAATAATTATCGAAGAATGGAAATCTTTAATCAAAGTTACAAAGCCACAGTTCTTAAAGACAATTTTAGGAATAGCTGATGCGAATAATATACGTCCATTAATGGAAGAGGAATGGAAGTATCTTCAAACTGAAATGGAGCAATCCTTTAATGTTCGGATCACAACAGGGATTCTTGTAACAGGAAAAGATCAGAAGAATAGAGACACCACTTGGTGGACAGGTAAAAAAAAGCTCCAATCTGATAATTATTATTTAACCAATTATATGACGTACATGAAACGTGATTTACCGCAAAAAGTACTCGAAACTATTAATGATGATACGGATGCCATTATGAATAACTTAGCAGACCCTGATTTAGAGTCCTTTTCAAGATATGGCATGGTTGTGGGCCATGTCCAATCAGGAAAGACCTCCAACTATGCTTCGTTAATTTGTAAGGCTGCTGATGCCGGTTATCGTTTTATAGTTGTTATTGCCGGCGGACAAAATAACTTGCGTGACCAGACACAAGCACGACTAGACGAAGTATTTGTCGGAGCAAATTACAGGGGTGTCGGGCTATTACCTGAATTTAAAAGAGAAAAAATGCCTGCAAGTTTAACCAATGCAAAAAATGACTTCAAAATTGAAACAGCCAGAGCGCAGGGAACTACAAATTTTGATAATATGAAGCAACCAATTATAGTAGTGATTAAAAAACATACGAAGACCTTAGATCATCTTTTAAAATGGTTAGATATTCATTATAAGAATCAGGTGGATAAACCAATGCTTGTGATCGATGATGAATCCGATTATGCATCGATTAATACAAAAAAAGAAGAAGAACCAACCGTTATCAATGAGAAGATACGGCTTCTCTTACAGAAATTCAAAAAGAGTGCCTATGTAGCCTATACAGCAACACCATATGCTAACATTTTCATCGATCATAATGCCAAAAATGAAGGTGCAGGCAGAGACATATTCCCAAGCGATTTTATTTACGCGCTTGAAGCACCATCTAATTATTTCGGTGCAGAAAAGATTTTTAATAAAGACAACGAGAAGTATGTAGTCGAAATTCCTAATGATGAAGTTGCTTATGAGTTAGATGATGACATTCTCTATCCTCCAAATGAAATCCCTTTTGTCATTAAGCACAAAAAGGACTATGATGGTGAACTAAGAAAGCTGCCTGAAAGCTTAAAGGATGCTGTTCGTTTATTTGTTATCAATATTGCAATCCGTAATTTACGGAATCAAAAGAAGCATAATAGTATGTTAATCCATATTTCTAGATTCACTGGCGTACATGTTAAGGTGAAAAAACTTGTAGCAAGTTACTTTGAGGATCTTAAAGCTGAAATTAAAGCGTATGGAAACCTGGCGAATCCGTACAATTTTTCACATTTGAAAGCAATGAAAGATACATTTTCTGAAAGATTACAAGATATCGAATTTGATTTTGGTACGGTTTTAAAAGAAGTCTGTTTATTAGTAGATTCCATTCAAGTTGTAGATGTACATCAGAAAGCCAAAATTCCTTTAGAGTATCGAAAGGATATTCAATCAAATGTTATCGTAATTGGCGGGTTAAGCTTGTCCCGCGGTTTTACATTAGAGGGATTAAGCGTGAGCTATTTCTTAAGAACGACGATCTATTATGATACATTAATGCAAATGGGCCGATGGTTTGGTTACCGAATCGGTTATGAAGATATTTGCAGAGTGTACTTAACGGATGACATGAATAAAAAATTTGGATTTATTATTGATGCTACGAATGAATTAGTCAGCCGTTTAAATGTTATGCGAGAAGAAAATTTAACACCGGAAGACTTTGGTTTGGCCGTGCAATTGCATCCAGATAGTCTGCTTCAGGTTACAGCACGCAACAAGTCAAAATATACAGAAGATATGTATTTAGAGATGAACCTGGATGGTCAGATTAAAGAAACTAGATGGATCAGCAATAAATCAGACGATCTTGATGCAAATGAAACCCTGTTAAAAGAAACAATCCAAGCCTTACAAAAGGGGGAATACGAGTATGTAGCAACCGATAGTCATGTTTGGAAAAATGTAGATAAAACGATTGTTAAAAGATTCGTGGAAAATTACCGATTGTATAAAAATGACCCTTTGGGATTAAAATCGAGAATGCCGATTGAATTTATCAAAGATTATATTGAAAGAGTTAATATAGACTGGGATGTAGTCTTATACAATGGTAATAGCGATACAATATTCGAGGCTGATTCCATTCAAGTTCAGCGACAATACCGTTCTGTAACAGAAAAGCACAGTTATTACGAAGTTGCCAATAGACAGCTTTCAAGAGCGAAACCAGAAAGTATTATCATGCCGACTGTATTCAAAAAGTTGAAATCACACGAAATGCGCGAAAAATTGATGAAGCCAGTATTATTCGTACATGCTTTAGAACTTGGGGATAGAAAAAATAATAAAATAGAAGCTGTTGGGTTTAGTATCAGCTTCCCAAATTCAAAAGATCCTTTTGTTAACAATGTAAAAGTTCGGATAAATAGTGTATACAAAAAGCAACTGGAAGAAGCGTATAGAGAAGAAGCTGGTGAAGACGGTGACTATGATGATGAATAATCCCTGGTTACAATTAGACCGGCTCAGCCGAATAAGAGTAAAAGAAACAATCAAATATAATGCGTTTTGGATTGTGGATGCCTTCAATAAATATGGATTAATGATGCAATGTGATGAAGATTTTATTCAGCCGATCCGCGAGATCAAGCTTAATGGGATTCAAATTCAGCTTGATCAATCTTCAAGTCCGAACAAGCTTATTTTACTATTAAAAGAATCGAAGGATTGGGAGATTTTCCTAATCCTTTGCAATGATTTAATAAATGTTATGAAGGAACATAATGAAAATATAATTGTAAATGTAATGAAACGAGTAGAACGCTGGCAGAAGCTGCTTCGCAAGTCAAGTTTTAAAATCATGTCAAAAGAAGAACAGATGGGTTTGTACAGCGAATTAAAAATCTTACGCGATTACATCATACCTGCTTATGGTTATAGTGTCGGTATCCACGGCTGGGTTGGCGCATTGGGAGACAAGCAGGATTTCCTCCTGAAGAACTTCGCGATTGAAGTAAAATCCTTTCGTATGACTTCAGGTAATCGTGTTTGGATTTCTTCTAAAGAACAATTGAATTCAGAAAAAAATCCTTTGTATCTATTTTCCTGTGCTCTAAATGAAGCAGGTAGCGGGGAAACCATTGCTGACTTGGTTAAATCGATTAAAGAAAAAATTGAAAATGAAAGCCTTTCAAATGAGTTTACTGAAAAGGTTGAAGAGTATGGTTATTTTCCTGAAATACCGCAGGAATCTCTATCAAAGTTTCTATTAGAACAGGTTATCGGTTATGAAGTAAGAGATGGATTTCCGAAGATAGCTTCAGAACATGTTTCACATTTAATACCAAACATAAAGTACAACATTGATTTATCGGGGTGTACAAATTTTAAAGTAAACATAACAGATATTTTAATATAAACGGAGATGGTAGTCATGGCAACTTTAGTAGAGTTCCATCAGGACTTCTTACAATCCATATTTTCGGATTCCGAAAGTCGCGGATTATTGAAAGCTCAGTCTTTTTTCGAATTAGTATGTGAAGATCTTATGCAAGTAGGCGATTTAACCAATAATTATGAAATGGCGGAATTCATTAAAACAGGTTGTGAGGTTTATGGATACGATTATGATGAAGGCAGAAAAATATTTACATTGATTAATTTTCAATTCTTTCAAGATGATGTCATTGAAACATTAACCAAACAACAGATAACGACAAAGTTTAATCGTTTAAAAAAATATGCGGAGTTAAGCATGGATGGTCTTCATTATGATTTAGAGGAGACCTCTGATGCCTATTCTTTGGCATTTACTATTAATCGGCACGTGCAAAACAACTTAATTGATAAATTTCGTTTTATTGTCTTAACAGATGGTAAAATGTCAAAAAATATATCCCATATACCAAACGAATCGATTGAAGGTATTGTATGCGAGCATAAAATTATTGATATACAATATTTATACAGTATCTATATGTCTCAAAACAGCTCTGGTTCATACAATATTGAATTGAACATTCCTTATTTGGAAGTACATAACACATCGGATGAATATCAGTCCTATTTAGGGATTATGAACGGAGAACAATTATTTAAAATTTACGATGAATACGGGCAAAAGCTTCTTGAACAAAACGTCCGTACCTTTTTACAGTTTAGAGGAGGAGTCAATAAAGGAATACGAAATACCATTCAGTATAAACCGGATATGTTTTTTGCCTATAATAACGGCATTACTGCAACTGCCACGGATGTGGAAACGAGGAACGGATATATCACCAAAATTACCGATTTCCAGATAGTTAATGGCGGCCAAACTACTTCTGCCATTTATGCAGCAAAAAAGAACTCAAAGCTGGATATTTCAAATATATCGGTACAAATGAAATTATCCGTTGTAAATAATTTTGAGAAAAAAAGCGAGTTTGTATCGAGCGTGTCGGAGTACGCCAATACCCAAAACAAAGTTAACAAATCAGACTTCTTCTCTAATAGTCCGTTCCATAAAGAAATGAAAGATTACTCTAAACGCATTTGGGTTGCTACTCAAGGAGGTTCTCAGAAACGTACTCATTGGTTTTACGAAAGAGTGCGTGGTGAATATTTAAATGAGCAAGCTTATTTATCACCAGCTAAAAAAAGACAATTTCAAATTGAAAACCCTAAAGATCAGCTAATCGAAAAGACGTTCTTGGCGAAAAGCGAAAATTCATGGGATCGAAAACCGCATATTGTTTCAAAAGGTGCCCAATACAGCTTTGAGGAGTTTGCCAAATCGATAACAAATACATTAGAAAAAAATGATCTGGCAATCACAGAGAATTATTTTAAGGATGCAGTATCAAGGGTTATTCTATTCCGGGCAACAGAAAAAATTGTTTCAAAGGCCCCTTGGTATGAAAATGCCTTTAGAGCACAAACAGTTGCATATTCAATCTCATTGCTCTCTCATTCTATACAAAGACGGAAGCTATTTTTAGATTTTGGTAGAATATGGGATGAACAGCGGTTACCATTTGAGTTAGAAGAATTAATGAAGCATATCACAATGAAAGTATATGAGAGAATTACTAATCCGCCGCTAGGCTCCGCTAATATTGCACAATGGTGTAAAAAAGAGCAATGCTGGAACGATGTTCGTGGTATAGAAATCGATTTATTACCGCTTAAGAAAATAGTTATCACTACAGAGGAAGCCAAATATGAACAAAAATCAGATAAAAAACAAAAAGAATTGGACAATGGTATTGAAATACAAGCGTTTGTTGTTCAAACCGAATTAGAACATTGGATTCAACTATTAGGATATTTTATGAGCAATAACAATTTTCGATCGCTTACTATTACACAAAGGGACATCTTAAAAAAATATACTGATGGTAAAATCCCTTTACCGTCCGAGAAGCAGTCAAAGGTTCTTTATTCGCTATATCAAAAAGCAGTAAATGAAGGATGGGAAGTTGTAGAAAGTTATGGTGTATAGAATAAAAATCGATTTATGCGAAACTCAAATACCACAGGAGAAAATCGTTACTTCTTTTGATAACTTGCTCCTCAAGAGTTCTGGCGGCTAACATCTTGTACGGCCAGTGCTCACCATTAGGTTTACCTTTTCAACCTTATTACCGTATATTGTTTACTAAAATAATTTACATTTAAATTCAGAGGTCAAACCATACCCATATATAACAAATTAGTCAGTGATCGTATCCCAGAAGTCTTTGCCCAAGGGGGAAAAAATACTCTATTAGAATTCTAAATAACGAATACATAAACGAGCTCAAGAAAAAAGGCTTTGAAGAATTAAAAGATTGGGAACTATCTTTACGCTCCAGAAACCCTACCTGAGGTAATCAATAGATTCATTTCACGGTTAGAAATTGAAAAAGATGGAACGCCGAGGATTTATAATAATGTTCATGCACCAAGGAACCAATACATAGCTTAATAGGAATGTAATAGTTAGTGTACAAAGCTTAGATATAAATTCTCTAAGCTTTTATCACGTATTAAGAAAAATATATTAAAATGGTTAAAACGATACAAATCTGGTACTGTGACAAAAGACTCATTTATATCACCCTTTGTTTGAACGATTATGTCTTATTTTTATGGGTAGTATACAAGCAACCTAGCAAGAATTAACTTTTATTCCCATACATACAATGTGATATATTGACTATATGAAATAATAAAGAGGTGCTTTTAATTGAGCGACAAGGCTAGGCAGCTGTTTGAATATTTGTTAGCAGTCAATAACTTGCGATTTAAGGTTATCCGTGATTTTAAGGAATATGATAAAAATTGGACTAAAGCTTCTCTTGAGGAATACGGTGATGGAGTATATTTACTGGGAGAAGGAGAAGATGGGGAAGCAATTATTGAGATTCATAGACAGAAGTTCACAGAAGAAATTTTGACGCCTCCTCATCCTGACAAGTCCATTAGAGAGTGGATTACATATTCGTATAATCATGAAACTAAACCTCCAAATATTCCTGCACCCAAAGTATTAATCCAAGGCACAGATGAGGTAGAAGTGCGTTTTGAAGAGGATTCGAGTCGTTTAAAGTTATTCAATGGTTGGAAATCAGTGTGGAGTGACTGGGCTGCGGAAATTTCTCGAATGAAAAAGGTTCAAACTTTGTATGAGCTTTTTTTCAGAATTAATCAAGATTTCCAAGTTGAAGGTGAGGGTATTGAACTACTATTAGGAAATACAATTTTTACTTGGAAACATGAAGTTGATTCTATATTACACCCTTTATTTACGACGAAACTGGATATAGAACTTGATACTGATAAAGGTATTATTACTGTCAAACCAACTAATCAAGGATACTAGCTTGAACTGAATATTCTTAGTGGTATCCCACTTCCTAATTTGGAAGAGATTCAGAATATAGGAAGAATAGCTCGATATAGAGATGTATTTGAAGAAGATGTTAGGGATTTATCAAGTCAATTTATGCAGGTAATTGATGCGAGTGGTCGTACTTCTTTAACTGATGAACCTATCCATCAGTCAAAAGATGCTATAGGACACTTAGATGAATATGTAATTATTTTAAGAAGAAAAGACAATCAGGTTATACAAAGAGATTTAGAACAAATCATTGAGTCTATGCAAGAAGAGGGCTATGAAGTACCTGCAACAATAGAGTCAATTGTCGGGAATGAAGTTAAAATAGATGAAGAAATGAATAGCTTAAACTGGGATAAACTTGCCACAGATTTATATTTTCCTCTTGCTGCAAATGAAGAACAAAAAGAAATCGCCAGAAGGCTGGCGAGTAACTACGGTTTGACAGTACAAGGACCTCCGGGGACTGGTAAAACTCATACGATAGCCAATATTGTTTCTCATTTACTTGCACATGGAAAAAAAATACTTATTACTAGCCAAAAGGAAAACCCTCTAAAAGTTCTTAAAGAGAAAATTCCAGAAGAAATACGTGATTTGTGTGTACCAGTCCTAGGTGGCGGAAGAGATTCACTAAGAGAAATTGAGGCATCCATAAGGACAATTTCGGAGAAACTTGGAAATACATCCATTGAAAAATTAGAAGCAGAAATTGCTCGAAGTAAAAACGAATTAGATAGTAGTCGAAGAAATGAAGCAAAATATAAGCATCAGTTACTGGAATACAGCAAAAGTGAAAAAACAGAAATTGACTACAAAGGTAATTCTATCAGCAAAGCGGTTACTGCCCAAATGTTGACTGAAGAATCATTAGATTTTCATTGGATTTTAGATAAAGTGGAGTTGAATTCTGAATTTCCGTTATCAGAAGAAGAATTTAAGACTCTTTGGGAACTAAGAGGTTCATTAGAAGGAAAGGACCTTTATTTAAGAGATAGTATTCTTCCGGATTTCCATTTATTAAAAAGCACAGAAGAAATGAAAAAATGGCTTTCAAAAGGTCAGGAATTAAAAATTAAACATGATATGGCAATCATTCACACTAATAAAATTCAATTTCCGCATGATAAGGAATATGCTGAAAAATTAAACATAGAGCTTTCAAGAATATTAGAATACAAAGATTGCTTTATAGAAGGAACTGCACATCAGAAGATACTGGAAGACTACCTGGCTGGTAATACCCGAAAAGAGCGCTGGACCTCTTTCTTTAATGAGATAAAAGAATTAAACAAAGAATTGGTATCTATTCATAAAACCATTATTAGTTATGACTTTACCCTTCCTAAAAAACCAGATTTTGAATTAGAATCAGATATTTATATATATGGGGAACGATTAAGAGCGAACAAGAAACCTAATACGATATTTGCATTAACAAAGGGAAAGAATGCGAAATTTTTATGGCAAGAACCAATCATTAATGGTCATCCAGTAAGAACTCTTGAAGAAATTGAGATACTGCAACAGTACCTCCATTTAAAAAGAAAAAAAGTGGAGATAGTTCGTGTTTGGAACGCTAACATCGATGAAATTAGTGGAACTCCAATTGATATCGAAGATAAGCGTCTTTTTAGCACAATTGATAAAGCAATTGAATCCTATGAGAAAACAATACGTCTAGGAGCTTTAGTAGAAGGTTTTATACAAACTTCAAATCGCCTGTTACTGAATAATTCAAACTGGCTAAATTACAATCTTTATGTAGAGCTTAAATCAACAACTAATCGCCTGTTTGATGTTCTTAACTTTCAAGAATGGGAAAGGGAATATAATTTATATAGAGATTCATTAAATCAGCTATTGAATGAAAAAGAAATACACCCAATTGTTAAATCATTCCTTGAAATATTAAATGACAAAGATGAATCTAGGTGGGGGTCCGTACTTGATGAATTAAAGTATCTAATCAATAAGAAAGAAGATGTAACTAAATACTTTGCTTTATTTACGCGACTTGAGGCAACTGCGCCTAAAACAGCAGCTATGATAGTTGATTTACTCTCTAAAGATGTAGCGATTCCTCAAGAAGTTCAAAAGTCTTGGGAACTTAAATCTTTATATGATTGGATGACAGAAAATCAAGGCTTTGAAGCGGAACGAATAGAAAACAACATCAAATCTGAACAAGATTATCAAAAGAAATTAATCACATCAATAGTGTCAAATTCTACTTGGTTAAACCAAATTAATCGAATAACTGAAACACAAAAGAGAGCTCTTGTAGCTTGGAAAAACTTTATAAAGCGTTATGGTAAAGCTACTGGTAACAACAAGCGATACTTAGCCGATGCACGTAAAGAAATGGAAAAGGCACAATCAGCGATTCCTGTATGGATTATGCCGGTCAATCAAGTTATTGAAAACTTCCCAATTTATAATGATAAGTTTGATGTCATTATTTTTGATGAAAGTAGTCAATGCGATATCATGTCTGTTCCCGTGCTATTACGTGGTGAAAAGATTGTTGTTGTAGGTGATGATGAACAAATACGCCCGTATGGTATTGGTACAAAAGACTCTGAAATTGAAGAATTGATACAACGCTATCTAGAAGGGGTACCAAACAAGAGGTTATTTGACCATAAAATATCTCTTTACGAAATTGCAGACCAAATCTTCCCTAAGAGCGGTAGATTAATGCTAAAAGAACACTTTAGATGTGTACCTGAAATTATTCAATTTTCGAATGACCTTAGTTATGGTGGACAAATGGTTCCTTTAAGACTTCCATTTGAAAACGAAAAAATTGGGCCTCCAGTAGTTGCAATTAAAGTTGAGGACGGTTATGCCACGGAAGGAAGTTCTTTAATAAATGTTCCGGAAGCAGATAAAATTGTTGAAGACATTGAAAAAATAATTGCAGACCCACAGTTTGAAAATCAAACAATTGGTGTGATTGCATTACAAGGAAATAAACAAGCAGCTCTTATTGAGAATAAAATACGTGAGAGAATATCTGAAAGTGAATTTGTAAAGAGAAAAATAATTTGTGGAAATGCATACAGCCTTCAAGGGGACGAAAGAGATATTGTATTCTTATCAATGGTTGTTGCAGGGAACAGACGTTTTGTAGCGATGGCAAAGAAAGACCAACAACAAACCTTTAATGTAGCTGCAAGTAGAGCTAAAAATCAAATGAGACTGTATCATTCAGTCGAGTTAGATGAATTGAAGAAAGACTGTTACCGATACCAGTTATTAAGCTATTGTAAAAATCCAGCAAGGGTAAATGAAATTATTGAGAACTTAGAAGAAAAATGTGATTCACCATTTGAGATTGAAGTATTACGTATGATAGTAGCGAAAGGTTATAAAGTACAACCTCAAGTTAAAGTAGGTAATTACCGTATTGATTTAGTTATTGAAGGAATCAGAGACCGTCTTGCTGTTGAATGTGATGGTGAGAGGTGGCACGGTCCTGAAAAATGGGAAGAGGATATGCAACGGCAAAATGACTTAGAACGAGCTGGTTGGAAATTTTGGAGAGTTAGAGGTAGAGAGTTTTATTACAACAAAACTAAGTCACTTGAAAGTTTATGGGGTAAATTGGAGGAAATGGGTATAGAGAAGGTTGTTAACTAAAATGATTATTAAGTGAATTAAGAAAAACACGAGAGTTCTGCCCTTGCGAAAAAAATAAGCTAGAAGAATAAAAAAACGACACGAAAAACTGCCAAATTAATTTTTGGCAGTTTTTTTACATCATGTGTATTGAAGTAAATATATGAATATACATTTATTGTGTATATTTGGTATCATAGAACTAGATGGAATGTAATTCCAATTTACTATGACTATTATCTTGCATTATTGGAACGAGCAGTAATTTGCCTTATTATTGGCTTCTTCCTTTATTTTAAAAAATTTTGACTTGTAGGTGAATTAGTTTATGGCAGAACTGAATAAAATAAATCAAATCAAAAAACTAAGAAAAAAAGCGGAGAATTCTAGAAATGCATATTTTATGTTATCCAAAAAATATAGATTATCAAGTAGTTTATTGCACTTTTTAATATTAATAGGTTCGACTGTAGTTGCCATTTTAACATTTGCCAATTTTGATGTGTTTTTACCTATGATTAAAAACTTAACAGAGCCTGTTTATAAAGTAGTTATTGGTTTATTAGCCTCTATGGTATTTATATTTACAGTTATCGAAGAGTTCTTGAGCTTATCAAAAAGGGCTTCTGAATATGAAAGTGCAGGGAAGCAATTAACTTCGTTTATTCGTTATGCGGATTCGATTGAAAAACGGACAAATGTAACAAATGAAGATATCGACCATTTAACCTTACATTACACATTAATATGTGAAACAACCCCCATGATACCCGATAAGTATTTTCTAAAAGCTAAAAGGCATCTTTATAGAAAAATTGAGATAAGTACAGCACTTGAACATAATCCTTACATGATTCTATGGTTGTACAAGTTAAAAAAGATGTTAATAGAACTAAAAAAAGTAGAAAAGGATGAGGTAAGTAATGGGGGTAATGATGAGAAAAAGTAATACTGTCCTGGTACTGTTTAGTGGAGGGATAGATTCTACTGCATTACTTGAATACTATCTTTTAAAAAAATATGAGGTTACAGCTCTATTTTTCGATTATGGACAACCAGGCAGTAATAAAGAGAATCAAGTAGTTCAAGATATATGCCGGTACTATGGAATTAATTTAATTGTATCAAATATAGGCTTTTCTCTGAAGAATAACAATGGTGAATTCGTAGGAAGAAATGCATTATTTATTACAGCAGCCCTAAGTTTTCTTCCATCAAATTATTCAAAGATTGCGCTAGGGATTCATGCTGGAACTCCTTATTATGATTGTTCTCAAACGTTCGTGGAAGATTATCAAAGAATAATAGATGGTTATTTTAGCGGTACAGTATTACTTGATGTTCCTTTTCTCCAATTTACAAAAAAACAAATAATAGATTATTGCTTACAGAAATCTATACCAGTTGCTCTTACTTATAGTTGTGAGCTTGGTCATGAAGGGAACTGTGGGAGATGCTTATCATGCAAAGATAGAAGGAGGTTTCTGAATGAGTAATTACTTATGTAAGGAAAGGTTAGTAAAAGGAATAGAGGTTACTACTCCAATTTTAATACCTTCCTTTTCGAGTAAAGGTATAAGGCAATTTGCTGAAATCTTTTATAATTTAAAAGACTATTTATCAGATGCTACACTATTTAGTTCTTATGATTTATATTACAACCTAATCGATGGTAAACAGATATATGAAACCGAAATATTATTTATTGACAGCGGTGGCTACGAAGCAGGTATTGAACCAGATTTGTCAGAAATATATGATTTTCCACATAAACCATTGGATTGGAATGAAGAGATTTATTTTAAGCAAATAGCCTGTATTGAACCGATGACAGATATTGTATTAATTAATTACGATTACATGGGTTTACCAGTATTTGAACAAATAAATAAGGCGAATTCTATCTTTAGTAAATTCCCTTTGTTTTCTAGTGACTTTCTAATTAAACCGGAAAATGGAGAAGGAAAAATAAATATTGAGAGTGTCATTAATAATGTTTCTAGGTTATCTTCATTTTCAATTTTGGGTTTCACTGAAAAGGAGTTAGGTTATTCGGTATATGAAAGGTGCCGGAATATTTGTAAAATCAGGAACACTCTTAATGATAAAGGATTAAAACAACCAATTCATATTTTTGGTTGCTTGGACCCATTAAACATTATCGTATATTTTTTGTGCGGAGCAGATATATTTGATGGATTATCATGGTTAAGATATGGTTTCAAAGATAACAATCCTGTTTATTTTAATAGCTTCGCTATTTCAAGTGGGAATTGGAGTCTAAGAACAGATGAACTAAAACTGATTTCTTATTTAGAGAACATAAAAACTTTAAATAACCTAAAACATAAAATGAAATTATTTACTCAAGAAAATGATTTGTCTGTTTTTGAATTGGATAAAACTACTGAAAGAGAGATAACCAAAATAATAGATTTAGTGTAGGAGGAGAAGTAATTGGGCGGCGGTGGAGGTTGGAATGTTCCAAAGATGAGTTTATCGGATTTATTAAAAGACCAAGCTAGTCAACAGCAAAAGGAAAACGAAAGAGCGATTAACGATTATCTTCAATCATTATTATCGGAGTTGAATAATCGAGATACAGAACAAGTTCAACGTCACTTGAATACGCTAAAAGATGCAATCGAAAAAGATGTGGATGGAACTGTTGACGTTTTATTTGGTGGCTCTGTTAGTAAACATACCTATGCGCAAGGCTTAAGTGATGTGGACATGTTAGTTAGGATTAATAATAGCGAGTTAGCAAACGCAAAACCTCAAGATGTATTAGATTATTTTGTTCAGCAAATCAAAAATCGACTCCCTAAAACAGAAGTGAAAAAGGGTGATTTAGCTGTTACTGTTAAATTCAAAAGTGGTTATGAAGTTCAATTATTACCAAGTATTAAGACAGCTACTGGTTATAAAATTGCAAAGCCTGGTATTAACGAATGGAGTAACGTTATTAAGCCTAAGAAATTTGCTGAAAAGCTATCCAAGGTGAATCAGTCAAATGGTGGTAAGGTTACACCGATGATTAAACTGTTCAAGAGTATTAACGACCAATTCCCCAAGAAGAACCGCCTTTCTGGCTATCATATTGAATCATTAGCAATTGAGGCTTTCAAAAATAATCAAACATTTCCTAAGACGGTTAAAGAAGCACTTCAAAAATTTTGTCAGCATTCCAGGTCAGCTGTTTTAAGTCCAATTAAGGATAGTACAGGTCAATCTTTACATGTAGATGATTATTTAGGTGTAAAAGATAGTATTAATCGAAAAAGAATAAGTAATAATTTCCGAATTTTAGAAAAGAAAATTAATAATGCCAGCTCAATTGATGAATGGAAGGACATACTTGGAAAATAAATCAAAATGCGGCATTCGTTATTTTTGATGTAAAAAATAGGTAAACACACTACAACTTTTAATTAAAAAGTTTCTGCGACCTACTATAAGACAGAAAATTTATTTGAAAAAATCTCTAATATGTTCATTGTCCCTTATCGTTTGCCCGCTCCATTAGGAAAGGAAGAACTGGATGCAATCCGCTATCATTTATTTCCGGAGGTACGCATTAGTGCTGAATTTAAGCAACCAGTTCCATACCAAGATCAGCTGCTTTTGTCATTGCATGATATTAAGGCAATGGACCTTCATCAGGAAATGCTGGCGAAGCAAATAGGGGATAAAAATCGTTTGATTCGCGGAGTGGCGGGGAGCGGAAAAACATTGATACTTGCCAGCCGGGCAAAGATGCTGGCAAAGGATCATCCGGATTGGAAGATTTTAATATTATGTTATAACATTTCTCTTGCCCGAAGTATTGAGCAAATGATTTATCATATGATGAATGAGCCTGATAATCTCTTTGATTTTAATTATTCAGCGGCAGAACAAGAAGTCGATACAAAAATACATAATATAAAGGTCCGTAATTTCCACGCATGGCTTAGGAATGATTTAAGGATCACAGAGGATGCTATTCCATCCATGATTGAAAAACTAGAAATCGGGCAAGCTATTTTACCGATGTATGATGCTATATTAATAGATGAGGGACAGGACTTCCAAGGAGATTGGTTTGGTCTTGTTAGTCAATTACTGAATCCGGATACAAAATCCCTCTTATTGGTTGAGGATAGGGCCCAAACTATATACAAACGGAAGCGCAGTTATGTGCAGGACACTGGGTTGAGCTTTCAAGGTAGATCTAAGGTATTAAGCATTAATTATCGTAACACAGCTCAGATTGTGAAATTTGCTTGGGATTTTTATCAAAAGCATTCTGCTCTTAAAAATAAGGTCGTTAGTAAGGAACACGAAGGGGAAATCATTGCACCTCAAAGTACTAGAAGAAAAGGTGTAGAACCAGCCATTGTTAAAACTGACAGTTTTTTTAAAGAGGCAAAAATTGTGGTACGGCAAATTCAGAAGCTGCATGAGCAATACAAAGTTCCTTTTTCTGAAATGCTGATTCTTTATAGGGTAAAAAAGACATATCAGATGAATTACATCGATGTGTTAAAGAGAGCCCTTGATCAGGAGGGCGTTAGGTATTACTGGCTAACTGAAAATAGTGAGTCCAAGCGGAAGTTTGAACGAGAAGAGGATTCCGTGAAAATTAGTACAATTGACAGCAGCAAAGGCTTAGATTTTCAGGCTGTTTTTATTGTGAATATAGATAACATGCCGTTTGCTTTAGAAGATGATAAAGAGCGAGAAGCATCTCTGTTATATATTGGAATGACAAGGGCAAAGGAATATCTATGCCTATCGTATTCCGGAGAATCGGAGTATACGAAATATTTTGATGAGATCAATATGGAACGGCAGACTGTTAAGAAGTCTGGAGAAAAGACTAGTTAGTGTGAATATACGTTCAATTGTAAAGGGAAGGGGGCATGGTGAAAATAGATAGGAATGAATTAATTAATCGATTAAATCAATTATCGATTTGGAAAAAAGGGGATCAACGTGCTCCACATAAACCTCTCTTGATTTTGTATGCAATTGCGGATTTGCAAAAAGAGAGTCAACGTCTTATCCCATATAATAAAGCAAGAGAAAAATTAAAGGAGCTATTAGTAGAATTTGGTCCGCTAAGAAGTTCATATCATCCAGAGCAGCCATTTGTGAGATTAGTGAATGATGGTATCTGGGACCTCTCACAGCCAATAAATACTAGTAAATTCACGAATAAACAACTAATCGATAAACAAATCTCTGCAGGGTTTAAAACAGAGATATATTTACTATTAAAAAATGATATCCAGTTACAGAGGGAAGTGGCTGAAACAGTACTCGATGCTCACTTCCCGGAAACCTTGCATGAAGACATTCTTGATTCTATTGGGCTAGATTTTACCTTTGGTAAAAAAAGCAGCCGTGATCCCAAGTTCAGAGACCGAGTGCTCAAAGCTTATGAATACCGGTGTGCAGTTTGTGGTTTCAACGTTCGATTAGGGAATCATTTAGTGGGAATTGAGGCAGCTCATATTAAATGGCACCAGGCTGGCGGTCCAGATACTGAAGAGAATGGTATAGCACTTTGTTCCTTACATCATAAGCTGTTCGATCGTGGTATTTTTACAATAAACCACGAAAGAAAATTCCTAGTCTCTGAATATGCAAATGGCGGAAATGGTTTTGACGAATGGGTAATGAAATATCATGGACAATCAGTACGCAACCCTGTTCAGCATTACTATGTTCCGAATGATTCATTTCTTGGTTGGCATGTCAAAGAGGTCTTTAAAGGACCATCACGGTATGTAGTCAATTGAGTTTAATTTACACATTAATTTAAGAAACTGTCTTATTTTCAAGAATAATAAAATGCTTCCTTATAATATTTAAATACTTGAATCCCCTGGAACCCGAACCAGGGGATATTTTTTTATGGCTAGATTTTTTTCAAAACCCCATTTTTTACTAGATTAATCAGTGTCCCCTTATTCCCATACCTTTGATAGGCTATGAGTCTATTCAAGTCCTTTACAGTTAATTCAGATGGGTCAATTACAAGCTTAAATTCTTTACTGACTTTGGCAATTAGTGAAAGTGCAAACTCCAATTGTTTGGCGGTTAATTTGTAATCATCCCTATTGGTTTCCGTTTTTTGATTTTGCTGATTTACATTGGTAGATTGAATGGCTGCTGCATGTTCTTTAAGTTTTGCATCTATTATTGCCTCGACATCCGCCTGGCTAATGTTCTCAGTCTTTTGTTGAGATGTCTGCTGGGTTGGTTTAAATATTTTATCAAGAAGCCCTTTTAACACCTTATCCACTTCAATTTCATTAACATTTATTCCTATATATTCCTCTAATTCTATTATTAAATGATTACGGAAGAAAAACAATAGATAATAGTTATTTTGTCCCATTTAGGTAATTTTTGGTGCTAATTCCAATTAAATTGGGATATATTTTTTAAAACACGAAGGAAAATGCCACTCATCAATAATTCTACAAGATTTTATTAAAGGGGATTTAAAGAAGTAGGTCGTAATTTGTTGGATAAAGTATATTTGGAGGTGCGAACCAAGAAAAATGGGAGTTTCATTGATTTTTTGTTTAATCTAGATTTAGCAAAACAATTAATATGTGTATGAGTTTTCCCCATTTTAGCTGCGATGCCTCCTGTGTGTTCCGTCTGTTTTATATATATTTTTTTAAAAAATTAAAATGTAAGCGTTGACAAGGTGAGTTTAGACATATATATTATTGATATTAAATATTTTATATATTCTGAATATTTTGGTCTTTAGCTCATTAACTTTAGAAACTATTTTTTTTATAAAATGTGTAACCGGTTTACTACTGTTTGAAACTCTAAAGGCGATAGTATAAAAATTTATATAAACATTGTGTAACCGGTTTACTATATTCAAAAAGGTGTTGAAGAATATGTCTGCTACCATAAAGGATGTTGCTAAACTAGCTGGAGTTTCTACCGCAAGCGTTTCTAGAGTAATAAATTCTAAAGGGTACGTTAGTACCGAAACAAGAAAAAAAATAGAAGAGGCAATAAAGTTATTAAATTTTGAGCCAAATGAGGTTGCACGAAGTTTAACGGTAAAAAAATCAAAAACAATTGCCTTATTTATACCTGATATTACAAATCCGTTCTTCGCAACGTTAGCTAAGGGTGTAGAGGATTACGTCAATTTCAGAGGTTTCACTCTAATTTTATGTAATTACGAACAAACTGGTAAAAATAAGAAGGTTTACGTGGATTTATTAAAACAAAAGTATGTGGATGGAATCATATTTGCAGCGGGGGTACTAAACCCAGAGGATGCCATAAAAATTAGAAATTCGAAAATCCCACTTGTTGTTCTAGACCGTGTTCCTGATATGGACATAGAATGTGAAATTTTAGTAGATAATTACAAAGGTGCTAAACAGGCGGTTGAACACTTACTTAAGATGGGATGCAAAAAAATCGCTCATATATACGGTCCATTGGAAATAAGTACTGCACGTGAACGCTTAAAAGGTTATGAAGATGTTGTTCAACATTATTCTTGGTTCACTCCCAGTTTACTAGCCCAAGGGCATTTTTCCATAGAAGGAGGGATTGAAGCTACAAGAAAAATCCTTGATAAGCATCCCGATGTTGATGGAATTTTTGCTGGAAATGATATGAATGCCATCGGTGCATTAAAACTGCTTTATCAGAAAGGGATTAAGGTTCCAGAAGAATTAGCAATATGTGGATACGATGGAATTAGTCTAACTGAAATTACAACACCCGAAATTACAACAGTAGTTCAGCCGACTTATAAAATTGGAAATTTGGCTGCAGAGCATTTAATTCATTACATTGAACATTCCTATTTTCGAGAAAAAGTAATTAAATTGGATACAAAATTAGTTGTACGAGAGTCTACGCTGAAAAGTGAGGTGAAGACATGAGACCAAAAATTACTGTAATAGGCAGTTTAAATATGGATTTAGTTGTACAATCCTGCAGGTTTCCAACTAGTGGAGAAACTGTACTGGGTGAGAGCTTGAAATACCTTCCAGGAGGAAAGGGGGCAAATCAGGCGGTTGCGGCCTCAAGGCTTGGAGCGGACGTAACTTTGATTGGGGCTGTTGGAGATGATATTTATGGAGAAAAGTTGATTGATATGTTAAAAGAAAACAAAGTTAACACTGCGCGTATAAAAATAGTACCTGGTGAATCCAGTGGTGTAGCCATTATCTTCTTAGACAAGGAAGATAATCGAATTACTGTAATACAGGGTGCAAATGCACAATGTAAGAAAGAAGATATTGACAATAATCAAGATATTATTAGTGAATCAGATTTAGTTCTTATCCAACTAGAAATTCCCCTAGAAACTGTACAACATGCCGTACAGCTTGCCAAAAAGTACAAGAAAACTGTCATCTTAAATCCAGCTCCTGCAAGAAAACTTCCCGATGAATTATTGCGACAAATTGATATTATTACCCCCAATGAGACGGAATTAAAAGTACTAACAGCAACGAATAAAGTAAATACCGAAACTCTAAAGTACAGTATCGATAGACTCCTAGAACATGATGTACAACATGTTGTGGCCACGATGGGTGAGAAGGGTGCTCTTTATAAAGCAAAACACCAAGAAATAAAGAGTTACCCCGGATACCATGTTAATGTGGTTGATACTACGGGGGCTGGTGATAGCTTTAACGGAGGATTAGCTTTTGCTTTAGGAAGTGGGCTACCGATATCGGATGCTCTTACCTTTGCAAATAAGGTGGCTGCTCTTTCTGTTGGAAAATTTGGTGCGCAATCTAGCATGCCACATATAGATGATGTACTGAAATTCGAAGCAATAGAAAATATTTAAAAAATAAGGAGTGTTTTAAATGAAGGTACTTTTTATTGGAGAATCATGGGTAATTCATATGATTCACTCAAAGGGGTATGATAGTTTTACTTCAACGAAATATGAAGAAGGAGCTACATACTTATTGAACTGTTTAAAAGAATCGGAAGTAGAAGTAGATTACATGCCAGCACATGAAGTACAGGTTCGTTTTCCAAAAACGGTTGAAGAATTACAAAAGTACGATTCTATTGTTATCAGTGATATTGGAAGCAACACGTTTCTTTTGCAAAACCGCACCTTCTATCAAATGGAAGTCGTTCCAAATGCTCTAGATTTAATTCGCAATTATGTAGATCTTGGAGGAGGTTTGTTAATGATTGGAGGATATTTATCCTTCATGGGTATTGAAGGGAAAGCAAACTACAAAAATACTGTTCTATCAGAAGTATTGCCTGTGGAGTTGCAAGATGGGGATGATCGTATTGAAGCACCTCATGGAATAAACCCAATAACCATTACCCAACATGAAATAACAAAGGACATTGAAAATTGGCCAACCTTTCTTGGCTATAACAAGTTTAAAGCCAAGCAAAATGCAGAAGTTTTGGTGAAAGTAATGGATGATCCATTTATTGTTATTGGGAACTATGGTAAAGGAAAAACTGCTGCCTTTGCAAGTGATTGTGCACCACACTGGGGAACAACCGAATTTATGAATTGGGTACATTATCGAGATGTATGGGTCCGTATTTTAAATTTTTTGACGGTAAAATAACTTTACATTTCAATAACTATATTTCGGAGGAGATTATGTCAAATAAAATTTTCCCTAGCAAACCTAATTATCTAAAAGAGATTTTTAACCAAGAGTGTGCAGTGATAGGGATGGTTCATCTTCGACCATTACCAGGCGCACCCCATTATAAAGGTGGAAATCTAGATGATGTATATGACTGGGCAATAAGAGATGCAATTGTACTTGAAAAAGGCGGGTTTGACGGAATAATCATAGAGAACGCATGGGATATACCATTTTCTAAGCCTGAGGATATTGGATTTGAAACTGTAGCAGCTATGACATCGGTAGCAAACAGATTAAAATCACAAATTACTATTCCAATTGGCATTAATTGTTTAGCTAATGGAGCAATCCAAGCCCTTGCTGTTGCCAAAGCTGCTGAATTGCCGTTTGTTAGGGTGAATCAATGGGTAAACGCCTATGTGGCCAACGAAGGATTTGTTGAAGGCGCAGCGGCAAAAGCTTCAAGATACCGGTCACAAATAAAGGGGGAGAACATAAAAATGTTCGTGGATGTCCATGTAAAACATGGAAGCCATTCAATTATCGCGGATCGAAGTTTAGCAGACCAAACTTATGACAACGTATTTTTTGATGCTGATGTTTTAATTGCTACAGGAACAAGGACTGGAAATGAAACACAAATTAACGAGATAGAAGGTATAAAAAACTATACTAATCTCCCTGTCATCGTTGGTAGTGGTATGACACGAGAGAATGCATCTAAAATACTTTCTATTGCTGATGGCTGTATTGTTGGAAGTTCCCTGAAAGAAGAAGGTAAATGGTGGAACCCTGTATCCAAGGAAGAGGTAATCAACTTTATGAGTGAGGTAAAAAAAGTTAGGTCTAGGGAGTAGGTTGAAGTGAAGAAACCAGAAGTAATAGTTATTGGAACTATCAACATTGATTTTGTCTCCTATGTTTCACGTTTTCCTAAGATCGGAGAGACTCTTTCTTCTAATGAATTCCAGCAAGTTCCAGGGGGGAAAGCAGCCAATCAAGCCTTAGCTATCCAACGACTGGGAACTCAAGTAGCTCTTATAGGGAAAGTTGGTGATGATCCCTATGCACATCTATTAAGAAAAAAGTTCATAGAGGAAGGAATTCTCGTTGACCATATTTACACAGCCTCAGAAACATCAACAGGTAATTCCATGATTTTGGTGGATGATGAAGGTCAAAATATCATTATTACAAATCAAAATGCAAACAAATATTTAACACTACATGAGGCTAATGCAGCACTAGAAAAATCAGACAACGCTAAAGCTGCAATGCTTCAATTAGAGATGGACTTGGATGTCGCTCATTCCATCATACAGACATTATACAAATGTAATATTCCTATTTTTCTAAATTTGGCTCCTGTAATGGAAATCAACTCCAATATAAGAAGGTTAGTAGATTTTCTAATTATTAATGAGGTGGAAGCAAGTCAGTTAACCGGTCTGCCTATTCATGATTTAAATGATGCCAAGTTAGCTGTACAACAGTTATTAGATGAGGACCAAGTTAATGTTGTATTAACGATGGGGAGATTAGGGGCTATAGTAGGGAACAAAGAAGGTATTAATCACATTCCTTCACCAGAAGTTCAACCTATTGATACTACAGCAGCGGGTGACTGCTTTTGCGGTGCACTTGTAGTGTATTGGTTAGAAGAACAAAATTTGTTTGATGCAACTAAAAAAGCTGTTGTAGCAGCATCGATTTCTGTTACAAGGAAAGGGGCTCAACCTTCTCTTCCTTATAGAAAGGAAGTAGAAGATTTTATTAATAAAACAAGGGGGTCTAATGGAAATGAAAAAATGGATTAGCAGTTTATTAGTTGGAATGCTGTTCTTATTTTTGATGGCTTGTGGTCAAGTGGACGATACGGCAGGAAATACAGAACCTGCAAAGAAAAGTGAAGATGATGGGGAAATAACTATTGCTATGACTGTAATTAACCAAGAAGCATTATTTTTTACTGATATGGTTAAAGGAGCTCAGGAAGCTGCTGATAAGTTAGGGGTAAAATTTACTGTTCATAATGCTAATAATGATACAGTTGGTCAACATAATTCCGTTGAGGACTTTATTAGCTCTGGCGTTGATGCAATTATCGTCAATGCGATTGATTCTGGTGGAATGAAGTCAGTAGTAGAAAAGGCAAAAAAAGCAGGCATTTACATTATTTCAGTAGATTCAATTATTCAGAGTGATGCAGTAGATGTACAAATTGGGGTAGACAACTACGAATCTAGTGTTGAACTTGGAAAATACTTTAATGAATTCATAAAAAGTCAATATGATGGACAAAAAATAAAACTAGGTGTTGTTGGTGCTTTGAATTCTCCTATCCAAATAAATCGTGAGGATGGTTTTAAAGATACTATAGCAAATAACGAAAATTTAGAAATTGTTAATACGGTGGATGGAGAAAATGTTCAGGAAAAGGCACTCACTGCTTCAGAAAACTTATTAACTGGCTCTCCAGATTTAACTTTTGCCTTTGCTACTGGAGAACCTGCTTTTATAGGGTTAGTTTCAGCTGTTCGATCACAAAAAGCTGAAGACAGAGTTAAACTTTTTGGCTGGGATTTGAGTAAACAAGTTATTGAAGGAATAGATGCAGGTTTCGTTGAAGCGGTAGTTCAACAACATCCATTTGATTTTGGAAGCGAGGCAGTGAATGCTGCTAAGAAATTAATTGACGGAGAAACAGTAGAAAAACAACTAAACGTTCCAGTTTCTATTGTTACGAAAGAAAATATTGATGAATATAGAGACTCATTTAAATAACAGGCTGTGACGGAAAAGCGGAAACTCAGTTTTTCCGCTTTTTTTAAAGGAGGTTTGTGTTTTGAAGGATAAAGAGATTCGTATTCAAATGAAAAATATCCATAAAAGTTTTGGTCCAGTAAAACCTCTACAAGGTGTGGATTTATCTTTGTACAAAGGAGAATGCCTTGGACTTCTCGGCGATAATGGCGCAGGGAAATCGACTCTAATGAAGATTCTTAGTGGAGTTATCATTCCAGACCAAGGGACATTTTATGTAAACGGTCAAAAAGTTAATATTAGAAATCCTAGAGACGCTAAAGATTTACAGATTGAAACAGTTTATCAAGATTTGGCCCTCTGTGACACCTTAAATGTTGCTAATAACATTTTTTTAGGACGAGAGCCGGTTAAGTTTGCTGGAAGATTGATCGATAAAAAGAAACTACATCAAAGAACTCGTGAGGAATTAGATAAGTTAGGAATTAACATTGCATCCACCAAATTAGCAGTACAAAATATGTCAGGTGGACAGCGCCAAGCTGTTGCAATTGCAAGAGCAATGATATTCCAGCCCAATGTATTGATTTTAGATGAACCAACCTCAGCTCTTGGAGTAAAAGAGGTTAATATGGTCTTAGAATTAATCAATAAAGTGAAGAAAACAGGAGTCAGTGTAATCCTTATCACCCACCGTCTTCAAGATTTATTCGAGGTATGCGATCGCTTAATGGTGTTACATGAAGGAAAATGCATTGATAATCGACCAATTGAAGAATTCACTCTCGAATCAGTCATTAAGTCGATCATGGGTAATCTGGGGGTGGCATCTAAATGATGATGAAGGAAAAACTTGAAGAGAATAATGTAAATCTAAAATCTTATAAGTCAACCTTTAAAAATTCATTGTGGTTAGCAGAAAACAAGCAGGTTCTAAGTATTTTTTTTATTTTTCTCCTTATCTCTATCTACTTTGGAATTATGACTAATGCCTTCTTTAGCTTTGGAAACTTCTATAATTTAATTCAACAATTAGCCCCAAACTTAATTGTTGTGGTTGCAATGACCTTCATTATTACTACTGGAGGAATAGATCTTTCAGTTGGGTCCATTGTGGCACTTTCTAGTGCTGTAACGGCAACAGCGTTACAAGCTGGGTTTAGTAGCCCATCCACCTTTTTGTTAGTGATTTTATGTGGATTACTTGCGGGTTTCGTAAACGGATATATTACTGCCTATCACAAGATTCCACCTTTTATTGTAACATTATCATCTATGCTTTATGTTCGTGGTTTAGCATTGCTAGTAACAGGTGGTTATTCTATTGCGATTTCTAGAGATCATGGACTAATCAATATTGGTCTTGGAACATTATTTGGGATTCCTATCTCTACAATATTGGCAATAATTATTGCAGTAATAGGTGCAATAATATTGATTAATAGTAGATTTGGTATCTATGTTACTGGAATTGGAGCAAATGAAGAGGCCGTTAGACGTTCAGGTGTGGATACTAGAAAAATAAAACTAATCACCTATATGATGAGTGGAACAGCAGCAGCATTGGCAGGACTGATTATTTCTTCTAGATTAGGTTCAGGTTCATCAAATATTGGGTTAATGTTTGAAATGGATATAATAGCAGCTGTAGTTCTTGGAGGTACAGCCTTGATGGGTGGTAAAGGCTCAATGATGGGTTCCTTAGTTGGTGTTTTAATAATCGGTGTAATAAATAACGGGCTAACACTCATGCAGGTTTCACCTTATATTATTCAGATTATCGAGGGAGCAGTTCTACTACTAGCAGTTATTTTAAACATACGAGTTTTTGGCTTTAAAAAAAATAATTAATCAGGTGATTCAGTATGGCTACAGTTCAAACGGTTCAAGGAACAATCGACAGCAAAGAGCTAGGAATAACATTGATGCATGAACATCTTTATATCGATCGGTCCCATCTTTGGGAAGAGCCAAACGGACCCGCAAAGTATTTTGCTAATCAACATGTAACAATGGATATTTTAGGAAAGCTCCGATTAAATCCTTATGATAATAAAGACAATTGTTTAATGGTGGATGAAGAAGTGGCTGTTAGAGAGGCAAAGGAATTTTACAATTTCGGTGGTGCAACAATTATCGATGTCACTCCAGTCGGTCTAGGGAGAGATCCTAAGGCATTATATCGTTTATCCCGAAGAACGGGGTTAAATATTATTATGGGGTGTGGGTACTATCTTCATAACGCCATCCCACTACATGTAAGGGAGTGGTCAATAGAGCAAATAGAAGATGACATTGTTAGAGACTTAGAATTTGGTGTAGATGAGACAGGTATTAAAGCGGGAATTATAGGGGAAATTGGGATTGGTCCCGAAATGACAGACCTTGAAGTAAAAGTCTTGCGTGCAGCTGCAAGGGCACAGAAAAGAACAGGAAAAGTACTGACAATCCATCTCCCAGGATGGGAAAGGTATGGTCATAAAGTACTTGATATCGTGGAAAAAGAGGGCGGATCTATCCAAAAAACTATACTTGATCATATGAATCCAAGTATGGATGACTTTGATTATCAAACTTCGCTAGCGGATAGAGGAGCGTTCTTGGAATATGACCAGATTGGTATGGATTTGTTATTCCCAGAAGGACAATCTCCATCAGATGAAGAAAATGCTCGAGCAATTATTAGATTACTAGAAAAAGGTTATGGGCAATCGTTATTACTCTCGCATGATGTATTTTTAAAGATATTATTAAAGACTTATGGTGGTTGGGGGTATTCTCATATTCTTGAAAACTTTGTGCCACGTCTGAGAAAAATGGGAGTAGATCAAAAAGAAATTAATATGATGTTAGTGGATAATCCTCGACGTATTTTTGAGAGAGATATATAATAAAACATAAGGGTCTCTTTAGAAAAAACAATAAAGCACTCACAAATGTGATATGCACCCTGTCAAGTAGACAGTGGAAATAATAAAAATGATTTAAGCGGCTTTAGCTCTATATTCCATAGGGCTTAGGCCGTTTAATCGTTTTTGGTATCTATCATGATTATAGAAATGAATGTAGTCATCTATCGCAAGAGAAAGTTCCTCAAATGTCTTATATTTATGTAAATAATACTTCTCACATTTCAGTGTTCCCCAAAAAGATTCCATTGGTCCATTATCAATACATCGACCAACTCGTGACATACTTTGTGTCATCTTCACCGCGTCTATCTTACGCTTAAATCCTTTTGAAGTGTACTGGAACCCACGATCACTATGGATAAGTGGATGTTCCCCATCTAATAGTACTGTAGCTTGGTCAAGCGTCTTGAATACAAGCTGATTATTATTGGAATGTCCTAAAACATAACTTACAATTGATCCATCATAAAGATCACGAATCGCACTTAAATAAGCCTTCTTTGATAGGCCATACTTAAGTTCTGTTACATCTGTAACCCATTTTTCATTTGGTTTTTCCGCGGTAAATTCCCGATTTAATATGTTTTCTGCCACATGTTGAGGTGTAGTACGTTTATATTGTTTTTTCTTGATCCGAATGACAGAGCGTAAGCCAACTACTTTCATTAGTCGATAGATTCTTTTATGGTTAAGTTTCTCTTGAAACTTTCTATTCATATGAAGTGTCATTTGACGATAGCCAAAGGTGCTATCAACCTTTTCATGGAGAATTTTCATCTCTTTAATTATTTCTTCATTTAATAATTCTCGGGAAGAAGGGGTACGATTAAGCCACTTATAGTATGCAGAACGTGCAATTTCCGCAATTTCGCAAAGTAAACTAATGCTTAAATTCTCTTTCTCGTGAAGCTCCTGAATAGCGATGTACTTATCTTCAAATCGAATTTGGCTTATTTTCGCCTCCTTTCGATCTCCTCTAACTTTTTTAAGAATAAATTCTCCGCACGTAACCGTTCATTTTCTCTTTCTAACTTTTTCATATGAAGTTTGATTTTCTCTTCTGGCGTTAGTTTAGCTTCTTCTTTCTTATTACCACGTTTATCTTTCAGCGCTTTATCTCCGCCGTCTTCATACTTCTTAACCCATTGATAGACTTGTTGATAAGAAACATTATAAGTATTAGCTGCTTCTTGATAATCTTTTCCGTTCCCCAAGCAGTCAAGTACAATTTGTATTCGTTCTTCCCAAGTCGTTTTTCTTCCCTTAGTCATAGAGTTCGTCCTTCCTTGTGACGTATCTTTTATTTCACTATGACTATTATACTTCCGAATCCAACCTCTGAGGACAGATACATCCGATATTTCATACATTCTAGTAATCTCACGCATAGAGTAATCGCCAGACAAATAATCTTTTATGGCTAATAGCTTTAGCTCTTTAGAATATTTTTTCCATGTTGAAGACTCCTTTAGCCCTTCCAGACCAAATTTATCAAATTTATGCCTCCATTCCAAAATAGAGGAATGATGCACCTTATAAATTAATGCAATTTCGTGTGTCGAATGTTCGTCCCCTAACGCTTTCAATATTTCATATTTTTCTTCTGCAGAATAAGCTCTTTTAGACATTAAAAATACTCCCCCATAGGTGGCCAGATTTTTATTTTTTAATCTGTCTACCTATAGGGGAGCATATCAATGTTGTGGGTGTTTTATTTTTTTTTTCGTAATAATTATAAAAGGGGTAGATTTGAACTTTTTTGTCCCTTGATGACTCATTTGATTCAGGTTCTACATCAAAATTTTTTTTGCTTCCTCAATTGTATATGAATAAAATATTTACCTGTCTTTTGATGGTTATATACTCCCTTTTTTAGGAATCCATCTTCTTTAACTGTAAAGCAATTAAACTTGCAAATAATTCTACTTAGAATTGCAGTCTTTGTGATTGAAAATGATTGATAAAATTGAAAATGCTTAAACGAGTATTATTTGAGGTAATAATTGATTATTATTATCAATAAACAAATCATAGTTATAAAGCATTTAACATGAGCATCTGGATTGATATTGACAAGCCAACTAAACATTTTGGTGTTCACAGTAAGAATAAGTCACGTAACCCAAAGTGCAAAGGCATAAATGAAATGTTAAGAGATGGTGGATGGTTTGATGTGGCTTCAATTGAGGAAGCTTTTGAATTACATAAAAGAAGTTATTCTAATTATACTATTGTTGATCGTACAGATAAATATCCTGAGTAATTCATCCATACTTCTAACTAATCTATGAATGAGTTTTTCCCATTTTAGCTGCGAGGCCTCTGAGACATTTTCCTTTCCAAATGTCCAATTCCTAAATTTTTATGGTATATTAGTATAGCATTCTATAAGATGAAGGAGCAGTCATGATGAGAAGAGAATGGTTTCTGCGCTGGTCTTTTTTTGTTTTTGGATTAATGATTTTAGCTTTTGGGATTTCTTTAACGATTAAAGGGAAACAATTGGGGATTGGACCTTGGGACGTTTTTCATTACGGGTTATTTCTCAAATTGGGACTCTCCATTGGCACTTGGTCGATCATCAGTGGATGTTTACTGTTGTTGATTAGTTCCGTAATTAAAAAGGAATGGCCCAAAATAGGAGCGCTGCTTAATATGGTGTTTCTAGGGTTGTTTATTGATTTTTTTAATTGGCTGCTTCCACCGGTTGATGGTTTAATAGGGGAATCGTTAGTGTATATAATCGGTGTTATTTTACTAGGATATGGAATTGGTTTATATGTTTCTGCTGACCTTGGAGCAGGACCAAGAGACCATTTTATGCTTTTGATTGTTGAAAAAACGGGCTGGAGCATCCCCTGGGTACGAAATGGGATTGAAATCATCATTTTTCTTATAGGCTGGATGTTAGGAGGCCCTGTAGGAGTAGGCACGGTCATTATTGCGTTTGGGTTAGGGCCCATCCTCGGAATTTCAATTCCTCAATGTAAAAAATTGTATTCTCTTTGCCTCAAACAAGAGACTTCGACCATTACAAACACATCTATTCGATGAATCAGAGACTGACTTGTCATAGTCAGTCTCTAAATATATACATCAGTATTAATCTTCTTTTTTAATATCAAAGTTCCAATTTGAGCCCCAAATCTGCATATTAACCCCTCTTTTCGCCTCAAAAATCACTTTTGGCTTGAAAAAACGTGTTTATGGCCTTATTTGCTAATTTCCTTTTTTTATAAATTTATACTAATTTAGAGCTACCTAGGAATAATAGATCGTGCACAGTAGAAAGGCTATGAAAATGGAAAAATTAAATTATGAAACCATTCAAAGGTATCAATCTTTTGCGGATTTGGAAGAAATGGACAAAGCGGTTCGCGGCTTTTTATATGTACATAAATCGTCCTTTTCACAAGGTGTGTTGAAAGTTCTCCAGTTTATTTGGAGGCATTCGGTTAAAGTGGTGGGCGTGTCATTTGCCAAATACCATACGATTGCTGAGGCTGTTCAGCTTTCCCGAAGGACCGTTATTCGAGCTGTTCAAAAACTTGAAATTCTAGGATTTCTTAAAAAAATCGCAACGGCACGAATGAATGGGAAACAAGGTATGAATTTGCTTGTCATTCAACCTTTTCCGACTGTTGAGGAGCAAAAAAATAATATGTCACCCCAAGATGTCACTCCATCTGTCACTCCTATTAAAACAGAGAAAAAACATCATTCACTCTGTGAGAATAAACATAACGAAAAGAACGTAAAGAAACCTGACAAAATGAATACAAATAAGCAGCTAGATATTAGCTACCTTCCTGAATCTGTTCATCCTAAGTTTAGTGAAACTGCCTCTCCATTTTTTTATGCCATTGATATTTATAAACTGTGGCAGCGTGCCTTAATCGCTTATCGAAAAAGCAAACTTGAAAAACCTTTGGAAGAGGTTATTGAAATTATTGTTTGTGCGTTTAAACAAACTGTGTTTATGCAAAAGGCAGGGGAGATTCATACCACATTTGAAGGATATTTTTATTCCGTTGTTTATGCGAAATTGGTGGTTACAAAGCGGCAGGAATATAGGCATTTTGGATTTGACATTTTTAACGAATTCCTTAATGGAAATGGTTAAGTATATAATAATAGATCACATGTTCATGAGTTGGCATGAATTTGAACAGTAAATATCTAATATTGATATAATCAGGGGGATCTGGTAGTTTTTGAGTTAGAAATGCCAAAAAATAGTTGAGACTGATTAAACGGGATTTTTTCCTTACTAATCTTATCGAGGAATCGAGTAAAGTCCCGACATTCTACTTAACAAATAAAAAAGCTAAGCGAGATGACTATCCATGAGACTATCCCAATTATCCATAGAAGAATTAGAAACCCTAGAACAAACCTTACACGAAAATGAACCGAAAAGTGACTTTGGTCATTACTCCATGCTGATAAACGTCTATGAAGAAATGTATCGCAGGCAAATACAGCTTGCCAGAAAAGATAAAGAACAATTCGGAGATACGGTTATATATATCAAAAAACTATTAATCTCACATCTTATTAAATACGGTACTTTTTTAAAAATGAATAATGAGAAAGATGATGGGCTTGCTCAAAGTTCGCTTGAAAAGGCGCTGAAATATGATCGAACGATCCCGATCGCGTATTACCGTTTAGGATTTTTGGCTTATTAAGAGCAGCGTTATAGCAGGGCCGTACAATATTTTCAATCGGCATTAGACTGTCAGTGCTCACATATTAAGTCGGAGTATCAATTAAGTGACAAGCAAATTTTCCATGCCCACATGTATTTAACGAATAGTGCTTTATATGTTGCGAGCTCCACTCATCAGGCACTTGAACAATTAGACAGATCCCATGGACAATTGCCTAATCTTGAATTATCACCTCTTTACGATGTTTTAAAACATAATGAAAATTATTTGGAGGCCAATGCGTTTTATCAAATATCGAAAGATGGTATTGAGTCTTGTTCAAGGGATTCATGTGATGAACTTGCTGGACAGAGTCCGATGAACACCATCGTTTTATACTTTAACGACCAACAAAATATTCTCGTGTTCAATGGGGAGGAAAAAGTGCTCACACCTAATCAGGCTGCGATGCTCAGACATTTCCTTCTCCGCTGCAATAAAGAAAATCCAGGAACGAGAGCAAACTTGGTTGATTTTTTCGGTAAAACAGGGGTAGATGGTCTAGTTAAAAAAGCGAACCTGGTGAAAGCTATAGAGAGATTAAGATCGAAACTTGACGCGGTTGGCATTCCATTTATTATTGAGCCTACACGGTATCAAGATGACATCGCCTATTTTTTCAATGAAAGCGTTCCTTATATTGTCATGTTTAGGGTCGATGATGCTTACGGAAGTGAATATATCAACCGATGACAGGTCGGTCATCGCCTTTTTGTGATAATAGAGACATCACGAAAAGGGAGATGATCATGTATGAAAAATTGGAATCAGTTATTTATTCGACAAGGGTTTAACTTAAAGGAAATGGGAGAGAATCAGTTCGACTGTTCAAAGGAATCCGAGGTAAATTTAAAGTTTTTACGGGAGTGTCTTCTTAAGTTGGATGTCGAATTTACCTTAGTTCGTAACGTACTAACCATCGGTACAGGACCAGTCATCGAATCTGATTGGCTGCGAGCAGTTGACTTTCAAGACAGAGGGCATTTCGGAGACTGGTTTACTCCAGAATCGGAAGCGCCAAAAATTCATGAACTAGATACGTATTTAAGCGGATTGGTTAGACAATTTAATCGTCTCGGTTTATACACCATTGGAAGCTGTGATGGTCATGGCAATCGAAATCCATATCTCCTGTTTCGCCCAGGGGTAGATATGGAGAAGGTGGAAATGATTTTCAGAGCGATCTCCACAAGACGTTACCGCATCAGGAACAGAAATGTAACTTTCCTTTGTAATCGTTATGATTTGTTAGATATTGCTGAAGGGATACAAAAGATTGAAAAAGAATGGCTGAATCATAATGAAGAGTTTATGAGAAAACAGTTATTTTTTCACGAGCTGGAGCGAGTGCTATCAATAAATGGAGAGAGCGGGAATGAGGGCGAAATAAGAGATTATGTGGTTCAAGTTCTTACTCCGTTTGTTGATCATATTGCAGTGGATCAAAGCGGAAATATTTTGGCTCAGAAAAAATACGGTTCTGGCAATGGTCCGTGCATCTTGCTGAATGCTCATTTAGATACGTATGAATCTTTTGTTCCGGGACGGAAAATTGTGAAGGATAATGGAGTTTGGTCAAGCAGCGAAGGGATTTTAGGTGCTGATGACCGTGCTGGTGTGGCGATTATTTTGCAAATGGCAAGGAACTTACAACAATCACATTTTCGCGGTACTGTGAAATTTATTTTTACCGTGAAAGAGGAGGTAGGTTTGGTTGGTGCCAGCCAGGTGCATGAGTATTTCCTCTGGGATGTGGATGCTGCGCTTGTGCTAGATAGGCGTGGGAGTGGAGATATTGTTGTATCATGTGGCAGACACGAACGTTTCTGCGATCAAAATTATGGGAATTTCATTGAAGAAACTGCAATGGAAGCGGGATTAACAGGCTGGAAATGTACAGCAGGAGGCAGCAGTGACACAAGAATTTGGGCATCACATGGCATCCAATGTGTGAACCTATCTGTCGGCTATGCCCATGAGCACACTTCATCTGAAACATTGGACATTGAATCATGCTACGGGACAGTTCTGTTGGTTGACAGGTATTTTGAGAGATATCGAGAGTTGATACGAGTATTGGGTCGGAGGGACTATACATCCGACACAGTTAGGATTATGAAAAAAGCACAATAAGGGTACATTTAACCTAAAAATATGCGCCCTTGATGTGTAAGTGGCTCAGGTAGTTTGTCCTGCTGAATAACAGATCTCTTTTAGAAAACCGTCTATTTCTAGACTGAACATGATAACAGTATGTTCAGTCTCTAGTTTATTTTAGTCAAGTGACGTTTAATAAGGTAATTAACTTTCTATGATAATATTAAATAAAGTATATTTAGTAAGGTGGATTTGTTATGAATAAAAATCTTTTAAACCTATATAGCAGACATTGGTCAGATATGGTTTCTTCCCTTGAAGGAAATCAACTAAGTAATCCGTTGTTACTTTATATAAATGATGAAGACAAGTATAAATATGCTGATATCAAAATTATGTTTTTTGGACAAGAAACCAATACATGGGAAGGAGAATTAGGTAATAAAAGCATAGATGAATTATTAGTAACATACTCCAACTTTTTTGGAAACGGTAAATGTTTTAAATATGGTGGTCCGTTTTGGAATACTGTGAAAGATTACGTAAATACAATAAAACAATTAAATCCAGATAAAAGTGTCGAGTGTGTTTGGAACAATATAATAAAGATTGGAAAGGAAAAAACTAAGGGAGCACCTGACAAAAGTTTAGTAAATATTCAAAAAGAAAAGTTCCCTGTGATTAAGGAAGAGATTGAAATTCTAAAGCCAGACTTAATTATCTTTTTTACTGGTCCAAATTATGATCAATACATTAAAACTGAGTGGCGAGATTTAAAGATTAATAGTGTTAATAGTTGGGAAACGAGGAAAATAGCATTGTTGAAACATGAATTATTGCCTAATAATACTATTCGCACCTATCATCCCAATTTTATGTACATGAAAGGCAAGCAATTTTACTCTAATATAAAAGATTCTATTACTACAAACATATTGAGCTAATGGGGGCTTGAGTTAAAAAAAGGTCACAGCTGCAATTCTTGAAGCCTGTCCAACAAAACATTTATGCATTGTTGGACAGGCATCTACTTTAAGATTCAGGAAGTAAAAAGTTTAAAACGGCTGCCACCACCAAGATGATTATCGAAAGGTAAAGCGCAAAATCATAGTTTCCAAACTCATTAAATAGTAATCCTGGAATATAAGCTCCTAATGCTGATCCTATTTGATGCCCTAAAGATAAACACCCTACAATAAACCCAATAGAATAATGTTTAAAGTATTGAGTAGCAAGCAATTGTGTAGGTGCAACAGTGGCAAAATCAACTAATCCAAATAAGGCCGCAAAAATAAGTAATAACACTGGGTCTTGGCTATATATGAGAATAACGATGGATAAGGCACGTGTAAAGTACAAGAAAACGGGGAGTTTTCGACTACTTCAATGATCGATGATAACCCCTGAACATAAAATTCCAATAATATTAAATGCAGCTAGAATACTAACTGCTGCACTAGTGACCGTGGTGGAAAATCCGTGATTATGGGAGTAGGGGATCAGGTGAGTGTCCATTAGGCCGGTTGTCGTAAAACCACAAAAAGCAAAAGGCAAAATTAAGAACCAAAATTGCCTCTTTCGCATGACTTCCCAAATGGAAAAATTTTTTGCCTTTTTATCTCCTTTTTGTACATCTTCATCTTTAATAAATCCGCCAATAGGAGACATCCCTTTTTCACTTGGATCATTTCTTATTAAAATGGCAGCGACAGGTAAGATCAAGACCAATAAGAATAATCCTAATGCAAAATTCGCGATTCTCCAGTCAAAGTAGTGAATTAAAAAGAGAGACCCATGTACAATAAGCATTTGTCTAAATCCAAATCCAGCTTCCAAAATACCTAAAATAAATTAATATAACATTTGTGAAATGATTCTTTTCTTCACTGGCAATGCTGGTATCTTATTATTATATTAATCGTCCCTTTGTTAATACTAGAATTTGAATACAGGAAATTGTAAAATAAAAGGAACATAGGAGGTATATGAAATTTGAAGATCCAAAGAATAGATCATGTGGGTGTAATCGTAAATGATCTCTCTGCCGCTAAAGAGTTTTTTCTCGATTTTGGACTTGAGGTAAAAGGGGAATGGGAAATGGAAGGAGAGTTGATGGGATATGCAGTTGGGCTTAATGACGTTAAAGTAGCTTGTGTAGGATTGGGAACGCCAGACGGTCAGACATGGATAGAGCTAATCAAATTTTATAAGCCTTCAGATGAAAAAGATATTCAGCAACCCTTTGCAAATACACTGGGTATCCGACATATTGCATTTTCTGTTGAAGATATTGAAGCTGTTGTTGCCAAATTGAAAAAGAAGGGTACAGAAATCTTTAGTGAGATACAGCAATATGAAGAAAGTTATAAATTATGCTACGTTCGTGGTCCAGAGGGAATTATTTTGGAGTTGGCTGAGGAAATCATATAAGTAATGAAAGAACGGCTCTTTGTTACTTTACATTTTTATAGTTTGTCAAGAAATGTACTTAAATTAACGGATGCTTATGTTTTGCAAAGGGTTCCATTGCTGCTCTTTTTCTTGTTAAACTAAAGGGACAGTTAAACTTAACAACAAGTAAAAGCTTTATTTTATAATGAAACATATAGATTAAGTGCTTAAAGGGGAAGAATAGTGGAAATTAGAATTTTAAATTCATTAGAAGATGCAGAAAAGTATCGGAGAATTAGACTGAATCTTTAAAAAATACTCCAGAAGCATTCGCTTCCAGTTATGAAGAAGAAAGAGACTTTTCTATTGAAAAATATCAAAACGAGTTTCAATCGAACGACTCTTTTACTTACGGAGCTTTTGAGAAGGGAGAACTGGTTGGAATCATTACTTTATATAAAGAAAAGTTTTATAAACTAAGCCATAGGGCACATATTGGAGCAATGTATGTTTCTGATTCCATAAGAGGTTTAGGAATTGGGAAGGCTTTAATGGGAGAAGCAATAGAGAAAGCAAAAAATATAGAAGGGTTGGAACAGGTATATTTAGCGGTTGTTTCAACAAATGAATCAGCAAAAAAACTTTATACCTCATTGGGATTTGAAGTTTTTGGTACAGAGAAAAAAGGTTTAAGGCTGAAAAATAATATTTATTTTGATGTAGACTTTATGATTATGTATTTATAAGTGTTATTGAACTATCGGGTGCTCTAACACAATAAGGAATAAAATTAAAGAACCTGAATATACAAGGTTTTATGCACTTCTTGTATATTTAGGCTCTCTCTCCATACTATTGCAACTGGTGAAGTTTAAATTGGAAAAATATTCATGCAATTATATAACTCTTACTCTGACAATCTGTTTCCTCAGAAAGATTTAGGGAAGAGTACAAATTTTTATAGGAATCAATGGAAAAGTGGAAACAACTGCAGGGAAGAGTACAAACTTTTATAGAAAGCTATGGAAAAATGGAAACAACTGCAGGGAAGAGTACAAACTTTTATAGGAATCAATGGAAAAGTGGAAACAACCGCAGGGAAGAGTACAAATTTTTATAGAAATCTATGGAAAAATGGAAACAACTGCAGGGAAGAGTACAAACTTTTATAGAAATCAATGGAAAAGTGGAAACAACTGCAGGGAAGAGTACAAATTTTTATAGGAATCAATGGAAAAGTGGAAACAACCGCAGGGAAGAGTACAAATTTTATAGAAATCTATGGAAAAATGGAAACAACTGCAGGGAAGAGTAAAAATTTTTTATAGGAATCAATGGAAAAGTGGAAACAACTGCAGTGAAGAGTACAAATTTTTCTACTTTAAGCACACAAATAATTAAATTATTATCACAAGAATACAGGGCATAAAGCCTTGTCTCTTTTTGCATTGAAAATGGAACAAAATATATTTTTCAATGGAAGTATTATCAAAGGTTAGAGCAATTTTTAAAAGAGAAGGCATTAAATATACCTATAAAGTTATTGCCCCTTCTAAAGGCGTAGAAAGCTAGTTAAAGAAATTCAATAATAAACTCCATTTTCAGGCAGCCGTCAAAGGTTGTCTTTTTTCTATAATTCCCATTGCTAATGGACATTTTAATAATTGGAGGTGAATATTATGACAGAAAAGGACTATCAAAACGTTAGTTTAGGCGGAAAAATTGTTAAGGAAAAAGGTGATGGTGGGGATCAAGTTCACGGTCACGAAAAGGAAAATAAAAATGGAAAATTTAATACTAATCCTAAAGTTGATTTAAAGTAATGGATTACGAACCAGTTGACAATGTGTTAGCTGGTTTTTCTTTGTTTACAGCCTATTCTAGGCTTCCCATGTTTAATCTTATATAATTCACTGTAAAAGATCCAACAGCTTATAATTCACGTTAAAATTATTTAAGCCACCAACTGATGCTGACTTAGTTGCACATATTGAACATATTTTACGAACGGAGCGGGTTAATTCAATATAGTAATAAGTAACGGTCTGGTTAAAATCGAAGCATTTTTATTTGAAAGTAGGTCATAGAAATCGAAGGATTGTGAAGTGATTGTCATTTTTAGGTAATGAATTCTATTGCTAAAAATTGATATTTAGAGTATTTTTGAGAGGCTAATATTAAGAATTAAATTGATACCAGGGGTTTAATGATGAAGAATTATAGGTTGAAAAATGAATTCAAAGGCTACAAAAGAGGAACAAAATTCTACTTGGTGGCCGAATCAGAGTTTATCGGTGTAAAGGAATTTGTACTGCGAACCGAAGATTTAACTCGGAGGATTGTTATTACAGAAGCGGAATTGAATAAGCATTTTATTTTAATAAGATAATTGCTTCTTTTAACACGAAGGATTTGAACGGAAATAATTTTGATGTAAATCATTATGTTGCTCTGTTAATAGTAGAGGCATTAGATCATATTAATAATGAAAAAGCTTTAAGCGTATTATTTGATGATTATAAAATATTTACTGTTTTTTTAGAAGATTTGTTATAATTATTGTAGACAAGCATAGGGATGGTTTTCTAGCTTTCTTAAGGAGGCAGAAGAATCGTCTCTTTTTTAGTTAGAGGGAGGGGATCTTTTTGGATTTATGCAAGGTTTTTAATTATTCTGTTGAAAGACACCCTAATAAAATTGCAGTTGTGGATGGAAATAAAAGGTATACATACTTGGAGCTTGCTAGAGAGGTTGATGCTGTTGCCTTTTCCTTACACAGTCTTGGCATGAAAAAAAGTGACCGAGTGGCTGTGCTCTTAAAAAATCGAATAGAAGCAGTTGTTCTATTCTGGGCAATACAAAAATTAGGGGCTATTTTTGCCCCGATCAATATTAGACAGTCTCAAGAGATTGTTCATTATTGTTTAAATGATTTAGAGGCGAGATTTGTCATCTATGGAAAAGTAACAGAAAATTTAATTAATAAAAATAATTTTACTGAACGCCCCCTTCTTATTAATATCGATGGAAATGGAGGCGATATCAATTATCATGACCTGATAAGGCAGCCAGTAGGAGATTTTACACCAAATCAAGTCAAAGAGGATGATTTATCTGTCATTCTATATACATCCGGAACTTCTGGCAATCCTAAGGGTGTTCCACGTTCCCATCAAAATGAGTATTCTGCTTCATTTGCTCATATCTTTCAATGTCATTATCAGTGGCATGATATTACACTTGGCGTCATGTCCCTCAATCATACTATGGGCTTAAGATCTCTTATTAGTATGATGATGTTAAATGGCACTTTTGTTATTTTACGAGACTATGACCCATTTGATGCTGTTCAATTAATAGAACAAGAGAAAATAAATGTCTTATATTTGCTTCCAAATATGTTCCATGATATTGCTGCCCTGCTTGAAACTAAAAGAGTTCATTTTGATGATCTTCATTCGATCGTTTATGCAGGTGCTCCGATGTCGCCTAAATTAATTCATTTATGCCAGCAAGTTTTTCGTCCCAAATATTTTGTCAACCACTATGGAAGTACGGAAAACTATACCTTTACATTTTGTGATCGTGTAATAGAGAAACCCGGTTCTGTAGGTAAGCCTGGCATCCATCAAAATATTAGAATTATAGATCCAGATGTAAATCGCACGAAATCACCAAATGACACTGTCCCAAAAGGGGAGATAGGAGAAATTATTGTACATATCGGTTCACCAGAATCTTTTAAAGGATATTGGAATAAACCCGAATCAACAAAAAGAAGTGTAAAAGAAAATTGGTATTATACTGGCGACTTAGGCTATGTAGATAATGATGGAGATCTGTTTGTGGTTGGCCGAATGGATGAAATGATCATTTATGCGGGAGAAAAAATTTATCCGCTTGAGGTAGAATCGGTATTATTAGAACATCCAAAAGTTCAGGAAGTAGTAGTGACAGGCGAACCAGATGAAAGATGGGGCAATGTATTGGCGGCTTATATTGTTCCAAATGATACTTCTTTAACAGCGAATGAATTAGACCTATTTTGTAAAAGGCATCCTAAACTATCAAATTATAAAAGACCGAGAAAATACATTTTTCAATCTTCATTTCCAAAAACAGCGGGAGGAAAAATCCTGCGCAATAAAATAAATTCCATTCAGTTTTAAAATTTTATCATTGGAGCAAAATTTTAAAACTTTGCATTGTTGGGGGAGGGTGGGCATTGCCAAATTTATTAATTGTAGATGATGAATGGGAAAGCCGTTATTCCCTTCGAGAGTTTATTCAAACTAGCGAATATAATTATTTTACTGTACATGAAGCAGACACATATGAAAAAGGGATACTCATGTTAAAACAGCTAAAACCATCCATCCTTATAGTAGAAATTTCATTGCCCGATCAAAATGGTTTGGAGTTTGGAGAGAAAGCAAAACAATTGGAACCAGGAATATCCGTCATTATTCTGTCTCAGTTAAAAATATTTGAAAATGTGCAAAAAGCCATAAATCTTGGATTTTCTGCTTATTTATTAAAACCGGTGTTAAGAAGTGAGTTGAAGCAGATATTCGAGAGAATTAGTATTCAAAGTCTTTCTACAGAAGCTAATTATTTTATTCACAAAAACGAAGCACCTTCTAATCCTGATCTTGCAAATCCAATCGAATCATCAATCCAATTTATTCAACAACATTTTAAAGAGCCAATTACTTTAAATACTGTAGCTGATTCTGTCTATTTAAGCCCTTCCCATTTCAGCAGGTTATTCAAAGAGGAAATGGGAGTTACTTTTGTTGAATATTTGACCGCATTTAGGGTTGAACAATCGAAATCATTATTAAAAATGACTTCCTTGCCCATAGAGGTTATTGCGCACCAAATGGGTTTTACAAGTGCTGGTTACTTTGCCACTATATTCAGAAAAAGTGAAGGCTTCACGCCTTCAAAATATAGAAGTTTATTTGAAAAGGGATGAATCTCAAAAAAGAGATTCATCCCTTTTCTATGTAAAACTAAATTGTCGTTGGATTCATTGAACAAGCCTTGATGTACGAAGTAATCACCAGTGCAGAGAAATGAAGCCAACGACATTTACATTCTTGGTTGTGAGCAGCCGCTCATGAATGTTTTTGATGAAATTTTAAAAATAGAATTGAGAGAATAATGAAACTTAAGTATTCTGAGTATTTTTATAATTTGTGTATGCAAAGAAAAAGAGGTGATGAACTTTGATTATCACTGAATTAAAGAAGTGCATTCAAAATAATCAAAAAGCAATCCTTGCAACCATTATTGATAAAAAGGGATCATCCTATCGCCAAGTTGGTGCAAAAAGTCTCATTCTATTAGATGGAACTACCTTTGGGGTTCTTAGCGGCGGATGTATTGAACAAGATCTGTTTGAACATGCAAAGGAAGTTTTTGAAACAGGTGAACCAAAGGAAGTTATTTATGACTTGCGTAATGACGATCAAACACCTTGGGGATTAGGTGTGGGGTGTAATGGTGTCATTACAATCTGGCTAACACTCATAAACCCTATCGAAAATAGGAGAGAAGCAGAGAAAATGCTGGATGTTTTTACACGGCAATATGTAAGTAACGGAGCTTTCACAATAGGAACTGTCATAACCTCTGATAACCAAGAATTGATTCAGCCTGGATATATTTTGGACACGAAGGAGATGGATTTTGTCCATAATCCAATGAATAAATTAAATGGAATTTTAAAAAATCAAATTTTGACAATTGATGAAAAAGCTTTAGAGCTGACTATATTTTTGGAAACGATTACACCAGCACCAAGCATTGTGATCTTTGGAGCCGGACCAGACGCATTGTCATTAACTAATCAACTGAAACTGTTAAATTGGCATGTTACGATGGTCGATCATCGTCCAGGTTATTTAAATGAAGAGAACTTTCCGAATGTAGATGAAATGATACTTGTTCCACCTCGGGAGTTTCCAAACGATCTCTATCTAAATAATTCTTATACCGTTATTATGACTCATCATTATGAACAGGATCTTATATTTCTCAAAGGATTGATTCAGATGGAGCCTGCTTATATCGGATTATTAGGTCCAAAGAGAAGGTATGAGAATATAAAGAGTGATCTGCTGAGGGAAGGGGTTCTAATCCCGCAGAATATTCTAGATAAGATACATACCCCGATTGGGCTTGATATTGGGTCTGAGACGCCTGAAGAAATCGCATTAAGTATTGCTGCCGAAATTATGAGTTTTAAAAATAAGGGAAGTTATCAGCCCTTAAAGTGGAAAAGAGGTTCTATTCATCAGCCGAGCCTCGAATATCAAAATTGTAAATTAAAAGAGTTCGTTTGATGTTGAAAATAGAAAATAGTGTTTACTGCAGGTTCAAACTACTTTGTAGAAGGAAATGGTTTCAATACATTTAAGAATTTAAAAAATTCACTAAAAAGGAGGCAATTAACTTGAGCTATATCGGAAAACCTCTTAAACGAATAGAGGATGCTAGATTAGTATCGGGTGAAGGGATCTTTATTGATGACATGTCACCTCTGCCAAATATTCATCATGCGGCTATCTTGAGAAGTCCACATGCCCATGCAAGGATTATTAAAATCGATTCTGAAGAAGCTGAGAAGCTGCCAGGTGTAATTGGTGTAGTGACTGGCCATGATGTTGCAGCATTGACCCGGCCATTTCCGGTAGGTGTTAAGGTTCCGGTTCATTATTATCCGATTGCTGTTGATAAGGTGCGTTTTGTCGGAGAAGCAGTGGCGGTAGTAGTCGCCAAAGATCGTTATATTGCTGAGGATGCTCTAGCACTAATAAATGTAGAATATGAAGCATTAGATCCGGTTGTCAATATTGAAGATGCTTTATCAGCCGATTCTGCCATTCTTCATGAAGAAGTGGGAAGCAACATTGTCAATCAGCGATTTTTCAATTATGGAAATGTTGAAGAGGCGTTTAATCACGCGGATCACGTTATTAGTAAAAAATTTAATTTCCCAAAGGTTAGCGCCACTCCAGTTGAAAATTATGGGGTGATTGCGAACTATACGAAAAGTGAAGGAGCCTATACCATTTGGTCTAATTTCCATGGTCCTTTCACTCTTCACTCTGTTATGACTGCAGCCTTAAAAGTACCAAGTAATAAGCTTCGAATTATTACACCTAAAGATATAGGCGGAAGCTATGGCATTAAGTCTGGTGTGTTTCCTTACATGGTGCTGATGGGTGTAGTGTCTAGAATCGTAAAGGTACCAGTTAAATGGACTGAGGATCGTCAGGAACATCTGATGGCAAGCTCAAGTGGTACTGATCGTGTGACTTGGATTGAAGCGGCTGTAAAAAAGGATGGAACAATACTTGGATTAAAAATGAAATATGCAGATAATGTTGGCGGATATATCCGGGCACCAGAACCAGCTTGTTTATACAGAACCCATTCAAATTCTACTGGGGCATACCGGATTCAAAATGTAGCAATTGAAGCAATTGCCGTTGTCACCAACAAAAGTCCAACAGGGCTTATAAGAGGATATGGAGGTCCGCAGCACTATTTCCCGCTTGAGCGCATGGTCCAAATTATTTCGGATGAACTAGATCTCGATGTAATCGATGTTATCAAGAAAAATCTGATCACAAAAGAAGAATTCCCATATCAAACCGCATCAGGAGGAATTTATGATAGCGGCGATTATCACAGAGCCTTAAATCTTGCTCTTGAATCCATTGATTATGAAGGGTTTAAAGCAAAGCAAAAAGAGGCATGGAAAAATCGAAAATATTTAGGGTTAGGATTTGCTTGTATTGTTGAACCATCTGGTTCCAATATGGGATACGTTACGCTTGCATTAACACCAGAAGAAAGAGCGAAATCCTTACCGAAATCAGGATGCTCTGAAGGGGCGACCGTATCTATAGATCCACAGGGAGGAATAACCGTTCGGATTAGTACGGTTCCAACAGGTCAGGGCCATGAAACCGTTTCTGCTCAAATTGTTGCAGATGTTCTCGGTGTAGATCCTTCCACAATTCGGGTGGTTGCTGAATTAGACACATTAACAAGCCCTTGGTCCGTAGCATCTGGAAGTTATTCCAGCAGATTTGCGCCAATTGGATCAAGTGCAGTTTATCAAGCTGCTCACAAAGTGAAATCGAAGCTGCTTGAAATCGCCGGGCAGGAGCTAAACGAACCTACAGATGAGCTAGTCTTTGATAATGGAAAAGTAATATTAAAAAATAATCCTGAAAAAAGTATACCGATTAAAAGATTAGTAGGTTTAGCCCATTGGAACCCAGAGGGGCTTCCTAGTGGTTTAGAGCCAGGAATTCATGAATCTGCCTTTTATACTTTGCCAGCAGCAAAGTCACCGAATGAATTTGATTTAGTAAATGGTTCCGTCACATACGGATTTGTCTTTGATGCCGTTGAAGTTGAGGTGGATATTGATACAGGTGAAGTGAAAATAATAGACTATACGACTATTCATGATGCTGGTAAGCTATTAAATCCAAATATTGTTGAGGGTCAGATTATGGGTGGTTTAGCACATGGAATTGGTGCTGCTATGTATGAGGAGCTTGCCTATGATGGTCGGGGTCAGTTTTTGACAGGAAGCTTTATGGATTATTTATGTCCTACAGCAACTGAAATTCCTAAAGTGACTATTAAGCATATTGAAACACCATCGCCATTAACGCCACTAGGTGCAAAGGGGTTGGGTGAAGGAAATACGATGAGTGCCCCTGTTGTAATTGCAAATGCTGTGACTGATGCTTTAAAACCTTTTAACGTATCCATTGACCAGCTTCCGCTATCACCGGATCGGATTTGGTCAATCATTCAAAATAAAAAAACGGTCAATACTTACTAGGGAGGAATTGTGATGAATGGAGATGGAGCAATTCAACTAGATGGAAATCTTGAAACGGTTTTTACTAGTTTATTAGATCCTGTCGTTTTACAAAACTGCATTATGGGTTGTAATCAATTAAATAAGCAGGGGGAAAACGTCTATGTAGCTGACCTATCGGTTGGCGTTGCAGCAGTAAAAGGGAAATACGATGCAACCATACGCCTAACTGACCTCAATCCGCCGAACTCTTATAAGTTGATTGTCAATGGTCAAGGGGCACCAGGCTTTGTAGAGGCAGAAGCAGAAATTCAGTTAATTCGGATTGATGATGAACAAACGGAGCTTCGCTACACATACGAAGCAGCCGTCGGCGGTAAAGTTGCTGCAATTGGTCAGCGTATGTTAGGTGGAGTAGCTAAATTGATTATTAAAGATTTCTTTAAAAAGATAAAAAAGGAGCTAGAAGCAGTTCATTTGGCTGACTAAGAAAGGAGGGAGCATACATGAAGCCGGCAACATTTGATTACCATTGTCCTTCGAATTTAGAAGAGGCTGTCAAGCTATTAAATGAGTTTGGCAGCGAAGGGAAAATTATTGCTGGGGGACAAAGTTTTATCCCCATTTTAAATATGAGAATGTCTGAGCCGGGGTGTCTAATTGACATTAACCAAGTAACAGAGCTGAAGGGAATTCGGATAGAAGATGGGGTTGTCAAAATTGGTGCCCTTACCACCCAAAGAGAACTGGAGCAGCATGAGGATATAAGAAAGCATATCCCCCTGCTTGTAGAGGCGGCTCAATATATTGGCCACGTTCAAACGAGAAACAGAGGAACAGTTGGAGGCAGTGTTGCCCATGCAGATCCTAGTGCAGAGCTGCCGCTATCTTTCTTGGCTTTGGATTCTGAAATTGTGATTACTAGCGCCGATGGAAGCAGGACTACAAGTATTAACGACTTTTTTATTACCTATTTAACAACAGAGCTTATGCCGGAGGAAATTTTAACAGAGATACATGTCCCGTTATCTCAGCCTGCGGGCTACGCATTCGAGGAATTTAGCAGAAGACATGGTGATTTTGCTTTAGTTGCAGCCGCCTGCTTACTCTCAGTTGATGATGCGGGCATTATCGATCAAGCAAGGATTGTATTAGGGGGCGTTGATGCTGTTCCTCTGTTAGCAGAAGATGCAATGGAATATTTAATAGGAAAAACTCTTACAGAAGATATTTTAGAAAAAACAGTGGAAATAGCTGTCAATGATGCAGATCCAGATGCTGACTTGCATGCCTCAAAGGAATATAGACTTCAATTAACAAAGGTAATGACAAGAAAAGCGCTGTTAAAAGCTTATAATCGCGGGTTAGGAAAGGAGGGCTAAAAAATGACGAATTTCTCTGTGCAGGATAAAGTGAAAATTTCATTATCTGTTAATGGGAAGGAAATGGGTGGAGAGGCAGAGCCTAGAAAGCTGCTTAGTGATTTTATAAGAGAAGACCTTGGTTTAACAGGAACACATGTAGGTTGTGAACACGGAGTGTGTGGTTCTTGTACGGTTCTTTACAACGGCAAAGCTGTGCGAAGCTGTCTAATGTTTGCTGTACAAGCGAATGGTTCTGACATTCAAACCATCGAAGGATTAGCAAAAGACGGAGAGCAGCATCGATTACAACAAGCATTTACAGAATGTCATGGTCTGCAGTGCGGTTTTTGCACACCAGGGATTTTAATGTCATCTGTAGAGCTTTTGAATAACAACGAAGAACCTAACCTGCAGGAAATTAAAGAAATGCTTTCTGGACATCTTTGCCGGTGTACGGGTTATACAGGTATTATTAATGCCATCCAAAAGGCATGTTGTTCTAATGAATGTAAAGAAGGTGAAAATTAGTGGATCTTGGAACATTGTTTGAATTTACGGTTAAGCGGTTCCCGGATAAAATCGCTATCACCCAGGATAATATCCGCCTATCCTATAAGGAAATGAACAAGCAGATTAATCGGCTTGCCTACTCACTGCAAAAGAAAGGAATTGAAAAAGGGGACCGAGTAGTCATCATTTTAAAAAACCGCTTAGAGATGGTCACATTCTATTGGGCTATTCAAAAAATTGGCGCGATCTTTACCCCGATAAATTTTCGGCTATCAACGGAGGAAGTCGCTTATTGTGTAAACAATGCAGATGCAAAAGCCATCATATATGAACCAAGCAGTCAGGATGCTGCGCTTGATGGAGAGTATACTAATAAGCCGTTGTTAATCGGTGTACTAGGTGCAACTGGATCCGATGTAACATACGAAGAACTTCTAGACCACGAACAAGAAAATTTTCATCGACCAACCATTCAATTTGATGATACTTGCTTAATGCTATATACATCCGGAACGACAGGAAAGCCGAAAGGGGTTCCTAGAAGCCATAAGAATGAATATGGAGCAGCCATTGCCCACATTATCCAAAATCAATATGTCCTTCATGAGAGCACATTAGGTGTGATGCCTCTTTACCATACTATGGGCATGCGTTCTCTACTCTCAATGGCATTCTTAAATGGGAAATTAGTCATGATTCCTGATAATGAAACGATCAAAATGTTAACAACTATGGAAGAGGAAGCAATAAGCTGTGTATACTTAGTACCTACGATTATTCATGATCTTTTAAATCATAAGGATTTTTCGAAATTCAATTTACAGAAACTTCGGAAAATAGGGTATGCCGGTGCATCGATGACGACCGAATTAACAAAAGCTTGTTATCAAAAACTAAAGCCGGATGTGTTTGTGAATCATTATGGCAGTACAGAGGTATATACGTTCTCGATTTGTGATTACCTGGATAAAAAGCCAGGGTGCGCAGGTAAACCAGGGCTTCACCAAGAGTTAAGAGTTGTAACTCCTGACCCTGAAGGCTACTCTACACCTGATGATCTAGTCCCACAAGGTACGCCTGGTGAAATTATTGTTAATATTGATTCCATTGAAGCATTTAAAGGGTACTGGAAGCGTCCGGATGCCAATAAAAAAGCAATTAGAAATGGCTGGTATTTCACAGGAGACATGGGAGTACTGGACGAAGACGGAGATTTGTATGTTGTAGGACGAGTTGATGACATGATTATTTCTGGCGGTGAAAATATCCATCCGCTGGAGGTAGAGGATGTTCTTGCTTCCCATCCGGAAGTTCTTGAAGTTGCAGTTGTAGGTGTACCTGACGATCGCTATGGTGAAAAGGTTGTCGCTTTTGTCGTAGATCGAAATGGCAAATTGTCAGTTGAGGAATTGGATCAATACTGTAAGGTTTCTGAAAGTCTAGCAAACTTTAAACGGCCTAGGGAATATTATTTTGTTCCTGAGATTCCGAAAAGCCCTGTTGGAAAAATTTTAAGAAGAAAATTGAAAGAAAACTATAAAACTTATTCGATAAAAGAGGAGAGTGTAAGTTAATGACAAACAAAAAAACTTATCAATGGGATCACATTCTAGTAGAAAAAAATCCAGAAGCTCAAACGGCAACGATTATTTTAGATCGACCGGAAAAAATGAATACTTTGAGTTTTATCGCTCGTTCCCACCTAAATGAAATATTTAATGAATTAAACCATGATCCGGAAGTAAGCGTTATTGTGATTAAAGGATCTGGAGAAAAAGCGTTTAGCTCTGGAGGAACTATTTCAGAATTCATGGAGCAGCATCCTTCCATCCTTTCTGAATTACACGTCAATGTGGCAGCACCAGAACGTTCACCGAAACCAGTTATTGCCCAATTACAAGGCTACACTTTTGGTGTGGGACTTGAAATCGCCATGGCATGCGATTTCCGTGTAGCAGCCGACAATACATTATTAGCTCTGCCAGAAATCAATCTTGGGATGATCCCTGGAAGCGGTGGCTCACAGCGAATTGCAAAAATTGCTGGTGTTGGACGCGCAAAAGATATGATTATGAGAGGCAGACGTATTCCAGCACAGGAAGCACACCAATGGGGCTTGCTAACTACAGTAACAAGCCCAGAAAACCTTGAGGAAGAAGTAAATAAACTTGTAGAAGATCTTACTAGACTTTCCCCAATGACACTTAAAGTACTCAAGCGCGTAATTAATGCTTCTCAAGATGCACCATTAAGCATGGGAATGGAAATTGAAGGATTTGCTTATGGTATGTTGCGTTCAACAGAGGATTTCAATGAAGGAGTCCAGGCTTTTGATAATAAAGTAAAACCTAAATTCCAAGGCAAGTAAAAATTGAATATAAAGGGGAAGGAATGTATGAAACATTCAGTTGGCGAAAGCTTAAAATTGTTTCCAAAGCATTTGAACGTTAACACTATTAGTGCAGGGACCCTTGCAGCCATATTTGGCTGTACCGGTCCGGCATTAATCATCATTGGTGGGGCAACAGATGCAGGATTGTCTATTGAACAAACGATTTCCTGGTTGTTTGCAGTTTATTTTTTTGGAAGCTTAATTGGATTATATTTAGCTTTAAAATATCGCCAACCTATTGTCGGTGCTTATTCAATTCCTGGGGCTGTATTAGTTGCTGGTGCACTGCAGCACTACTCACTTAGTGAAATATCAGGTGCATACTTTGTTTCAGGTGTACTCGTATTCATTTTAGGTATTTCCGGATTAATCGGAAAAGCGATGAAATGGATTCCAGTCCCGATTGTAATGGCGATGATAGTCGGTGCAATGATTCGATTTGGCACCGGAATGATTACATCTCTGCAAGGGGCACCGCTAATTGCAGGGTCAGCGATAGTTGTTTACTTACTATCATCACGGTATCTAAAAAAGGTACCGCCCATTTTGACCTCTTTTTTAGTTGCTGGTATACTGGCTGCAACAATGGGGGGATTTCAGCCAACAAGCATGGAAGCAGGATTGACACTTCCCGAAATTCTTATGCCAACCTTCTCGATTGATGCAATCATTTCTGTCGCTATACCATTGACACTCCTGGTCATAGGAGCTGAAAATGCTCAGGCTATTGGTGTTTTGATGGCAGAAGGTTATAAACCGCCTGTTAATACTATGACAGTCTGGAGTGGAATTGGTGGAATGGTTACGGCATTTTTTGGTGGACACAATGCCAATATCGCCGGTCCGATGACAGCAATATGTGCTTCAAAAGAATCAGGAGATAATAAGGAGGGACGTTACGCCTCTGTTTTAGTTAATGCATTTCTTTTTGGAGGGTTCGGTTTAATTGCCGGTATTGCGGTTCCGTTTGTGACCGCCTTGCCAAGCACATTGATTGCAACAGTTGCTGGTCTAGCGATGGTTGGTGTTTTAATTAGTTCCCTGCAAGCTTCCTTTTCTGAAAGAAAGTTTCAAATTGGCGCATTTTTCTCTTTAGTTATTGCCATGTCAGGAGTAAGTTTCTTCGGAATCAGTTCACCTTTCTGGGCACTAATCGGAGGAGTTCTAGTATCACTTATAATTGAAAAAGCAGACTTCGACTCTTTTAAAACTGATTTACAAGCAGACGAAACAAATGGAAATATGAAAAGTGCAATTTGACTTGAAATAGGAACATGGGTCGATACTCATGTTCCTATTTAATTTAATTTTTCGACAAGAAGAGAACGCACGTTCCTATTGGGCTGAATATATGATAAACTAAAGAAGCAATAGAATAGGTTTCTCAAGGGTGGTCGGCACACTCCCGAACGGAAAGGGGGTGATGCTGAATGACAGTATTTGAAGCATTAATGTTTACGATTGCATTTGCAAGTTTGATCGTAGCCATTCTGTCATTTAACCATAAAAAATAATCCACCCTTGAGTTAGGCGCTCAGGTGGATTTTTCCCCGTTAATAGCCGATCCCTTTGTGGGAACCGTCTATTGCTAGACTGGACATGTTACTAGCATGTCCGGTCATTTTTTATTTTATGCTGTACTTAGTGCCATTATAACCGATAATTGTGTAAAAGTTCAAATTCTTTATGGATTACTTGGATTAAAGGTAACTAGCGAAGTAAAAAAACATATAATTCCGATAAAGTAGTACAATTTATCGTTTTAAAAAAATTGCATATTATTTCCTCAACATTTCAATAATAACTCTCCTTGCAATAACCCAAAATAAGATGGGCAATAACTGACTTCAGAAACTCCTGTTGAAGCCAGTAAAGCTTGTTTATATTCAAAGGGGAGGTGGTCAAATTGAAATGGCATAAAATGCTACTATCTATGCTGCAGCAACGGCAGGATAAAAATGTTGCCATAGCTGTCGATACATCCACAAATGAAGTCCCTAAGATTTTAATTAACAACATTGTGAAATTATTTGAACAAGTGAAATCAGATGCTTTATTAGTTCAAGCAGATTTTAAAATTAGGAGTATTATTCCCGTAAAGAGCGATTCTATTAAATATTATTCACATGGGAAATCTTCCTACACCTTAGTTCTTGAATGGGCTGAGGAAAATAAGGTGGATACATTGTTTTATATCACCGATGTAACTGGTTTTATTACAGATGAAATCAAAGATGTGAATTATGAATTATTCTGGCTAGTCCCAGGCACGTTTCTCCCTAGGGTGCCATTTGGAAAAGCCATTAAAGTTGCTTAAAATGTGAAAGAATCCCTCACTCTTGTGAGGGATTCTACTATCCATGAGTCCAATGAATAAATTTCATACCTAAATACGCATAGCTCTTTTAAAACGGTCCGCTAGAGGTATCACAATGATCCCTGCGATAACAACCTGCATAACGTTTCCTGGAATGGAGCCGAAAGGAAGGATCCAGTTACCGTATAGGAGCACTTCGGCAAAATAGTAGCCAACGACTTTTATTATTAGAGCAACGGCAACTGCCAGTGTGTTTACAACTACTCTTTTACCTGGCATCTTTTCGGATATTAAGCCAGCTAAAAAGCCCATTGTACCAACAATGACGAACGTAAACGGTGCCCATGCGCCCCAGCCAGATATAAGATCGAATAAGCCCATTCCAAAGGCGCCTGCAATGGCCCCAGTTTTTTTTCCGTAAACTAAGGCTGCTATAAAAAGAGGCACGTTACCCAGATGGATTAGGCCGCCATTACCCATAATTGGGAGCTTAATATTGATGAACATTGTGGCGACAAGGGTTAGTGCGATAAAAAGAGCATGGATGACTAAAGTTTTTGTTTTAGTTGTTTCTCTCTGCAAGACTGTTGAATTCATAGGATGTCCTCTTTCTTTTTTTATATATTATCATACTACTAATCATGTATTTAATAAATACAAAATTCTTTATATTAAATTGTTTTATGATGCTGGCAACATTAATTATTTGGAAGCAATAATGTCAGGTGCTTGTCCTTTATTTATATTTAGTTTATTTTAGCGAGAAGTTAAAGGCGAAGTAATGCAGAAAAAGGCCTGTCCCAATTCACTAAAAGGATTAACCCTTATAGTGGTAGGGGACAGGCCTAAATACATCTAATGGTCCATTTCTCTAATCATGCCATCCCATTTAGAGGCATCGACCATTATTTTTAGGTCATGACCTGAAGGATTTTGGAATAATTGCAGACCAAACTCCTGCGCTACGGCAAAAAGGTGGTCAAAGATATCAGCTTGAACGGCTTCGTATACCGCCCATCTAACATCATTCGTAAATGCATATATTTCTAACGGCAATCCGTATTCACTAGGTGCCAGCTGTCTAACAATTAACGTCATTTCCTGATTGATTCCCGGATGATTTTTAAGGTAATTACTAATATACGCCCTAAATACACCTACATTTGTAAGGGCTCTTCCATTCACTGGATTGCTTCGGTTTATATCGTTCATAGAATTGAATTCGGCAATTTCAAGTTCTTTTTCGATGATGTAATCCGAAAGATAGTGGATATCTTTATAGCGCTCAATCATCTCATCCGTACAAAACGAAATACTTTTCGTATCGATAAATAATGCCCGTTTAATCCGTCTTCCTCCAGAGGATTGCATGCCTCTCCAGTTTTTAAAGGAATCAGATATTAAGGCATAGCTTGGAACCATCGTTATTGTTTTATCAAAATTTTGCACCTTTACGGTATTTAAAGAGATATCAATGATGTCTCCGTCTGCTCCATATTTAGGCATTTCAATCCAGTCACCAACCCGTACCATATCATTGGCCGCCAACTGAATCCCCGCAACCAGTCCTAATAATGAATCTTTAAAAACTAACAAAAAGACGGCTGACAAGGCGCCAATCCCGCTTAGAAGTATAAACGGACTTTTATCTATCATGTTCGCGATTACTAAGATAACCCCAAGCGTGACAAAAATAATCTTAGTCACCTGAATATAGCCTTTAATCGGCTTAACCTTTGAGATTTCAAAGGTTTGATAAATATCAGTAATGGCATCTAATAGGCTATTAATGACCCATAATCCCACAATAATTAAATAAGCAATCGCACATTTCTTAATCAACTCCTCATTAGAGGGGAAGATGAATGAAAAGTGATAAATAATGATCGCCGGAACAATATGAGATAACTTACGAAATACCTGCCGTTCCAAAATGATATTATCCCATTCGAATTTCGTATTGTTTACAATATGAGTGATGATTCTGATTACCACCTTTTTGGTGATAAAATTTGCCATTATACAGATTAGGGCAATAAAAAGCACATCAAGAAATGCAGATAGATACTTAGCTGCTACAGGATCCAAGTCAAATTGTGAAATAAATTTTTTAATAAATTTCATCTATTTCCTCCGTTGTATATAAGTATTACAGACTTACTAAATAATGGGGCGGGCAATATATTTAGGCACTATTTTGTTTACTGTATACTTTGCTGGGAGCATGTCTGATTGATTCAGTTTTTTCATACATTCAAATTTCTATTCAAATGAAGTCCTACGACTAGTGGTTTGTTCCTCTTTCTTTGATGTCATTCCGCCTGAAACAACAAATTTCATCGCGTCTTCTGGCGTTACATCAATGATTTCTACTTTGTCTTTCGGAATTAGAACCGTAAGTCCAGCAATTTGAAAAGTTTGTTGGATATAGACAGCTACATAGTCCTTTAATGGATGATAAAAACTTTCGACATCTTCCGTAGTTATAAATCCGATGGTTTTCATTTCTGTACCCGGAATGGTTACCAATGCAACTTTTGAAAATGACTTTTTCTCGCCAAGGAATGATTGAATCGTATCTTTACTAACTGAATAAAGCGTTTTAATGAGTGGGATTTTTTCTAGTAATCTGTCAATGATTAGGATTAGCGTTCCTGTGAACACTTTATTTGATAACCATCCTAAAATTGTGATCAGGATTAGGGTAAGAACTAAACCAATTCCAGGAATATAACCTTCTTGTAAATAAGGCTTTAAATAATTTCCTAATAAACTATCTAAAAAGATGAATAATTGATAGACAACATAAATAACTAAAATAATCGGGACAATGGTGATAATCCCCTTAACAAAATTTTGAACAACACGTTTCATTTTGTTTTCTCCTTTTATAAGGCATTCACTATTTCATTAATTTTCACATAACAAATCGAACTATTCAAGTGATAGAAGAGACATAGGAACAGGTGATTTCGAGACTTTTACATTAGTTTTGACCTATATCTATTGGACAATAAAAGATCCAAAGTGTCTTTGTAGAGCTTAGATGGAGACAGGTTAAATTAGTAGCGAAGGGTTCGTTAAGAAGTCTCTTTAAAGTTTTTTTGATGGGAAAAATTGGTTCAGAAGGGAGTTTAGAAATCGCCTTAAAGCCTTTCAACGGGAAAATCAGAAAAAAGTCTGTTACAATCTCTTGCAACAGACTTTCTCTAGGTATGGCTTCTTCATTTATTTATGAAATGGAAACAACTTCTCTTGTCTCATCTTTTTGCTTTACATTGTCTATCGTTTTTACATTAAAGTTTTGATCAACAAAGACGACATGTTTTTCATTGAATTGTCGAGGAGATGTCAAACCAGCAGCTGCTGCGAGCGTGAACAATTCTTCTCGAAGTGTTGTCATATAGTTTGTTACGCGATATCTTTTTTCTTCAATGACTAAAGCTTTTTGTAGCTTTGGATTCGTAGTAGCAACTCCTACTGGACATTCGTTGGATTGACATTTTTGAGCGCCGATACATCCAACGGAAATCATTAGTCCTCTGGCGATATGACAGATATCCGCTCCAAGGGAGAGTGCAATTGCAATTCGATCAGGGGAGAACAGCTTCCCGCTGGCAATTAACGTGACTTTATCTCGAACGTTATATTTTTTCAATACTCTCTGAGCAATCATTAATGCTGGTTTAATCGGAAGCCCGACAGAATCAGCCATTGCTTGATAGGTAGCACCTGTTCCGCCTTCGCCTCCATCAATGGTAATGAAATCTGGGTATCTCTTCATAATCGCCATATAAGCTGCAAATTCTTCAAACGTTTCTTCACTGCCGATGACCATTTTTATTCCGACAGGCTTACCGGATTCATCCCGAATTCTATCAATAAAATCCATCATCATGTCCATATCATCGAATTCTTCAAATCTATTAGGGGAATCGATGGTTTTATATGGCTCTACTCCGCGGATCTCAGCAATTTCAGGTGTTACTTTTGAACCTTCAATGTGCCCGCCGCGAATTTTTGCTCCTTGACCTAGTTTAATTTCAAATGCCTTTACCTGAGGATGACTTGCCTTTTCACGAAGCAAATCATAAGAGAAGCTTCCATCAGGGTTTCTAAATCCAAACTTGGCTGGGCCAATCTGAACCATAATATCTGCGCCGCCTTTTAGATGGTGGGGCGAAAGGCCGCCTTCACCTGTATTCATATAGGCACCCGCATCTTTCAATCCATAAGAAAGAGCCTTGATTGCTCGGTCACCTAGGGCTCCGTAGCTCATTCCGCTCATGGCCACAGGGCTTTTAATCGTAAAAGGATAACGGCATGAATGTTTTCCAATGACGATCTTATCTGCATCTGTATAAAGCCATGGCTTGATTTGAGCCTCCTCTCTATGCTCATGACGGGCAAATAGTGTATCTTTATCTTCTATATATTTATGTGTAGCGATAAAGTTTTCATTATCAGCTATTAAATCTGTTAGTTGTTTCGCAAAAAAAGCATTCCGAATATAAAAGCCTGGTTTGTCAAAATCGCGCTTACTTCCGAATGCAATGATGTTTTTGGCGTATTTCCCTGCTTTCACTATGTATTGAAAGTCTAGCCGTGAAAAAGGCTTAGCTTCATGATCTCCTTCGAAAAAATACTGTCTTAATTCCGGGCCAATATGTTCGGAAAGATACCGAATACGAGAAAGGACAGGAAAATTTCGTCTGATTGCGTGTTGAGTTTGTGACTTATCCCTCTTTCTGATTACCAATAATGAAACGATTACTGTAAGAATTAGTAATAGAGTGACGATAAATAGGACAGATACCCCAATTATCATGATGTTGCTAAAGGTGCTCATTGATATACATCCTCCTAGGATTTTTCAATAAAAAATAATAAGGATTCAAGCTTGTTTTTACTACAGCAGTAGACTCACAATCTTTACCATACAATATTGCAAGAAGTATGCCAAGCCTATTAACTCAGGGAAATATGATGTACAATGGATTATTATAGATCTGTATGCAAGGTTTTTTTGCTCCGAAAAAGAGTATTTGGCGCAAAAAATTATTGCGTACTTGTAATGATCTATGTTTTTTGGTGAAAATAGGTTTGCTATGAAGAGAAAAAAGCAGAGTTGAATTGTTGGTTCATTGCTCGTTTCATAAGTAAATAAAAGCAGTAAATGCTTTCTTGCTCATTCCATTTCATGTAATATAAAGTAAATTAATAAAAATGAAACCTTGGAGGAAAAACGGTGTCATACATATTAAAAGATAATTTCAAAATGTTTACCTTAAACTCAAATCGAGAGCTTGCTGAAGAAATGGCACAACTTCTAGGTTGTGAGCTTGGGAAATGCTCAAGTAGACAATTTAGTGATGGCGAGATTCAAATTCAAATTGAAGAAAGTGTGAGAGGAAGTGAGGTATTTTTAGTTCAATCGGCTTCAGAGCCGACGAATGAACATATTATGGAACTCCTTATTATGATTGATGCCTTAAAAAGAGCTTCCGCTAAAATGATCAATGTTGTGATGCCTTACTATAGCTATGCGCGGCAAGACCGAAAAGCCCGTTCTCGGGAGCCGATTACAGCCAGACTCATTGCTAATCTTTTGGAAATGGCAGGAGCAGCTAGAGTCCTGACGATCGACTTTCATTCTCCGCAAGTACAAGGCTTTTTTGACATACCAGTGGATCATCTAACCGGGATTCCAATTCTGGCAGACTACTTTAAGAAAAAAGCATTGGAGGATCTTGTCATTGTGGCCCCGCACAATGGAGGCGTTGTTAGGGCAAGAAAGATGGCTAATTTGCTTAATGTGCCACTCGCTCTTATTGATCGCCGTCGTCCGGAGCATGATGAAACTGAAATCATGCACATTATCGGCAATATTGAAGGGAAAAACGCAATAATTGTTGATGATTTAATTGATACAGCTGGAACTATTACGACAGGTGCAAATGCTTTATTCGAGAATGGGGCAAAAGCAGTATACGCCTGCTGCACTCATGCTGTTCTTTCGGGCCCAGCTATTGAGCGAATCGAGTCTTCACCGATTAAAGAATTAGTCATAACAAATACAATTAACCTGTCAGAGAAAAAACGACTAGATAAAATTACACCATTATCTGTTGCGCCATTACTAGTAGAAGCAATCGACCGTATTCACAATGAAAAAGCTGTGAGCCCGTTATTTGAATAATCATGGGGGATCATGTAATGAAAGGAAGTTGATGTTTTCGACTTCCTTATTTGTATCTCCAGAATCGGTAATAAGGGGTTTAGGCTCAATCAAATTCTAAAAAACTTTATTTCGAAGAACTCCTTAGTTGAATATTAGGAGGGGCAAAGATAAGATTGAATTGAAAGATAAATTAAAGTAATCAAAATAATAGGAGTGAGTATTGCTATGAAAAAGGCATTAATTAATGTAGATTACACCTATGATTTTGTTGCAGAAGACGGCGCATTAACATGCGGAAAACCCGGTCAGGCTTTAGAAGAAAGAATTACAGAAATTACAAAAGAGTTTATTGAAAATGATGATTATGTCGTTTTTGCCATCGATGTCCATGAAAAAGGGGATCCATGTCATCCAGAAACGAAATTGTTTCCGCCCCATAATATTCGTGGTACAAAAGGTAGAGACTTGTATGGTGCCTTGAAAGAAGTATATGATGAAAATAAGAGCAAAAAGAATGTTCAATATATGGATAAAACAAGATATTCCGCTTTTGCCGGAACAGATCTCTCTATAAAACTTAGAGAGAGGGGGATTACAGATATATATATAGTGGGGGTATGTACAGATATTTGTGTACTCCATACGGCTATTGGTGCCTATAATGAAGGATACAAAATTTTTATTTACGAGGACGCAGTTGCGTCTTTCAATCCAAACGGGCACGAATGGGCGCTTACTCATTTTGAGAAAACACTAGGTGCTACGATTATTAAGTAAGGAATTCATCTATAAAAACTGGGCTGGATATTTGACTCATTCAAAGATTGCTATTATACTATGATTAACTAATACGAATAATTCTTCCGTCTAAGGGGAGTAGCAGTACAATAAAGTCGTCATTACGGGATTTATTCCTCGGCTTTATTGGCAATTTTAAATTGTTTGCGAGACCTTACCGATTTTTTGGTAAGGTCTTTTTGTATAAGGCGTTATAACCAGAAAATCGGTTATAACGTCTTTTTTTGATTGTTCGTTACACATATACAAGGAGAGGTGTCTATTATTCTGCAATATATTGATTTAGCTACAAGTGTCAAAATGATCACTACTCATAACAAACAAAAGCTTTTAGGATTTGATAAATCGCTAACTTTAATTGGAAAAGGGAGTGGAAATAAATAGGTCTGGTGAAGTCGTAAAGGGTCATTTCTTGATTAAGGGCGGCACAATCTCACAAGAACTCAAAAGGATAGATTGCGATTTGGTCACCTTTAATAGGACAGATGAAAGAGAAGAAATTGTGGATTCTATCTCTATTTTAACTACTAAAATTATTCAGTCTGAAGCCGTAAACAAAATTCCATTCTCTTTCCTTTTGCCAAACAATGCCAGACTATCGACAGACACTTTATCCTATCGATTTAAAACAAGACTGGCCTTCAAACAAGGGGTGGAAAGCTTAGATCAGGACGCCATTCGGATTATTCAAGATTAGTGAGCTTATCAATTTGATCTCACTATCATCCAATATCTAAAGATCGTCTGCGACCTGCAAGTCTTTCTCGTTCAGAAAATCTGTAAGGTTTTTATAGCAAAATGATTGTAATAGGGTGTTTAATAGCGAACAGAGAATGTCACTGTTCGCTATTTTAATGTCCAGCCATTAATAACTAAATATGGATTTATGATGAAAAAGAACAGTGTGAATGTAAATAAATGTGTCATATTCATTTATTTTGTATGACACATTATACGGTTTTCGACAAAATTTTTATTGACTAATAAAATGATTATACTATAAAATATGTGTAACCGGTTACAGGTTAATGAGGTGACAAAATGGTATCAATCAAGGATGTCGCAAAGCATGCAGGTCTTTCCGTAGCTACTGTTTCAAGAGTATTAAATAATAAAGGTTATGTAAGTGAAGATTCCAGAAAAAAGATCGAGCGGGCAATTAGCGAATTGAACTACAAACCTAATGCAGTAGCAAGGAGTCTATTTAAGAAACAATCGAAAACATTAGGCTTAATGCTCCCGGATATAATGAATCCATTCTTCCCAGAGCTTGCTCGAGCTGTTGAAGACGTAGCAATAAAGCTTGGCTATACGGTGATTCTATGCAATTCAGATGAGAATAGGGATAAAGAACAGAGTTATTTGGATATGATGATGCAGAAGTACGTAGATGGCTTAATTGTTGCATCTAATACTTTAAGTGCTGAGCAGATTGAGATGCTTAATATCCCTGTTGTCAGCCTTGACCGGGAAATTAGTAAGGGGCTGCCTACTATCGTTGTTGAAAATAGAAAAGGCGCAAGACTTGCTGCAAATTTTTTGAAAGAAATAGGGCGAAATCGGATTGCACATATTAGGGGTCCGCACGGTATTTTTACTGCAGATGAGCGGTGTAAAGGATATCTAGAAGTTATAAGTCATGAGCCTTGGTTTAAAGAATCGTTCATCATTGATGGAGATTTTGCCATGCAAACCTCTATAGAGGCAACCGTTAAGCTTTTGCAATTGCATCCTGAAATTGATGGGATATTTGCAGCGAATGATACAAGTGCCATTGGAACGATTAAAGCTGTGCATATGCTTGGGAAAAAAGTGCCCGAGGATATTGCGATTGTTGGATTTGATGGAATCATGATGTCTGTTGCTACAACGCCTGAATTAACAACAATTGTCCAGCCGATCTATGAATTAGGAGAAAAAGCAGCTACATTGCTCGTTCAATTAATCGAGAAGCAGCCAATTAAGGAAACATTCTATACATTAGATGTTCATCTTGTTGAAAGGCAATCAACTTAAGGGGGTTAACATTAGAATGGCCATTGAACCGAAAATAACGGTTGTCGGCAGCATTAATATGGATTTAGTGACGATAACCGATCAAATTCCCCAAATAGGCGAAACCCTATTAGGAAATCGATTTCAAACGAATCCTGGGGGAAAAGGCGCAAACCAAGCAGTGGCAGCAGCCCGATTAGGGGCAAATGTCAACATGATAGGGTGCGTTGGAAATGATACTTTTGGGAAAGAGCTTCTTCAACATCTAAATGACGAAGGTGTTGATGTAAGTAATGTGGAACCGGTTACAGGTTCAACGGGAACGGCTACGATCATTGTATCCAATCAAGATAATAGTATTATTGTCGTTCCTGCAGCAAACGAACATGTGACGGCAGCGTTCGTTGAATCAAAAAGAGATGTGATTGCTGCCAGTGACATTCTCATTCTTCAGCTAGAAATCCCACTTGAAGGGGTACTAAAAGCAGTGGAAATTGCCAAAGAAAATGGGGTCAAAGTCATTTTAAATCCTGCTCCCATTCAAGAGCTGCCAACAGATCTTATTGAAAAAATTGATTATCTAACACCGAATGAACATGAGTTTAAGGAATTAGTAAATGGAATGGATGAAAAAGTCTTAAAAGAAAAAGTAATCCTTACAAAAGGGAGCCAAGGTGTTAGTTTCTATCTAGATGAAAAAGAAGTAAATATACCAGCTTTCCAAGTAAATGTTGTAGACACTACTGGTGCTGGAGATTCATTCAACGCCGGATTTGCGGTTGCACTAAGCAAAGGGCTTACGTTGAATGCTGCGTGTAAATATGGAAATGCAGTTGCTGCGTTATCTACAACAAAGCTCGGTGCGCAAACGGGCATGCCAACGGAAATTGAAGTTAATGATTTTATCAAAACTAACGAGTAGGCATATTGGGATTAATAAGTGTAATCTAAACAATTAAAAAACTTTTGAGAGGTGAAGGAATTGAATATTCTATGGGGTCTAATCGGATGCTCAATCATATTTTTTATTGCTTACCTAGTTTCTTCAAACAGGAAAGCGATTAATTTTCGTACAGTTGGTTTAGGATTTCTATTACAGCTCGTCTTTGGGTATATCGTTCTTAAATCAAAATTGGGTCAAGAAGCATTACAAGCAGTTTCAGCTGGGGTTAACAAGGTTATCCATTATGGAGATGTAGGTGTTGCGTTCGTATTCGGCAGTCTTGCAGATAAGACTGGTCCGGCAGGCTCAATTTTTGCGGTTAGAGTATTAGCAATAATTATCTTTTTATCAGCTTTAATTTCTCTTTTATATCACTTAGGAATCATGCAGATTTTTGTCCGAATTATCGGCGGGTTTATCTCAAGACTCTTAAAAGTTAGCAAGACTGAGTCAATGTCAGCTACAGCTAATATTTTCGTTGGGATGTCAGAAGCACCACTTGTTATTAAGCCTTATCTGCCACATATGACTAAATCGCAAATTTTTGCTGTCATGGTTGGAGGATTAGCATCTGTTTCTGGAGCTGTCATGATTGGACTAGCTACTATGGGTGTATCTATTGAATATTTAATTGCTGCGAGTTTCATGTCCGCTCCAGCAGGGCTTGTCATGGCTAAAATATTAATGCCGGAAACAGAAGAGAACACGGAGATTGACTTGAAGAAATTAGCAAACGATGGTGAAAATCCGAAGAAAAGAAATATTTTAGAAGTCATTACGGATGGTGCATTTGATGGTGCCAAAATAGCGTTTGGTGTTGCCGTTATGCTAATGGCTATTCTTGGATTAGTTGCATTCACAAATGGTGTCCTTGGCGGAATCGGAGGACTGTTCGGATTTGAAGGTCTATCTTTAGAAATGATCTTTGGTTATTTATTTGCACCGCTTGCTTTTATTATTGGAATTCCTTGGAGCGAAGCAGTAATGGCAGGGAACTTAATTGGGCAAAAATTAGTATTTAATGAATTTGTTGCCTTTGCTTCATTCGCTGGGGAAACAGCTGAATTTTCACAAAAAGCCCAAGCCGTTATCACGTTTACATTATGCGGATTTGCAAACTTAGGCTCTATTGGAATATTAGTAGGAGCATTATCAACCATGGCTCCAAATAAAAAAGATGTTATTCAGAAATTAGCCTTTCGTGCGTTAATTGCCGCTTCATTGGCAAATTTAATGAGTGGAGCTATTGCAGGAATTTATTTCTAAGTCTATGTAAATAATTTAAGGTGAATAAAAGTCTTTTGTGTACATGTGAAATAAGGAGTGATCGATGTGAAAAAGGTAATTATCGATGTGGATACTGGAGTAGATGACGCACTTGCCATTTTGTATGCGACACAGAGCGAACAGTTAGATATTTTAGGAATTACAACGGTTTGCGGAAATGTTCCACTTGATCAAGTAAATATTAATACGAATAGAATGTTGAAATTACTCGGCATCGAAAACAAGATTAATGTATATAAAGGTGCTTCTCGTCCTCTTCTAAGAGAACCTTTTCATGAATTTAGAGTTCATGGAGAAGATGGGATCGGTGGTGCGCTTGATCATATCGATACAGTCATCCAAGAAAATAATATTTTTGCTGCTGATTTCATTATCGAACAAGCAGAAAAATATAAGGGAGAACTCACTCTCATTATGGTTGCTCCATTGACAAACCTCGCTCTAGCCCTTCGTAAAGAACCTAGATTGGCCGAATGGGTTAAAGATGTTGTGATTATGGGGGGAATCGTTCAATCTTCCGGTAGAGGAAATACGTTGCCGACTTCTGAGTTTAATATTTATGGGGATCCAGAGTCAGCGAAAATTGTCTTCCATTCAGGCATGGACATTACTTTAGTTAGTTTAGATGTGACTCGACAAGTGATGCTTTCTGAAGAACATATTAATGGATTAAAGGGTACCAAATATTATGAGTTTGTCAAAAATAGTACAGGCGTGTACAGGGAATTTTCTTTAGACCTATATGGCGTCAATGCTTGTGCTTTACATGATCCACTAGCCGTTGCTGTGGCATTAGACAAAAGTCTTGTAAAGACAGAAAAATATTATGTTGACGTAGAGACAAAAAGTGATTTAAGCTATGGACAGACAATCTGTGACTTTAGAAATTTATTGAAAAAAGAACCAAATGTAAACATTTGTGTAGATGTAGATCACGAAAGATTTCTTGAACGTTTTATCGAATATTTGAAAAAATAGATATCATTTTAATTGCCCACCTTTTTTTAGGTGGGTATTCGTTATTTTTACAACTTAAGGAGAGGTATACGTGCTTAAAACATATAAATATTCACTTCTTGTTTTTCTTGGGGCATGCAGCTATGGAGTGATTGCATCTATTATAAAACTTGCTTATCAGGATGGCTTTACGGTTGGGGAAGTTATTACCAGTCAATATTTTTTTGGCTGGTTAATGCTGCTGATGTTAAGCCTAATTTTTTCTAGAAAACGTATTTCATTCAAAAAATCCCTAATTTTAATCCTTGCAGGAACTTCATCAAGCTTTACTGGTATGTTTTATGGAATATCCCTTATGACAATTCCGGCTTCTATAGCAATTGTACTATTATTCCAATTTACATGGATTGGTATATTAATAGAAAGCCTGGTTGATAAACGACTGCCAAGCAAAGAGAAAATTTTGTCTGTTGTGATTCTATTAATTGGTACTATTATGGCTAGTGGGATGATAGGTAACAGTTTTTCGGCGCTCGATATGAAGGGGATTATTTTTGGATTATTGTCAGCCATTACATTTTCCTTATTTATTTTTAGCAGCGGAAGAATCGAAGCTGATGTTCCCTTTCTAAATCGGGGAGCATTAATGACAACTGGAGCAGTTATCATATTAATGATCTCTTTTTCACCTTCATTTTTATATAATGGTTCAATGACAGAGGGATTATGGAAATATGGTGTTTTATTAGGCTTATTAGGAGTAGTTATTCCAATTAGTTTTTTTGCTATTGGTTCTCCGAAAACAGGATCTGGATTGGCTACTATTCTAGGCGGTGCCGAGCTTCCTACTGCCATTATTGCTTCCATTATTATATTAAAAGAATATGTATCTTTTCTTCAATGGGGAGGAGTACTGCTTATTCTTTTAGGAATATCCGTAACACCTATTAAACAATTAATAAATAGTAAGGTTAAACTTCAATAACTTTTGACACAAAGAACCTGTCCTAAAGTCACTTTTAAGGGAAAATGGTAAAAAGGCGAACAATGATAATCTGCGTTCGCCTTTTATATTTGTCCATTTCTATACTTCAAAATCTTCTGAACCATAAAAATATAAATCACACATAAAATCCTAATACCCTTTAACATCTGCAGTTTTTGACGTTTCTACTTTTCTATCAAACCCGCTCAATAAAATACCAATAACTGCCCCAGCAATGGCCGGTACGACCCATTCTAATCCAGCCGAGGAGAATGGAAGGATTGCTCTGACTGATTCTAGAGGTCCTAAGTCTAGACCAAAGGTTTTTAATCCACCCATTAATGCAAATACCCCTGTAAATAACACCGTGCTGCCGTATACTTTTCTTGAATTTTTAAAGAAACGATTGAAGAATGTCAAAGTCACTAACACAATTGTTAATGGGTATGCTGTTACAAGGAATGGCACTGAGAATTTAAGAATTTGATTTAAACCAAGGTTTGAGAGTGTAAACCCTACAATTGTTACGGCTAAGACGAGTGTTTTATAGCTGGCAGAAGGAATTACTTTGGAAAAGTATTGCCCGCAAGCTGTTGTTAATCCTACACAAGTTGTGAAACATGCTAAAGTAAAGATCAGGCCTAGTAAAGCTACTCCGCCAGAACCTAATAATAGGGTAGAAGCAGCTGTTAAAATGTCTGTTCCCGCTTCAAAGGAAGAAGCATCTGTCATTTTTCCTCCGATTAAACCAATGCTTACATAGACAAGAGATAATAATCCCCCAGCAATGACTCCAGCCTTTAATGTAAAGCTAGTTAATTGTTTTCTGTCAGTAATCCCTTTTTTCTTAATTGCGCTAAGAATGACAATCCCGAATGCTAACGCAGCTAAGGCGTCCATTGTATTATAACCTTCAATAAATCCTTTAGAGAATGCGCCATCTTGATAATCAGCAGTTGGCGTACCGAGTGGTGCATCCAATTTCATAAAGCCAATTGTACATAAGATAACCATTGATAGTAGCAGTACTGGTGTGATAAAACGCCCCATATATTTTTCCATTTTAGCAGGGTTTAAGCTAACTACATAAACTAGCGCGAAAAACACGACTGAAAATAGAAGTAGTACAACTGAACTGTTCCACGATTCTTGTAAAAATGGTTTCACGCCCATTTCGTAAGCAACATTAGCGTTTCTCGGAATTGCAAGAAATGGCCCGATTGATAGATAGACAGCAACCATGAAAACAGTGCTAAATACTGGATGCACTCGATTTCCAATTGTTGTTGCGCCATCCTTAACTAGTGATACGGCAAAGAGGACAGCAAATGGCAGCCCAACAGCTGTTAGGATAAAACCGGCCATAGCAAACCAAAAGGTTGTGCCCGACTGAGAACCTAGAACTGGAGGGAAAATCAGGTTTCCAGCCCCAAAAAACATTGAAAATAACATAAGGCCAATAAATAATGTGTCTAACTTTTTCATTAAAACTCTCTCCTTTTTTATATTTGAATAACAAAAAAACTCGTCCCTATAGTAGGGACGAGTTATCGCTCGCGTTACCACCCTTATTCCGTAAAAATAAACAAAAAAATTACGGCTCTTAAGTCAACGTACAATCATACGTGATCCATGGTAACGGCGGAAACCCGTCAAAGCTTACTGATTTCAGCTTTGCATCTCGGAGATGATTTTCGGATAAGTTCTGAACATCGGCTCTCACCAAATACCGATTCTCTGTTGAACAGGGTTGCTTATCTTACTCTTTCTCGTCACTGATTTTGTTATTACAGTAAATTTAGCAGACAGAAAATAATATGTCAATATAATTTTTTTATTTTTTAATTGAATTGAAATTGAATGATCTCCTTATATTTGCTTATGTCACATTAATATTGTCATACTAAAAAAATAGGTATTGTTCCAAGACTATACTTAATCATGATTAGATCGGGGGCATCCAAATGTTAGACCATATCGAGCAGGTAATCCATCAACTGGAAGTGGATTATGATATAAAGGTCCTTTATGCATGTGAAGCGGGTAGCCGAGCATGGGGGTTCCCGTCAAAAGTTAGTGACTACGATGTTCGTTTCATTTATGTACACCGGATGGATTGGTATTTATCTATTGATCAACAGAGGGATACGATTGAAATTCCGAATCGGGATGCCGTTTCAATTCCAATTGACGATCAATTGGATTTAAGTGGCTGGGAGCTGACAAAGGCATTGAGATTGTTAAGGAAATCTAATCCGTCTCTTTTCGAATGGCTTCATTCTAGTATTATTTATCATCAATCCTATTCAACCATCGACCGAATGAGGTTGATAGCACAGAATGCATTTTTGCCTGTAATTGGGGTCAATCATTATGTAAAAATGGCAAAAGGGAATTTCCGTGACTGTCTTAAAAGGATTGAACGAAAAAATAAAAAATATATCAATGTATTAAGACCACTTCTAGCAGCCAAATGGATTGAAACATTTCAAACCATACCTCCCGTTAACTTTCATATTTTGTTAGATATGCTTATTTCACCAGGAGAGCTGGCAGATGAAGTTGTAAAAATAATTCAATATAAAATGAACGGAGAAGAGTTTGGCGCTGACTTGAACATTGATATTCTCCATTCATTTATTCTGGCAGAAATTGAACATCTCGAAGGATTTGCAAAAAAGATACATCGGGATGGTCCGAATCCAACAAATGAGCTTAATCAGCTTTTCAGGGATATATTGAAAGAGACCTGGGAATAAGATCCCCAAAGTGTTCGTTTTAACTGGATCTCCTACAGAACCTGCGTCATGAGGACTTCATAGTGTTCGTTTTAACTGGAGTTCCTCCAGAATGCGTGTTATGAAACGTTCATAGTGACCGTTTTAACTGCGGCTCCTCCAAAACGCGTGTTATGAATCGTTCATAGTGGCCGTTTTAACTGTAGCTCCTCCAAAACGCGTGTTATGAAGTCTTCATAGTGACCGTTTTAACTGCGGCTCCTCCAAAACGCGTGTTATTAAGTCTTCATAGTGACCGTTTTAACTGAAGCTCCTCCAAAACGCGTGTTATGAAGTCTTCATAGTGTCCGTTTTAACTGGAATTCCTCCAAAACGCGTGTTATGAAGTCTTCATAGTGCTCGTTTTAGCTGAAGTTCCTCCAAAACGCGCGTTATGTATCGTTCATAGTTACCATTTTAACTGCGGCTCCACCAAAACGTGCACCATGAAACCTTTATAGTATTCATATTAACTGGAATTCCTCCAAAACTCCCCAATGGACTACTCAACTATTCCAGTAATTGCTGGAGATGTTCCTTAACAGATGGCCATTCTTCGTGCGTGATACTGTACATGACCGTATGACGGGCAGTGCCATCTTGGCGAATCATATGGTTGCGCAGAATGCCTTCTTTTTTTCCACCGATTCGTTCAATGGCCTTTTGCGATCGGAAATTCTCGTGATCTGTTTTAAGTTGAACGCGGTGAAGATTCAGTTTTTCAAAGCAATATTCTAGCAGCAAATACTTACAATTTGTATTGATACTTGTACGCCAATACTTTGGATTCAGCCATGTATAGCCAATCTCTAATCGTTTATGCTCTAAATGTAAATCTAAAAATCTAGTCGATCCGATGATTTCCTTTGTTTTTTGATCAATGATGACAAATGGATATTCTGTCCCTTGTTCCTTTAAACTTAGTGCTATTTCCACAAATTCCACCGCATCGCCTTTAGTTGCGATGTTCAACGTCATATGCTTCCAAATTAATTCATCCTGTGAAGCTTCATAAATTCCTTCCACGTCATTTTGATTCATTTCTCTTAACAAAACAATGTCATTTTCTAAATTAATATTTTCCATGATTTAATCACTCCTTGCCTCCATTAAAATGAAAATTTGGTATGATAAAAATAACCAAAATGAAAAATATTAGCCATACCAAAAGGAGAAGCCAATGGAACTGCCGATTTATTTAGAGCATGGAAAGGCTAAGTATATCCAAATTTATGAGCAAATTAAAACAGCCATTCTTAATAAAACAGTAGCTGCTCATAGTAAACTTCCTTCTAAACGCGAGCTTTCTACTCAACTGGGTGTAAGTATTCATACCGTGCGCGAAGCGTATGAACAATTATTAGCGGAAGGCTATATAATGAGCCGGGAGCGGTCGGGCTATTTTGTATCATCTTTTGAACAGGAATGGCTGCCTAAAACGATAAATATACCAAATAAGGATTTAGCCATGTATCCGAATAATCAATTGCCCATTGATTTCAATTCAGGACATGTGGATACAGCCAATTTTCCTTATCATATTTGGAAACGGATGATTCGTCGGTACATTGAAGAATCATTCTTAGTGAGTAGTCCGTGGCAAGGGGAATGGGCGTTACGCAGTGAGATAGCAAAATATGTGGGACGTTCTCGCGGAGTTCAATGCGAAGCCGGGCAAGTATTTCTTTATAGCGGAACACAAATGCAGCTACAGGATATATGCCAGTTTTTTGGCTTAGATATACGTGTTGGCATGGAAGATCCTGGTTTTATTCGGGCAAAGGCTGTACTTGCAAATTTAGTTATTAAAATGATCCCCATTCCAGTTGATGATTACGGAGTATCAATACCTGATAGAAAAATAGATTTATTGTATACAACACCGGCCCACCAGTTTCCTTTAGGAATGATTATGTCCATTGAAAGGAGAATAAAATTATTAAAATGGGCAAATGAACATAAAAGTTTTATTATTGAAGACGATTATGACTCAGAATTTCGCTATAATGGGCTGCCGATTCCGTCATTAACTCAGATTGATCAACTTCAGCATGTTATTTATTTTGGTTCATTTTCCAAATCTTTCATTCCATCCATCCGCATGAGCTATATGATTCTGCCAATAACTTTAGTTGAAGAGTTTGAAAAATATAATATTCACAGAAAGTCAACGGTTTCACGTATCGATCAGTTAGCAGTAGCAGATTTTATGAAAGAAGGCTATTTTGATCGCCATCTCGCCAAAATGCGCACTACATATCGGAAAAAACATCAAGCATTATTACAAGCTATAGAATACCATCTTCCCGAAGATTTTGAGTTGATTGGGGAAAATTCTGGCCTGCATATTGTCCTAAAGCTGCCTCCCAACCTAACAGAGCAATACGCAATCCATCAAGCAGCAGAGAGAGGGGTCCGGATATACCCGGCATCCATATCATTTATAAAAAGACCGAAAACACATATGGTGATCCTTGGATATGGGGGGCTTACTATAGAAGAAATTAAAGAAGGCATTCAAAGATTACAAGAGGCGTGGTTATAGGGGAGGGAGGCTGTTTCTCATTATATTGAAATTAAAGGAAACCTATTTCAATGGACTGGACATATTTCTCTATGTTTGGTCTTTTTTAATTTCCATTAATTAATTTTTCTTTTTAATCCACTTACTTCTTATAATGCCAGTATTTATTATATGAATATATTAGTTGTTTGCGATCTTTGAACTTTTTGTGAATTTTCTCGCCGTTATATCATGAACATTTTGTGACATCGTGCTTTATTTATTGTTTTAAATGTTTTATGAGAATAAGATAGTTGTTAAATGTGATATAAATCACAGATAAACTTTTATTTAATGCTTCAAAGCTGAATTTAAAAGAAAGGGGCACCCTCAATGAAAATAAAATGGGCTTTTTTATGTTTAGTTATTACTATTCTCACTGTGTTAACAGGTTGTGAATCATTAATGGTTTTAGATCCTAAAGGACCTCAAGCCGAAACGACAGCCAATGTCATTTGGATATCGATTGCGATGATGGCGATCATTGTCATTGCGGTTTTTGCTCTGCTAGTATTTGTTCTACTAAAATACCGTGCATCGAAACAAAGTGAGGATTATGAACCTCCACATATCGAAGGAAATCCGATTGTTGAAGCAATCTGTGTAGGGATTCCCGTTATAATCATCATTTTCCTGTCTGTCATTACAGTAAAATCCACGTATGAGGTGGAAGCTACTCCGAAGGGATATGAAGATAAGGAGCCTTTAGTTGTTTATGCATCAACTTCTAACTGGAAGTGGCATTTTAGTTATCCGGAAGAAGGGATCGAAACGGTTAACTACCTATATATCCCGACTGATCGGGCGTTAGAATTTAAGCTATACTCATTTGGACCAATCACGGCCTTCTGGATTCCACAGTTAGGAGGACAAAAATACGCCATGTCAGACATGGTAACTACGTTGCACTTAGCAGCAGATGTTCCTGGAGAATATATGGGACGTAATTCAAACTTTAGCGGGAAAGGATTCGCTGAAAACACATTCAATGTGAAAGCGATGCCTGAAACTGAGTTTGATAAATGGGTAGAAGAAGTGAAAGAGACTGCAGAGCCTTTAACAGAAGAAAAATTCGATAAATTACTCGAACCAGGCCACCTTGGTCAATTAACGTTTAGCAATACACATTTAGAATTCAGACCTGCTCCTGAACATAATCATGGATCAAATGATACTCATGAAGGTCAACATGCTGGTGATAAGCAGGAATCAAATGATTCTCATGAAGATCAACACGCTGGTCATTAACAGGAATCAATTACATGAAGAATCAAAACATGAACAAGTGGGACAATATCACAGTTCGAATGATTCACCTTAAGATATGACAAAAAATACTGTGCACCAAAATAAATGCTAGATTCAAAGTTTACATCTAGTGAAATTATCAATATTTCCTGAAAGGAGTCAAATAAATATGGATTACTTTGATCGATTTGCCATACCTCATCCAAGTCCAGCGATTTATGCATCGATGGTTGCAATTGGTCTGACCGTTATCGCGATCATCGCCGGTCTTACCTATTTTAAAAAATGGGGTTACTTATGGCGTGAATGGTTGACAACGGTTGACCATAAGAAGATCGGTATTATGTATTTGATAGCTGCTCTCCTCATGCTTTTCCGTGGTGGGGTAGATGCGATTATGATGAGGGCACAAACGGCTGTACCTGACAATACGCTGCTTGATGCTCAGCATTACAATGAAGTATTCACTACCCATGGGGTGGTAATGATCATTTTTATGGCGATGCCATTTATTTATGCCTTAATGAACTTCGTTGTTCCATTACAAATTGGTGCTCGTGACGTAGCATTCCCGCGTCTTAATGCGCTAAGCTTCTGGTTATTCTTTATGGGTGCGATGTTATTCAACATTTCCTTCGTCATCGGGGGATCTCCTGATGCAGGCTGGACTTCATATTTCCCTCTAGCAGGAAATGATTTCAGTCAATCAGTAGGAACGAATTATTATATGATAGCGATTCAGATTGCAGGGATCGGGACATTAATTTCAGGAATTAACTTTATCACGACGATTTTAAAAATGAGAGCACCGGGCATGACATTAATGAAGATGCCTATGTTCACATGGACTGCGTTTATTGCGAACGTTATCGTTGTATTTGCTTTCCCAGTACTAACAGTTGCACTACTTCTAGGAACAATGGACCGATTATTTGGAGCAAACTTCTTTACAACAACAAATGGCGGCATGGATATGCTTTGGGCGAACCTATTCTGGGTTTGGGGACATCCAGAGGTTTATATATTAATTTTACCGGCATTCGGAGTTTACAGTGAAGTAATTTCCACTTTTGCACGTAGAAATCTATATGGCTACAAATCAATGGTTGCTTCCATTGTAATTATTTCGTTTTTATCATTCCTAGTTTGGACACACCATTTCTTTACAATGGGGCAGGGACCATTAACGAATAGTATTTTCTCGATTACAACAATGGCGATTGCAATTCCGACCGGAATTAAAATCTTTAACTGGCTGTTAACGATGTATAAAGGAAAAATTGAATTTACTGTTCCAATGCTTTATTCAGTAGGATTTATTCCGATTTTCACAATCGGTGGGGTAACTGGGGTTATGTTAGGTATGGCAAGCGCCGACTATCAGTACCATAATACAATGTTCCTAGTTGCTCACTTCCACTATACAATTATTCCTGGTGTCGTATTTGCGATGCTTGCAGGTCTCACTTACTGGTGGCCAAAAATGTTCGGATTCATGCTTAGTGAAAGAATCGGAAAATGGGCATTCTGGTTTATCGCGATTGGCTTTAACGTGACATTCTTCCCGATGTTCTTCACTGGGTTAGATGGGCAAGCACGCCGTATGTACACATACTCTGAAGAAACTGGATTTGGACCGCTTAACTTACTATCATTTGCCGGGGCAATTGGACTTGCAATTGGCTTCGCGTTAATTGTCTATAACGTTTATTACAGCACACGTTATGCTTCAAGAGATATCAGTGCGGATCCTTGGAATGCTCGTACACTTGAGTGGGCTACACATACCCCTGTACCATCATATAACTTTGCCGTAACACCGCAAGTGGATTCGATTGAACCATTATGGGATCATAAGAAAAAAGGTACACCAATTTATAAAGATAAAATTGAAAAAATTCATATGCCAAATAGCAGTGGCGTTCCGTTTATTATGAGTAGTATTTTCTTCGTATGGGGCTTCTGTTTTGTATTTAGCATGTGGATTCCATTAATCATTACTACGATTGGTATTTTTGCTTGTATGGCTCATCGTTCATTTGAGAAGGATGACGGATTTTATATTTCCGTAAAAGAAGTTGAAGACACAGAAAAAAAATTGCGAGGTGCTAGCTAATGAAAATAGATCACGCGCTTCCACTTGAATATAGTACTGAGCAAAATCAAATGAATATTTTAGGCTTCTGGATTTTCCTTGGAGCTGAAATTATGCTCTTTGGCACACTTTTTGCAACCTACTTCACATTAGTAGATCGGACAGGAAGCGGGCCATCAGGAGCCGAGATTTTTGAAATTGCACCAGTGCTCATTGAAACATTCGTGCTTTTAACAAGTAGTTTCACGATCGGTCTTGGTGTTCATGCGATGCGCATTGGCCGTAAAAAGGCGATGATGACCTTTTTTGCCATCACACTCATTCTTGGCCTAATCTTCTTAGGCGTTGAGATTTATGAATTCGTACACTATGTTCACGTTGGAGCAGGTCTGCAAACGAGTGCCTTTACTGCGGCCTTATTAACAACATTAGGAACGCATGGAGCGCACGTTACGCTTGGTTTATTCTGGGGATTATTCATCATTCTCCAAGTGAAAAAACAAGGTTTGACACCGAAAACAACGAATAAAGCGTTTATCTTTTCACTTTACTGGCATTTCCTAGACGTTGTTTGGATTTTCATCTTCAGCTTCGTCTACTTGAAAGGATTGATGTAAAAATGAGTGAATTATTCCCGCGCAAACAAGTCATTGGTTTTGTATTTTCGTTAGTTCTTACTGCTGTGGCGCTTGCTGTTTACTTCTTTGATTTATCATTTGCAATGGGTATGACCATTCTATTAATAACAGCATTCGTGCAAGCAGGTGTTCAACTCGTTGTCTTTATGCACGCTGGTGAAACAGGAGACAAAGGTTCGATTTATACGAATATTTATTATGCATTTGCCATCGCCTTAGTGACCATTTTCGGTACGTTACTCATTTTGATTTGGGATATGGCATAAAATATGTAAGGGAGCGTCAATTATGGCGCTCCTTTATTTGTTTTAGTAAACGTTAAAGATTAATAGAATTGTACTTAAATATGAAATCGTCATGGCAAACTACCCCTAGATTTACCAGTGTTCGTTCTATCTCGCTAAAAAATTTTGATGCCCTTATCTGTTTTTTCATTCATTTCTTCTGTCGCAACGAAGAATACCCCTATAAGGAAGATAAAAATAGCCCCCATTACAGTTCCAATACCAATTCCTGTAACTATGCTGTAATCGCTTACAAAAAACCCGTATAAGAAAATTGCTATCCCAATTGCAAGTACTGTGTAACCAACAGATTTAGCAGCATTAAGTATTTTTAACTTAGAATCCATTTATTTCATCCCCCTTTTCATACATTATTCATTTTGTTCACAAATTTGTCAAATACTTTTTGTTAAAGAGGGAGGGACAGACTGTCTGGCAAAGTTCATTTGCAGAAGAATTCAAGTGTCACCTGTTTGTTATGTGATAAACTTCACATAAAAGTCAGTTTTAATCCATACGTAAAAATCATAATTGGGGTATATTATTAATGTATTCATCTTGTTTATATAGAGAAGAGGAGTCTTATAATGAAAAGGATATTTCAACTTCTATTATTGTTAGGCATCATATTTTCTCCGTTTTTTACGCATGCACATGTAAAGTGGTTCACAGAGGTTGCCCCTCTAAAAGAATCGATTGAAAATATATTATCGCCATTATTTATTTTGTTAGCCATTATCGCAGCAATTGCGTTGGCTCTACTGGCGATTATTATTCCAAAAACAACTGAATGGAGCACCATCAAGAAAATAGATAAAAGACTTTCTAGCTTAAGAAAGTACAGCAGAAATATTTTGAAATATGGAACTGCTGTTTCTTTAATCATCCAAGTATCAAACGGCACATTGTTTGCGCCAGAATTTCTACTCGAAAATACAAGCATTATAGTTCTGGTTTGGGTAATAATCGGATTATTGCTTATTCCACATCATATTCCCACAAAACTTGGGGCAGTTTTATTATTAGGCTTATTCGTATTTATAACAATTGATAACGGTATTTTCCACATGTTGGATTACGGATTTTATGTCGCCATTATTGGTGTCTTATTAGTAGGAAATACGAAACTAGAGGATATTGGTTTTCCTTTCTTATATTTAGGCACGGGTTTATCTCTATGCTGGGTGGCAGTTGAAAAGTGGGTATACCCAGCGATGACTTTAGATATCGTTGCAAGCCACAGTGTTCCAACTTTTGGTTTTCCGCCAGATGCATTTATTGTTATGGCCGCCTTTATTGAGTTCGTGGTTGGGTATTTATTAGTGGTCGGAATATTGAATCGGGTTTTGGGATTTGTTGTAACCGTTATATTTATCATGACAACCATGTTATTTGGTATGACAGAAATTATCGGTCATTTTATGATTCATATTGTATTAATCGTCTTTATAATTGAAGGGGTTTCCTTTTACAATCCTCCGATTAAAATGCATAATACTAAAGTCGATCAGTTTATCTTTGTATTTTTAAATTTTATCTTTGTTCTAGCTACATTTGTGTTAATATATTATCGGTTTGCATGATATAGTTGTTAAAAAGGTTCTGAGTTAATAGTTGTTCTACTAATATCATTACTAAACTGAACATGTCGCAGGCATGTTCAGTCTTTGTTCATAAACGATGTACTTACATAACCATTGTTGTTGAAAAAGGAAATAAATCAATAGTCCCCAAGGAGTAACCAAAATGAATAAAAATGGAATTATTTCATTCGGAGAGGTCATAGTAGATATGATTTCTCAAGATAAAACGAATAAAAATTTTCAGCCGTTCCTCGGTGGGGCAACGGTTAATTTAGCTGTAGGCGTGAAAAGATTAGGTGTAAAATCCTATTATCTTTGTAAAATAGGTATGGATGAAACAAGTGTATTCGTTGAGAAGGCCTTTAAAAAAGAGGAGGTTTGTCTCGATTATTGTGTGCGTTCTTCTACAAAGAAGATCTGTTTAGTGTATGTTCAGCAAGATAGTAGCGGTGATAGAGTGTTTCATTCATACGTGAATCCAACACCTGACGAATGGCTGACGGAAAATGAAATAGAGAAAGAGCTGTTTGAAACAGGAAAAATCTTTTATATTGGGTCGGGGACGCTTTTTCATGAAACAGCCAGGAAGACTACAGAAAAGGCCCTAGATTATGCAAAGGAAACCAATTTATTAGTAGCATTTGATGTAAATATCCGCCAAAAACGATGGGGATGCGAAGAAGAATGCAGAAACACAATTTGTTCATTCCTGAATCGAGCCGATTTAGTTAAGATGACAGAAGAAGAACTTCTATTTTTAACAGAATCGAAAGTAATGGATGAAGCGATTATTAAGATTAGTAAATTTAATATTCCATATCTATTTATTACAAAAGGTTCAGCTGGGGCATGTGTTTATTATGGTGGAAAAGAGTTATGTGTGAAAGGAGTGGAGGTACAAGCAATAGATACAACTGGTGCGGGAGATGCGTTTCTAGCGGCGTTATTATTTTGTTTTCATGAAAAAGGCAGACCCGTCACGGATGTACTAATGGAAGAGTTCATTCATTTTGCAAATCAAGCTGGTGCAAATGCGACCACTAGGATTGGAGCATTATAGTGGTTTTCTGTGGAATTAAAGAAAAAGGTTAATGTTTCAATTAAATTACAATAATAATAATCCACCTGGTCCGGTGGATTATTTTAATAAAATTTGTGCATTTTATGTATTATTACGGATTGGTCGCCCATAAACCTGCTGTTTTCACAAAAACTCGCGGATGCAGCTTTAAGCCCGCAACAATGAGCTCAGCGAGATCTTCTGGCTGCATGACATTGTCAGCATTTTCCTGAATAAGATTGTTTTCAATGGCTAAGTCAGTAGCGACAGTGCTAGGCGTTAAAGCTGTTACACGAATGTTATGCTTTCTAACCTCTAACATTAACGACTCAGTTAGCCCTAGCACTGCAAATTTGGATGCGCTATAAGCACTTGTAACGGGTGCTCCTTTCAGGCCGGCAGTTGATGCGATATTTACGATATCACCAGATTTCCTGTCAATCATGTCCGGTAGAATCGCTCTTGTCACATTATATACACCCATTAAATTAACGCGAACAATGTTTTCCCATTCCTCTGGTGTTAGCTCAAGAAACCCTCCAAATTTGGCTACTCCCGCGTTATTAATAAGAATATCGATTGTTCCTAGATCGGACTTAATATGGTCAACCGCGTGTTGAACCGATTCAAGATCTGCAACGTTAGCTGCAGCACCTGAAACCTTCACATCATATTGGTCCAATTCCGCACTGACCTTTTCAAGATTTGACATATTTAAACCGATTAATCCGATATTGACACCTTCTTTTGCTAATGCAATGGCAGTAGCACGGCCAATCCCTCTGCCAGCTCCAGTAATCAGGGCAGTTTTTCCGCTTAGTGAAATCATATGATCGCTCCTTAGAAATAACAAAATAATAATTAGGGCAATAGTAGATGCAAGAATTCGCCCATTCATTTATTATAGCGTAAAGGGTAAATTTAACAAAAAATCCGACCTTTAGCTAGAAGAGCTCAGGTGGATTATACGCCCGTTATTTTATCACAAGTGGTTTTTATTATATTCTTGTATCTATAAGCTCAGGATGATTTATCTTTTTTAGCATCTAATGTTACCATTTTCTTGCTCCCAATTAGATACAATAACAAAATAATAATCATAAAAGCTGCAGAACAACTAAAGGTCATACCGTACCCAACACTTTTTGCTAAGAATCCGAGGCCAACTGACCCAATGGCCAAACCAAAATCAATAAAAATAAGAAGCATAGAATTGGCTGTTGCTTTTTTCTCGGGTGGAACAAGAGTTAATGCCCAGGCTTGGATAATTGGATGGATGATGGCAAACGCGATTCCAAATAATGCCCCTGAAATCAAAACCATCACCATACTAGTAGAAAAGCCTAAAAGAATCAAACCTACAGCCCCTGAAATAGCGGCTGGAATAATAAGGATTCTGTGACCGAATTTATCGAAAATTTTACCAGAGAATGCTCGAAAAATGACCATCGCAATCCCCTGTGCGATAAAAAACTGTGAAATCCTTCCGCCAACATGGATCTCTTTACCAAACGCCCCCATAAAGTTAACTGTTCCTGCAATTGTCATATAATTTAACGATACCAAAATACATGGAAGAAGGACACGCTTATCGAACATGTACTTATAAAAAGGTTCATTATTTGTCGCCTGAGGACTTTCCTTTTCTTCTTTTACCGTTGAAGTCTTTGTGAAAAAACTGCACACAAGTGAAAAACACATAAGTCCGAGAGTTATCATCATCATCGACCTAAATGAATAATTTGCGAGATAGGAAATTGCGATTAGTGGCCCAATTGTCGTCCCAACGCTTGTAGACATTGCGAAAAAAACAATGCCCTCACCTAACCGAGATTTAGGAACAATATTACTTGATATTGTAAAGACTAAAATCGTAAGCATACTAAATCCGATACCTTGTAGTGCTCGAATGAATATTAAAAATCCGATTGATTGGTTTACAAAAGTGAGACCGATTGTACCCAAAAAATAAAGGAGAGAAATAATAAGCAGCAATTTCATATTCACTTTTTGGATAATGACACTTGCAAAGAAGCGCGTAATGAGTGATGCCAACATTAAGGTAGTGGTCATGATTCCTGCAATCGCAGGGTTATCACTAATAGTTGATACAAAAATGGGGAAACCTGCTGTAATCATATAAAAAGCACAAAACATTACTAAAGACAATAAAATAATAATTACATATTGGTTAGTCCATAGTTTAACTTTTTTTATACCCATGGTATTTAAGACCGCCTTTCAAGGCTATTTCTAAAATTAGTGGTAATTTATTAGTGAAAATTCCTTTTTAAACATGACAAGTTTATTTTTTCCTTATTATTAAAAATTATTTAGAGTTGTTTTCAATCAAAGTAAATCTAGGTACAGGCTGTATAATGTCTATAAGGGAAGATCGCTATTAAATTCTAACTTTTTTATAAAATGGTATTATCGTAGCCATTCTGTCATTAACCCAAAAAAACCCACATTCGCAGCGACTTTCTTTATCCCGTCGTTGTTCTTTTCTGAATATTATTGTCTTTTCTGAAATTTCAATTGATACTTCTAATCTGCTATGTTACTATATTTTTCAAAGGATGATGTATATGAAGAAGCTGCCACTCAAGGAAAGGATTGTTGAGACGGCACTCGTTATGTTTGAAAAGCATGGTTACCACGGAGTGACTGTTGGTCAAATTGTTGATGAGTGCGGGACGTCCAAAGGGGGGTTTTATCACAATTTTAAATCGAAAGATGAATTGCTTTATCACATCCACGATGTTTTTATCTCCTATGTTCTCGATAAAGCCAGAGAAGCATATGATAATTTTGATACACCTGTTTCTCGCTTATGTGCCATCATTCAATCTTTTACAAAAGTATTTGATTTATACAAACCTCATATTACAGTTTTTTACCAGGAAAGCACTTATTTAGTTGGAGACTTTTATCAGAAAATTAATGAAAAGCGTGATGAGTACCGGAAAATAATCGTTCAAGTGATTAAGGAAGGGCAAGTAAACGGCGATTTTCGCTCTGAAGTTCCGGCTGAAATCTCAACGATGTCAATTATTGGCATGATTAACTGGACATACAAATGGTTTAGCAAAGAAGGTCCACTGTCGATTGATGAAATTGCACTGGTCTTTAATGACTTGATACTTCATTCACTTTTAACGGAAAAGGGCATGAAGGATGAAGCAGTCAACACATATTTACTCAAAAGTCAGCCTCTATCATTCTAGCTGGCTATTAAAAAACAAAGGACAGACCGACTAGTCGGTATTTTCAATTGGAACAGCCAGTACAAAAGATCCGCACAACATGATCCCAATTCGAAGCATTATCTAAACTCTATGCAGACCAACTGGTCGGTCTTTAAAAAGAGGAGGAAAAAACGTGAATTTCGAATTAACGAATGAACAGCAAATGCTTAAGGAAATGGTAAGGGATTTTGCAGAGAAAGAAATCAAGCCATATGCAAAAGAAGTGGATGAAACTTCGCAAATGCGCTATGAAACTTTTAAAAAGCTAGGGGAACTTGGTTTACTGGGCATTCCTTTTCCTGAAAAATACGGCGGTGCTGGCGGGGATACGATGTCCTATATCATCGCAGTGGAGGAAATTGGGAGAGCATGCGGAGGAACTGGATTAAGCTATGCAGCAAACACCAGTCTTGGAGCGAGCCCAATTTATTATTTCGGAACTGAGGAACAAAAGCAGGAATGGCTTGTGCCGATGGCGAAAGGTGAAACGATGGGTGCCTTTGGTTTGACGGAGCCAAATGCAGGGTCTGATGCTGGCGGAACTAGAACAAGAGCTGTGCTTGATGGTGACGAGTGGGTCATTAATGGTGAAAAATGCTGGATTACAAATGCTGGTTATTCTAGGCAAGTAATTGTAACCGCTGTCACTGGGAAAAAAGACAACGGCCGCAATATTGTTTCTGCAATTATCGTGCCAACGGATGCACCGGGAGTAAGGATTTCCTGCAATTATGACAAGATGGGGGTCCGGGGATCCAATACGTGTGAAATTGTTCTTGAAAATGTGCGAGTTCCGAGGGAAAACTTGCTTGGCGATGAGAAAAAAGGCTTTAGCCAATTTTTATATACGCTAGATGGCGGAAGAATTTCGATAGCAGCCCTTTCTGTTGGCATAGCGCAGGCTGCTTATGAGAAAGCCCTTCAATATTCAAAGGAGAGGCAGCAGTTCGGGAAATCCATTTCTAACTTTCAGGCGATTCAGTTTAAATTGGCTGATATGGCGATGGAAATTGAATTGGCCCGCAATATGGTTTACAAATCAGCATGGCTTAAGGATCAGGGTAAACCATTTGGCAAGGAATCCGCCTTTGCTAAGCTGTATGCATCAGAGGCAGGTTTCCGCGTCTGCAACCAGGCAATCCAAATTCATGGCGGCTATGGCTATATGAAAGAATATGATGTTGAACGCCATTTGCGCGACATCAAATTAATGGAAATCGGGGAAGGGACGTCCGAAATCCAGCGTTTGGTCATTGCGCGCCATTTAGGTTGTTAATAGGCAGGAGGAATAATGATGACCGAATTGATCCGAAAAAGTGTAGGACAGCTTTTAGCAGACAGAGCAGAGGAAATGCCAGACCATGATGCCCTTGTTTATCCCGACCGGGGCCTGCGCTACTCATACCGTGAGTTTAATGATGTATGTGAGCAGGTAGCAAAGGGCTTAATGGCACTAGGTGTTCAAAAGGGAGAAAACGTTGCTGTTTGGGCGACAAATGTACCGGAATGGGTAAGCCTGCAATTTGGCTCAGGAAAAATGGGTGCTGTTTTAGTTACGGTCAACACGAACTACCGCTCCTCAGAACTTGAATATCTTTTAAAACAATCAGACAGCACTACTCTATTTTTAATTGAAGATTACAGAGGAAACTCTTATATTGATACTATTTATGACCTGTGTCCAGAACTGAAAACATCTGAACCTGGAAAGCTCGAGTCGAAGAGACTTCCATTATTGAAAAACGTAGTTATCCTTGGTGACAAGAAGTATGATGGGGCTTTTAACTGGTCCGATATCATTGAAATGGCTAGTCAGATCACTGATGAAGAATTAAAGAAGAGAATGGCCACTTTGGAGCCAGATGATGTTATCAATATGCAATACACATCTGGCACGACCGGTTTTCCAAAAGGAGTCATGCTGACACATAGTAATTTAACAAATAATGGGTATAACATTGCAAAGTGCATGGAGCTCACGAAAGAAGATCGGCTCTGTATTCCTGTTCCATTTTTCCATTGTTTCGGGTGTGTCATTGGTACGCTAGCCTGTGTCAGTGTTGGGGCAACGATGGTCCCTGTTCAAGAATTCGACCCTGAAACGGTGCTTCGAACAGTTGAAATGGAAAAATGCACAGCACTTCACGGGGTACCGACAATGTTTATTGCTGAGCTCAATCATCCTAATTTTGCAAAATATGACCTTTCTACACTTCGTACTGGTGTGATGGCTGGTTCTAACTGTCCGGTTGAAGTGATGAAGGCGGTTATGAACAAAATGAATATGACGGAAATTACGATTTGTTACGGCCAAACCGAAGCATCTCCGGTCATAACACAGACTCGGACAGATGATCCGATCGAGCTGCGGGTAGAAACGATTGGCAGAGCTCTTCCGAATGTGGAAGTAAAGATTGTAGAACCTGGAACAAGCAACGAACTGCTGGCTAATCAGCAAGGCGAGCTTTGCACGAGGGGCTACCATGTGATGAAGGGCTATTACAGGAATGATGATGCAACGAGGGAGGCCATTGATGAAGATGGCTGGCTGCATACTGGTGATCTAGCTGTTATGGATGAAAATGGCTATTGCCGGGTTACAGGTCGCCTGAAGGATATGATTATTCGTGGGGGAGAGAACATCTATCCACGGGAAATTGAGGAGTATCTTTACACCTATCCGAAGGTGCTTGACGCCCAAGTAATCGGGATTCCTGATGAGAAATATGGCGAAGAAGTAATGGCTTGGCTGATTTTGAAGGATGGCGAAACGGCAACTGCTGAAGAAATCAAAGAATATTTTAAAAACAAAGTGGCACGCCACAAGATTCCTAAATATATCTATTTCACAGATGCCTACCCTATGACCGCTTCCGGGAAAATCCAAAAGTTCAAGCTTCGCGAGCAATCTATAAATCTATTAACCATTTAATTAAGTGCTGTGGGCAAGTGCCCTATAACAACGATTAATCCAGCAACCGGAAGGAGTGATGTTCTTGTTTTCAAAAATATTGATCGCAAACCGCGGCGAAATCGCTTTACGGGTGATCCGTACATGCCAAAAGCTTGGAATTAAAACAGTTGCCATCTATTCAGAGGCTGATGCCGATTCCCTTTTTGTTCGAAACGCGGATGAAGCTTATTGTGTGGGCAAGCCACAAGTAAACCAGAGTTATTTGAATGTGGACGAAATAATTCGGGTTGCTAAAGAAAGTGGGGCAGAGGCCGTTCATCCAGGCTACGGACTTTTATCGGAAAATGCGGCATTTGCAGCTAGATGCAAGAATGAAGGCCTTGTTTTTATCGGCCCAGCACCTGAAATAATTGCTTCAATGGGCAGCAAAATCGAAGCGCGTAAGATGATGAAGGAAGCCGGAGTTCCGATTATTGAAGGGATCAACACTGCCCTTGCGGACGAAGAGGAAGCCAAATTGGCTGCCGAAAAGATCGGTTATCCTCTTATGCTGAAGGCATCTGCAGGCGGCGGTGGGATTGGTATGCAGCTCGTTCATTCGGAGGAAGAGCTTGTCAAAGCTTTCGCTGGCAATAAAAAGCGGGCTGAGTCCTTTTTTGGCAATGGGGCTATGTTTCTAGAAAAATATATTCCAGAGCCACATCATATTGAAGTTCAAATCCTGGCTGATACGTATGGAAATGTTGTCCCGCTTTGGGAGAGGGAATGCTCTATCCAACGCCGCAATCAGAAGGTAGTTGAAGAAGCACCGTCCCCTTTTATTAGCGAAGATACACGCTTGAAAATGCTGGATTCAGCTGTTTTAGCAGCAAAGCATATTGGCTATTCAAACGCAGGCACGATTGAGTTCTTAGTAGATAAGGAACAAAATTATTATTTTCTTGAAATGAATACAAGATTGCAAGTTGAGCATCCGGTTACAGAAGAAATTACCGGACTCGATCTTGTCGAGGAACAGCTGAAAGTGGCAACGGGTCAACTGCTTTCTTTTACCCGTGAAGAGGTAATACGGAAGGGGCATGCCATTGAGGTCAGAATCTATGCAGAAGACCCAAACACCTTCTTCCCATCACCTGGAAAAATAACCGAATTCCAGCTGCCTCACGGTGAAGGAATCAGGAATGAATGTGCAATTGAAGCAGGTTCTCAAGTGACACCCTTTTATGATCCGATGATTGCTAAATTGATAGCATGGGGCGAAACAAGGGATGAGGCTGCAGCACGAATGAAGACGGCTCTTGAAAATTATAAAATTGTTGGAATAAAGACAAATATCCCGATGCTGCTTAAAACTGTAACCCATGAGCAGTTTTTATCAGGTTACACTACGACCCAATTTGTAAACGAATATTATTTACCGTTCATTACATCAACTAAGTGAGGAGAAATGACAGATGGCGAAAATCGAAGCAAGTATGGCTGGAAATGTCTGGAAGGTATTAGTTAAAGAAGGTGACGAGGTGAAGGCGGGTCAAGACGTAGTCATCCTTGAGTCCATGAAAATGGAAATTCCGATTGCAGCTGAGGAAGATGGCATCGTGACAAAGGTCCATGCCCAGGAAGGGGAATTTGTTAACGACTCTGATTTGCTTGTAGAAACTGAGTAGGTTGATTATGGTCCACTGGCTTGCTATGCGAAATTAGAGTGGACTTGAAGAACGGTCAAAAAAGCATCCAGGGGGTGAAATGTTGAAACTTCCAGAAAAAGTCATAATTAAAGAAGTAGGACCTCGGGATGGATTGCAGAATGAAAAAATGCTCGTTCCTACGGAAGATAAAATCTCATGGATTGATTCTCTATCAGAAACGGGGCTCTCCTACATCGAGGTCAGCTCTTTTGTCCACCCTAAATGGATTCCTCAGCTAGCGGATGCCTATGATGTGCTTAAGACGATAAAAAGAAAACAGGGCGTCACATATGCCGCCCTTGTTCCTAATCTTAGAGGACTTGAACGTGCGCTTGAAGCCGAAGTCGATGAAGTGAGCGTCTTTATGTCCGCAAGCGAGGGGCATAACCGGAGCAATATCAATAAGTCAATGGAAGAAACATATCCTATTCTTGAGGAAGTAGTCAAAGAAGCAAAGCAGGCTGGAAAATCTGTTCGAGGCTATGTGTCTACAGTGATTGCCTGCCCGTATGATGGGGCCATTGCCCCATCAAAGGTTAGGGAAGTGGCGGACCGACTGTTTTCGATGGGCATTGATGAGCTTTCGCTCGGTGAAACGATTGGGGTTGGCGTGCCAAGTCAGGTGGAATCCCTTTTGGAAGAGCTTTTGCCGCATTTTGATTCAGGAAAGCTTGCAATGCATTTCCATGATACAAGGGGAACGGCACTTGCCAATATAGTCAAATCCCTTGAAATGGGCATTACCATTTTTGACAGTGCGATTGGCGGATTGGGCGGCTGCCCTTATGCGAAAGGTGCATCAGGAAATGTCGCTACAGAGGACTTGTTGTATATGCTTCATGAAATGGGGATTGAAACAGGGATCAACCTTGATCAACTTTTAAAATCGGCCCTGCTGATTGAAGGAACACTTGGAAAGCGATTAAAAAGTCGGCAGATGGATATATTTCACGCGGAAGAGTAAGAGTGCATCTCGTGATTGACGGTATTTTTAATAGTGTTCGAGTGAAAAGACGTACTTTGAATTGTTCATGGAGAGCATTTTGATGAGGTTCAGCCGAAAACGCTCACTATGGATCGTTCATGAAGAGCATTTTGATGAGGTACAGCCGAAAACACGCACTATGGATTGTTCATGGAGAGCATTTTAATGAGGTACAGCCGAAAACGCGCACTATGGATCGTTCATGGAGAGCATTTTGATGAGGCACAGCCGAAAACGCGCACTATGGATTGTTCATGGAGAGCATTTTGATGGGGCACAGCCGAAAATGCGCACTATGGATCGTTCATGGAGAGCATTTTGATGAGTTTCAGCGAAAAAACGCGCACTATGAAGTGTTCATGGAGAGCGTTTAGATGAGTTTCAGCGGAAAACACGCACAATGAAACACTCATAACGCGCATTTTGAATGGCCCAAGTAGAAAACACTCACTATAAAAAGATCATAACTCATGTTTTGATTAAATTTAGTAGAAAACAGTTGCTATACAAATATAAATTAAAAACTTCTACCATAACCTGAAAAAGTGGTATATGGAGTTCCGTAAGTGGCATGTTACTTCGAATCGATTCTGTTGAGGCAGTCTTATTAGGTTCAGCAGTTGTAGAAATTTAAGGAGGGTGCAAGATGAACGAAACTGAAGCAAAGTCCGAATATCAAATAAAAAAGAATTCTGTCCTGCAGGGCGGACATGAAAAATACCATGAAAAAAACCAGGAGAAAGGGAAACTCTTTGTTCGTGAGCGCCTGAATATGCTGTTTGATAATGGTTTGCAGGCAGAGGATGGGATGTTTGCCAATATCCTTGCTGGAGATCTGCCGGCTGACGGTGTTGTCACTGGAATTGGTAAAATCCATGGACGCACTGTTTGTGTAATGGCGAATGACTCGACCGTTAAGGCCGGTTCCTGGGGAAAAAGAACGGTAGAGAAAATTATTCGCATTCAGGAGACAGCTGAAAAGCTTCGCTGTCCGCTTCTTTATTTAGTTGACTCTGCCGGTGCCCGTATCACTGATCAGCTTGAAATGTTTCCGGGACGCAGAGGGGCGGGAAGAATTTTTTACAATCAGGTTAAGCTTTCAGGAAAAGTGCCACAAATTTGCTTATTGTTTGGACCTTCAGCAGCTGGTGGTGCATACATCCCAGCATTTTGTGACATTGTCGTCATGGTTGAAGGTAATGCCTCCATGTACCTTGGATCCCCACGCATGGCTGAAATGGTAATCGGTGAAAAAGTAACGCTTGAGCAAATGGGCGGCGCCAAAATGCATTGCTCTATTTCTGGCTGTGGAGATGTGCTTGCAAAAACCGAGGAAGAAGCCATTGCCTATGCCCGCAAATATTTAACTTATTTCCCTAATAATTTTTCCGAAAAGCCTGCAAAAGCGGAAGCAAAAGCACCAGCAACATTCGAAAAAACAATTGAGGAACTGATTCCGAAAAACCAAAATGCGCCGTTTGATATGTATCAGCTGATTGATCGCTTAATTGACGAGGGATCCATGTGTGAAATCAAAAAGCTGTTTGCCGCTGAGTTAATTACATGTCTTGGTAGGATTAATGGACAGCCAATTGGGATCATCGCTAACCAGCCGCGTGTTAAAGGCGGGGTACTCTTCCATGACAGTGCAGATAAGGCAGCGAAATTTATCAACCTTTGTGATGCCTACCATATTCCGCTCCTGTTCCTTGCTGATGTGCCAGGTTTTATGATTGGTACAAATGTGGAAAAAGCAGGAATCATCCGCCATGGGGCGAAAATGATTTCCGCGATGAGTGAAGCGACTGTTCCGAAGATGACTGTTATTGTCCGTAAGGCATACGGGGCTGGATTATATGCAATGGCAGGTCCTGCTTTTGAACCGGACTGCTGTATTGCGCTTCCGACAGCTTCAATTGCCGTTATGGGTCCTGAGGCCGCGGTCAATGCCGTTTATGCGAATAAAATCGCTGAACTTCCGGAAGAGGAAAGAGCTGCCTTTATTGCCGAAAAGCGTGAAGAATACCGTGAAGATATCGATATTTACAGACTCGCTTCCGAATTGATTATTGATGATGTTGTTGAGCCAAACCATCTGCGAGAGGAACTCGCAGCTAGACTGGATGTTTATATGTCAAAATATCTCGTATTCACTGAGCGCAAGCACGGAGTTTACCCTGTATAAGGCGTAACAGAGGGACAGGAACCCTGTCACGATTTATAATGGGAGAAGGGGCCGGGTCTGAAGTACAATGATTCATAATCGGCCCCTTCAAAACGCTAAAGCTTTAGGGGGATAAGGATATGGCAATCCAAGAAGGGTTTATTGAAGTAACGGGCGGAAAGGTCTGGTATCAGTATCATGATAGCAACTCAAAGAAAACACCAGTGATCATCTTACACGGAGGCCCTGGCTCGTCACATTATTCATTGCAAGGATTAAGAGTACTGGCGGATGAGCGACCGGTTCTTTTTTATGATCAATTGGGCTGTGGGAAGTCAGACCGGCCTAATGATGAATCATTATGGACGATTGATCGCTTTGTTGAGGAATTGGGGCAGATCAGAAAAGCTCTATCACTTGATGATATGCACATTCTTGGACATTCATGGGGGACGACATTAGCTGCTGCTTATTTATTAACAATACCTGAGGGAGTCAAGAGTGTCATTTTTTCAAGTCCGTGTTTAAGCGCACCGCTTTGGGCAGAGGATCAAGAACGAAATCGCTCCTTATTGCCGGAAGATATTCAAGCTACGCTAAGGGAATGTGAGCAAAATGGGACAACCGATTCAGAAGAGTACCAAGAGGCAACTACAGAATTTAACAAGCGGTTCGTCTGCCGTCTTGATCCTTTCCCGGAATTTTTAAAACAGGGAGCACAGTACAAAAATCCAGTAGTGTACAATATCATGTGGGGACCATCAGAATTTCATGTTACCGGTAATTTGAAAAACTTTGATTGCACGGCTCGTTTGAATGAAATTCATATCCCAGCACTATATACATGTGGCCGTTATGATGAAGCAACTCCACAATCAACGGAATATTTCAGCAAACTCACTCCGAAAGCGAAATTCCATGTGTTTGAGAACAGTGCTCATATGCCTTATATAGAGGAAGAGGCAGAATTTTTGAAGGTGATACGTGCATTCTTAAATAGTGTGGAATAACAATTAAAAAAATGAAGCCTATAAACTCAGCTATTGGATCGGGCATGAATCAATCATGTTCGGTCCTTTTCATTTTTTTCCTAAAATTTATATCGGCAGTAGAAGTGTTTTTATGGGAAGCGAGTCATATAGGGAAATTCCCAGTATAAATATACCCCTTTTCCTTACCAACAATTTGAGATTCTATGGAAAAATAGGAAAAAAGTTTTCATTTTTTTATTAAAGGTTGTAAAATGTACATAGACTTTCAGACTATAAGGTTATATATTGGAAAAATAATCTAATCTAGACCCCTTAAAAAAATGATACATATAAACCTAATTTGACTTCTTCTTGAAAGGATCTCACTATTATGACTAAAAAAGAAGATAAAAAGAATCATAGCGGTCCCATTGATTCCGTCATCGGATCAGCAACAACTGAAAATGTCGAAAGATTTGGCCGGGCAGCATCGGAATATTTGAAGGGTTATAAAGGTATTGTGGATGATAGTGGGAATATCGTGAAAAAAGGACTTAAGCATGTTTCAGAGTCCAATGTTCATCCTGACTATCAATACCAAAATATCAAACAGCAATCTGGTTTTTCCGCTGAAATACATTACACTGATCGTACAAATGCGGAAAATATTATAAATCGAAATCCGGAGCGTGTACATCGCTCTAATGATATAGGCAGAGGTAATGATCCCGTATTTGATATTTTGTCAGTAGATGATCACGGGAACCCAACCTGGGGTGCGCAAATGAAGTTTTGCGGAAAGTTTAGTACCCCTGAAGAGATTAAGGCAAGCTCAGAGGATCTTGTTAAAAAAATGACTGGAGATAAATGGGAAAGATACAGAGGAAACAAAGTTTTAGTGCCAAAAGAACAATACGATCTAGCAAAAAAGTATGCAGAGGACACTGCCAAAAGCTTGACTGAACAGGCAGATAAATTTAGACAACAAGGGCATCTAGAGAAAGCTGATTTACTGGATCAAAAGGCACAAAAATACCTGCAAGTATCCAAAGATTTAGAAAATAGCGGGATTACATCAAAGGAAGCTCTTTTTATTCGTGAACATCCAAAGTTGGCTACTGCCAAATATGTAGCCAAAACCGCTCATCGTTCAGGAATGGAAAATGCAAAGAGTGCAGCAATCATATCAGTCGCTATTTCTTCAGCCCAAAATGTGACCAGTCTTATTCGTGGAGACAAAAGTGCTAAAGAAGCGGTGAAAGATGTTGCCAAAGATACGGCTAGCGGTGCTGCCACTGCTTATGTCATCGGAGCAGGGGATACGGCTATCAGAGGATTTATGGCAGCTAGTAAAAAGAGTGTGTATGTTCATTTGTCAAAATCGAATGTGCCAGCGATGATTGCAACAACTACCGTTCAAGTAAGTAAATCACTGATTCGTTATGCGAAAGGTGAGATTGATAGTCTTCAGCTCGCCGAGGAATTAGGGGAAAAGGGAACAGGGATGATGGCAGCGAGCTTTGGGGCTGCTATTGGAACAGCCATTTTTCCTGGGGTTGGAACAGTGGTTGGCGGGATGGTTGGCTATATGACAAGCTCTACCATCTACCAGGCTTGTATGCAGGTTTTACATGAAGAGCAGCTTTCACTAGCAAGAAGGAACCAAATTCATTCGATAGCAACAGCAGCAATTGAGGCAATGGAATTGCAAGGAAAAGAATTATTAGCATTAATGAATGAATTTTATTCGAATAGATCAAAAGTGTTCTCAGAAGGTCTATTAAAAATTGATTCCGCTGCGAAAGAGGGGAATTTGGACCTATTTACAGCTGGCCTTAATCAAATTGCCCTTGAAATGGGCGGAGCACTGCAATTTAAAGATTTTAATGAATTTAATCAATTTATGTTGGATAACGAAGCCGTTTTAGAATTTTAAATAAGGCTATGTTAGGTAATTGATGTTGAATTCGCCTTTTGTTTGCAAGTGAAAGGGTTTTATTCGAGACGAAAACAAGTGAGAACATGTGTACATGGCGGTTTGTTATTTAAATCGCCTTTAAATGATAAATTACAACTGGAGGAATTAGATATGCCACTACCACTAGTACCGGCAATTATTGCAGGAATAGCCGCAGCTACGGCAGCAACAGGAGTTAAAAAAGGTTTAGATGCAAAACGTGATATGAATGAAGCAAAATCTCTAAACGCAACTTCACAAGAGATGGCCAAGGAAGCTGAAAAGTTTATTGAAATGGCAAAAGAGAATACGAATGAGGCAATTACTAATTTAGGTCAGGAAAAAATAAGAATTTTGACTACATCTATTAATGAATTTGTTATTCACTATGAAAAAATTAAAAATATTAATCTCAAAAATAGTGAAGGGATTGATGAATTGAAAAATTTCAATCCTACTAGTGAAAGCTTTAAACAATTAAAGGAGGCATCCTTTGAAGCAAAGCAAGTTGCGATAAATGGGATTGCTGCAATTGGATCCGGAGCTCTCCTTGCATATGGAACGTATAGTGTTGTTATGGGAGGACTTGGGGGTCTTTTAGTAACAGCTACTACGGGAACGGCTCTTACATCCTTGACAGGTGTTGCAGCAACAAATGCAACATTAGCTTGGCTTGGTGGCGGGGCATTAACAGCTGGTGGCTTTGGTATGGCAGGTGGAATGGTTGTATTAGGCGGTTTAGTAGCAGGGCCAGCGCTTGCTATTGGGGGAACGATTTTTGCTAGCCAAGCTAAAGCTGCCTTAAATGATGCTTATGGAAATTTTGATAAGGCTAAGGTATTCAAGAAACAGGCGAAAAATATCGGCATAGCTTTGAAAGGGATTTTTACACGTGCGAATCAATTAACGGAGCTACTGCAAAAATTAGATATCCATTTTTCTAAGGGAGTAACAGAAATGAAGGATATTATAAACCGTCGAGGTCTGGATTGGCAGGATTACACAATGCATGAACAGCAGGACATTTATAAATGTGTCCAGCTAGCGCAGACAATTAAGCTGATACTAGATGCCCCTTTATTGAAGCAGGAAGGCCAATTAGATGAGGCTACCGATAAAGTTCTTGAAGATGGAAATAAATATCTGCAAATGCTTTCACAAGTTTAGAGATGTTTCAGTGTGATCAATGTGGATTATGCTGTAAGGCTGTTGGTGCATCTGAGATCTATCAGCATTTAGATCGTGGAGATGGAGTGTGCATCCACTTTAATTTGGAGACGAACCATTGCAATATCTATGAAAATCGACCACTTATTTGCCGGATAGATGACGCCTATGAGGCATTTTTTAAAACAAAAATCTCGCTGGATGAGTACTACAGGTTAAATTATCGGTCTTGTGAGATATTGAAGGAAAGGGAGAATATTAGAGTGAGCGATATAAAGGATGCATTAATTAATAAATTTGAAGAGATATTTGGGTACGCGCCTGGGGATGATTATGCACCGAGAGTTAAGAATGCTCGGGAAATCATTTGTCAAGGTAAGTATAAAAAAGAAGAAATGATTGATATAACAGATACGAGCTTATCCAGCAATGGTAAAGCAGGCTTAGTTTTAACCATCGATTCTGTTTGTGTGAAGGATGCTGCCAACAGCACCTCCAGGTTCATTGCAAAATATGAGGATATCGACTATACATATATGAATGAAGATCGTTTTCTTGGTGTGGATATTACAGCATTAGAACTTAACATGAAATATGACAAGACATATCGAATCAGTATTGATGCAATTAATAAAGATAAATTAATGGAATTTATTGACTATGCAAGCAGCCTGTATCAAGAAGATGAAGAATTAGTGTGGTAATTTGGAGGCCCTGTCTCTAAATCTCGAAACAGGAGGAAATTTAAGTGGAACTAGGTATTAGCACGTTTGTAGAAACAACACCAGATATCAAAACGGGTGAGGTAATCAGCCATGCTGAGCGCATTCGTGAAGTCGTTGAGGAAATTGTATTAGCGGATCAGGTAGGTTTGGATGTATATGGAGTGGGAGAACATCATCGCGAGGATTTTGCTGCGTCTTCCCCAGCTATTATTTTGGCAGCAGCAGCTTCTAGAACGAAAAATATCAGGCTGACAAGTGCGGTCACAGTGCTTTCGTCAGCTGACCCAGTTCGGGTGTTTCAGGATTTTGCAACGGTGGATGCGATTTCAAATGGCCGTGCAGAAATTATGGCTGGCAGAGGATCATTTATCGAATCATTTCCGTTATTCGGCTATGATTTGAAGGATTATGATGAGTTGTTCGAAGAGAAATTGGAGCTATTGCTAAAAATCCGAGCAACTGAAAAGGTGACATGGAAAGGCGGGCATCGGCCAGCTATACATGATCGCGGGGTGTACCCTCGCCCAGTTCAGGATCCATTGCCAGTATGGATTGGAAGCGGCGGAAATTCTGAATCAGTTGTTCGTGCTGGCCTGCTTGGACTCCCTCTTGTCCTTGCGATCATTGGCGGCAGTCCTCTCCATTTTGAGCCGCTTGTACAGCTGTATAAAAAAGCAGCAACTCATGCTGGACATGATTTGTCCAAGCTATCTGTTGCTTCGCATTCGCATGGTTTTATTGCTGAGAGTTCAGAAGACGCAGCCGAAAAATTTTTCCCTTCCACTCAGCAGGTGATGAATAAACTAGGAAGAGAAAGAGGTTGGGCTCCTTATACTCGCTCCAGCTTCGATGCTGCCCGCAGCTTGGAAGGTGCTCTGTATGTCGGTGACCCACAAACCGTTGCTGATAAAATCATCTATCTGAGAAAGAACGTTGGGATTACCCGGTTCATGCTTCATGTCCCATTAGGCACGATGCCTCATGATGAGGTAATGAGAGCCATTGAGCTGCTCGGAAAAGAAGTGGCCCCAATAGTAAGGGAAGAAGTTGAAAGATGGGAAGCGGAAATGGAAGGGCGGAAATAAATTTACATACAATTGAACAATTATATGTAATAAATTTGGAATCTCACTTTAAGTGGGATTTTTTTTATTCTGTAGACACTTAACCGGACCCTATGTGCTAATACAAAAGGTATAATAAACTTATAGAGGCAGAAAATTATATAAGTAGGTAGCAAAAAGAAGGATGGTGATTAAATGTTAAATAAGGAAGAGGGAGCAACAGCGGCTGGCTGGAATTTTGACAATAGTTATGGCCGATTGCCGCAAGCATTTTTTACTAGCATTAAGCCGACACCTGTACGCACACCTAAAATGGTCAAATTTAATGAATCATTGGTGGAGGCACTCGGTTTAAATACTCAGTTACTGAAAAGTGAAGATGGAGTGGCAGTGTTTGCTGGCAACCAGGTTCCTGAACATGCGCATTCGCTAGCCCAAGCCTATGCAGGTCATCAATTTGGCCACTTTACAATGTTAGGGGATGGACGTGCCATTTTGATTGGCGAGCAAATGACGCCACATGGTGAGCGATTTGATGTGCAGCTTAAGGGTTCGGGGAGAACACCATATTCCCGCGGGGGTGATGGCCGAGCGGCATTAGGGCCGATGCTTCGTGAGTATATAATCAGCGAAGCTATGCATGCACTTGGTATACCAACAACCCGAAGTCTAGCAGTTGTGACAACGGGGGAAAAGGTGATTCGTGAAACGGGACTTCCAGGAGCTATTTTAACCCGTATTGCTGCCAGTCATCTGCGCGTTGGAACCTTTCAATTTGCTGCAAACTGGAGACCAGTAGAAGAGTTAAGAATCCTTGCCGATTATACGATAAATCGTCATTATCCAGAAATTGAACAGGATGAAAATAGATATCTTGCATTTCTTCAGCAATTGATTAAGCGACAGGCCGCATTGATTGCTAAATGGCAATCAGTTGGCTTCATACACGGGGTAATGAATACTGACAATATGACCATCAGTGGAGAAACGATTGATTACGGACCTTGCGCCTTTATGGATGTGTATGATCCTGACACAGTATTCAGTTCCATTGACAGACAAGGACGCTATGCCTACCGTAATCAGCCAATTATAGGCGGTTGGAACCTCGCACGTTTTGCGGAAGCTATTCTCCCGCTGCTGCATGATGATGAAGAACAGGCTCTTAAGCTGGCGCAGGATGAGATTTCAAAATATAGTGAAATCTATCAATCAAACTGGCTTGCTGGCATGAGGGCAAAACTTGGATTAACGAATGAAGAACCAGGAGATACATTAATGATAGAAAAACTTTTGAGCATCATGCAGAAGGTTAAAGCGGATTATACGAATACCTTCCGTGCTTTAACAACAGACAAGATGGAGGATACTCCGCTTATCGGCACCCCTGATTATAATCTGTGGCATGAGCTCTGGACGGCGAGATTGACGAGGCAGCAAACATCGAAAGAATCCTCTCAACAGTTGATGCGTGACAGTAATCCTGCTGTCATCCCGCGGAACCACCGGGTGGAGGAAGCGCTTGAGGCTGCAGTAAACAATGGGGATTATAGTGTGATGGAACGATTGCTCCAAGCTCTTTCAAATCCTTTTGCGTATACATCCGAACAGAATGAATATTGCACAACACCTGAACCTTCAAACCTTCCGTACAGAACTTATTGTGGAACTTGATACATTTAGTAAAATATTTTTGATTTGCTAGTAATTGCAAAATCCATCAAATGAGGTTAATTTTTATTAAATCTAGCAAAATAAGAAGGCGTTAATTGAATTTTTTCAAGGGAGGTTTTTTAGGTGGCAAAAAACAAGCAAACACCCTCAAGTCAAGTCGATCAAAAGCAATTACTCGAGGACAAAGTTGAAGCTCTCCGAAAAAATGGATTTAAAGACGATCATGTTCGCCGAGTAACTTCTAATGGTGCACAGGGTCAATAATTACGATAAAAGGCACAACACGGGCTCCATATGATGTTTTTGGATGCCCGTGATGATTTTTGCCTATGTGATAAAACGTGAAACTCGGATGATTGTCTTTTAACGTTAGGATAAAGTGAAGCTTGTAGAAACGTAAATATGTGATAAACATAAAGGTTTTCTTTAGCAGTTGAAAATCAAGGCTCATTTTCTCAAATTCCTTATATTCAATACTGTCTGGGCGATCGGCATACTGATTTTCTTATCTTCTTTCCTATTATGATCTATCTTTATTTTATATTGGTTAAGGTGGAAAGTAGTTAATGAAAGATTAATTAAGGTTACAAAGAAGATACAAATATTTAGTATGGAGAGTAGTTGTTTTTTGTAAGATTGGTCTTCTTAGCATTTAAAATAATGCTATAATAAATCAGTAATAGTTATGCCAATTTCTTCAGCAGGAGGTATATAAAGGGATATGTTTTTAAGTAATAAAGCATTTTATTTTATTTTTGCAATAGTGGTTTCAGCTTTCGTTTTGACAGGCTGTGGCACGCAAGCGGAAAATGAGAAGACAAAAGAAAATACCGCTAAAGAATCTGCAGAAAATACAGATTATCCAGCATCTGTTCAAGAGAAACCAATTGTTACAATAACAATGGAAGATGGAAAAGAGATTGTGATTGAATTGGATCCGGCTGCAGCACCAAATACTGTAGCAAATTTCATTTCATTAATTGAAGATGGATTTTATGATGGACTTATTTTCCATCGGGTTATCCCTGATTTTATGATTCAAGGGGGAGATCCTGAGGGAAATGGCTCTGGTGGCCCCGGATACTCCATTGAAGGTGAATTTACTTCAAACGGATTCGAAAATAACATCACACATGAGCGTGGCGTCATTTCAATGGCACGGACTCCCGACCCGAATTCAGCTGGATCGCAATTTTTTATCATGGTTAAAGAAGCTCCACATCTCGATGGTGAATATGCTGCTTTCGGGAAAGTCATTGAAGGAATGGAAACAGTTGATTCAATCGTGGCCGTTGAAACTGGAGATATGGACAAGCCATTACAAGATCAGAAAATGAAAACGGTGAACGTTGATACTAAAGGCTTTGACTATCCAGAACCAAAAAAAATTCAATAATACATAGCGCCTGACTCATGGTCCGTTAATGAAATAACGCGGCAGGAGTCAGGCTCTTATTATTAATCGCATCTTCTATCCCATAATAATATTATGTAAACTAATGGTGTTTAATATCACTATAGTACTTGATATCTGTCCTTGCTGTTTTAATCTTAAACTGAGACAATCAAAAATAATTAAAAAATTTAGAGAAATGGGAATTAAACAGTCATCTCGAGTCCCTACGTGCCATTGTAAAGGGAATAGAATAGCTGAGATGGAACAAGCACGACCAATAAGCTAAACAAATCACTTAACGGTTTGGAAAGGATATTTTCAAATGAACATTCGAAACAAATGGAACATGAAACATCAGGAACGCATTAAGCAGTTAAGGGCATCTGTAGCCAATCCAAGATTAGAGAAGCTGTCTGATTATCTTCGTGGTGGCACTGCGCTGGATCTTGCCTGTGGTCTTGGGGGAAACAGTTTGTTCCTTGCGGGTCTAAACTATCAAGTTCAAGCTATTGACATTTCAGACGTTGCCATCGAATTTGTTAATGAACAGGCTGCCAAAGATCATCTCAACATCGAAACACGTATTGGTGATCTTACGGAAATGATGGACCGTCAGTGGCTTAAAGAACCATTTGATCTAATTGTTATTACTTATTATCTGGATAGAAAACTGTTTCCGATTGTAAAGAACCTTATAAAAGATAGTGGTTATTTCTTCATGGAAACCTACTTCTACTCACCGCATAGCGAAAATAAGCAGATTTCTGACCAATTTAAACTACAGCCGAACGAGTTATTAAAGGAGTTTAAAGATTGGGGCATTCTTTATTTTGAAGAAAATGAACAAGAGGGGCGGCAAACAATATTTTGTCGGAAAGGGTAATTATTAGCTATACCGACAAATCTCTACAGGATTCTGTTATAATAGGCAGGAATATAAGAAGGAGGTGAAAATCATGGAAAAAACACTTCAATTGATTTTGACTAAACTTGATAATTTGGATCAAAAGGTAACCAATTTAGATCAAAAAGTAAACGCGCTGGATCAAAAAGTAAACGCGCTGGATCAAAAGGTAAACGCCCTGGATCAAAAAGTAAACGCGCTGGATCAGAAGGTAAACGTTCTGGATCAAAAAGTAAACGCCCTGGATCAGAAGGTAAACGTTCTGGATCAAAAAGTAAACGCGCTGGATCAGAAGGTAAACGTTCTGGATCAAAAAGTAAACGCCCTGGATCAAAAGGTAAACGCGCTGGATCAAAAAGTAAACACATTGGATCAAAAGGTAATTTCATTAAGTGAAACAGTAGCAGCAACGAATGTAAAAATTTCAGAAACATAGATGCTCTTGAAAAGAAAGTAGACAAGGTTATTGACGAAGTAAAAGAAATCAAAAATTCAATGGCCACTAAACATGATCTGGAATACTATGATCAAATGATTTCTGAGCACTCCAGGCAAATTTACAAGTTAAAAAATCATTAAAAACTGCAGCAAGAATCCTCGATTACTTCATTAAAGACTATTATTTTTCAAGAATTGTTCAATTTCCTCACTTTAAGAGTACGCACTATTGAAGAAACGCTTTTTAATAAATGTTATTTGGATGTAGGGAAACTCTTTTTATTAAAAATGAGTTTTCCCTTGATGTATCCCAAATTCTCAAACTTGGTAAGGCTCTTGGATAATCTACCTCAAACTACTCTCCAAAAAAATTTCTTATCCGCATTAGGTCAATGTAGCTGCTCAGTAACTTTCAATACTGGGACCTATTCCATTTTCATTGCAACATCTTTATCCTCACATTTAATAACATTGAAATAGAAAGTATTATGGTATAATGAATATTTAAGAGCAAATTCTATGATTTGCTGAAATAAATTTCTTGCGCTTTGGAGGCTAACATGGAAGATTTACTTAAATTAAAAGACAAAAATATTGTTGTTATGGGAGTGGCAAATGAACGGAGCATCGCTTGGGGAGTAGCAAGATCTCTTTATCAAGCAGGAGCGAATGTCATTTTTACATATCGAAAAGAACGTTCTCTTGGAAAACTGACAAAACTTCTAAGTGATAATAACTTAGAAGCGAAATTAATCGTACAATGCGATGTGAACAGTGATGAAAGTATTGCTGAAGCCTTTAATAAAATTGGAGAGGAAGCAGGTACCGTTCATGGAGTGCTCCATTCCGTTGCTTTTGCGCATGCTGAAGACTTAAAGGGTGATTTTATCGATACGACAAGAAGCGGTTATGCTTTTGCCCAAGACACAAGTGCGTACTCGTTAATTGCTGTTGCGAAAGCCGCTAAGCCTCTCATGACTGAAGGAGGCACCATCATTGCGATGTCTTATCTTGGCGCAGAGCGTGTGGTTTCTGGGTATAATGTAATGGCGATTGCAAAAGCTTCCCTTGAAGCATCAGTGAAATATTTAGCTTCTGAATTAGGGAAAGACAATATCCGTGTCAATGCGATTTCAGCTGGTGCCATTCGTACGCTTGCTGCAAAAGGAGTTCCGTCCTTTAACCAAATCCTTCACAAAATTGAAGAGACAGCACCTTTGAAAAGAAATGTTACTCAAGAGGAAGTTGGGGATATGACACTTGCCTTAATGAGCCATCTTTCAAGAGGGGTTACTGGTGAAATTGTTTATGTAGATGCGGGATATAATATTATGGGATAATGCTTTAAATAGAGGGAGATTCTCGTTGGTCAGGATGACAAATTAGAATCTCCTTTTATGTTGGGAAAAATATGAAGAATCTTCCTTGCGATTGATAGAAATTAAGAGTATAATTCATTTTTGGAACATACGTTCTAAAAGTAGTTTCCTTTTTTCATTAATAAATTTAAGCAGGTAAATTAAAGAAACAGGTGAAAAATTGAACGGTACATCACATACAGTCATCGGCGCAGCAACAGGCTTTTTGACAGCTAATTTGCTGCATACAGATCCAACCGGAACCGTCTTATTAATAGGTATAGGGGCAATTTCGGGTTTAATGCCTGATATCGATATTGACGGAAAGTTAAGTAATAAAATCACAATTTCCCATAACATCGTAAGAACAGCAGCTCAATTCATTGCTGTACTGTTGGTTTTGTATAGTTATTTTACAAGTACAGGAATGAACAAATGGATAGGTATTGGAATAGGAATGCTTATTATCATCATATCCTCGTTTATCACACAAAGACGGATGCTGACAATTACAGGAATGGGTGTCCTATTTGGAGGTTTATCACTTCAAGAAAATTGGTTATGGCTGTTAGGCATTTATATTATCGCAGCTTCATTTGTTCCTCATAGAAGCTATACACATTCATTATTAGGTGTTCTCTTTTTTGCATACATATCCGTTCAGTTCGAAATAGCAATTGGGCATGAAGGTGTATTTATTACGTGTCTTATGGGCTATGTAAGTCATATAATTGCCGACATGAAGATACTGCCCTTTAACAAGAGAGGGATTAAATTCTTTTTGCCATTTTCGAAGAAGGAATTTTAACAGTTACACTATAAAAGAGGGGGGCTCAAAATGAATGAAGATAAAATGAAAAGCGACCTTCCCACCGGATTAGCAAAACCAGCAAGACGTGCTCTGGAAGGCGCTGGTTACTTTAGACTTGAGCAATTCAAGAAAGTGAGTGAGGATGAAATATTACAGCTTCATGGAATGGGACCTAAAGCTTTGGAGCAAATTAGACATGCTCTAAAGGAAAAGGAGATGACCTTTCAAAAGTAAATAAATCATCTGAGTCTGCTAGGAGAGCCGATATTCAAAATACCGGCTCCGACTACTCGTATTATTACTAGTTAAACATCCTCAAAGAAATCTCTAAATTCTTTCATATCTGTTGATTTATCATTTACAAAATAGGGATTTTCGACTGTTGAGTCTTTTGGATCCAGATTCGTTTTAATGACCAAAGTGGGACCAGAAGATCGTTGTGGGGCTATTATTCGATCATTAAGACTATCAAAATCTGGCAGTTTTTTGCTTCCTGGCTGGCTTGGCTCTGTCATATCTGCACCTCCTGTATCAATAGGTTGCTTCTGATAGGGAAAATTATAAGTATTAAAAAAGCATATTTAAGGAAGGGGAAGCTATGTATAAAAGAAGTATGCATCCTTTTGAAGATAAAGAAAGGCAATTTATGATAAGTAAGTTATAAAAAGTGATATTGCCTGATTTTCCAAAATGAAAAAATCAGGCAATCTTTTAAAGATTTAAAACTTAATATTCCTTTTCTATTTTCTTCGTACTTCTAATCGTATCAATTGGTCTAACCATTTTTTCAATTTGTTCACGTTTTCCTTCTAAAAACGGTGGTAGGGATAATTTTTCTCCAAGTGTTTCATACGGTTCATCTCCCATAAATCCAGGTCCATCTGTGGCGTACTCGAATAATATTTGGGGTGCTACTCTTGAGTACAAGGACCCAAAAAAGAAACGGTCAATGAAACCAGATGTAGGAATTCTGAAGCTGCGAATTCGTTTATCCCACTCTTCTAGAACAGAGCGGTCTTCAACACGGAATGCGGCATGATGAACGGTGCCAAACCCTTGTTGAGCCTGATGGAGATTAGGATTATCTTCTACGATAACTTGGGCGCCATTTCCACCTTCTCCAACTTCAAATAAATGAAATGATCCTTCCTGAGCGCTTTCTCTGAATAAGAGGACCTTTTCCATCATTTCTTTAAAATGGGGAAAATTTGCGATGCGAACAAAGATTGGACCTAGGCCAGTAATCGCATATTCTAAAGGAATAGGACCATTTTGCCAAGGTGTCCCAGATTCCACCCCATTATTATGTTCATCGGAAATCAATTGATAATGCTGTTCATCAAAATCAATAAAGGATAATGTCCTTTTTCCGAATTGCTCGGTAATCCCTGTATGATTAATTTCTAGACGGTCAAATCTGTTCACCCAATATTCTAATGCTGCGTCACTGGGGACACGAAAGGATGTTTTTGAAATTTCATTTGTTCCGTGTACGCCTTTAGGAATACCAGGAAAGTCAAAGAAAGTCATATCTGTCCCTGCATTTCCAGCGTCATCTGCGAAAAATAAGTGATATGTTTTTATATCATCCTGGTTAACTGTTTTCTTTACTAAGCGCATTCCTAAAACAAAAGTAAAAAAATCATAGATCTTTTCAGCACTGCTTGTTATGGCTGTTACATGATGGATGCCTTTTAGTTCGTTCATCATTCTTCCTCCTATAATACTATTTATTTTCCTATATAAATTACTTTTCCCCTGCGATTCGTACACATGAATTAAATTTTACCTTTAATAAAACTATCTTTAATTCGAGATAATAATATCATGGATAGTAACGACTGACAACTTTTAATTAATAATTTTCCATTTCACAGAACCGTTTAAGGTAAAAATTCGAACTTTATCTAATCATAGTTAATTGTAATTTTATTATGTAAACTAATTATCTCAAATTTTTGCTGATATCTGAAAAAAATTTTGAGGTAAAAATATTAGAAAGCAGCTTCTTGCTTAATTTATACTTGATTATTAAGAATGATTAATTAAGCACTGGGGATAGTTTTTTTATAATACACTTGGATTCTTGTTAGTGGATTCGGATAGATATCTATTATACAATATCTTAAGTAATACGATGCAGGTGAATGCCAAAATGCCAATTTCCTACATCGCCAGGATTAGATGGTTTATTTTTCATGCACCTAGAAAGGAGACATTATGAAATTACGAATGGTTTTATTGACACTAGCAGCAGTGCTTTTTCTTGCTGCATGTGGACAAAAGGGTTTAGAAGATCCAATTACATTATCAGATCAAGATAATAATGAAGTTACATTTCCGTTAGAGAAGCCAGCATTGTTCTTTTTTATTACAACATACACCTGAGGACTTTGTCAGCAGCAACTAGTTGAGTTGCATGGAAATCTTGACATGTTAGATGATATGGATATGGAAATGTTTATTATCAGCCATGATACACCGGAACAGCAAAAGGAATTATACAGCCATCTAAAAGACTATTTTGGTACAAGTTTGCCATTTATTTCTGACCCGAAACTGGAATTGATTGACCGATTCGGAATGAAGAATGGCGATGTTGCTTATCGCGGCTACGGAATTTTGGATCAAAATGGGAAAATCATTTTCAAAAAAGTAAATGATCATTGGGGCGAACAGATAGAACAAACTGTACAAGATATTGAAGAAGAATATAAAAAAATAAAGTAAATACAAAAATATGGCCAGCCTCACGTATTATAAATTCTTGAGGCTGGCCATTTATATGCAGAACTTGGACATTTACTAATGAATGAACTTCTTAGACACTGTTACTGAAAAATGTCAGTGACATAAGGGCTATAAAGAAAATCACAATCTAATTTCCATCCCATCATCAGCGACAAAAAAGCCTCTATCCTCAATTTGGCTTCTAATTTGGCGATCAGCGTCAAGAGCTGGGTTCGAATGATTAAGATGGGTAAAATAAATTTCTTTTTCACCAGCTAAATCTTGAAGCCTATCCATTGTTTCTGTCATAAGAGGGTGGGGGATTTCTCTGAAATCACGGCCAATTTTTTCAAGGTCCTTTGGTGAATGAAAGGTCCCATCAAGCAGGCAGATGTCAACCTCTTGACAAGCCTTGTATATGTCTTTTTCCCATTCATTCCAGCGATCGATATCCGGGATGTACAGTACTTTTTTATTTGGTCCCTTAATCACAAATCCAAAAGTCTCAGAGAATTCATTTCTATGTGGAACCTCGATTGGAATAATCGAAACCTGCTGAGCAATGGGAAGGGGTTGTCCATTCCTAATTTCATGATTCATGATGTTCTTAAGCTTAGTTAATTGACTCCATGGCGCCTGTTCTTTTAGCAGTTGATTCATTTTTTGACCTGCAAATACAGGAACTCCAGCAGCACCAATTGCCTCACGTCCCAAAAATAGTAATCCTGGATAATGACCTAAATGGGCATGTGTTAAAAGGATGCTATCCATAAGCTGGCCCTGCAAGCCGTATTTTAATTGCAGATTTACCATCTGTTCTTTTAAATCAGGTGTCGCATCAATTAAATGCCATTTTCGATCATTCAGAAGAACGATGGCTAATGAGGCGGCAAAGCGGCGAAGCTTTGGATTGTTAATCGCATCAGTACAATTTTTACAATAACAATTCGGATGTGGCAGTCCAGCATCTTGTGCCGTTCCTAATACATGTAAAATCACTTCGCTCATAGTGAAATTTCTCCTTTATCTTTCAATAGCTTAGTATCTTCATGATAATTCTTCTTTGAAATCGTCCAGCCTGTGAAGCCGAATAGGATATTGATAAGCGGGACAAGGAAAACAAAGAAAGCGTAAGGAATAAATTCGCCCGGGGATACGCCAAGGATGCTCATCGCAAATACAGCAGGGACTCCCCATGGTACGAGGTTAATCCCAACCGTTCCAGCTGCTTCTACACATCTTGAAAGGTTTTTCGTATCTATTCCCATTTCCTTATATTTATTTACAAAGGTTCTGGCCGGTAAAATTATGGCCAAAAATTGAGCACCACTTGCAAAGGCTACAACAAAAGTAGAAAGAATCGTTGAACTAATTAAGGTTCCAGCAGATTTGACCTTCGCCATCATTTTTCGTGTTAACACTTCAAAGGATCCTGTTTCTTCTAAAATTCCTCCAAGTGCAGTCGCGATGACTAATAAAGCAATTGTACCAAGCATGGACATCATGCCGCCGCGATTTAACAAAGAATCCAATGCTGCGACTCCAGATTCAGCGGAATATCCGCTTGTCATAACTTGGATAATGGAAGATACGGTTGCCCCTTGGAAGAAGAGGGCAAGCACACCACCTAAAATACTAACTCCCATTAAGGCAGGAATGGCTGGTGTACGCATAATCATTAAGATGATCGTTAGAACTGGCATCATCAATAATAGCGGATGAATTAAAAATACATCATTTAGACCAGTCTTGATCGTATCAATGACACTTGCATCTGCGCCAACACTTATCGCTCCGGAATTACTAACGATCCAATACAAAAGAATAGAAAGAAAAAATGCAGGAAGCGTATCCCAAAGCATGTGCTTAATATGGCTAAATAAATCCGTTTCCGCCATAGCAGGTGCAATATTTGTAGTATCTGAAACGGGAGATAATTTGTCTCCAAAATAGGCACCAGAAATCACTGCTCCAGCAACAAGACCAGGGGAAAATCCAAGTCCTTCCCCAATCACCATAAATGCTAGACCGATAGTTGCAATAGAAGTAAAGGAGCTTCCTAGTGTAACAGAAACAATTCCAGTAACAAGAGCCACAATCGGTACGAACAATTCTGGTTTAATGATTGACAAACCATAGTAGATGATGGTCGGGATAACCCCGCTTGCGATCCATGAACCAACAATCATTCCAATAATGAGCAGAATAAATACAGCTGGTAAAGCTCTCGCAACCCCCTGAACCATCATTTTTTGAATTTCATCCCAGTTCCAGCCACATACCTTTGCTACAATTGCTGCAAGGATGACTCCGATCATTAATGGAATATGCATTCCCGCCTTCCAAAAGAAGATCGATAAAGCAGCAGAAATAATTAGTGCTAGTATGGGGATAACTGACATTCCAATCGTAAGTTCTTTTTTCATATTAATTTCTCCTTCCTTAGATAAAAACAAAAAAGCCCCATCCCAAAAAGGGACGGAAGCTCCGCGGTACCACCCTAGTTAGCAGATTACTCTGCTCTCTTGTTTTGATAACGGCCGAAACCGGAAAAAACAGCTCCCTAACTGTAATTCACTATACACCTTGCCTGATTTTCACCACCATCAGGTCTCTGCTTTTCAAGCTTGTATCAGCTACTTAAATAGTTCAACGCTTTTATGCTTTTATGCTTTTGTGTAATCAAGTATAAAACTATGATATTATTAAAATCATTTATAAGTCAATATTTTTTCTCTTATAATTATAAATAAAAGAGTTAAATCTGAATTATTTAATAATTGAAGGGTTTTTAATATAAGTATAGAAGTAGTAATTGTATGTAGTATAAATATTAGAATCAATTAGGAGGATGATCATGCGAAACAAAGAAATGCTGTTAATTCCGGGTCCGACACCAGTTGTCGATTCTATTTATGATGCACTTGCAGAGGAAACAAGAAGTCATACAGATCCAAGATTTACGGCCATTTATCGGAGTGCAATCAACAAGACTAGGGAAATGCTTAAAACCGATGGAGAAGTGCTCGTGATCGCAGGATCAGGTACAATTGCAATGGAAATGGCACTAGTCAATACAGTGGGAGCTGGTGAAAAGATTCTTGTTATAAGCCAAGGATTTTTTGGTGACCGCTTCATCAAAATAGGGGAAGCCTTTGGGATTGAGGTTGAGGTCATTCAAGCTGAATGGGGAAAACAGGTTAATCCTCAAGATGTAGAAGAAAAACTGAATTCAGGATATTTTAAGGCAGTTACCATTACACATGCGGATACTTCGACAGGGGTAGCAGCTGATTTGGATGTACTTGTACCAATCATTAAAAAGCACGGAGCTCTTATCATCCTTGACGGCGTTTGTGCTACAGCTGCAATGGAAGAGGATATGAGTAAGTCGTATGGGGATGAAGATGCAAAGATTGATGTTATTTTAACAGGTTCCCAAAAAGCAATCGGCGTACCGCCGGGAATCGCAATTGTTGCCTTTAATAAAACGGCATTGGCCGCACGGGAACAAATTAAACGTGTGCCTGCTTATTATTGTGATATTAACAATTGGATACCAATTATGAATGACCCTTCTAAATATTTTGCTACCCCGCCTGTTAATCTAATTTATGCTTATGAAGAAGGGATGAACCTAGTTCTAGCTGAGGGGATGGAAAATCGCTATAAACGTCATAAAGCGTTTGGAAAAGCGGTTCGGGCTGCCCTTGCTGTATATGGCATGAAAGCTTTAGCAGAAGAAGAAGTGGCTGCTGATACATTAAGCTGTATTCTTTATCCAGAGGGCATAGATGATGCTTCATTCCGGGCTGCTTTAGCTGAAAAGGGACTAATCGTAGCAGGAGCACTTGCCCACTTGGCTGGCAAAGCATTCCGAATCGGCCATATGGGGAACACGACTGATCAAATGCTTGAAAAAGCAATCGTCTTAATTGGAGAGACGCTGAAGGAACAAGGATTAGAAGGAGATACAGAAAAGGCAGTAGAGCGTTTTAGAGAGTTTGCTTTACCGGTTGTATAATAAGGAAGGAATTGCAGGTGTGATTAATGCGGTTCCACCTAGAGAAGAATCTTAGCAATAAGAAAGTGCGACAACAGTTATTTTGTCGCACTTTTTTCGTTCAACCAGGATTTTGAAGACAGATGTTAATTTTCTTCTAAGCTTAGCGGACATCAGTTCCTTATCCGTGGCAAAAGGGGTTAATTCCTCATTTTTGTGGACACACGGGTTAAATTGTCTAAACCATCTTTCTTATTTTATCCTCTATCTGCTAACTGCATGTTCACGGCTTCTAGCGACTATAAATAGATAAAGAATGATGGAGAATAGAACAGATATTGCTGATGCCATATAAATTGCACTATATCCAAACCAGTGGCCAATCTGCCCGAATGCGATAGCTCCTATTCCCACTCCTAAATCAAAAAAAGAGAAAAATGTTGCGTTGGCCATTCCTCTCCGATGAATGGGTGCTTCCTTTACAGACCATGCCTGCAAGGCTGGCTGAACGGTCCCAAAGCCTAAGCCATAAAGAATGGCAGCTATGTATAGAATCAGGCTATTCGGTAGCCATGAAAGTAATCCCATCGAGATCACTATAAGAAGGGCACCTTGGACAAAAACGGCTTTATGTCCTTTTTGGTCATATATTTTTCCCGAAAATGTTCGTGATAGCATTAAGGCTAAGGCATAAAGCAGAAAATACCATTGGATCCCTTCTATCCCTTTTTGCGAAGAATAAAGGGGCAGGAATGTAGCGATTCCTCCGAAGGTAACGGTTAGAAAGAATAACAGCAAAGATGGCGGAAGAGCGCTTTTTTCATAGATGTCCCATTTCTTATGAGGCTGCTGCACAGCTACAGGGTCAACTTGTTTATATCGGATTTTAAAGGAAAGAATAAAGGCCATTAATCCAAGAAGTGAGCAAAATAAAAATAAGATCTTAAAAGAAATAAATCCTGTTAGGGCAAGGCCTAGTGTAGGTCCTAGAGCTAATGCAATGGTGCCCGAAAGTCCATAATACCCCATTCCTTCTCCGCGCCTTCTTGGCGGGATAAGATCGGTCGCGATCGTTCCAGACGCAGTTGTGGAAAAACCCCAGCCAACTCCTTGAACAATTCTAACTATGAACAGAAAAAATAAGCCTGGTACAAAACCGAAAGATCCTACGGAAATGACAAATATCCCTAACCCAAATAAGTAGACAAAACGCCTTCCTTTTGATTCTAGTGCATGCCCAGCATAAGGACGAAGAAGCAGGGCAGAAAAAGTAAAAATTCCGACTACAATGCCGATGAGCTGATCATTTCCGCCTAATTCCTCGACAAAAAGCGGGATCGTTGGCAGAGTCATATGAAACCCAAGGAAAACCAAAAAATTAGACATCACAATTAAGATAAAATCTCGCGTCCAAATCTTATCGGGCCTTATCCTATTCCCGGTTGTATCATCCACTCCATGTTGGCTCATTTTAAATTTCCCCCTGTGTAACTCTTTAATAATATTTTATTATATTTAGAGACGCTAAATATAATATCTATTGTATATAAAATTGGATGAAAATTCTATTTAGAAGGTTTGGCATTAGTTTTATCTATCAATAAGGATTTATTCTTTGTATTAACCGTAAAAAAACACAGCAATCAAATGCTGTGTTAGTCTGTATCCTCATTGCTCTCCATCTCAGATAATTTATCCAACATTGATATCGCATCCACAAGATGATTATTAAAAATTTGCCTTGCCACTTGAAGCAATTCAATAATTAATGGATCTCTTAAGGAATAAATCACCCGATTGCCATCCTTTGTACCCGTAACAATATTTTTCGAACGCAACACTGTTAGCTGCTGGGAGACCGCTGAGCCTTCACTGCCGACGAGTGTTTGAATTTCGTTTACACTTTTATCGCCTTCTGAGAGAAGCTCGAGAATTCGTATTCTAAGTGGATGAGCTAAGGCTTTAAAGAAATCTGCTTTAAATTTTTGCATTTCAAGGTTCATTTCAATAACCCCTCTTTATTTAGTGCAATGATGAAGTAAATGCCTTTTAACCGGTTTGTTGTGCCATGCCGGATAACGCGGTGCATTCCTTAAAAGCAAAATGTTTGCAGCCTAGGCATTTCACCTTATTTAAATCCTGTAAGGCATAATCGATCGCATCGCCTGTATGCTCGAAGAATCGCTCTTCTCCGATCAGGTCGAATAAACCGGTTTTTAGCATAACTTTCTTCGGCTGTGGCCTTATTCCAGAAATTAAAACGGTGCCATTCTTGGAGAATTCTTTAATGATGCTGGCTAAAGAAGCTTCTCCTGTTGTATCCATAAATGGAACCTTAGACATTCTTAGCAGCAATACCTTTGGTTTATAGTTGATGGTGCTCATGATTGTTTGTGAAAAGGTTTGCGCCGCGCCAAAGAATAAGGGGCCCTCAATATTATAAATACTAATTTGGGGGCAATCGTGAGTATCAGTAACCATATGGGTTAGAACTTTTTCGTGTTTGTTCTTCGGATCTGGCAATGCTTTAGCAGTTACCATTACATCACTCATCCGTTTCGTAAATAGAACAACGGCTAATAATAATCCGACCTCAACAGCAACTGTTAAATTAATAAATACAGTTAAAAGAAAGGTGACGGTCAGAACAAGGGAATCTTCCGTTTTTGTTTTTAATATATAATAGAATACATGTCTTTCACTCATATTCCAGGCAACTACCATTAAGATTGGCGCCATACTGGCTAATGGAATACTTGATGCGTATGGGGCAAAGAGTACTAGTATTAATAATACCATGATTCCATGAATGATCCCAGAGAATGGGGATACTGCCCCGTTTTTTATGTTTGTGGCTGTTCGGGCAATCGCACCGGTTGCTGGAATACCCCCGAATAAAGGAGTAATCATATTGGCGATCCCCTGTCCTACAAGTTCTCGATTGCTGTGATGTTTGCTATTTGTCATTCCATCAGCCACGACGGCAGACAGTAAAGATTCAATTGCGCCGAGGATGGCAATGACGAACGCGGGTCTAATCAGCTGCACGATTTTGTCAAAGGTTATTTCAGGAATGGAGAACCGCGGTAAAGTACTAGAAATCTCCCCGTAAGTTGAGCCAATGGTTGCAATCTCTCCTGGATAAAAGATGGACGCTGCAATCGTTGACAATAGCAAGCCAATTAATGGTCCTGGCACCCGAGGAAAAAGCTTAGGTGTGAGAATAATAGTTACTAAGCAAATTCCAGCAGTTAACACACTATAAAAATTAATTGTATGAAGATGTCTAGAAATTTCTACAATGTTGTTGTGAAATAATTCATGCTGCTTCACGTCCTGAAGCCCAAGAAAATTGGCGATTTGCCCTGTAAATATAATAACAGCAATTCCCGAAGTAAATCCGATCGTGACAGGTCTAGGGATGAACTTGATTAATGCCCCTAACCGAAATATTCCCATTAAACAGAGCATAATCCCCGCTAAAAATCCTGCAATTAGAAGGTTTTCGTAGCCATAGGTAATCACAACTCCAAATAATATCGGGATAAACGCCCCAGTTGGACCGCCAATTTGGTATTTTGAACCCCCAAATACAGCAATTAAAATTCCGGCAATAATTGTAGTATAAATTCCATACTCGGGCTTGACCCCTGATGCAATGGCAAAAGCCATGCCTAGAGGAATAGCTATGACACCTACAACTAATCCAGACAATAGATCCTTTTGAAAGCCCTGTAAAGAATACCCTTTATACCTGCCTGTAAAAAACCATTTTTCTTGCTTCATGTTAACCCTTCTTTATTTTAGTATAATCATAAATTAGTATATCTGATTATTTGAATATATCATATTAAAAATGTACACCCAATTTTTTATCCTGTCAAAGAAAATTTTGATTGGATAAAAAGATTTTTACAGATTGTATAAAAGGGAAATGGGCATTCACTAATGCAAGATATTTCAAAAAATGAGAATTATGATAGTGAAAGTTAGACAAAACTGTATTACCCAATTTCTCTTCAAAGCTCTACAAGCATGGGGGTAAATAGATTGAAAGAGTTTAAGAAATATTTCTGGAGTTTCACCTTGCCATTTTTTATGATACGTTAATAAGAAATGAGTTTAGTATAGAAAGGAGATTTTATTATTATGGATTTATTCATGAAGCAAGCCATTCAATTAGCGTTGAAAAATGTTGAGCAGGGAGGGCAGCCGTTTGGTGCTGTTTTGGTAAAAGACAATGAAGTTATTTCTGAAGGAGTAAATGAACTTCACATTCATTATGATGTAAGTGGACATGCAGAATTATTAGCAATCAGAAGGGCTCAAGAGAAGCTGCAAACATTAGATTTAAGTGACTGCACCATGTATGCTAGTGGTGAACCATGTGCAATGTGCTTAACTGCCATGTATTTTGCAGGGATTAAGACAGTTTACTATGCTGCTTCCATCGATGATGCGGAAAAAGCAGGCCTAGGCAAATCAAAAATGATCTATCTTGATATTGCTAAAGGACGAAATGAGCGAGAAATAAAAATGATTCATATGCCTAATGACGAGTCCATTGCTGATCCGATGGAGCAATGGGAGGAAAAGCAAAAGTAGGAACAAGTCGATATAATTAACATAAGAAGGAGCGGCACTTTTGCAAGTTCGCTCCTTTTTGACATAGCTATGATGAAGAGAGAAGTTTCTTCTGACTTAACATTTCATTTCCTTGTGAAAGGGCCTTACATTCATTAAAGGCGAAATGCTTGCATCCAAGGCATTTATCTTTAGTGAGAAGGGCAAGAGCCAAATTGATGGCATCCCCAGTGTGCTCAAAGAAATGCTCCTCACCAATCACATCGTACAAGCCTGTTCGTTGCAAAACACTTTTAGGCTGAGCATTTATGCCTGCAATTAAAACAACCCCGCTTTTTGAAAAATGCCTCACAATAGAGGCAAGTGAGGCTTCACCCGTTATATCCATGAAAGGAACCTTTCCCATTCTCAAAAGTAAGACCCGAGGTTTATAATGAATAGTTTTCATTATCGTCTGTGAGAAAGATTGCGCAGCCCCAAAGAATAATGGTCCTTCAACACTATAAATACTAATTTGCGGGCAATCACGGTTCTTCGTGACCATAGTCGACTCCACTTTTTTATTCTTATGCAGTGGGTTAGGCAAAACCTTAGCTGTGACCAAAATGTCACTCATCCGTTTTGTAAATAAGACAAGAGCGAGCAGTAGGCCTATTTGAACTGCAATAGTTAAATTTACAAAAACAGTAAGCAGGAAGGTAACAACGAGAACAATTGAATCCTCAGTCTTAGTCTTTAATATATGTTTGAATACATGTTTTTCACTCATATTCCAAGCGACAACCATAAGAATAGGCGCCATACTTGCCAGTGGAATCGTCGAGGCATATGGTGCAAATAGAACAAGTACAAGTAAAACAACAGCACCATGGATGATTCCAGAAAAAGGAGAAACTGCCCCTGTTTTAATATTTGTGGCGGTTCTCGCTATCGCTCCAGTTGCCGGAATCCCTCCAAATAATGGGGTGATTATATTCGCAATTCCCTGTCCCTTAAGCTCCCTGTTACTATTATGTTTTCCATTCGTCATGCCATCTGCAACAACAGCTGACAATAAAGACTCAATACTTCCTAAAAGAGCGATCACAAATGCAGGTCCGATTAATAGTCGGATTTTTTCCAGTGTAATTTCTGGAAGCTGCAGCCTGGGCAATGAACTTGGAATTTCGCCAAAAACTGTGCCAATCGTGGCAATTTGGCCAGGGTAGAAAATGGACGCAATGACGGTAGATACTAATAAACCGATAAGAGGACCTGGAATTTTCGGAAGAAACTTCGGAGTGAGGAGAACGGTCATAAGGCAAATTCCCGCAGTTAAGAGACTATAGATATTAATTGTATCGATATGAACAATGATTTCTCGCATGTTTTGCAGAAAATATTCATGTTTTTCAATGTTCTCCAAGCCAAGAAAATTAGCGATTTGTCCAGAAAATATAATCACAGCAATGCCCGAAGTGAAACCAATCGTGACAGGTTTAGGGATAAATTTAATTAAAGACCCAAGGCGGAAAAATCCCATGAGCAAAAGAATGATGCCCGCTAAAAAACCAGCAATTAATAAATTTTCATATCCGTATGTCATGACTATGCCAAATAGAATGGGAATAAATGCCCCAGTAGGACCGCCAATTTGGTACTTCGAACCGCCGAAAAGCGAGATTAATATTCCAGCGAAAATGGTTGTATAAATTCCGTATTCCGGTTTAACACCTGAAGCAATGGCAAATGCCATACCAAGCGGGATAGCAATGATACCAACTACCAGGCCGGATAAAAGATCCTTTTGAAATCCTCGAAAAGAATAACCCTCATATCTCCCAGTAAAAAATGATTTCCGCTGCATAACCATCCCTTTTTCATATATTTTTATTTTAGTATATTTGATTATTTGAATATACTATATATAGAATGTATCTTGTATAGGAAGTAAAGTCAATGAAAGAGATTCCTAGAAGGGCTTTGTATTGAAAAAAACCGAGCGAAAACACTAACATGGATACAAAAAAAGGAACTAATTTTAAAATTAGTTCCTTCAAAATAAACTTCTCTTTTTATGGAGTATCGGTTATCTCACTTACTGGTTCAGCAGCAGATTTTTTTTCTCCGGACGGAATGACTAAATTCAATATAACAGTGGCAAGTGCGCCAACTGTAATTCCAGAGGATAAGATATACGTTGCCCATTCAGGTGCACTATATAGAACTTCTTTTGGCAAAACAGTAACAGCTAGAGTTAAAAGAATTGGAATCCCAATAATCATCATATTGCGGTCATCAATAATAATTGGCTGGATTACCTTCATTCCATTTGTCACTATGGCGACACAGACAATCCCGAATATCCCGTTTATAACAGGTTCAGGGATGCATGTGATGGCAGTTGATAGCTTCGGTACAAGTCCTAAACATACAAGGATGAAACCACTGGCCATAATTGCTAATCTGCTTGCAACACCCGTGATAGCAAGAAGTCCCGCATTAGATGAGTAACCAGTCATTGGCGTGCTTCCAAACAGGGCACCAACAAAGCATCCTAGACCTTCACCAACAGATGCACGGTTTAAACGCTTCTCATCAAGCTCTTTTCCAGTAACGGTAGAAACGACAAACCAAGTTCCAGTCGTTTCGATTAAAATAATAAAATAAACTAAAACCATTGTAATAATAGCACTTACATTAAAAATCGGTTTTCCAAAAGGAAGAAATGATGGCAATGAGAACCAAGCTGCCTCCTTAACAGGGGAGAAATCAACAGTACCAAAAAAACTAGCAGTTGCAGTTCCGGCAACTATGGCAATTAACACAGAAACCAAGCGGAAAAAGGTTCCTACTCCGTTCACTTTGCGGCCAAGAAGCATACAAACGATCAGTACGCCTGCAGAAACTGCAGCAACGATTATGTTGTCACCTACATTACCAGGTGCAATATAGATATTATTTATTCCGACAGGCATTAAGGCAATCCCAACAATAATAATAACGGTTCCTCCGACAAGAGGGGGAATGACTCTTTTGACAACCTTTGCAAACCATTTCATTGGATATCCTAGAAGCGCAATAATCAGTGCTCCTGGAATAAGACTTCCTGCAATAGCCCCTAAACCAAGCTTTCCCCCAATAGCTGCAATGGCTCCAATCGGTACATAGGAAGGACCTTGTACAACTGGCAGCTTAATTCCTGCACCTGTCTGAATTAAAGTAGCAAGCCCTGTTGCCAGAAAACACATTTGAATAAAGAATGACGTATTTTCAGTTCCTAAAGATAAAAGTCCTGCGATGATGATTGGTGCAATATACAAATCCATAGCTAACACGTGCTGTGCTCCAAGAAGGAGTGCCTTGCCATAACTAATTTTATCATCTACTCCGATGATAATCCCATTTTCTGGTTTCCTATCCAACAGAATTCCTCCTTGATTATCTGTGTTTTTCATGTTTTCAAGTGGATTATATTAAAAATCAAATCGTTTGTATATAAAAAACGAACATTTTTTTAATTTTTTTTAAATACGTTCGTATTTTATATTGACCGAAGATAATAATCTTATTACAATGAAAATAGAAAAAACGTGATAAAGGAGACTAACATGATACAAGATAAAGTTTTGTTAGAAGATTGGATTGTAGCTTGTCGTTCTGTTGATGTGAAAGAAAAGCCAATCCAAGTGGTCTTAATGGGAGAGCGGCTAGTTATTTTTAGAAATAGTGAAGGGGTTCATGCATTTAAGGATTTATGCATTCATAGAGGGGCTGCTTTATCATTGGGCGAAGTGAAGAATGACTGCCTAGTTTGTCCTTATCATGCGTGGGAATTTCATCATGATGGAGATTGTGTCAAGATCCCGCAGCTTCCTAAGGAGCGTGCTATTCCAAAAAAAGCAAAAGCGATTAAATATGCATGTCAAGAAAAGTATGGTTTTATCTGGGTGAATCTTGCTAATAATAATCCTGATTTTTTCTATTATAAAGAGATGGAAGGAACTAATTATCGTAATGTTATTTGGGGACCGCAGGAAGTAAACGCTAAACCGCCTCGCATCGTAGAAAATTTCCTTGATGTCGGTCACTTAGCGGTTGTCCACCAAGGATTCCTTGGCACAGAAACTCATCGTGAAATTCAGGATTACTATGTCCATAAAGAGGGGAGCCGAATTTATTCAGACGAAATTGCTATCTACCAGCCTGATCCCGATGGGTCTGGAAACCCGAAATATGTGTATTACACATATGAGATTATTCGTCCTTTAACCGTTTTATTTACGAAGAGAGATCGCGAAAACGGGACCCATATGACGATATTATTAACGATCCGGCCAAAGGATGAAGATAATTCTGTTGCTTACGGTATCCTTTCCTTCGACTATGAAACTGGGTTGAAAGATGAGGAGATTATAAAGTTCCAAGATGAAATCTTCTTACAAGACAAACCAGTCGTAGAGAATCAAAAGCCTGAAGAGCTGCCGCTTGATTTACAGGTTGAGCTTTCACTTGTATGTGATAGAATGAGTATTGCTTATAGGCAGTATTTAAAAGAACTTGGCGTAGTCTTGGGAACGAATTAAAAAGAAAGTTTACGCGGTACTATTTTATTAAGGTACCGCGTTTTTCACTTTATTTGCAACACACCTCCCTCTGTACAAGTTTTCCAAATTTCTTTGAAGTTATGTATCGGTCAGGCTCCATATAGAAGTTGTCATAATAATCCCTTTTAGCCATTCATTTCATCTTAAATCCATTGCATAATTCTGTTAAAGTTGTATAGAAATTTATTATATGTGTTTTATTAGAGGAGGAGAGCAATGGAGTATATTATAGGGTTACTTATAAGCATCGCGATTACGGCATATATGGTAATTGATGCACCTAAGCATGGGAAAAGTCCGGTATTATGGGGAATCCTAGGTTTTATATTAGGTCTGTTAGGCTTGGGGATTTACTTAATCGTCACAAATAGAAAAGTGTTAGGCTGGATTATTGTCGTTTTATTTATTTTGCTTATCATTGGTATTATTCTTATTTTTGCATTTTTCCTATCGATGTTTATTAATATGGGCTATTAGAGAATAGAAAAACCCGCTCACAGAGCGGGTTTTTCATTATATTACAAACATATAAACACATAGAAAATGAGACATGCTGCCAAGCATAATAAAAATATGAAAGATTTCGTGAAAGCCGAAATGTTCAAACTCCAAAAACTTTGGCTTTAGCGCGTAAATCACTCCTCCAATTGTGTAAAGGATTCCTCCGGCTAATAGAAGAAGAATGCCAGCCGTGCTTAATGATTCAGACAAAGGGGAGAAGGCAAACACAATAATCCAGCCTACTGCCACATAAAGTGCGGTAGATAGCCATCTTGGACAATTAAACCAGACCATTTTAAATAGGACACCGACCACTGCGATGGCAGAAACAATTGAAAATATTAACCAGCCTGTCGTTCCCTTTAGGCTAATCAGACAAAAGGGTGTATAGGATCCAGCAATTAATACAAAAATCATTGAATGGTCAAGTCTTCTGAGAAAAGAAATGACTTTATCCTTAGCAACTACCATATGATAGGTAGCTGATGCGGAATAAAGCAGAATCATGCTGATGCCAAAAATAATGACAGAAGTGATCGCAATTGGAGACGCTGTTGTTATGGAAGCTTTGATCACCATCGCTAGAAGTCCAACAAAGGAAAGAATCGCTCCAGCTAAATGCGTAAGACCGTTAATAGGCTCTCGAATAAAAGATGTCATAAATTATCCCCCTAATGTGACTGTATGTAGTTTCTATAACTACTTATAATGATACAGCCATTCTGATACATAGTCAATCATTTACTTACTCTTATTAATACTGTAATATTTACTTAATGATTATGAATTCAGAGGTTAATATATATGGAAAACTTGCAAAAAATAATCGAATCACTTAACTTAAACAGACAAATTTCTTTAAATGAGATTCCTGAAATTGATCTTTATATGGATCAAGTTATCCAGCTGTTTGAAAATAAATTTAGCAGCACGAAGCGTAATGAGGATGAAAAGGTTCTGACAAAAACAATGATCAATAATTATGCTAAAGGAAAGCTTTTATTCCCAATCAAAAATAAAAAGTATTCAAAAGACCATCTCATATTAATTAGCCTTATTTATCAGTTGAAGGGCGGACTTTCAATAAATGATATTAAGGATACATTGTCTAACATTAATGCAAAAATCATCGACCATGAATTCGAGGTGGATCGATTTTATGATAGCTTTCTGCATCTTACTGAAAAGAACCTTTCAGTCTTTTATAATGATGCTGAAAATAAAGTAGAGGATGTAAAGCATGAGGTAAAGCTGCTGGAAGATAGTGCTTCAGGGGAACTAGAGAAAATCCTTATGATTGCCTCATTCGTCCATATGAGTAATTTGTATCGCCGAACAGCAGAGAGGCTAATTGATGAGTTAGGGGAGAAAAAGAATTAGAAGGGGCATGGGGACAGGTACACTGTCCCATGATTCCCGACTGGCCTATATACCTGAAATGCATCCTTCTCAAGAGGAGCCTTTCATAATGTTTGATATGATTTCAAACGACCGGAGGCGATCCTGATGATAATAAATTTGCCCATTGATCATGATTTCGTCTGCTTTAGTTTCATTCAGAAACTGTTGGAGCTTCACTTTAACCTTTTCTGGTCCGCCAATAATCGAAGAACCGAGCTGCTTTTCTAAGATGGATTTCTCATATTCGCTCCAAAGTTCATCCATATTATTGACAGGAGGGTTTAGCTGACCTGGCGTATTCCTGACTAAGTTTAGAAATTGCTGCTGCATAGATGTTGCGAGCCACTCTGCTTTTTCATCAGAATCAGCAGCTATCACATTCGTTCCTACCATAGAATGGGGTTTATCCAAAACAGAGGAGGGCTGGAAGCTTTTTCGATATAAATCAAGGGCTGGCAAAGTGTTCTCTGGCGAGAAATGACTTGCGAATGCAAATGGGAGGCCAAGAAGTCCTGCAAGCTGTGCACTGAAACCACTCGAACCAAGCAGCCAAATTGGAATGTCTAACCCTTCACCTGGGACAGCTCTAACTGGCATTTGACCTGAAGCTCTTGATGGATCAAAGTATGTACGCAATTCTTCCAACTGTTCAGGAAAATCCTGTCCATCTGATCTTCGGTCACGTCTCAATGCTCTTGCAGTTATTTGGTCTGTTCCGGGAGCACGTCCCAGGCCAAGATCAATGCGGCCAGGAAATAGCGATTCTAATGTACCAAACTGTTCTGCAATAATGAGAGGGGCATGATTGGGAAGCATAATTCCTCCTGAACCAACTCGAATTTTCTTAGTTCCAGCTGCCACATGACTAATAACGATTGAAGTCGCTGAACTAGCTATCCCTTGCATATTATGATGCTCGGCAAGCCAGTAACGGTGATAACCCCATTTTTCAGCTTGCTGAGCAAGATCTAGCGTATTTCGAAACGCTTCAGATGCTGTACCGCCAACTATGATAGGGGACAGGTCTAAAACAGAATAGTGAATTTCGTGAAGTGGTTTATTTTCAGACTGTACTTCCATATTCTTCATCTACCTTCATACAATATTCTCTTAAAGGATTTACCTTTAAAAGCAATTTTATCAATTAATAAGAAATCAGGATAATGAAATGCTTACAAAAAAAACGGACTAAGGCTAGTCCGCTTTTTTAGAAAAATACAATATAGATGACTAATGCCAAAACAATTCGGTAAATGGCGAATGGCACAAGTTTGATTTTATTAATCAGTTTTAAAAAGAAACGTATAGACAAAAGGGCAAAAACAAAGGCGCTAATAAAGCCAGCGATGAAAAACGGCAGGGCATCGATCGTGAAATATTGCCAGTTTTTTAATAGTGAGATGAAGCTCGCACCAGCCATAATCGGTACAGCCATGATAAAGGTGAAATCAGCTGCTGCACGGTGGCTCAACCCGAGCAATACTCCACCGGAAATCGTTGAACCTGAGCGTGAAAAACCGGGCCAGAGTGAAAAGCATTGTATCAATCCAATAGAAAATGCCTGTTTATAAGTAATTTGGTCAACAGTGTCCACTTTTGGCCGTTTCCCTCCAAAAATATCTGCAAAGATCATAAAGATAGCCCCAATAACTAAGCCAATTAAAACTGTTTCAATGGAAAATAAGTATTCATCGATATAATCTTCAAATAAAACACCAAGAATACCAGCCGGAATCAGACCGACAATGACCTGAGTCAGCTTCAAACGGCTTTCTGGAATCGCAGCATCCCTTTTCTGTTTCCCAAGACCGAGCATGTCAATAAATCTATCTTTAAAGATGATGACAACTGCAAGAATGGATCCTAACTGGATAACAACCTTAAATGTATTCGCTGTCGACTTCGATAAAAAATCCTTTGAATGAAGCCACATATCATCCACAATGATCATATGCCCCGTAGATGAAACTGGAGCAAATTCTGTTAAACCTTCAACTAATCCAAGTATGATTGCTTTTAAAATCATCATAAAATCAACTATCATTTTTTTCTGAAATTCTCCTTTTTGTATGTAGGGATATTAAGTCTATTCAATTGCTTCTTTTGCTCTCATTATAATAGACGAATATGCAGTTCAAAACCTTACACTTATAGATTAAAAGTATTTTATAAAACGGACAAAATGCATGGGCTGTTAAAGTATAGCACAAATAAAAGTGAGATTTCCATGGAATTATCGGATGTTTGGAATGACAGCGATTTCAAAGTTCCAATTTTATACGAAAGTCTGCAATTATGTACGGAAAGATTCTTAAGAACATACTTCACAAACTTTTCACAGACTCGGGATCTTTTGTGAGTAATATCACCTATTCAGAGAATTGGAAACAGTATGATTAAGATGTGAAGGAAAGGATATTAAAGGAGGAGTTAACATGAAAAAGGGTTTGAAATATCTTCTAACATCCGCAATTGGACTAAGCTTACTAACCGCATGTAACCAACAATCTTTACAAGAAAAACCACAGCCAGAGCAAAAGGTATTAGCAGCAGAGAAAAGTACTAATGAGGTCATAGCCCCACATAAAGGGGTCAACCAGGAACCAGTACCGTTGAAAATCGAAAGGGTGGGTCCTACAGAAGTAAACGTGGAAATGACATCACAGATTACAGACATTGAAATAGACAAAGGAAATATTTACAAAGCTTGGACATTTAACGGGGAAGCCCCAGGACCGGTTGTAGTAGTAAATGAAGGAGACACAATTAACTTTACATTAAAGAATATGGATCCGGCCATTCCGCATAGCATGGATTTTCATGCTGTTCATGCAGCACCATCTAAGGACTTTATCAATGTAATGCCTAATGAATCAGGAACATTCAGCTATCCAGCAAATAAGCCAGGTGTATTTATGTACCATTGTGGAACAGCACCAGTACTTTCACATATTGCAAACGGAATGCATGGTACGATCATTGTTAAGCCGAAAAATGGCTATCCAACAGATGAAGGAATTAATAAAGAATTCGTAATGATACAAAACGAATGGTATAAATATAACGATTTAGACGATTTCACAAATGGTGTACCGAGTCATGTCGTATTTTCAGCAAAAGCTCTTCAAGAAGGTGACCTAAATACAAATGGTGATACGTTCACACTAAAAGAGCAGCCACTGTTAGCAAAAGTTGGAGACAGAGTAAGAATCTATATTAACAATGTAGGACCAAATGAAGTTAGCTCATTCCATGTTGTTGGTACAATATTTGATGATGTATATATTGACGGTAACCCATATAACCATTACAAAGGATTACAAACAGTTATGCTTCCAGCCAGCGGCGGTGCTGTAGTTGAATTTACTGTAACAAGAGTAGGAAGCTACCCAATTGTCACACACCAATTCAACCATGCACAAAAAGGAGCCGTCGCCATTCTTAAAGTAACCGAAACTGGTGAAGACGACGGTAAGGCTACAATGAGCCATTAATAAATAGATAAATAAATCACACAACTAAAAGTATACAAGAAAAAATTAATAATGTGAACCTTAAGTTTCAAATAAAGAGGGCAGATATTCCTAAACGATTTATGGACAGATGTGAAACATGCAACCTAGGAACACTGCCCTTTTAGCTGTATCATCAAAAAATCGTTTATTATGGTAACAGTGATTGGGGAGGTGTATCCCATTTGAATAAAAAAGTTCTCCTATTTATTGTATGTGCCTGGTTCTTTTTTGCTGGTAAAGTTCACGGAGCGGAAGTAACTGTATCCAATACAAAGGAGCTTCAAGGGGCATTATTAAATCCAACTTCTTCTGTGATAAACCTCAAAACGGGAGAATATATAGGCCCATTAACCATAACTCATTCCGTCCAACTTATCGGTGAAAAAGGAGCTAAGATCATCGGTCCATATGAAGGGAACGTTCTTACCATTGATGCAGATGACGTGACGGTTGAAGGTCTGCAGATAGAAGGAAGCGGTTCTCAAAATGCTGGGATTTATATTAAAGGCAATCGTTCTCATATTCATCATAATTTAATTAGAAATGTATTTCATGGGATTTATGCTCATGAAAGCTATGGCCATCGTTTTGAACAAAATACTATTACTAGTTTTGAAGAAAAGTCTAAATATAAAGGCTATGGGATTTATTTAGTGAAGGCACCAAATACTTCTGCCAATAGCAACCTCATTTTTGAAACACAGGATGGGGTTTATGTATCCTATTCTGAATTCTGTGAGTTAAAAGGAAATCAAATGATTCGGACAAGGTATGGTGTTCATACAATGGATTCCAGAAACGTCCTAATCTCGCAAAATCAAGTACGTGAAAGTGTAAATGGACTGATGATTATGCAAAGCTATGAAGTTTTTATTCTAGAAAATATCTTTTATTTAAATACAAAAGTTGACGGTGCAGGGATGTTTATCTATGACACTTTCGATTCAAAAATTGCCTCCAATGTGGTCATGAGTAACTATAAGGGAATCCTTATGGAAAATGCGAAACGAAATCGGATTGAGTTTAATACATTTCTAGAAAACGATACAGGATTGGAATTAAGAAAGAACTCTGACCAGAATTATGTTTATTTAAACAATTTTTATCAAAATACAAAACAGATAATTTCTGATAGTAAGAATGTGAATAAGTTTAGCAAGGATCAATATGGAAATTATTTCGATGATCATCAATCCTTAAGCCTAAATAAAGATAAAATTGTTGATTTTGCCTATAAAAGCGGGGATGTTTTTTACAATATGACAAACAAAGAGCCGTATTTACAAATTTTCCATCGAAGTCCAGCAGTGGAGTTATGGAATATGATTGAAAAGTTCACCCCGATTCCATCTGATACATTTGTGATTGATGAATATCCGCTCATGAACCCAGCGCCCGTTAATTGGGAAAAGAGTCAAAGTGAGCTGTCATATAAAGAGAAAAGAGATAGGAACTTTTCTCAGATCCTCTCTTTTTTACTCATTTTATCGGTATGTTCCTATATCTTATTTAAGTTTGGGAGGGAGAAACATGAAGTGTAGATGGTGGATCCTGTTATTGGCTGTTGTGGTATTCTTAACTGCCTGCTCTGATAAAACAGCTGCTCCAATCGAAATAAAAGCAAATGAGGAAGATTGTGATACTTGTCACATGGGCATAGAAGATTTACATTCGGCCGCACAGATCATTTTGGAGGATGGCAAACCGATGTTATTCGATGATATTGGCTGTATGGTGGTCTATATGAAAGAACATCAGACAAAGTATGAAGCTGCCTTCGTTCACGACTACGACTCAAAGGAATGGATATCGTTCGATAATAGTACTTTCATCCAAAGTCAGGATATTCATAGTCCTATGAATTATGGAATTGCAGCATATGAAACAGAGAAACAAGCAGCTGCCATGCAAAAGGAACAAGGAGGGGAGATATATACTGCAAAAGAGTTATTAGAAAAGGATTTGAAGGGTACAAAGCACGGGCATTAAGTTTAGGAGATTTTGGCGGAAATCCATAGATGGGAGGGGAAATGATGGATATTTTGTATTCAATGGTTAGACATGAGCTGCGATTGCTGCTTAGAAGTAAGTGGTTATTGAATTTTATGATTCTCTTTATTTTTCTATCTGGATTGCTTTATTTCTATGGGTTGAACTCCGTTAAACTAGATCCCGTCAAAGTAACTTATGGTTTAGAAGGAGTTAATAGCAATATCGAAACAATGGGCGTGAATCCAGAGTATTACGGTTTAAAGGAGATTAAACAGCAGCCAGCAGATTCGGAAAATATAAATCAAACGGCATATAATCGTTCTATTGCATTGCTCATTAATTTATCCCTATGGCTCTTGCCGATTATTTGTTTAATTCTGGGGGCAAATTCCATTATTGGAGACAAAGAGAGCGGCAGACTAGGATTATATAAAACGTATCAAATTTCTTATTGGAAATATATGCTCAGCAAATTTTTATCATTAGTGGTTTCCATGTTTGTCGTCATGGGCGTATCTTATGGATTATTCGGTCTTATTTTTTCTATCATCGGGAAATCTTTTCAAGCTTCTATCTTTCAGGTTTTCCTAAGTGTGAATATGCTTCTCATTATTGTATTTTCTGCCGCTTCATTATTCGTAGGAGCGATTAGCAAAACAAGAATGCAGGGATTGTCATATGCACTGTTCTTCTGGTGTATTACAGTTTTCATTTATGAGTTTGTTATTATGACTGTTATCAATTGGATTCCATACGCTTTTAAACTCAATAGTTTATTTTTCTTTATTTTGCTAAACCCAATTGAATCTATTCGAGTATGGTCGATTTCTAAGCTTAATGCAGAATACGTATTTGGTCCAGAGTTTTTAATAATTGAACAATGGAGTGAGAGTGGCATGCTTTCCATTTCATTAATGATCTCAATCGTGCTTCTAATGTGGATCGCCATGGTCATCTCAACTAAAATGTTGAAGAAAAGGGGAGTCTAGCATGATACTTGAACTAAGAAATCTCTCCAAAAAATATAAACATAAAACGGCTTTATATCCGGTAGATGCCGGAATTATTCTGGGAGAATGTGTCGTATTATGTGGAGGAAATGGTGCAGGTAAGAGTACGATGATCAAAATGATAACGGGGATTGATCAAGCATCCTCTGGAAAGGTGGTTTTTCATTATAAAAAGAAAAAGCCATTTGCCTATATGCCAGACCAAATGAATTTCCCGCCAGATTTGACACCCATTGAAATCTTACATTACTATGGAAAGTTTTTAAAAGCGGACAAGGAAAAAATTCAACAGGTTTTGCAGGAAGTGGGCTTGTGGGAGGAACGGAATCTAAAGGTTGGCGGCTTCTCTAAAGGCATGAACCAGCGCCTTAACCTTGCTCAATGTTTGCTTGCAGATACAGACATATATATATTAGACGAACCTACGAATGGCTTGGATCCTTACTGGGTCATTCAGTTTAAAAGAATTTTACAAAAGCTGAAAAATGAACATAAAACCGTGATTGTCAGCAGTCATATCATGCGAGATGCCATCGAAATCGCCGACAAAGTCATGATTTTATTTAATGGAAAGGTCCGGTCTTTTGGGACTTTAGAGGAAATTTATCATGAGCATAACAGTGAATCGCTTGAGGAAGTATTCTTAAGCATCCATGAAAATGAAAACCAGGAGCAGTTGAATGCTAGAATGATATAAGAAAACGGGCCGAGTTAAATGCTCAGCCCGTTCATTATTTTCTGAAAAATTTTTCAGTATAGTAGGGTTGGGACTTCGAATTAAATGCCACACCCACACCTAAATATTGATATTCTGGCCTAAGGATGTTTTCACGGTGACCGAGTGAATTCATCAAACCTTCGTGGGCAAAAATACTGCTAAATTGTCCCATTGCGAGATTCTCTCCAGCTGCAGTGAACGATACCTGATCCTCACTCATACGGTCAAAAGGTGATTGTCCTTCTAAATTTGTATGGGAAAAGTAATTTTTTTCAGCCATATCAAGGCTATGGCTCCGAGCTGTTTCCTTTACATGATCATCCCATTTCAATACGGACTTGCCATGTTTTACACGGTCAGCATTCGTCAAATCAAATAATTGGTATTCAAATCCTTCCTTCAGCTGTTGTGACTCATTTGCATAAAAGTAATTTTTAGCCTGTTCTAAATCATCGTCAATCATTTGAATGGCTGTCACGGTATTATTGACGTGCTTATCGTAAAAAACCGTTACATAGCTCTGGTCCATAGAAAAAACATCATAATCTCGTTCTTTTTCAAACTGATAAAAAACTAAGCCTTTGCGAATTTGATTTAAAGGCTTACCAAGTTGTTGAAGAACATCTTCTTTTGTACTGCCTAGCTTTATCCCTTTTGCTGAAGAAATTAAGTCTTGATTTGTGTATAGACCTGAAACCTGTTGATTCGTATCGTATGTGACCATGAAGAAGTTGTGATAATTTTCATGATAGGTATACCATTTAGTTCCATATTCATTATAAGTGGTCCTTTTGGGAGTGCCTGCCAGCTTTTCAACATTCTCCTTACTTTCCCCAAGAACAATATTATGAATCGAAAAGGTTTGGTTGGAAGGAATGGATAATTTCGGTTTATCTATTGGGTTTGGATCTTTATTTGGAAGAAGCTCAACTTTTTCATTCATTTTCCCAGCTAACTGATTAATGGCGGAATAAATCGTCTCGATCGTTTCAGAAACCTGAGGATTATCCGATATGGCTTGAACTTCATCCTTAAACCTATCTAACACCGGATAAAAATCAGTTTGTTCCAACTGTTTTTCAATGAAGGGCCATGATATATACAAAATAAAAAGTAACAATAATGTTCGAAAAAATTTCCTCAACGTTTCACCATCCGTCTTTATCCTCTATTGACTATCACAATTATTACCCATTCATTATAAATTTTAAAAAACAATTATTAATAAAATAAAATACACTTAGGTATTTTTGGTAAATGACATTGCATGATTTTTTGTTAATTAAAAAACTAATTATTGGAAGCGATTTTGGGCAATATAACAATATTTACGGAGATTTATTAACAGTCATTAAAGAGGGGGAATGGATTGTGAGCTTAACTCCAGAACAAAGAATTGAACTGCATGGGTTCAATAATCTAACAAAATCGTTAAGTTTCAATATGTATGATATTTGTTATACAAGAACGAAGGAAGAGCGGGAGGCTTACATAGAGTACATTGATGAGGAATATAGCGCCGAAAGGCTTACCAAAATCCTTCAGAATGTATCTGACATCATTGGAGCTCATGTGCTGAATATTGCCCAGCAAGACTATGTTCCACAAGGTGCGAGTGTGACTATGCTTGTGTCAGAAGGCCCTGTTGTCGAGGTTCCGAGCGAATCCTTTTCAGAATCACCAGGGCCCCTTCCTGAATCTGTAGTCATGCAGCTTGATAAAAGCCATATCACTGTACATACCTATCCTGAATATCACCCTTCGGAAGGAATAAGTACTTTTCGTGCAGATATTGACGTGTCGACCTGTGGAGAAATTTCTCCCTTGAAGGCTTTAAATTTCTTAATTCATTCCTTTGATACTGACATTATGACGATCGATTTCCGTGTCCGCGGATTTACAAGAGATAAAGATGGCCAAAAGCTCTTTATCGATCATGATATAAGCTCGATCCAAAACTACATTCCAGAAGAAATCAAAAATGAATTTGATATGATTGATGTGAATATTTATCAGTCGCATATTTTCCATACAAAATGCCGGATTCGGGATTTTGATTTGAATAATTATCTCTTTGGATACACAAAGGACACTCTTAGCCAAGAGGAAGTGGACGAAATCACCGAGAAACTCAAAACTGAAATGGACGAGATTTTTTACGGGACGAATATAAATTAAACCTTATTTTGGACAAGAATTGGGAGAAATGGAATAAAAAAAATCCTCAAATACTGGTTTACTGGACAGGTTTCAGTGTTTTACCCAAAACCTGTCCAAATACATCATTGATTTGACCAGAAATAGAGAAATTCATCAAAAAGATGCAGGATTTATGTTAACTCCAGAACTTCCACCATGGTTTTTCAACCTTCTCCTCAGCCGCTGCGGCTTTACGGAAGCTGACGATTAAATCCTGAAACATCATTTCCCGATGATTAACATCTTCCCAATATTGCTCCCGTTCGCGTGTAATGGTCTCAAGATAAATTTCTCTATCCGTATTTAATGTTTCAATAAGTGCACTAATTTCAGTATGGGTAACCTCGGCTGAGCTTGAAATATAATGGATCATCGTTTTGAATTCCTCGGAAGCAGCTTCAGACGATTCTGTAACACGATGAACCAAAGAGCGCAGCTGTTCGGAAGTGCCTTTCGAAGCTTTCGCAACCCTTTTCGATAGAGCTTCGAGCGTTTCGGAGGCGTGTTCCGAAGCATTATGTATATGGTTTGAAAGCTCATGAATTTCAAGCTTTGTTTTTTCATTCGATTTATAAATGGAGTCAGATAGACTTTTCACTATGTGTACTGATCCCTTCGATATTTCTTTCTTTACTTCTTCTAGTACTTCTTTACGAATGCTTGTCCGAATTTCGGCTCTGACATCATCAATTAACTGATTCCTGAATGTTTCCATTGCTGCATAAACCATTGATATATCAGGAATTTCCTCCCTGCTGCTAATTTCTTCTTCTGATATGGGAGCTAGTGAGGTTTCGATTGATTCGGAAGTTGATTCCGAAACCATATGCTGGTGAAGCAATTCCTTAATCATTTCCTTACTCAGGTTTTTATTACGCATCTGCTTTATGGTTTCAAGTAATTTGATTTCCTCGTTGGTATAGAATCGTGCCCCTTGCTTAGATCGGGGGATCACTAACAACCCATCTAAATCCTTTTCCCATTGCCGCAGTGTTCCAGGAGGAATATTTATCATTTTTGAGACTTCCTTAATCGTATAGGCTTTAACGAATTGATTTGGCATAAATTCTTCATCCCTTTCTGTCTATAGTCGTTATGAATGTTTCGGAAGGTAATTCCGAGTTAATTTTTCTATGTAAGTGTTATTCAGCAAAGCCTATCCCTTTTTCCTGCAACATGACAAAAGCTATCAAAAGAAGACGGATTTCAGCAGAAATAGGGGATTTCGACAGCGTGGATCATATTTAGCGAAAAAAAGAGAGTAAACAGTTGCTGTTCGCTCTCCTCTAATTAATGGGGAAAATAAATATCCAATTTGCAAGATTGATTTCTCAGAGTATAGTAATGCTGAAAAGCACGATTAATAAAATAATTTGGATATTCCTGTAAATAAATGGTATAGTTAATGTCGTTTTTCCGGCTAAAAATAAGATGATCATCAGTCACATCGATCGTATCGAAATGGAAGCCCTCTCTTTTCCAAAGGAAATCGTCTTCATCGTAAAAATTGAGGATGACTTGACAATGTTGGAACTCCGCTAATACCCCTAATTGCTCGATTCTTTTTTCCATACTCTTAGCACATGCCCCCCACAGCCGCATTGATCAATATAATTGATGTGAATGCTGCTGCCAAAATATAGAACTAAAGCCTCTGTCAAATAGTGACCAGGATGGTCAAATACAGCAGGTGTCACAACATTCACATAGTAGCCCTTTTTCGTTTGCTCGACCGCATTAATGGCATCCTTGACAAGTAACTCTATATCCTCCTCATATTCTCCATGCTCTAGAGAAATTGACCAGTTTCTTCTCATTTTCTCACCTCATACTTATATTTTAATATTCTGCATAAAGACAGCAGGTGATTTCAATCACAATAAAGGAGAATGATACTTCCCAAAAACTAGCCTATTAACGAAAACACTCACAGATTTGACCTAAAGTTTTGATTTATTAAAGTTTTTATAACTAACAATATGGACATGCTTATGGGTAAATGTGGAAACACGCTGAAAACAGAAAGGAAGTGGACTTTGATGTCAGGACCAAGCTTAAAGAAACAGGATGCTCATTCTTCGATCCATGAAGCAGCTTTAAATGAAGCGATGGAATTAAGGGAGCTATACAGCCGCTGTTTAAAGGAGGGGGACAAACAAAAAGCTCTACATGTGGCCGAAATAACCATTGAACATTGGGAATCAAGAACACTCGCACATGCTGAGTCAGAGGAAAATGGCTTGTATCAGGAAATGGCTAACGAAAATCCACAACTGCAGGAATTAGTCCTTCAGCTTACCAGGGATCATGATCTCATGAGAAGAATGGTGGAAAATATGAAAGAAAAGCTGAAAAAACTTGAACCTGATGAGCATTTTATTCGTTTGATGGATGGGCTCATCATTGTCGACCAAATTCATAATGATGATGAGATGAATAAACTTCTGGCATAACACAAATACTAACGCAGGGAAATTCAGGAAATGAGTAAGGAGGGTGAATATGGGAGAATTTCAGCTGGAAAGAGAACAGTCACTGCGATTTGCAGCACCGCATGTCTATCAAACAATGGTGGATTCTTTTAAAAAGTTTAATATTCATCCATATGATGCGATAGGAACGATTAAGCCTGCTAAAAATGGATATGACATAACAATCAAGTCAGCTAATCATTTTTCTGAAATAGCAACGATAACAATTAGTAAAGAACAGGCATTGGTGCCTGATACAGAAACCGAAAATTTATTCCAAGAGGCCGCTGAAAAATGCAAAAGCTTGCTTATATCGGACTATTACAAAATGATTAAGCTTTAAAAGGGGTGATAGATACATGTTTTCTTTTGAAAGTGATGCATTGCTCGTGGAGGATAGAGAGGATTTAATTGCTGTCTTGCAAATGAGGTTTGGCTTTATCCCTGGCGAAGTAATAGAGAAAATCTATGAAATAAATGAGATGAGTTCTCTTCAAAGATTAATATTAGCAGCAGCGAATTCAGCCAGCTGGGAGGTTTTTTTGCGGGAATTAGAAGCTGGAGAAGAGGCTGTCCGGATTTTGGGAGAGGATTTCAACCCAATTGGAAGCTACCTACTAGGGAGGGACGACCACTATGGAGCAAAAGCAGAATAAGCTTTCTCACGCATTGAAGCATTTAAAAAGAGGAAATCGGATTAATGATAGCTGGACTGAAGAAAGTCCGCGGCCGCGTAATTCTGAAGATGTTTACCGCAGACGCTGGCAGTACGATAAAATCGTCCGCTCCACTCATGGAGTGAATTGTACAGGTTCATGCAGTTGGAAAATCCATGTGAAGGACGGGATTATTGTCTATGAAACACAGCAAACTGATTACCCGTCAACAGGGGAAAACTTTCCAGACTATGAACCTCGCGGATGTCCTCGCGGGGCTAGCTTTTCCTGGTATACATACAGTCCAACACGGGTGAAACATCCATATGTGCGTAGTGATTTATATGAATTATGGAAAAGTGAGCTGAAAACAGCAGATAATCCAGTTCAAGCTTGGGAAAATATTGTGACTAATCCAGAAAAGCGGGCGAAGTATGTGAAAGCCCGCGGAAAAGGAGGTTTTGTACGCGGTAGTTGGAAGGAGCTCTGCCAATTAATTGCTGCTTCGATCATTTACACGATTAAAAAGTATGGACCTGACCGCATTGTTGGTTTTAGTCCAATTCCGGCCATGTCGATGATCAGTTATGCCGGCGGAAGTAGATTTCTATCTTTAATTGGCGGAACAATACTCAGCTTCTATGATTGGTATGCCGATTTGCCGCCTGCTTCTCCACAAGTATGGGGAGATCAAACGGATGTTCCGGAAAGCGGAGATTGGTATAACTCTAAATACTTCATTATTTGGGGAACGAATATTCCGCAAACCCGAACACCAGATGCGCACTTTATGGTGGAATCACGCTATAATGGCACGAAAGTCGTTGGGGTCAGTCCGGATTATGCCGAATATGATAAGTTTGCTGATATTTGGCTGCCTGCTAAACCTGGGACTGATGGGGCTCTAGCCATGGCCATGACACATGTCATTTTGAAGGAATTTTATGTAGATCGAGAAACACCTTACTTTACAGATTATGCAAAACAATACACGGATCTCCCATTTTTAATTATATTAAACGATAAAAATGGACGTTATCGATCAGATCGTTTCCTTAGAGCATCTGATATGCAAAGTGGACATGAGCTAGGCGAATGGAAAACCGTTGTTTGGGATGAACTTTCGAATAAAATAGTCATTCCTATCGGCAGCCAAGGATTCCGTTGGGATAGCGGGAATAAGTGGAATCTTGATTTGCAAAGTGAAGATGGACAAAATATCAATCCTAAACTCAGTTTTATACAGGATTCTGATGAAGTAGCAATGGTTGAATTTCCTTATTTTGCTGAAAAGGAAGGGGGAATTGTATCACGAGGTGTTCCTATAAAAAAAATCAAGGATCAAGCGGGTAATGAGCTTGTCGTAACAACGGTTTATGATTTAATGATGGCACATACTGGGATTAATCGTGGGCTTCAAGGGGATTACCCTGCTGATTACAATGACCCAAACAAGCCATATACACCTGCCTGGCAGGAAAGTATTACAGGGGTCAAAAAAGAACATGTCATTCAAGTAGCTAGAGAATTTGCGGATAATGCAGCAAGAACAAATGGCAAATCCATGATTGCTATGGGTGGTGGGACAAACCATTGGTTCCATAGTGATCAAATCTACCGCTCCATCCTAAATCTAATTCTTTTAACAGGCTCTCAAGGTGTAAATGGCGGGGGATGGGCTCATTATGTCGGACAAGAAAAGGTCCGTCCGATTGAGGGATTCTCACAAATTGCCTTTGCCAACGATTGGGTAAAATCTCCTCGATTCATGAATGGAACGTCCTTTTTCTATTTTGCAACGGAGCAATTCCGCTACGAGTATCAGGCAGAAGAAAAGGTGACAGAGTGGGGCAGTAAATACAGTCATGTTCATCCTGCTGATTTTAATGCATTATCTGCTCGCTTAGGCTGGCTGCCTAGCTTTCCGCAGTGGTCAGAAAATTCCCTTGATGTAATGAAAGAGGCTCGCGAACGATTCAAAGAGGATGATCAGGCGATCATTAAGGATGTTGCCAAGCAGATTGCTGAAGGAAAAATTAATTATGCAATTGAGAATCCGAATGATCCGCGAAATTTCCCGCGTATATTCTTTAACTGGCGCTCCAATTTATTAGGGGACAGCGGGAAAGGTCATGAATATTTCGTTAAGCACTTAATCGGAGCTGATGATTCCGTTCTGACCGATACAGAAAATTCATGGCAGCCAGTGGACGTCAACATAGACAAGAAGCCGCCGGAAGGAAAAACCGATCTTTTTGTGGCGATGGACTTTCGGATGACGAGCTCCGGGTTATTTTCAGACATTATCCTTCCTGCCGCAACATGGTACGAGAAATTTGATATAAGCAGCACTGATTTACATCCCTTTGTCCATCCTTTTAATGCGGCGATTTCACCACCTTGGGAAACGAAAAGTGATTGGGATGCCTTTAGAGAAATTTCGAAAGTATTCTCAGAACTAGCAGAAAAACATCTCCCAGCACAAGAGGATATAATCATGTCACCTCTTGCACACGATACAATCAATGAAATTGCTCAAGAATACGGCAAGGTTAAAGACTGGCGTAAAGGAGATGCCGAAGCAATCCCAGGCAAAACAATGTCCAATTTAACGATCGTCAAAAGGGATTATCCGAATGTATATAACATGTGGACCACTGTCGGTGAAAATATTCGCAATGGCTACGGAACAAAAGGTGTTAAGGTAAATGGGGAAAAGACGTATCAAGAGTTGTTGAATAGATTGGGTGTTTCAAATCGTGAGGGTATCGGCAAAGGCCATCCAGAGCTTTATTCTGATAAACAGGCTATCAATGCGATTCTTCTCATGTCAGGTGCAACGAATGGAAAGCGTGCAGTTGAAGGCTGGAAATCAATGGAGGCAAAGACTGGTAAGAAACTAGGTCATATCTCCGAAGGCCGTGAAGAGGAAGATTACACGCTGGATGCTCTAACTGTTCAGCCACGCCAAACCATTTCCACACCTGTTTGGAGCGGATTGGAAAATGATAACCGACGTTATTCTCCTTTCACCGTTAACAAGGAATATAACATTCCTTGGCATACGCTAACAGGCCGGCAAAGCTTTTATTTAGATCACGAGGTCATGCTTGATTTTGGTGAAGGGCTTCCACTCTATCTTCCGCCTGTTAATGTGGGACCGTTTTTAAAAGGGGAGAAAGAGGTTGAAAACTCTGGAAAGTCGCTTACGCTTCGTTATATGACCCCGCATCAGAAGTGGGGAATCCATACGATGTTCACGGACACGAACCAAATGTCACAGCTGTTTAGAGGCTGGCAGGTTGTGTGGCTGAACGAAAAGGATGCGGCTTCAGCTGGCATTAAGGACAATGATTGGATTGAAGTTTATAACCGTAATGGAGTTGTTGCAGCTAGAGCGATTCTCACATACCGGCTGCCAAGAGGAGTGGCCTATATGTACCATGCGCAGGACCGGACAATGGGTGTTCCAGGAAACACAATTAATAAAAAACGCGGCGGGACACATAACAGTGTGACAAGAATTAATCCAAAAGCGACACATATGGTTGGCGGGTATTCGCAGCTTAGTTATGGCTTTAATTATTATGGTCCTACCGGCAGCAACAGGGATACGATGGCCGTTATTCGCCCGTTGAAGGAGGTCGATTGGCTTGAGAATTAAGGCTCAAGTGGCAATGGTAATGCATCTTGATAAATGTATTGGCTGCCATACCTGTTCAGTAACGTGCAAGAATGTATGGACCAATAGACCAGGCATGGAATATGTCTGGTATAACAACGTAGAAACCCGGCCAGGTCCGGGTTATCCGAAGGAATGGGAAAATACAAACCGATATAAAGGCGGATGGACATTAAGAAATGGAAGGCTTCATTTAAGAGCTGGAGGTCCGATTTCAAAGCTCGCGAATATTTTTTACAACCCAAATATGGCAACGCTTGATGATTTCTATGAACCATGGACCTATGATTTTGAGCATCTTCAGAAGGCGCCGAAGAAAGAAAGTTTACCAGTTGCCCGCCCTAAATCAATGATTACCGGGAAATTTATCGATAAGCCTGAATGGGGCTCTAACTGGGATGATGATCTTGCAGGCGGCAGTGAAATTGTTCCGATGGATCCTAACGTCCAAAAGCTCCAGGAGCATATTAAGATGGAGTATGAAAAAACTTTCATGATGTATTTGCCAAGAATCTGTGAACATTGCCTAAACCCATCCTGTGTGGCATCTTGTCCATCAGGTGCTTTGTATAAGAGGGATGAAGACGGTATTGTTCTTGTTGATCAAGATGCGTGCCGCGGCTGGCGCTTTTGTATGAACGGGTGTCCTTATCACAAGGTGTATTACAATTGGAACACTCATAAAGCAGAGAAATGTAATTTCTGTTATCCGAGGACAGAAGCAGGGCTGCCGACCGTATGCTCGGAAACATGTGTAGGGCGGATTCGTTACATTGGCGTTGTTTTATATGATGCCGACCGAGTAAAAGCGGCAGCTTCTGTTGAGGACCCGAAAGATTTATATGAAGCACAGCTATCTGTTTTCTTAGATCCAAATGATCCCGAAGTGATTGAAAAAGCTCGTGAAGCTGGCATCAATGATAGCTGGATAATGAGTGCACAAGAATCACCGATTTATAAAATGGCGATGAAATGGAAAATTGCTCTTCCGCTTCACCCTGAATATCGGACATTGCCAATGGTGTGGTATGTCCCACCTCTTAGCCCGATCATGAACCATATTACAAATGAACATGAGCTGAGCATGGATGGCTGGATTCCAGCAGTTGACGACATGAGGATACCGATGGAATATTTGGCATCATTACTATCTGCCGATGATACGAACGTCATTCGGAGAGTGCTTTTGAAAATGGCTGCGATGCGTGTTCATATGCGTGCCAAAACAGTCGGGGGCATTGATGACATGGAAAAAAGCAAATTGCTTCAGGAAGCCAATACGACTGTAGAAGAATTAGAAGAGATGGCACGACTGCTTGGAGTGGCCAAGTATAATGAACGGTTTGTCATTCCAACCGGCAGACGGGAAATGGATAATAATTTACATTATCGCCAAGGTTCTTGCAGTATTGAGGACATCGCACCACCTGAGGGAATGGTGACGTACCCGTATGAAAGAAGTGAGAATGCATGAAGAATGACCGTGCCTTTACGCTTTTGTTTGTGTCGCGTTTTCTGGATTATCCAGAACAGGATTTCTATGAAGAATGTGTAAAGGTCGATAATTATGTGAATCAGAACATCTCATCTGAGAAATTACAAAAGGAGTTTTCCAGCCGTTTAAAAATCCTTTTGGATCGGACTCTCATCGAACTTCAAGAGCTTTATGTAGAAACCTTCGACTATAAGGAGAAAACGGGCTTATATTTAACCTCACAAGAACTTGGGGATAGCCGCAGGCGAGGCAGTGCTCTTATTCAATTACAAAAATTAATCGAAGAAACTGGATATGAGCCTGCTGGGAAAGAACTGGCCGACTATATACCGATGCTGTTAGAGCTTATTGCCGTTGCTCCAGAAACAGAGGAAATCAAACAGCTGGAGCGAAGGCTAGCTTATGCAATCCACCGGATCTTTACACATTTGCCTAACAGCAATCCTTATTATCTGGTTTTTGATATGTTAATGACCTATATTTTTAAAGCACCAAACCAAGAGGAAATTGCCCGGCTAGAAAATGAACGAGAGGATGCAGATCTGGATGAGCTCCCATATCCAATGCTGTACGGGTAAGCTGTAGTGATGTGCGCTTATTTTGAGAGTTATTTCTAAAATGTGTTCTTCATACTGGGTCTAAAGGACATGAAATTGAGAAATAGCAGGAACTATGTCCTTTAAATTTGCTTTAAATAGATCTTTGTAATTTTTGAAAATTATTAAAGGAGGGCAGACATGAATGGATTATTCTGGTGGGGAATCTTTCCTTATATCGTTGGGACGATTTTAGTTGTTGCTTCAATTTATCGGTTTGTATTTCGCGGCAAAAGCTGGCATGCTCCTTCAACTGAAATATTTGAGAAAAAATGGCTGCGAGCCGGTTCATTGCTATTTCATTGGGGGATCCTATTCGCCTTTATTGGTCATTTGATGGGAGTATTGATTCCAAGGAGCTTCTATTTGGCCTTGGGGGTGACTGACCATTTATACCATTTCTTTGCAATAGCTGGCGGGGGACTAGCAGGGCTAATGGTTGTGGCTGGTTTAATTATTTTACTGATACGAAAGTTTACGAACCCAAGGGTCAGCGCCCATGCATCGTTTGCAGATTATTTTACAGTGATTTGGCTTTTGATTGTGGCAGGAATTGGCACATATATGACGATTGTATACAATACAACTGTTGTGGCATATGAATATCGTGTGACGATTGGACCTTGGTTTCGGAGTTTATTTACCTTTCAGCCTGATTACCAGCTTATGACTGGAGTGCCACTCCTTTTCCAAATTCATGTAATTACATCATTCATATTATTTGCGGCCATTCCGTTTACACAATTAATTCATATGTTTAGTTTTCCAGGACGCTATCCTGCAAGAGCCCCACAGCAGTATCGGGCTCGTGATGAATACAAAAACAGCAGACAATGAGATACTCACATACAAAAAATCACTTTCTGAATCGAAAGTGATTTTTGTGTTTCGTTATTATTTATTAGATATATCACTAAACATGCCGATATATTTTTTAAGATCTCCATTTTCATCCTTCAAAACGCTAATCGTTAGCCATTCCTTGTAAACCTCGCCATTTTTCCGTTTATTCCAAATCTCGCCCTGCCAATACCCGACATCATCAATTTTCTTCCACATGTTTTCGTAGAACCCTGCATCATGTTTGCCAGATTGCAAAATACTTGGAGTCTTTCCTATAACCTCTTGCTGGGTATATCCAGTAACTCTTGTAAAGGATGGATTGATATTGATAATCTTTCCGTCTAAATCGGTAACCATTATTCCTTCACTTGTACTTTCAATAATCTGGCTGGAAAGAGAAAGTTTATCCTGGTAATACAGCCATACAACCAAAATGGTGCTTGCTAATGCAAATTCAGAAAGAGCCATAAATCCGATCGCATAATGACCAGTCCAATTAAACAAAATCGTTAATATTAGAGGAGGGAAGAACCCGCCAAGTCCACCCATTGCTGAAACAATCCCGTTTACAATTCCAGCTTGCTTCGAGAAATACATCGGCACAAGCTTAAAAATCGTTCCATTTCCAATTCCGGCACAGATCGCAACTGCTAAACAACCAACAGTATAAATAGGCAGGGAAGGTGTAAATGAAAGGAGGAAGCCGGCAAAAGTGAGACCGGAAAACACGACAACTAATATGAGGAATGAATTGAATTTATCACCAAGCCATCCCCCAACAGGTCTCAAAAAGGTAGCTAATGCAATGAAACCGGCAGTTCTAAATCCTGCATCGACCTTTTCAAGCTCAAAATGATTGACAAGAAAATTAGGCAAATAAATAGTGAAAGCAACAAAGGAGCCAAAAGTAATAAAATAAAATAAGCTCAGAAGCCAGAGTTTTGGATTTTTGTACACACTTTTGAATTGCTGGGAGAAAATAGCATTGACCTTTTTTTCTTTTCGGTCGCCAAGTAATAAATTTAGTACAGCTACTATGACCATTAAGATAATATAAAATTGAATGGTTAATCTCCATCCAAATGAGTTTGCCAAAACAGGTGCTAGGAAGGATGTTACAGCTGTGCCGATATTCCCTGCTCCGTAAATTCCGTTGACAAATCCATGCTTCTCCTTAGGATAATACTTTGGAAGTGAAGTAACCCCAACGGAGAAAACCGCACCGCCGATACCTAGCATTAATCCGCCAAGAATTAAGGTGAAGAAGGAATTGGCTGTACTAATAATGAAAACTGGTAAAACTAGAAGGAGAAAACTTATTGTAAAGATAACTCTTGCCCCGTATCGGTTTGTCCAAAAGCCAATCGGAATGCGAAGCAAGGAACCAAGTATGACAGGTGCTGCCGCAACCCAAGCAATTTCATTTTCTGAAAGCGGAATATCAGCTTTAATAAAAGGCATTAAGGAAGAGAGGATAACCCACACCAAAAAGCCTGCAACTAAGCTTCCTGTTTGTAATGTTAACTGAAAACCTTTGCTTTGCATGATGTTCTCCTTTCTATGTATTATCAAAGCTATTTTGTTTCCTTAATAGTATTAACTATTTATGTTTATCCTATAAAGTGAAACTTCAATAAGTGGCGGTTTTACAGCTCGTCAATCTGCTATAAATTGAAAAAAAATGCTGAATTTGTCCTCATCTTACGGACAAATTCAGCTCTTGATTAAAAGGTCGAATAAACATTTTCACATTCTTTAGCTGTCAGCTGATGAAAACAATAAACTTATAGCGTGTGCCCCTATTGTTTAATGATCGTTGCCTCCAGTTCAATTTCTACATTGCCTTTTAATGCTCTTGAGATCATGCAGGACGTTTCTGCTTTTTGGGCTAATTTTAGAGCTAAAGCTTTATCTTTTTCTGTTGCTTCGGATTTTAAAACGATGACTGGGCGGTGAATGATTTTTTTGTATGTAATCACACCCTTTGTTACATCAACAATTCCTGTGGAATTCACCGATAAATTATTTTTTTCTAGCTTACTGTGTTCCATCATCGCTGCCAAAGTAATGATATAACAAGTAGCAGCCGCCCCAAGAAGCATTTCATCCGGATTTGTCCCAATCCCAGGGCCATCCATTTCTGGCGGGATGGAAATTTTTGTCTTCAACTGACCAACTTCGATATCTCCCACATCGTTTCGAAGCCCCGGCCAATGTGCTGTTAAATGAAAATGGTGTTGAGCCATTGTAAAAAAACCTCCTAGGAAACTTACTTTTTGAATATATTTTACGATAGTTTGATGAAAAGTTGTAATTTAGGTATAAAAAGGGACTTAGAGGACCGTAGTTCCATTAATTATCCGAAAAGACTATTTTTCACCAGGTTTGCGGACCCTCATTCCGTTATTGCATGAAAAGAAGGATACTTTCTCATAATAACGAATTCTGTGTCCTATTCATTCGCCGAATATGCGAATTTTTAGGTAATAAGGGGATTCTCTGTCTGCTATTAATTAGCATGCAAACTAGTTCCATGATATTCTATTAATCTAGAGTTTTTTTATAAAGGAGTCATACCAAATGAAATTTGTATCATGGAATGTGAATGGAATTCGAGCCTGTGTAAAAAAAGGCTTTTTAGATTATTTTCATGAGGTGGATGCGGATATATTCTGCATTCAAGAGTCAAAGCTGCAAGAAGGGCAGATCGACCTTGAGCTTGAAGGCTATCACCAATTTTGGAATTATGCGCTAAAAAAAGGTTATTCAGGTACGGCAGTTTTTACAAAAAAGAAGCCGCTTTCCGTTAAATATGGTGTAGGAGAGAATGAAACGGAGCCAGAGGGAAGAATCATTACGTTAGAGTTTGAATCTTTTTACTTGGTCAATGTATATACGCCAAATTCACAAAGAGATTTGGCTCGATTATCTTATCGATTAGAGTGGGAAAAAGAACTGCTTCAATATCTTCTTGAGCTAGATCAAATAAAACCGGTTATTTACTGTGGAGACCTAAATGTCGCACATAATGAGATCGATTTAAAAAATCCAAAATCGAATGATGGCAACTCTGGCTTTACAAAAGAGGAGAGGAATAAAATGACTCGCTTGCTCCAATCGGGCTTCGTTGATTCCTTTAGATACGTCTATCCAGATGCAGAAGGCGCCTATACATGGTGGTCATATATGGCTAAAGTAAGAGAACGGAATATTGGCTGGCGGATCGATTATTTTATCGTTTCTGAAAGAATGAAAAATGCAATAAAAGCTGCAGAAATTCATTGTGACATTATGGGAAGTGACCATTGTCCTGTTATGCTGGAGATGGAATTATAAATAAATTAAAGCCGACTTCTTGCTGTTACATTAATAGGAAGTCGGCTTTATAGTTGTAAAAGTTATTTCAAATTACCCTTGTCTCCTCTGATATTCCTTATAATTCAAATGCCACTTCCGAAACTTTTCCCATGCCTCATCAAAATCCGGCTGAATAATTGAAAGTTGGACCCAAGCTCTTTTCGATAAATAAGCACTCTTAAAATGCAGATCAAAGCCTGAAAGGGAGGCATCCTCTGCCATATTTGTACAGCTGTCTTCACCTTTTAATGTTACGATCATCGGATAGCCATAAGGGGTTAAAAAGGCCATTTCCTCATTTTTCTCTGCAGTAAGGATTTGTTCATAGCGATTTTTCAATACAGTATATCGGTCTTCGTCCATATAATATCGTAATGCTCTTTCTAAGCTTTTTAACACTTGTGAAGAATAGGTAAACGGGATATTCCCATTCGCATACAAACCCAAATCTAGATAAGAAGGAAGAGTTGAATCTTCTTCGATTTTATGGTTTGAGAAAACAAACGAGAGCCCGCTCATTGTTCCAATCGCTTTCCCGCTGACCCCAGTAGCTAAGTATATTTCTGCAAGCGAGAATGGGAGGGAACCAAAGGAGCTGACACAATCAAGACAAAGCTTTATTTCATGTATTTTACATAGCTCTTGGATCTTTTCTATATGATTGAGCATACCAGTAGATGTTTCTCCATGCACCATAAGTACCCATTCATAATTCAATTGTTCTAGTTTTCTAGAAATTTGAAGTTCATCGAAGGGTTTACCCCATTCATAGCTTAAACAATCAAATGTTAATCCCCATCTGTTTGCCTGATTCACTAAACGGTCCCCAAATGCTCCATTAGTTAAAATTAGACCTTTTCCGGGAAGCCTTTTCACTTGAGCAATCATCGCTTCATTTGCAAGAGTTCCGCTGCCATTTAATAAATGAACATATGCTGCCTTACTCATGGATAAAAGCATTTGCTTAACTTTTTCAAGTGTTATCGAAAAATCGTATGAGCGATGGGAGACTGGTTCTTCTGTCAGGGCAGTTCGAATATCTTCTTTTAATACGACTGGACCGGGATAAAAAGAGTATCTTTTTTGCTTTAATCTAGCAGCAACTGACTTCTCAAATTGCTTTCTAGTTAACACCATAGGAAGAAACTGTGCATCTTCTGTTCCAACCGTATCGGCAAAAGCTTCAAAGCCCATCTGCTTATAAAGCTTTTGCTCACGAATTGTTCCAGAAATAACTGCAGCACTATACCCCTGTTTATAAGCATACTCTGATAATGCACTGACAAGCATGAAAAATACCCTTCCATTTCGATGCTCTTTTCGTACTGCGAGAAGCCTAATTTCGCAAAGCTTTCCTGACAAAGCATCTTCCGACAGCAGATTTTCTACAGGACCGACTTTCTTGTCCAAGGAGAAAGGCCGCTGATCACGGATCGCAATCATACCAGCAAGCTCTTGATCTTTTAAAACAATAATATATTTATTTTCATTATGAAAAGGATCCACTCGAACGCCATTTTCATCTGGTTCATGCTGGGGGATCTCTTCAACAAAGGTTTCGTAATTTAATTTTGCTATTTCGGAAAATTCTCTTTCTGTGCGAGCTATTTTACACCAATACATATTGAAAACCTCTCTTCGTTCAAGCTCTTTCTATACTATATGCAAACTGACTAAAATCTATTTTCGCATAATTTTAGATTGAAAGAAATGTTTTTCTCCTAAATATGGTAATAGAAGTGATTAAATATAAATGTATGGTAAAATTGGTATGATTAGGAATCAACGAATGATAGTTTTATAAAATTTTCGGGAGTCTAATTATGAATAATTATATGCAGATTTTTCTTATTATTTCTGGACTATTTGCCTCACTATTGTACTTTTATGAGGCTTACAGAGTGTATAAATATCGAGGAATCTCAGCTAAATCAAAGGTGGAGGCTCTATACTCCTTTTCATTTTTTATCGTTCAAATGGTTCTCTCCAGCCAATACATCTTTGACGAAAATTTTTTATATCCCCTTATTTTCAGCTTATTCATCGTTTTTGCCATTATTTTATATAGGTTTTTTGTGACGGGGCAAGTCATTGTGGTTAAACATACATCTAAAAACATAATAGTTGAACGTGTGCGCTCAGAATTAAATCGCTTATCCATTTCTTTTACAGAGGAGGGGTTTGATCTTTCAGATTTGCACCAATTTAACCTAGAGGACCAAACAGTCATAAAGGTGAGCAATCCTTGGGGAGGAGAAAAGGAATTTAAGACGTATCACTTAAGCTTTAAAAAATGGTGGCGTTTATACGAATATGAAGATATCAAAACAAATATTATTGAAAAATATCGGGTAGAAAGAGAAGAAGTGGTTTATTGGAAACAGATTCTTTTTTCCATTGGACTAGGTATAGGAGGTTTCATTTTGATGGGATTCCTAGCTTGGAGGTGGAACCTTTATTATTGATGTTTCTTGACCCTACAAAAGAAATTAAAAACATAAGAAAAGCAGAGAATATTGGAGATAGAAGTAATTTGACCGGATATTGATGCTTATATTCGCTGATAGCTCCTCTTGCACATGGTTTCGTTTTTTATATAATAAAAGGAAATTCATAAAAATGATTTCTAGGGTTCCGCAGCTTGCTGGTCTGGTCCGAGAGAAAAATCACAGATAATTCTGTGCCACGGAAGGATAAAAGCCTGGGAGATGACTGTATATTTAACAGTAATCTCCTTGGCTTTTTGTTTTTGGAAAATTTGCATTGGAGGGAACAGCATGAATTGGTTAAAGGTGTTTATTGCCGCGTTTTTTGAGGTGTTTTGGGTGATAGGGTTAAAGCATGCTTATGATTTTTGGACATGGACTGGGACAGTCATTTCTATAATTGTCAGCTTTTATGTATTAATCATGGCGGGAAAGAAGCTGCCGGTCGGTACGGTATATGCCGTATTTGTTGGTTTGGGTACGGCAGGAACCGTATTGTCAGAAATTATTTTCTTTGACGAGCCTTTGAAAATATCCAAGCTTATTCTCGTTCTAATTTTATTAGCAGGAGTTATTGGGCTTAAGCTAGTTACGAATGAAGAAGAAGCTGTATCGAAAGGAGAGGCTGCATCATGAGTTGGGTTTATCTCATTTTAGCAGGGATATGTGAGATGATTGGAGTTCTGATGATCAACAGTCTACACAAAAACCGAAATTGGCAGTCTTTTATCATGCTCATTGTTGGATTCGGAGCAAGCTTTCTTTTTCTAGCCCTTGCGATGGAAGAATTGCCAATGGGAACAGCCTACGCCATCTGGACAGGAATTGGAGCTTCTGGTGGAGCTATTTTAGGTATTATTTTGTATGGTGAGCAAAAGGATTGGAAAAGGCTCTTGTTTATAAGTATGGTGCTAGGGGCTGCTATTGGGTTGAAATTAGTATCGTGAAAAAGCTCGCTATAAAGGCGAGCTTTTTTAAAAAAATCTTATCTCAATCTATTTTTTTTAGAACCATTCGAACGGTTTTCAAAATATGTCCGTCAAAGTTGTCGTCAAATTCAGATACTACTGTAAAACCTTTGGCATCGTAAAAATTTTTCCCTATATGATTATCTCTTTCTACATTTATATAAACCTCGTTAATTCCTTCAATAAGATGAAGCCCTTCACGGAGCAATGCTGTTCCAATCCCTTTCCCTTGATATTCCGGCAAAAGATAAATGGCGCCAAGTTCAATCTCTCCATGTTCTTTAACAGGAGAAAAATTAGCAAAACCTACAATTTTTCCATCTATTTCTGAAACATATAAATAGGAATGCTCCAATCTTCTTTTCATCATTTCATAGTTATAAGCCGATTTTAAGAAATTATCTTGGATGTCTCTTGGGATGATTCCTTCATATGTATGATTCCAGCTTGATTTTGCCACATTTTGTACCTGTGGAATATCATCGAGCGTCATAATCCGGATAGAATACTTCATGTTAATCCACCTTTCTTATTATTTTTCAAAATGTATTTTTTCCAATATTATCATAGTTAGGGAAAATTAGTGTTTAATTTATTTATTTCTAAGGGAAATTAATGTGATGTTTCTAAATTAATAGATATAATCATTTTAGTAGGAAAATTCAGGTAAAAAACCTAAGCAAAGGAGAAAGTGATGGAACAAGAATTTCTAAACATATTTGATCGACAAAGAAATCCTAGAGGAGTTGCCTCAAGGGAGGAAGTACATAGAGCAGGATATTGGCATGAAACATTTCATTGTTGGTTCATAAGTGAAGAAGATGGGGTACATTATATTTATCTGCAAAAAAGAAGTGCTTTAAAGAAAGATTATCCCGATTTATTAGATATTACAGCAGCTGGGCATATTTTAGCACAGGAAACCATTCAAGATGGTGTTCGGGAAATAAAAGAGGAATTAGGGATCGATGTCACATTTAATGAGTTGGTTCCTTTAGGTATTATTGAGTACAGCCATACTAGGAATGAATTTATTGATAATGAAATTTCACATGTTTTTTTATATAAGAGTCAATTTTCTATTAATGAGTACATTTTGCAAAAAGAAGAAGTAGCGGGAATTGTTAAAGCTGAATTTCAAGACTTTTCAAGACTAATGCTACGAGATTGTGATGAAATTATGGTAGAAGGATTCGAAATTAATCAGTTTGGAAAAAAAATAACCGTTCGGAAGCAAGTAAGGAGAAAAGATTTTGTTCCGCATGAACAATCATATTATGAGGATATAATAGATTTCATCACTAAAGAAATTAACAATTATTTATAATTTTTCAAAATTCGAACCATACTACGTTCAGGGGTGAAGTTCATGTACAAACTATTATCACATAATGACTTGGACGGTGTAGGCTGTGGAATATTGGCCAAGCTTGCATTTGATAAGCAAGTAAAGGTACGCTACAATTCCGTGTCGGGTCTCGACCGTGAAGTGGAATGGTTTTTAGAAAACGATAGCAAGGAAACATTTCTATTTATTACAGATTTATCCGTTAGTAAAGAAAATGAAGCCAGACTTGAAGAGTTTTACCACTCGGGCGGGAAGTTACAGCTCCTGGATCATCATAAAACGTCTCTGCATTACAACGATTATAATTGGGGGCATGTTATTGTTGAAGACGATGAAGGTAAATTAACTTCTGCTACGTCCTTACTTTATGAATATCTTGTTTCCAATCAGCTGCTAAATCCATCAGAAGCAATCACAGAATTTGTTGAGCTTGTCAGGCAATATGACACGTGGGAATGGGAAAAGAATAACAACCAGCAGGCTCAGCGGCTGAATGCACTCTTTTTTCTAGTTTCAATTGAGGAATTTGAAGAAAAAATGATTAGCCGGCTCAAAACGAGTGATCATTTTCGCTTTGATGAGTTTGAACAAAAGATTCTGGATATGGAAGAAGATAAAATTGAACGCTACATACGCCGGAAAAGGCGAGAGTTGGTCCAAACGAAAATTGGTAAATATTTTGCTGGAATTGTTTATGCAGAATCTTACCATTCCGAGCTTGGGAATGAATTAGGAAAAGAATATCCCCATCTTGATTATATCGCCATAATAAATATTGGCGGAAAACGGCTTGGATTCCGAACCATCCATGATCATATAGATGTTTCTGAAGTGGCGGGACAATATGGCGGTGGCGGCCATGCGAAAGCATCAGGCTGTTCATTAACTGAAAAAGCCTATCGACAGTTTGCTGCAGAAACATTTCATTTAGAACCATTAAGAGAGGATTCAAAGCAAAATCGCTATAATTTGAAACAGTCGCCTTTTGGAACTCTATATACAAATCGAACGGATGATTTATTTCTTTTATATTCAAACGATGATGGAACATGGAGCATTGAACAAAATAATACAAAAATGAATCATAACTATTCAAGTTTTGAAGAAGCCGAAAGTTACTTAAAAAGAAATTATGCAGCTTGGCTTGTAAGAGATGATGTATTTGTTGAATATTTGATGAAAGAAGTGAAAAGGAAAGACATATAAGAAAAAAAGAATTAGGAATTTTTCCTATTCTTTTTTTCTTTTTGAATTAGTTTCCTTCACATCTAATGCAAACTATTCGTTATAGGAGGATTTTATCCAAATGATCCGTTCTTTTTCGATAACAAGTGACTATCAGCTTGCAGAGAATCTGCCAATTGAACAATTATTTCAAGACGATATAAAATGGTTTTGGATAGACTTTGAATCTCCAACTGAAGAAGAAACGAATCTTCTTAAAACCCATTTTAACTTCCATCCATTAGCAATTGACGATTGTCTGCATTTACTGCAGCGGCCGAAGCTTGATTACTATGAAGGCTATGACTTTTATGTCATCCATACATTAAATCAGCATACACTTTTACCAGAAGAAGTGGATGTGTTTGTAGGGAAAAATTTCATCGTCACCTTTCATTTAACTCCTTCATCGGAAATTACCATCGTAAGACAAAAGTTATTAGCTGATGATTTCCATTATAAAAAAGGAGCTTTACATTTGTTTTATCAATTGATGGATAAAATAGTGGATGAGTACTTTCCTGCTGTTTATAAAATTGAGGATAAGTTAAATGAGATTGAACTAAAAGATGCCAAGAAAGATTTAATGAATAATGTATTCGAATTACGAAGCCAATTGTTGAAACTGCGGAGAACGATTTTCCCAATGCGTGAATTATTATATCGGATTTTAAATTCTGAGAGGGTTATTATCCCAAAGGATGAAAGAATGTATTTCATGGATATATATGATCATTTACTTAAGCTTTCGGAAATGATTGAGTCCAATCGTGAAATGACAAAAGATATTCGAGACAGCTATCTCTCAATAAATTCGGATCGAATGAATAATATCATGAAAACCCTGACTGTAATGTCTTCCATTTTTATTCCTTTAACCTTCATTGCCAGCATATATGGGATGAACTTCGAATACATGCCGGAACTTACATGGAAATGGGGCTATTTTGGGGTACTTGGCGTTATGCTTTTAGTCGGGTCTACCTTGTTATTCGTTCTATGGCGAATGGGCTGGTTTAAGTAGATAGGTAAAATATGTTAAGGGGCTGTTCCATATTCATTATGGATAGCCCTTATTATATTTTATATATATAAGGTATTTGTTTATATATGGCTATATCGAAATTTAGTTATTTAGTTGAATCAGCCAATTACCTATCTCCTTACCGTTGATGACTTCATCAGCATAGGTATCAAAATCTGTTGGCTCCATATTCACGATCACTAACTTAGCTCCGTTCTTTTTTGCAATCAATGGAAATTGGTTGGCTGGCGTAACAGTAAGGGAAGAGCCTAAAACAATGAACAATTCAGCCTGCTCCGCCTCATTCAATGCAAATTGAAAAGCTGCTTCAGGTAATGATTCGCCGAATAACACAATGGATGGGCGCAATAATCCCCCGCACTGACAATTATACTCTTGATTGATATATTCTTCGCTGCTGTATTTTTTCCCGCAAGACTGGCAATGTAATTGTTGTAATGTCCCGTGGAGCTCTGCAACTCTCTTGTTTCCTGCGAGTTGGTGAAAACCATCGACATTCTGAGTAATTATTGATTGAATAACCCCGCGTTTTTCCCAAGCTGCTAAAATATAGTGTCCTTTATGCGGCTGATACTCCTTTACCCCTAAGACTCGCTCACGATAAAATTCAATGAATTCGTCCACATTTTCATTAAGTGATTTTACGCTGGCAATCTTACTTGGATCCTTTTTATTCCATAAACCTTGTTTCGAAGAGCGGAAGTCTGGCAATCCGCTTTCGGTTGACATCCCTGCACCAGTAAACACTACTGTATATTTCGATTCCTTTAACCATCTATTAATCAATTTTTACACTGCCTCCTTTAACTATTAAGCTTCAGATTCAGCGATTTGCTTGACCCTGTCCGAAAATTCTACAACAACCTTCTTGTTTGATAATAGCAAGAGAAATTTAACAAACCATTTTAATGGTCGATTGGTAACTGTGTATTTAAATAAAGTCTTTTCATCATTAATATGAATTAATTCATAAAAAGCTGTTATGTCGAACATGTTTGCCAATGTAAACCCAACTTTTAACTTTTTATACGTGGATGAATCCAGATATTCTATTGTTTCAACTTCATACTCTTCGACTCGATTACCTTCTTTATACTTTTGACGGTATACACTTCCGACCCCTTCATCTGTAATCTTTATTGGTGTGTTTTCAACTACATTTGGCATTATTTTCTGCATATTCTCTAATGAGCCATTAAGGAGATTCCATATTTTTTCGATAGGGGCATCTATTTCCACCTCATGTGTCCATTGTTTCATCTTTAGCAAACTCTCCTTTGTATAAAATATAGCAAAATCTTCTAAATACCATTCTGTTATTCATTTTATCATTAATTGATGATACTTCAATTGACAAGAAAAAAAGGATATGGTATTTAATTGTTAGTGGTTTAGCACTCTAACGGGAAGAGTGCTAACATGGCTATTCATTCTAATGGATGTAAAGTCTAGGAAGGAGAGGACACAATGGAAAAAATACAATTTCAAGCTGAATCTAAAAGGCTCTTAGAAATGATGATCAACTCGATCTATTCTCAAAAAGAGGTTTTCCTGCGAGAGTTGATTTCGAATGCTAGTGATGCGATTGACAAAATTTATTACAAAGCATTAACAGATGAAAATTTAAGTTTTAACAAAGAAGACTACTACATAAAGGTTGTTCCTAATAAAGAGAATCGTACTTTATCGATAATCGATACTGGAATCGGAATGACGAAGGAAGAATTAGTAACCAATCTCGGGATCATTGCCAAAAGCGGTTCTTTAGCATTTAAAAAAGAAAATGAACTAAAAGATGGACATGATATTATTGGTCAATTCGGAGTTGGATTTTATGCAGCGTTTATGGTTGCAGATGTTGTAACTGTTATTAGTAAAGCTTTAGGCAGTGATCAAGCCTACAAGTGGGAATCCGAGGGTGCGGATGGATACACAATCACACCATGCGATAAAGAGCTAGTAGGCACTGAAATTATTTTAAAAATAAAAGAAAATCATGAAGAAGATACGTATGATGAGTATCTGGACGAATATCGATTAAAAGCGATCATAAAAAAATACTCAGACTTTATCCGCTATCCGATTAAAATGGATATTAGCGGTAAAAGGCCTAAAGAAGGCAGCGAAAATGAATTAGAGGACTATACAGAGGAACAAATTATTAATAGTATGGTTCCGATTTGGAGAAAGAACAAGAATGAACTCACGGAAGAAGATTATACAGCATTTTATAATGAAAAGCATTACGGCTTTGATAAGCCTTTAAAGCATATTCATATTAGTGCAGATGGAACGATCCGGTACAATGCCATTTTATATATTCCTGAGAAAATTCCATTTGATTATTATTCAAAAGAGTTTGAAAAGGGATTAGAGTTGTATTCAAATGGTGTTTTAATCATGAATAAATGCGCTGATTTGCTTCCAGACTATTTTAGCTTTGTAAAAGGAATGGTTGATTCTGAGGATTTATCTCTTAATATTTCTAGAGAGATCTTACAGCACGATCGCCAATTAAAGCTCATTGCCAAAAATATTAACAAAAAAATTAAAAGTGAACTGCAAAGTTTGCTGAAAAATGATAGAGAGAAATACGAATCGTTTTATCAATCTTTTGGCAGACAGTTAAAGTTTGGCGTATATAATGATTTTGGTATGCATAAAGAGGTTTTACAAGATTTATTAATGTTCTATTCTTCAAAAGAAAAGAAGCTAGTTACTTTAGATGAATATGTATCTCGAATGCCTGAAGATCAAAAATACATCTATTACGCTTCTGGAGAATCGAACGAGAGAATTGCCAAGCTGCCACAAGCAGAGTTAGTGGCAGAAAAGGGCTATGAAATCCTATACTTCACTGATGATATTGATGAGTTTGCCATTAAAATGTTAATGACCTATAAAGAGAAGGAGTTTAAGTCTGTTTCAAGCGCTGATTTAGGTATTGACGAGAATGAAAATAACCAAGATACGGACAAGGAAGTAAATGGGAATAAAGAGCTGTTTGACAGTATGAAAGAAATTTTATCAGGAAAAGTAAAGGATGTAAGGGTATCAAAAAGGTTAAGAACCCACCCTGTTTGTTTATCTTCCGATGGGGAAGTAACAATTGAAATGGAAAAAATCCTTAATTCAATGCCAGATAATCAAAATGTTAAAGCTGATAAGGTTTTAGAAATTAATGTAAATCATGAGGTTTTCCAATCATTAAAGAATGCGTTTGAAAAGGATAAAGAAAAATTGACGTTATATACAAACCTCCTTTATAATCAAGCGCTGTTAATCGAGGGGCTTCCACTCCAAGATCCGGTCGAGTTTACAAATGATATTTGTAAAGTAATGGTTTAAACTAAAGAGTTGCTTCGGCAGCTCTTTTTGCTGTTATTTGCAAATAAGATAAAATATGGTGTCGAAAAATCTAGAATACTTTTCCATTATTTATGTTATGATTAAGGAAAATAAATACAAACGGCATTTCTCGTTTGTGAGTACGAGGTGGAATGATGTTGACAGGAACAATCGCAGTCGTAATGGTATTTTCAATTCCAATCATCGCAATTGTTACAACTCATTTTCAAAAACAAACTAAGATTCAGCACAAAATGATACAAGACCAAATTGAGCTTGAAAAGTTAAAACAAGAGAATTATTTAATTGAGACACAAAAGATGCGACTGGAACTTGAGCAAATGCAGCTTGAAGAATACAAAAACAAACCAAAAATATTATGATTTTTAGCAAAATGGAGGACGGATTCATTTCTTGTTCTCCATTTTTTATTTTAAAGAAAAATTAATTACTCTGAAAAGTAAAATAATATTGCGTTTAAAAGTAAAATATATTACCTTATAAAGTAAAGGGGTGGGAAAACTGGAAAATTTAAAATTGAATGTGGCACTTTTACGAAAAAAGGTACCTAATTTGACGACTGCAGCTAAATCTGTAGGTTTACGGCCGGCCACTGTTTCAAATTTGTGTACCGGAAAAATTCCAGTTGGCAGATGTGAAGTTCGAACTTTAGCGGCTCTTGCTGAGCTTGCGGAATGTAGTTTGGATGAATTAATCATTAGAGGGGAGAAAATTGAAATGATCGAGACTAAGATAAAAACGCTTGATTTATTTGCTCCGCTTGCCAAGGGCGGCACGATTGGATTAGTTGCACGTCATGGGATGGGGCAGCTTGTCTTACTATCTGAAGTATTTTTCAGACTGAAGAAAGATCAGTATGTTACAGTTCTGCTCATGCCAGAAGGGAACTATCCAGAATTAAACGATGTAAAAATTAATACAGATATTATCGTCCATTCAATTGAAGAAGCATATGAAGCAATAGCTGAAAAAGGAAAAGCAAATGAGATTGCTTTTGCAGCTGACAGGAGCCATGTTTTAACAGGGGATATTTATGAGCTCCAAGAAAAATTGCAAGCTATTGATATCAATTCAGTTACAACATTTCTCGTTGATTTAAAAGGGGAAGCAGTTGATGAAGATTTACCATATGGACCGTTGGAAACCGTTTGGCAATTTGACGCAGATTTATCAGCAAGACATAAATTCCCTGCCGTTAATCCAATCTATTCAACTTCTTCAGTACTTGAAGGAGCGCATCTTGACCAAAATCACCTCAATATCCAGCAGCGAGCCCAAAAACTTCTTCGTCGCTATCGTGAACTCCGGTTATTAGTAAATGTTGGTGGGATAGAGCGGCTCCCAGCTGCCGAAACTCAAACCTTTGCACGCGGTGAAAAACTGGAAGCTTATTTAACACAACCATTTTATGTTGCTGAAGCCTTCACGGGAAAACAGGGAGAAGCAGTTGATTTAAATGACACTCTAAATGATATTAGAAAAATATTAGATGGTGCAGTTGATTCTATTGAAGCTGAAAAACTAAATTACATTGGTCAATTAATGAATAAATAAAATTCTGAACAAATCAGCAAAATCACTGGTCATGTTTGAAAGGCGTATATACTGGCATTCACATTCTAAAAGAACCGATAGAGGAAAATGGCTGAATAAGTCAGAACCAAAAGAAAAAGCAGAGAGTTCACATTAACCTCTCTGCTTTTTCAATTAGTTAGTTTATTTGTTTCTTATTCCTCACATCCAACACATCCAAAAAGAAAACGAATACTGGTATCCCAACAATTAGACCCCAAACACCGAAGAAATGCTCGGAAAAAATCAACACGATAAAGGTATAGAATACAGGCAAGTCTGTTTTTGAAGACATAAGTTTTGGATTTAAGATATAGGCTTCGACTGCATGAATGATCGTGATCACAATTAGAATGTAGATAACCTGCATGATGCCGCCAATTGTATAGGCAATAGCACATAAAGGAATTAGCGAGATAATGACACCAGCAACTGGGATGAGGCCAAGGAAAAAGATAAGGATGGAAAGCCCCATTAGCTGCGGGAAGCCCATGATCCATAACGCTAGAGTTGTTAGCCCACAGTTGACTAACGCAATAATAAATTGAGCCTCAAGTACTTTACCAAATGTTAAAACAAACTTTTTTGCGAAAAATTCAATTTCATTATAGAACGGTGCGATTTTACTATGTTTAAATTTTGAAGTAAATTCAATAAGCTTTGGCTTTTCCAAAAGAAAAAATAAACTTAACACAAGGGACATCATGATTTGAATCCCGACTTTACTCATACCGCTAAAGTATTTAAGTAGAAAAGTAAAACCCTGTTCCAAATAATTTGAAATTTGTTTTGTTTCAATCATGCCTAAAACATAATTAACAAGAACATGATCATGGGGCTGTGTTAAAAACAGCTGCAATTGTGTGACTAACTGTGAAATCTCTACAATAATAATTGGCAAGTATTTAATAACACCGATCGATAAAAGCCCAATAATTAATAAATAGGAGATTAGGACGGTTAGCTTGCGGTGTAAATTGAATTTATTTGATACAATATTCACAAGCCGATCCAATAAAAAGGAGAAAATAAAGGTGATTAGGATCAGGTTGATCATACTTCTTAGCATATAAAGAAGAAACACTAAGATTGAAAAAATAAGCAGCCTTTTAAATGAATGATTATTAATAAACGAACGGATCGTTTCCATTATACGAATAATTCCTCCCGTGCCATGGATGTAAAAACCCATATGATTACTTACTATTTTTATTTTATAATATTTTTATATATATTCATAATGATTTTATTTAAAATTATTAATTCCCTGATTGGCAGAAATTGAAACCTTTAGTGGAAGCATCATATAATAAAATGATACTTGGTCATTTTTATGTCTAAAAAGAGGAGAATCAGTATTGAGTTTACTAAAGCAAAATATCACTTGGAAATTCAGTTTGTTTATTGTAATAGCTATTATTCTAACAAATATCCCGTTCGTTGGCAGCTATATACGTATGATTAATACATTAATCCATGAATCTGGCCACGCAATTATAGCCCTATTAGGCGGCAAGGTTCATACAATCTCGTTATTTATGAATACAGAAGGGGTAACTTATACAAGTCATACGAACTGGTTTGGAAGTTTTTTTACCGGGATAGCCGGATATGTTTTTTCATCATTTATCGCATATTTATCCTTTTGGTTCATTAGCAGAAAACAATATAAACCACTTATTATTATTTTGCTACTATTTGTTGGCTTAAACCTGGTGCTTTGGGTTAGAAATGTTTATGGTGTATTTTGGCTTATTTCCTTTGGCGCATTATTTATTCTGTTATTATATAAAGGTTCCGTATCATTTGTACAAAATTGTTTATTGATTATAGCTAGTATCCTTTTAGTAGAATCACTAACATCTTCCTTTACGATCCTCATGCTTAGCTTTATTCAGCCGAATGCAGCAGGGGACGCTACAGGTTTAGCAAATACAACTATGTTTATTCCTGCTCAATTATGGGGATTATTCTTTTTTGCTCAATCGATATCCTTCTTGGTTGCAGGGTTAAAGAAGGGTATTTACCGCATCGACAAATAAATACAAATCAACCATATCTTCTGGAAAGGAGTCAACATTTGAATAGAAAAATCGCCGTTATTACAGGAGCATCAAGCGGCTTTGGGCTTCTGACAGCTATCGAGCTCGCTAAGAAAAATTACGATGTTATAGCGACCATGAGGGATACGAATAAAAGTGAAACGCTTTTATCAGAGGCAAGATTAAATAGAGTTAAAGGAAATATTACCGTTTCCCAGCTCGATGTTACATCTCAGCCATCCATTGAAAATTTGAAACAATATGTGGAAAAAATTGGCCGGATTGATTTACTATTCAATAATGCCGGATATGCAAGTGCAGGCTTTGTTGAAGAGATTCCTATTGATGAGTACAGAAAGCAATTTGAGACAAATTTCTTTGGCGCTATTGCCGTTACTCAAAGCTTTTTGCCCCTAATGCGCAGCCAAGGAAAAGGTACAATCATTAATATGAGCAGCATCAGCGGGAGAATGGGATTCCCCGGGATGTCTCCCTATGTCTCTTCCAAACACGCTCTAGAAGGGTGGAGTGAATGCCTCAGGCTTGAAATGAAGCCTTTTGGCGTCAAAGTTGTTCTGATCGAAGCAGGATCATATAAGACAAATATTTGGTCAAGCGGGAAGCATATAACTGAAAGATCACTTCATGAAGAATCTCCCTACTATCATTATATGCGTCAAATTCAGCAGTATATTGAAAATGGATCAGATTCGTTCGGTGATCCAAGAGAGGTAGCTAGGAAGATAACTAAGATAGCTGAGAATCATCAGCCTGAGCTAAGATACCCAATTGGCAAAGGTGTTAAGCAGAGCTTACTTATGAGGAATATGTTCAAATGGACATTTTGGGAAAAGGCTTTTATTAAAATCTTAAATAAGTAACCGTATCAAGATGATAGAGCGTATTCTATCATCTTTTTTTATACGTGCAATAATATGAACCTTAAGTCATGTGCCCAATTATTCATAATTACGGAAGCATAAACTATTTCGCTAAAATCCGATTATTATCACCTAAATTAGAGAAAATAAGAAAACATATAGTAAGGGGTGTTTGGATGAAAAGAATAAAAGTGATCATTCCAGTCATACTGATCATCAGCCTTTTGCTCATTGTCTTAAATCGGACAGACGCCAAAGAGATCATGGAATCTAGCTTGCGGCTTCGAATTTTAGAAACAACGGATTTGCATTCACATATGTTAGGTTTTAATTATAAGAAAAATAAACCGAATCTAGAATTCGGATTAGCCAAAACTGCATCACTTATCAAGCAAGCGCGTGAAGAGGAAATTAATTCACTGCTTTTTGATGTAGGTGATGTACTTGTAGGAAGTGCTCTAGACGAATATGTGGATAAAACCAACTATATGGACGATCATTATTTTCATCCTGTATTCAAAGCGATGAATGGACTTAATTATGATGCGGCAACAGTAGGAAATCATGAATTCAATCATGGATTAGACTTTTTGCATAAAAGCTTGCAAGGAGCCAAGTTCCCATACGTAAATGCCAATATTTATATAGATGATCAAAATCAATACGATGGCGATGATCTTAATTATTTCAATCCGTTTTTGATCTTAGATAGAAACTTTATTGATACTAACGGAAATAAACAAAAATTAAAAGTTGGTGTTATCGGCTTTCTTACCCCAATTGCAGCCGAATGGGACAAGAAGTATTTTCAAGGTAAATTAAAGATAAAAAATATCCAGGATACGGCTGAGCATTTTGTACCTATCATGAAAAAGATGGGTGCAGACATCATAATCGCACTTGCACATGTTGGATTAAATCCTGACAAAGGTTTAAAGGAGAAAGAGGGGAATTCTGTATATTTTTTAAGTGAAGTAGAAGGGATCGATGCTATTTTATACGGTCATACCCATCTAATTTTCCCTTGGAAGAACCTCTACAGTGTAAAAGATGAAACTGGAACCATTAATGGGGTCCCGGCTGTACAAGCTGGCTATTGGGGAAATCATCTTGGTATTATTGACCTAGAATTAACGAAGATGAATGGAAATTGGTTAGTTAATAGCAGTCAATCAATGGTAAAACCAGTGTTCCAGACTATAAAAGGAAAGAGCCTTCCACTAGTAAATGAGGATGACAAGATTGTGAAGGTATTGGAGTATATACATCTTGAAATCCAAAAGTTTTTTGAAACTAGTAAATAGAATGCTCATCGCCTGCACATAGATAATCTATGTGCAGGAAGACTTTCTTTGACAACTGTTATTCAGCATACAATATTTTCTAAAAACATCTCCACCAATGGTAGGAATATGGTATTATAACGTTTGATGTCTATATCTAATTATTCGATTTTTTTCGATAAAAACCGCGCAAATGTTTATTGAAATTTTTTTATTAGAAGGAGATAAAATGACGAACAACACTATTATCCGCTTTGAGAATGTAACAAAACAATATGATGATGATCCTCCTGTTTTGAAAGAGGTAAGCTTTGAGATTGAGAGAGGCAAATTCTATACTCTTCTCGGCCCATCAGGCTGTGGAAAAACAACTATATTACGGCTGATTGCCGGTTTTATTGAGCCTTCATCAGGGAAAGTATTTATTAATGAAAAATTAGTCAACGAAGTGCCTGCAAATAAACGCCAAGTTAACACTGTATTTCAGGACTATGCGTTATTTCCGCATTTAAATGTTTTTGAGAATGTAGCATTTGGCTTGAGAATCAAAAAAATGAAAAATAATGAAGTAGACCGTAAAGTAAAGGAAGCACTGCGCTTTGTAAATCTTGAAGGCTATGAAAATCGTGAAATTAGAGAGATGTCGGGCGGGCAGCGCCAGCGTGTTGCCATCGCAAGAGCCATTGTCAATGAACCGGAAGTGATTCTGCTTGACGAGCCTTTATCAGCTCTAGATTTAAAACTTCGTACAGAAATGCAGTACGAGCTTCGTGAGCTGCAGCGCCGATTAGGCATTACGTTTATCTTTGTTACCCATGACCAGGAAGAAGCTCTGGCGATGTCTGACGAGATTTTTGTTTTGAATAACGGAAAAATCGAACAGAGTGGAACGCCAACTGATATATATGATGAACCGATTAACCGATTTGTTGCTGATTTCATTGGTGAATCGAATATTGTACCAGGGACGATGATTAAAGACTTTTCTGTCCAGTTTGCCGGGAAGATCTTTGATTGTGTGGATGGTGGACTAAATCCGAATGAAGCCGTTGATATTGTTATCCGTCCTGAAGATTTAGAAATAACTAAGCTGGATTCAGGAAAACTAAGAGTGAAGGTAGACACTCAGCTTTTCCGCGGTGTTCATTATGAGATTAGCTGCTATGACCAGGATGGAAATGAATGGCTTGTTCATTCAACGAAAAAGGCAATGGTAGGAGAAGAAATAGGGCTGTACTTTGATCCTGAGGCCATTCACGTCATGAGACATGGAGAAACCGAAGAAGAATTCGACAAACGTTTAGAAGCATATGAAGAGGGAAGCTATGAAAACTAACTCTCGTAATCTATATTTAATCCCTTATGTTATTTGGATTCTACTATTTGTCGTCACACCCATTCTTCTCGTCGTATACTATTCGTTTTTTGATATTGAAGGGCAATTTACTTTTGATAATTACAAAAAGTTCTTTACGCCTGTCTATCTGAAAATGACATTTAGTTCCTTTTGGTATGCGTTTTTAATTACATTTTTCGCCTTTATTATTGCTTATCCAACAGCCTATTTGCTAACAAAAACTAGGCATAAGCAGCTATGGCTATTATTAATTATTCTTCCTTCGTGGATTAATTTATTGTTAAAAGCTTATGCGTTTATCGGTATCTTTGGTACATATGGTGCGGCTAATAGTTTCCTTGAAGTAATGGGGGTTGGCAGCAAGCAGCTTCTATTTACGGATTTCAGCTTTATCTTTGTTTCTGTTTATATCTTTCTGCCATTTATGATCTTGCCGATCTTTAATGCGCTAGATGAATTAAACCCATCTCTAGTCGATGCATCGAATGATTTGGGCGCTTCACCATGGACAACTTTTACCCGTGTTATTTTCCCTTTAACACTGGATGGAGTAAAGTCAGGATGCCAAGTCGTGTTCATTCCTGCACTTTCATTGTTTATGCTTACTAGACTAATTGCTGGTAACCGTGTTATCACCCTCGGAACAGCCATCGAACAGCATTTCCTCGTCACTCAAGACTGGGGAATGGGCTCAACGATAGCTGTCTTCCTAATTATTGCCATGGTACTCATTATGGTACTTACCGGTAGAAGAAAGAGGGGGATCCTATGAGGAAAAAAACAAAGCTTTCATCAATCTATTTGGCCATTGTATTTCTAATTCTGTATGCTCCAATTTTTTACTTAATGTTTTATTCATTTAATAGTGGCGGAAATATGTATCAGTTTGAAGGATTCACCCTTGATTGGTATCGCGAGCTATTCGGGGATACTAGGCTTCTAATTATCGTGTTAAATACAGTGATTATTGCCCTTTTATCAGCTGCGATCTCTACGATTCTAGGAGTTGCCGGTGCACTTGCCATTTATTATGCCAGAAGAAGAAGAGTAAAAAACACACTTCTTTCTCTCAATAATGTTCTTATTGTCAGCCCAGATGTAATTATCGGAGCGTCATTTTTAATATTGTTTACTATTATTGGCATCAAATTAGGGTTTGTTTCTGTACTATTTGCCCATATTGCCTTTAGTGTACCGATAGTAGTAATCATGGTGCTGCCAAAAATTGAAGAGATGAGTACATCGATGATTTATGCAGCTCTTGACTTAGGTGCAAGCAGATGGGATGTACTGACAAAGGTGATTCTGCCTTTTATCACACCTGGTATTTTTGCAGGATTTTTCATGGCTTTAACGTATTCTCTAGATGATTTTGCCGTTACGTTTTTTGTAACAGGAAATGGTTTTACAACATTGTCTGTTGAAATCTATTCACTTGCAAGACGTGGAGTTTCATTAAATATTAATGCCCTATCTACTTTACTGTTTATTTTCACGATGCTGCTCGTAATTGGTTATTACTTTATCACGAAGCGCAATCGTCCAGCTGGAATGGGGGTTAAGAAATGAAACAGCTTGTCCGTGCCTTAGCTGCTGTAATCATCGTTTCAATCGGTTTAATTCTGCTTGTCAATAAACTGAATTCTGCTCAAGGGTATTCAAGTGGAAATACTTTGACGATATTTAACTGGGGAGATTATATCGACCAGGATCTCATTAAACGATTTGAAGAAGAAACCGGGATAAAGGTCATCTATGAAACGTTTGATTCGAATGAAGCCATGTTGACAAAAATTGAACAGGGGGGAACCTCTTACGATATTGCTGTTCCGTCTGAGTATGCAATTGATAAAATGAGGCAGGAAAATTTGCTTATCCCGATTGATCATTCAAAAGTGCCGAACCTTCAATATATCGATTCTCGATTTATGGATTTACCATTCGATCCAGGAAATAAATATTCCATCCCTTACTTTTGGGGAACAGTTGGAATCGCGTATAATAAAAAGATGCTAGGTGATATAGATATAACTAGCTGGGATGATTTATGGGATCCAAAGTTCAAAAATCAAATATTAATTATTGATGGTGCCCGTGAAGTGATGGGAATGGGCTTAAATAGCTTAGGCTATTCTTTAAATGATACAGATGAAAAACACCTTATTGAAGCGAAAGAAAAGCTTGATTTGTTAACACCGAATATTAAAGCGATCGTAGGGGACGAAATTCGGATGTTGTTAGAAAATGGCGAAGCAGGTATTGGCCTTGTCTGGTCCGGAGTAGCGCAAGAAATTATGTGGGAAAATGAAGATGTTGAGTATGTTGTGCCAGAGGAAGGCTCCAATCTCTGGTTTGACAATATGATCATTCCAAAGACTTCAAAAAATCCAGAAGCAGCACATAAATTTATTAATTTTATTCTTGATCCTGAAGTTGCTGCGCAAAATACAGAATATGTTGGGTATTCTACGCCTAATAAAGGGGCACTCGAATTTATGGATGAAGAAGTCATTAGTGACGAGCGCTTTTACCCGGATGAAGAAATGACAGCGAAGCTTGAGGTTTACGAAAACCTTGGAAAAAGAATGCTGGCCTACTACAATGATCTTTTCTTAGAATTTAAAATGCATAGGAAATAAAAAGATAACTGATTGTCAAATGGTTTGAGTGATGTGGACTTTTTAGAGGACACAGAATCCCTTATTTGCATAAATACATGAGTATTTTTGGGGTTAAAGGGCACACAATCTTTTATTTGAAAAAAACAAGAGGATATTGACGGTTTTTCGTTAAATAAAGGAACGAGTGTCCGATAAATGCTCAATATCGGATTATTTTCAATAATAACGGAACCAGAGTCCGCCAATAAAAAGACCGCCCACATTCCGATCTGGTTAGTCCCGCAACGAAGCGAATAAGAAGAGGTGGACGGCCTTGACAATAGTATATGAGTTAAATAAAAATAAGATGCAAATCAAAGTCACATTTCTCAATAATAAAAAAAGGAGGAAAAGGGTCGTAACCTTTCCTCCTTTTTTAACCAGTAAATGATGACGAAATATTCAATAAATATTTCTTGGGAAAGCGCAAATTCAGACATTTCCTGAGTTGTGCCGTCAGAAAATAGCACAATTTGCCGATGATAGCGAAAGTTGTCGTGATTTCCAACTTTTTCTCCTACATTTTCACAGGAAAAGTGATTGTAAAAATGGTGCCTTTATTTTCAATACTTTCTATATTATAATCGCCTTTCAATCGCTTGATGATATCAAAGGATATCATTAATCCAAGCCCGGTTCCCTTTGTTTTAGTAGAATAATAAGGTTGTCCGAGCTGATTTAATTGAATAGCAGAAAAACCGACACCATTATCCTTAATTTCAATGATTGCCATGTCATTTCGCTGATAACCGTTTATTTCTAAATTCCCTCCATCAGGCATAGCCTCAATTCCGTTTTTAATGAGATTAATGAATAATTGCTTGCATTCATTCACATTTCCTGCAATATATAAATTATCCTCCAAATGAATGTTCATTTTTACGTTGGACATGACAGCATATGGTTTCATAAAATCGGAAATATCTAACATGATATTCGATAAAGGAATCGTTTCCGTAAATTCACTTATAGGACGTGCAAGAGAAAGAAAATCATTGATAATTTGATTAGTCCTATCCAATTCTTCTAAAGATAGGGATATAAACATCCCTTGACTTGCAGTAATATTTTTTTCGTTTTTCATTAGTTGTAAGAAGCCGCGAATAGTTGTCATCGGATTTCTAATTTCATGTGCAATGGATGCCGCAAGCTGGCTAATAGCATTTAATTTATCTGCCTTTTTCAGCTGCTCCATCATTAATAGCTGGAGCTTATTCATTTCGATTAAATAAATGGTTGTAGATAATGTAATTATGGAAACGATAGAAAACCAAACGAGGTGAGGAAAATCTCCCATAGCTCCGGTTTGCATTAGATATATCGTCCGTGTTGTAAAAATGAATAAATAAAAAATGACTCCTGCTAAAAGCTTGAATAATAATCTTTTCCTTATGTAATGTTTATAAACAATAAAAAATAAGATCGTCATAAAGAAATAATTGATTATGTTAGGAATTAATTTAGTTATATCAACAAATAGGGTTATTCCAAGCAGGATGCCAATGGCCATTAACCCCCATCTTGGACCAATATAATAAAAGGCTATAAAAATAGGGATGAATTTTAAATCGAATTCTAGTCCATCAGTAATTCGAACCGGAAAAAGCGATGATATTAAAAGTGAAAGGCAAATAGTGAGAAAAAAGGTAAAATTAATTTTATTATTTCTGCTTTGACGAGATAAAATGATATTCACAAGTGGGATAATCATCATAATAAAAAAATGAAAAAGCAGTTCTGCAATAAATTCCTTCAAAAGAACCATTCCTCTAGTCTTATTTTGTGTTTATCTTTAAATTAAACGAATGGCAGAGTGAATCCTTTAATTATCAAATATTTTACCTTAACAATTTTTCATCATAAAACATCATGATTCGACAAAAGTGCTTTATTTTCATCATTTTCAGTGAAAATCTGTAAAAATAAAAAAGCCGGCTCAATAGAGTCGGCGAAATTAGACAATAGCCTTATCACTTTCAGGCTCACTATTTACAATTTCCTGTACTTCAATTCCTTCTAAAGTTTCCTTTTTCATAAGGGTGCGAACTAATATTTCAAATTGGACACTATAATTGTTAATGAGCCCTTCAGATTTTTCTAATGCTTTTTGGAATAACTCCTGCATTTTCGCTTCTTTTTCTACCTTATTAAAAGTAAGAGTAAATCCATCTTCAAGCAAGCCAGTGTCAACCATCTGTTCAATGATTTGCTTCGCTTGCTGCACATCGCCACTTACACCAATGCTATGTTCTCCTAAGTAAATGCGCTCAGCAACACCACCAGCGAGAATCATAGCAACTTGGTCAAGCATGTCGCTTGTCGTTGATAGATGCATCTCTTTCGGAATTGGGGCCACATATCCAAGCGCTTGTCCGCGAGGAATAATCGTTGCTTTACGAACAGAACCCGGCTTCGTAATAGCAGCAACAAGGGCATGTCCTGCTTCATGAATAGCCACACGATTTTTTGTATTTTGATCTTGAAGTGATCTTGTTGAGCTTCCTAGAATGGTTCGGTCTAGTGCAAAATCTAAATCCTCTTTAGCTATAACATTTTGTCCATTTCTCACCGCTCTTCTGCTTGCAGTTTCAAAAAGAGAATGGAGGTCGGCTCCTGAAAATCCTGATGTGCTCTCTGCCAGCTCATCAAGTGAACTCATGACATCAGCCGCTAACACACGATTTTTCGTATGAATGTCAATAATCTCTTTCCTTCCTTTTGTGTCTGGAAGTGGTACATTAAATGAGAAATCAATTCGTCCAGGTCGGAGGAATGCATCATCGAGCATATCCTTACGGTTTGTTGCTGCGATGAAAAGAATTCCATCATTCGAATGACCGCCATCTAATTGAACAAGAAGCTCGGTCAATGTTTTTTCGCTTTCTTCGCCGCCGTGCTGCTTTCTTTTGCCGGCAAGTGCATCCACTTCATCGACAAAAATGACAGCAGGCTTCTGTTTTCTAGCATTTTGAAATAAAGTACGGACACGAGATGCGCCAACTCCAACAAACATTTCATTAAAGGCTGAACCGCTTGTAGAAAAGAAGGTCGCCCCAAGCTCCTTCGCAATGGCTTGTGCCAGCAAGGTTTTACCTGTGCCTGGAGGTCCATATAATAATATTCCTTTTGGCGGATTTACCCCCATTTTCAATGAACGTTCTGGATCTTTAAGAGTTGAAAGTGTTTGCATAATTTCTTCCTTCATCTCACCTTGAATCCCGCCAACATCTGCAAGGGAAATAGAAGGGAGTGGTCTTGCTTTTGATACACTTTCCTTCATAGTGTTTGCAGCACCAAGTCCGCCTTTTCCTGATTTATATAAATAAACACCAATTACTATTAGTAAAACAACTAGCCCGCCAAGTATCCATGGTGTATATGGGCTGCTTGAAGAAAATGTATATTGAACATTATAGTTTTCTACTAATTTATCAATTATCTGACTGTTCGGAGGCACATGAGACTCAAATTCACCCTCGCTCGTAACAATTGTCAGTTTACCGTTTTTATGCTCATTAATGGCAACCATTTCTCCATTTTGTGAGGCTAATAACTTCTCAACAGAAGAAAAGGGAATGGCTATTTCTTTATTTCCTTCCTGAACAGCCCATATAACCGAAGCCAAAATCACCAAGAATCCAACAATAATTGGTACAATCGTTGAAGCTTTTCTAAATTGTAATTTCAACTATTTTCCCTCCTTACTGTACCTAACTAGTATAAGTAATATTTAAAGACAGGGATAGGTCAATATTCATGTAAAATGGTGAAATAACTGGAAAAAAATTTACAGATGATGTGACGGACACTTTCATGTAATTCGTGAGGGGAATGGCCATATTTTGAAGAGCAAAAGGATAATAGAGATTCTCCTTCACAAATGTTGGAAACTATACTATACTGATGTTGGATCAAAATTACATATACGTAACCACAAGGGGAGCTTTATGCTGAGAGTGAACAGATAACTGTTCTGACCCTTCGAACCTGTTAGATAATTCTAGCGCAGGAATGTGGCATGAATAGAACGTTTATTTCTGATGTTTTTCTATTCTCCCCTTGAGGTAACGGAATACACAAAAGGGGAGATTTTTTTATGAAAAAATTAGGTTTGCTTGCATTAATTGAGGCGTCTTTTTTCGCAGCATTTGCCATTGTCTTAGACTTATTGCCTTCGATTAAACCAATGCCATCAGTTTCCATTTCAATTGCGATGGTCCCAATTTTCATTCTTGCCTTTCGCTGGGGTTTTAAGGTTAGCTTGCTATCTGGGTTGCTTTGGGGAGTCTTGCAAATTGCAATGGGGGACGCCTGGATTGCCACTCCAACACAAGCATTTATTGAATATTTTATTGCCTTTGCCTGTATTGGATTTGCTGGACTATTCTATAACTTAATTCAAAAAGAGATCAGATTCGGCTCTAAGAAGAAGGCATTAGGCTGGATGGTTGCTGCCGTATTTGCAGGAAGCCTTGCTCGTTATTTCTGGCATTTCCTTGCAGGCGTTATTTTCTTTGGCGAATATGCACCTGAAGGTATGTCGCCAGCTTTATTCTCATTCGCAGCAAACGGAGTTACAATGCTTGGAGCATGGGTATTGTGCTCAATCGTTGTTGTTCTATTAGTTTCAACAGCACCTCGATTAATCATTAGAAAAGACGATACATTGTTAATCACACATAACAAAGCATCTTAATACACTGCTCTTCTCATAAAGATACGTTTCTGATTATTAGAAGCGTATTTTTATACCTATAAAAAGATGTTTTTTCTAAAAAGAATAAATAATGTAAAAAGTGTATCTATTTTACTTTAAAACACACTCATAATATTCTATGATTATTAATAATGATGATAGATAATATGTTCAACTTATAATAAGGAGGTAAGAAGATAATATGGAATTAGATCCAAAAAGTCCAATCCCCCTCCATATCCAATTAAAGGACGGAATTCAAGAATTAATAAATGAAGGATTTTATAAAGAAAAGATTCCCAGTGAAAGAGAACTAATGGATAGGTATAAGGTAAGCAGAAGTACTGTAAGGGAAGCTGTTTCTCATCTAGTTCGTGAAGGGGTGCTTGAAAAGGTTCACGGAAAAGGAACTTTTATTTCAACCAAACCGATTGAAGAATGGCTTGGCAATTTAACAAGTACGACAGACACCATACGTAAAATGGGTATGAAGCCCGATGCCAAATTAATTGAGCATGGACGGGTTATTCCTCCACAAGAAATTATTGATACGACAGGGTTTCAAGAGGCGTATTATATTAAAAGAATTCGGTATGCGGATGATCAGCCGTTAGCCATTGAAATTCAATATTATCCTGTAGAAATTGGAGAGCAACTGGCAAAATATGATATTGATAAAGGCACACTTTTTGATATTTTAGAACAAAATTTACACATTAAATTATCGGAGGCAAAACAAATTATTACGAGCAGTTTCCTTTCAAAGGGAGATGCCGAATTATTAGGCTTGCCTGAAAATACAAATGTATTAAATACAGAAAGACTATTGATGGATGTCGATGATCAATTAATTGAATATTATATTGCTTCATTTCGAGCTGATATGTATTCATTTCGAATTAACCTGTCCAAAAAACACACATAAAAGGGCAGTGAGTGCTTAATCCAAGAGACCTAATAGTATCATACAACATAAAATTATAGTCTACTAAAGTTTGTAGATTAATTTTTTGTCAAAAAATATTATTATTTTATTTAGAATATATTGAAAATTTAAAATGATTGTGTTTTAATAAGTCATGAGATCATCATTTCTCAACTGGTACGGACGACATGATGTTATGATGACAAGAGACAAATATAATTAAAGGAGGCACGTAATACATGACGAATCTTCAAATAAACGTAAACGATCAATTAGTAAAACAAGACCAAGATCATTTATGGCATGCTATGAGCCGCTTTGTTGAAGGCGGAAAAACAATGGTTGCAGAGTCAGGTGAAGGAGCCTGGTTTACTGACATTGACGGAAATCGTTATTTAGATGGAGTATCCGGATTATGGTGCTTAAATTTAGGCCACGGACGGAAAGAAATTGTTGATGCAGCAGCCGAACAAATGATGAAGCTTTCTTATTTTCCTCTTACGTTAAGTCACATTCCAGCCATCCAATTATCCGCAAAAATTAGTAACCTTCTTGGTGATTCATACAGAACCTTTTTCTCAAACAGCGGTTCGGAAGCAAATGAAACCGCATTCAAAATTGCTAGACAATACCATTTTCAAAATGGAAATCCAGAAAAACATAAAATCATTTCCCGCTACCGTGCCTATCATGGAACAACCTTAGGTGCCCTTAGTGCAACTGCGCAGGCAAATAGAAGATATAAATATGGTCCAAGTATGCCAGGTTTCATGCATGTTCCTCTGCCATACAGCTATCGATGCCCATTCGGTGATGAAGTGACGGACTGTGATAAGGTGGCTGCCGATTTTATCGATCAAATCATTGCATGGGAGGGATCAGAAACTGTAGCAGCAGTCATCATGGAACCATTCATTTCAGGAGGAGGGGTTATTGTACCATCTCCGTCCTATCTCCAGAGAGTTTCTGAAATCTGTAAAAAACACGATGTTCTCCTGATTATGGATGAAGTGGTTTCAGGATTTGGAAGGACCGGAAAAATGTTTGGATTCATGCATTCAGATGGGGTCCAGCCTGACATTATTACAATGGCAAAAGGTTTAACAAGCGGGTATTTGCCGCTTGGAGCAACAGCCGTTCATTCTAGAATTTATGAAAAATTTAAGGAGGAAGGCACATCAAATCATTTACGACATGTTTCAACATATGGCGGTCATCCTGCAAGCTGTGCAGTTGCACTTAAAAACATAGAAATAATTGAAAATGAGAATATAGTTGCAAGGGTAGCCTCACTCGGAAATCGAATACTAGGTAGATTAAAAGACCTGATCTCCCATCAAAACGTTGGAGAGGTCCGTCATGTAGGATTCTTATATGGAATTGAAATGGTTGAAGATAAAGGATCAAAACAGCCAGCATCAGACGAGTTTATGGCTAACATCATTTCCCGCTGTAAAGAAAAGGGACTTATTATCGGCAGAAATGGTGACACGGTTCCAGGATTTAACAACGTACTCATCATTGCACCTCCTCTAGTTTCCACTGAGGATGATTTACATTTTGTAGTTGAAACAGTAACAAATGTTTTGCAAAACATTAAATGAAATCTAAATGATTATTAAACTTTTAAGGAAGGAAGTGCTATTAAATGGCAAAAATTGAAAAAGAATTAGAATCAATCAAAACAAAGAAATTAAAAATGACACCGAGTGAGGCAATTGTAGAAACACTGGTTGCAGAAGGAGTTACTCATATTTCCGGAATTCTAGGATCCGCATTTATGGATTTGCTCGATCTTCTGCCAACAGCGGGAATCCGATTCATTGGGGTTCGCCATGAACAAAGTGCAGCCCATATGGAGGATGCCTATACAAGAGTCAGCGGAGTAGCAGGGGTGGTTATCGGTCAAAATGGGCCCGGCATTACGAATATGGTCACATCTGTTGCAGCTGCAAATCAAGCCCATACACCAATGGTTGTCATTTCCCCATCTGCAGGTACTCCAACAGTCGGATGGGATGGGTTCCAGGAATGTGATCAAGTTTCTGTCTTTAAAGCGATTACGAAGGAAACAGTTCGGGTCACTCATCCAAAACGTGTAGCTGATTGCTTAAGAACTGCATTTAGAATAGCCTATGCTGAAAGAGGACCTGTCCTTTTTGATATTCCTAGAGACTATTTCTATGGAGAGGTGGAAGATTATATTCTAGAGCCACATCAATATCGTGTTGATAATCGAGGATGCGGATCTCCAGAATCACTCGATCGTGCCGTAGAATTGTTAGCACGAGCTAAAAATCCTGTCATCATCTCCGGACGCGGGGTAGTTGATTCTGATGGAATAGAGGCTGTAAAGGAAATTGCAGAGTATTTAACAATTCCTACAGCAGTTTCCTATATGCATAATGATGCTTTTCCTGCCAATCATCCATTAGCAGTTGGCCCCATTGGCTATATGGGATCAAAGGCAGCTATGAATACGCTTAAGGATGCAGACGTATTGTTGGCGATTGGTACACGTTTATCCGTTTTTGGAACACTTCCTTGCTATGATATCGATTACTTCCCAAAAAATGCAAAGATTATCCAAATTGATATTAATCCAAGGAACATCGCCCGTACCCATCCTGTTGAAATTGGAATTATCGGAGATGCCAAAGCAGCAGCCATTGAGATTGGAAAACGCTTGAAGGAAAGGCTTCCAAATCAGGAGCCTAATCAAGAAAAGCTGCTCCAAGTTTCACAAGATAAAGATAAGTGGGAAAAAGAGCTTATCGATCTAGCAATGGTAGAAGGAAATCCTATTAATCCAAGGCGTGCTCTGCTAGAATTAACAAAGGTATTACCTGAAAATGCGATTGTGACAACAGATATTGGGAATGTATCATCAACTGCAAATGCTTACTTAAAATTTAATCATCCGCGTCAACATATTGCTGCTCTAACATTTGGCAACACCGGCTTTGCCTATCCTTCAGCATTAGGAGCTAAACTAGCGAATCCAACCAGCCCTGTCATTGCAATTGTAGGAGATGGAGCATGGGGTATGAGTTTGCATGAGGTAAGTACGGCAGTTGAGGAAAATATTCCTGTTATTGCATGTGTATTTAATAATAATGCATGGTGTGCGGAGAAGAAAAATCAAGTAGATTTCTATAATAATCGATTTGTAGGTGCAGATATTCAAAATCCTGATTTTGCAGAGGTTGCAAGATCTATGGGGGCAGTAGGAATGAATGTTAACAGACCTGAGGATCTGGGACCCGCTATACAAAAGGCCATCGAATCCAATAAACCTACTGTCATTGATATTCAAGTAGATGGAACACAGCTTGCTCCGCCTTTTAGAAAAGACGCACTCCAAATGCCAACAAGACTTTTGCCGAAATATGCTCATCTAGATCATAAGAACTGGTAAGAAAAAATGGGGAGGGGCTGTCCTAAAGGCGAAGGTGCCTGGCACCGCTATTCAATATCTATTGTCCAATTATTGAAGTTTGCTCTAGATGTTGGTATAATGCCAGGCACCTTAAAGGACAGCAGCTCCCTTTTAAGGTTTTCGAAACAATAAGCATTCCTAATACCAAATTAGTGTTAATCCAGATCATAGGAAAATAGTCACTGAATTTTTCTGAATTTTCGGAAATCTATTAGAAGATGGAGGAGAATAATGGATAATAGGGTACAGTTAGAGAAGACCTTTAAACCACAATGGATTTGGGCAATTGCCTTAGGTTCAGCAATTGGATGGGGTTGTTTTATTCTTCCTACTGAATGGATGGGTATGGCAGGTCCAATTGGAGCTATTATTGGATTAATGATTGGTGCTCTTTTAATGATGATTATTGCAATTAGTTATGGGGTATTAATCGAAAAACATCCAGTATCCGGCGGGGAATTCGCTTATGCTTATTTAGGATTTGGAAGGGATCATGCTTTTATATGTGGATGGTTCTTAACTTTAGGCTATATTTGCATTGTTGCTTTAAATGCCTCCGCATTAGCCCTAGCTGGAAAATTCCTGCTGCCATCCATCACCAATACTGTTTTCTTATACGAAATCAACGGCTGGCAAGTTTATCTTGGGGAAGTAATTATTGCAACTCTAGCACTCATCATTTTTGCTTTCCTCAATATTAAAGGGGCCTCTCTCTCGGGCAGTCTATAATATATTTTCTGTATTATCCTTGTGGCCGGAGTTTGCCTATTAACAATTAGTATGATCTTAAGTCCAGCAACGGATTTGAGCAATCTTCAGCCGCTTTTCAATCCTAGCGTTCCAACACTCACCGGAATTATTGCAATTATTGCGATTGCACCATGGGCTTTTGTAGGATTTGATAACATTCCCCAGGCAGCTGAAGAATTTAATTTCCCTCCCAAGAAAGCTTTTAAACTCATCATTTATTCATTGATTGTCGCGGCTGCTTTATACTCGTTTATGATCATAGCAACAGCCGTAGCCGTTCCATGGCAGCAGCTTGTTGAAGGAAAACCAATTTGGGGAACAGGCGATGTCGTATCTGATACACTTGGAGGCATTGGAATAATTTTGCTGGCTGTTTCCCTTTTAATGGGGATTTTCACAGGATTAAACGGATTCTACGTATCTACTAGCAGGCTCATGTTTGCTATGGGCCGAGCAAAAGTCATTCCAACTGTTTTTTCTAAACTGCATCCTAAATACGGGACACCATATATTGGGATTATATTTACATGCGCCTTTTGTTTAATTGCACCTTGGTTTGGACGTCCTGTTTTACTATGGATCGTTGATATGTCCGCCACGGGTGTCACTATTGCTTATTTTTATACATGCTTCACAGCTTATAAATTATTTAAATGGAATGAAACGAGTGGTCCAGTGAATGGGGAGATTGCTCCTGTAAAGAAATTTTTCGCTTTAATTGGCGCATTAAGCGGCATTACATTTCTTGGACTGCTTCTAATTCCAGCTTCACCTTCTGCATTAGGAACTCCTTCATTAGTTGCCCTAGCGGTTTGGGTTGGATTGGGAATTGTGTTCTACCTGTTCAAAAGAAAAGAATATCACCGAATCCCAAAAGACAAGCTTGATTATTACATTTTCGGGAATACACAAATAAATCATGAGGCCGATGATAATAAGGTGCCGCCAGTAAATTTGGATGCATAAAAGTATTTGTTGACGGAGCACAAATCTGGAAGAAGTATAATTACTAAGATAGTTACCCATAGAAGAGGCACCTTCTTTATATTGAAAGTGCCTTTCTCAGTAACAAACGCTATTTACGGTATTTAATTCTCTTTTTATAAAAGAATACGAAAAATCCAAGGGCAATAAGCCACGAAATAATATGTCCTGATGAGCCTTTGGATTTTGTATTTTCTGAGACTTCTTTTTCTATTTGACTAATCTCTTTTGCTAAATCTGTTGAGGCACTCACTTTTTCTTCAGAAGATGGAGAGGCTGGGCCTGATTTTGCACCATTCTCTTTATTGAAAGTTGATTCATCGGAGGAATATATTCCTTTTGACAATTTTCTAGCATCTTCCATAGCGGATATGATTCGATCCTCATATAAATAATCTCCGTAATCATAGAAATCTTCTACAAATCCTGCTTTTGTCATTTCTTCTTGAAGAAGCTGATCTCCTACCCAAACCCAAGCCAACAAACGGCCATATTGGTCATAAACGGATTCTCCATCTGTTTCAATCGTGATTTTACCAGTTTTTAAAAAATTGCAAGTGAATACACTAGCTTCTTTTCCATATGGTTCAATCTCATTTGAATTTTCAGGAGTATCGATATAAAGGAATCTTGTTTTAAATACTTGTCCGTTTATTTTAAAATGTGCAGTATTCCCATCAACGCATTTCACAAACTCCGCATCGTATTTTTCACCGAGTCGAATTCCTCCGCTAGCTAATTTATCATCACCTTCATAATGAGCATAAGATGTTGAAAGCATAATGAAAAATAAGAAACAGACCACTACTATTATTTTATTATGTAAAATTTTATACAACTTTTATTTACCTCCGATTATACAATCATTCGAATAAACATTTTACCATATTTATATTGATTTTACTTTATTTCCAGAAATTTTGAAATATGAGCATCTTCATATGACATCTGTTTCAGTTCTAATCACATCCAATAGGGATTCCCGTATGATATAGGGAAAAAAGATAGGAGGTATTCATTTGTATCCTTATTACGAATATAAAGAAATGTACAGGCAAACAGACAAGTTACTAAACGATTTAATGAAAGCTATTAATGGAGAATATAGTGCAGTCCAGTGTTATCAAAAAATAGCAGGCATGGCACCGTCCGAGAAAGAAAGGAAGCAAATATTAGAAATTAGAACGGATGAAATAAGACATTTACAGCAATTCACACAAATATATGTCAATTTATCCGGCAGGCAGCCGCAGCCCCAAATTCAGGAAGCATGCCCGAACAACTACAGGAAGGGGTTAGAGTTTGCCTTCTTAGATGAACAAGAAACTGTAGATTTCTATTTAGATGTGTCTGACGAGGTTTCAGATGTTCACATTAAAAATATATTCAAACGAGCTGCCGCAGATGAACAAAATCATGCCGTCTGGTTTTTATATTATTTAACCCGGAAAAATGGTAACTAGTAAAGACAAAAGAAATCGGAAACTTAGCCCGATTTCTTTTGTCTTTTATTTATATTTTTGGTCCTTCTTTTTATTTTTTTATAAGGGGTTCTAGCTGGCTTGCGATTTCCCTTAGTAATTCATGAACGGTTAATTGATTTTCATTCTGTCCTTTTTTTAGGGCGGACTGTAAAACCTTTGCAAACTCATACGAATTTACTTTCGGTCTCATATGTTAACACCTTCTAATAATCATTTGATGAAAAACTAAGCAGTAAATTTACTTTACAGTATATACATTATTATTTTTATTTGTTACTTGTATAAGGACTATATTTATAAAATAAGGAAAAAATAGGTTTATTCCAATTCTTTTTCGGGTAAATATATAGAAAAACTAAATCTTTTTTCTATTAGACCCCCATAATATCCTTCATGTGACCCGAATGATCTTATAGAAATAAACATCATTGTTTCTATTAAATAATCATCATAGGAGGTCTGATTATGACTTTAACTATTGCCGATATTGATAAACTGTTAGATGCTACCCAAGAAATGGCAGATGAAGATGATTTCCGATATATAATCAGACGAGTTGAAATTGATAAATTGCTTGAAAAAACACAAGACTGGTAAATAATGATGAACATCAAATATCCGCTCTAATCGAGTGGGTATTTTTTATTATTGGAAATTATTATTTTGTGTGTAAATCTATGGGTGTAATGGAAAGCGTTTGTAACGAAAGGCAGTCATATTCCGTCAATAGCAATAAAGGGGGTTTATCGATGAAGAAAAAATGGCTAGCAATTGGAGGAGTCATTACTGTCACGGCGGTTATACTTTCATTTTTCCTCATAACTCAATTAAAGGTTGTAAGTGGAATGGACACTAGAAATGATAAGACCATTGTCTTGCAGAATAAGATTTGGAAAATCAATTTTTCCGAAAAATTGGATTCAAAAAGTGTTAATGAAAAATCAGTTTATGTGACAGATGACAAGGGTGAACTGCAAAATGTAACTGTGAATGTAAGTAAAGAGGGGAATGCAATTATTGTAGATCCTCCTGCTGGGGGATATTCTTTAGATGCGAAATATTATACTTTACATGTTAATTCAGCTATTAAATCTTCGTTCGGAAGGAAATTGCTATCCGGAAAAAATCAGACCTTTGAGGTAAAAGCCACACTTCCTACAGTTAATTCGAAATCCGCCTTAAATGAATTATTATTAAAACGTTTAAAAGAAGAAGAGAAGCAACATAAAACAGGTATTTCTTTTAGTACAAAGGAAGCTTCACAAGAGAGTGCCGCAGCTGATACGAGCGGATCAAATTATTCTGAAACGAATGTTCAGGTTCAAGGTATTGATGAAGCAGATATGGTGAAAACAGATGGTTCGCATATTTATCAGGTTGTAGACGGAAAGGTCCAAATCATCAAAGCTGCTCCAGCTAATACGATGTCTTTGGAGTCTGTAATAACTTTTGATCATAGCTTTTCTCCCTATCAGGTTTTTATTTACAAGGATCAGTTAATTATTATAGGGCATAGCTATGGAAAAATGGCGCAGCCGAGTCAAAAGGAAATGACCGAAATTGGAATTGCACCGATACATGAAACAACAAAAGCAATAATATACAATATCAATAATAAACAGACACCAAAAAAAATTAGAGAATTTGAAATGGAAGGCTCGATGCTTTCATCAAGGCTTATGAATGGAAAAGTCTATCTCGTTGCCAATAAATATCCACAGCTTTGGATTTTGAAAGACAATCCGGAAATTGATATTCGCCCTAAATATTCCGACTCATTAGAGAAATCAGGCATGAAGCCAGTTGATTACGACCATATTCAGTATTTTCCTGATTCAAATGAATCAAATTTTACAAATATTGCTGTAATCGATCTTGACAAACCATCTGAAAAAATATCCGTCTCCACCTATTTAGGCAGCGGCAATAATCTTTATATGTCAAAAAATAATCTCTATTTAGCCGTCAGCAACTATTATTGGTTTCCTATGAATGCCGATAAATCTCAACAGCCTGATACAACTGTATATAAATTTTCTATCGAAGACATGAAAGTAGAGTTTCATAGCTCAAGTGAAGTTCCTGGTACGGTTTTAAACCAGTTTTCCATGGACGAATACAAAGGCTATTTTCGCATTGCCACGACAATAGGGCAGGCTTGGGATAATAATCGCCCTTCCTCAAACAACTTATATATTCTCGATGAAAATTTGAAACAGGTGGGTGAGCTAGAGGATCTGGCAAGGGGAGAACGAATTTATTCGGCACGCTTTATGAATGACCGCATTTACATCGTGACTTTTAGAGAGACTGATCCATTATTTGTCATCGATGGCAAGGACCCGAATAATCCAAAGGTATTGGGGGAATTAAAAATCCCTGGTTTTAGTAACTATTTGCACCCATTTGATGAAAATCATCTTATTGGATTTGGTTATGATACAAAAGTTCAAAGTGGGAAAGGCTCCGGAAATCAGCCAATTATTTTAACAGATGGAGTGAAAATTTCATTATTTGACGTGAGTGATATGTCAAATCCGAAAGTGAAATTTACCGAGATTATTGGAGGAAGAGGAACCTATTCACCTTTAAATCATGATCATAAAGCATTGTTATTTCATAAAAAGAAAAACATCTTTGCTTTCCCTATTACCGTTTATCAAAACAAGCAAAATAGTGCATATGAATCCACATTTGAGTTCCAAGGGGCATTCGTTTATAACATTGATTTAAAAACGGGTTTTCATTTACAAACAAAATTAACTCATCAGGACCCACAAGCTCCATATGAGGAATGGGAGAATCAAATTAATCGGATTATTTATATAGGAAATTCCCTATATGCCTTATCCTCAACGAAAATATCATCATATGACTTGAATTCGTATAAACAGCAGGGGGAATTAAGTTTGAAAAAATAAAACAGCAAAATAAAATAACACCCATTTATTGGGTGTTATTTTATTGAATAATTAATAAAACTTGTCCATAATATAGAATATATCTCATTATAGAATTAGATACCTAGTTTCCTAGTTTCAACTATCAAAAAAGCTGGAGAACGATATGAATCAAATACTATATTTTATTGGCTCTTATCTAATTGGTAATATCCTCACTGCTAATATTTATTTAAAGCTTCTCGGAAAAGGCAATGTCCATAACCAAGGTTCAGGGAACCCTGGTGCTAGAAATATTGGACGATTATATGGAAAAAAGGCATTTATCATTACCTTTCTCGGTGATGCGCTTAAAGGGAGTCTTGTTATCGTTGTTGGAAAATATCTCCAGATTACAGAAATTGAGACACTTGTTGGTCTTACGCTCGCTGTTATTGGACATATTAAGCCGATCCTATTTCAATTCAAAGGCGGTAAAGGCATTTCAACCTTTATCGGGGGGATTATTACATTCGAGCCATTGCTGGCACTCGTCATTATCATTGGCTTTTTACTATTTTATCCTTTTACGAAAAGCTTTACAATTGCAGGACTTGCCGCCATCTGTCTAATTCCATTTTCTGTTTCATATTTTTACCAGTCTATCGAGCTTATATGGATACTAGCTGTAATCATTGTCATTCTTATTCTAGCGCATTCGGAAAATTTATTAAGAAAATTTAAGCAAACATAAATTACTCATAATCTGTAGTGTTAACCATAATTCCTGCTACCTGTGTTAATCGATCGTAAAAAGCCGCTCCTGCAGGACTTTCATCCAGTCCAATTTCATGAAACGCTTCCTTCATGCAACGGAGCCAGCATTTAGCACGCAATGGTGTGATTTCGAAAGGCAGGTGGCGCTGCTGCATGGCAGGCGGTCCAAACTCTTGACTATAAAGGGCTGGTCCTCCGGTAAATTGAGAAAGAAACATTCGCTGCTTTCTCATAATCTCCTCCATGTCCCCTTCAAATAAAGGTCTTAAATCCGGGTCTGCATATACACGTGGATAAAAAGCTTGTACGAGTCTATCAATTGTTTCTTCTCCGCCAATTTCAGTAAATAGGGTTTTAAATTTGTAATCCATATTTATCACCTTTTTCAATTATTCCTTTATTATGTAAATTATAAACATAAAACAAAAAGTGAATCGTGATTTAAATCACGAAACTTCGTTATATTAAATCCTATTAATTAATAAACAAAAACCATTAATAGATTTGATCGGTACAACGCAAAAGCATTGCCAGATAACGGCAATGCTTTCTTAATCAGCGAAAAAGTTTTTTGTGTTTTTAATTTCAACCGTATTTTGTTCTTCAGTTGAAATATTTAAATCTAGATTTGAATTTGTAACAATAGATTCAGTCGTATATGCACTATTCACCGTGTGGTCCATTTGCGAAAAATCTGGGACCCTATTTTCTTGTTCCATCTCTGCACCTCCTAAAATTAGCATGCAATTTAAAGAAAAAAATATGCAATTATTTCTTGTTTATATGTGACTTGAATAAGCAGCCACCAATTGTCAAACTCTATAGAAAAGCTTTAGAAAGAGGAGGGAAGCAAAATGAAAAACGATGAACGTATGGAATGCAAGGATGAAAAAGATCTATTGCATCACTATTTCGCAGTGCAAAGTGCCTATATTTCCGTTCAAGAGGAGGAAGAACGGCTACGAGAGGAAATTGAACGTAAAGGAAAAGAATTTATATGAATATATATTTGAGTAGGATCTTTGCCATAGTTACGATTCTTTTTCTATTTTCTAGCCACATTACCTATGCCCGGCCAGATGCCCCATCGTATGCAAAGTGGGGACAATTAGCCGTAAAAACGGCAAAGGAAAAACATCCAAAAGCAGACATTGTCGATTATTTACATATCGGCAGGGAGGATAAGGATCATTCTTCCATTGAAAAATTCAAGCTTTGGCTGCGCGAAGACGGAAAAGAATTCGGTTTGTTTATTAATATTGAATTTGATCCAAAAAGCGAAAAGGTTATTCAAATTAATGTTAAGAAATCAGCAACATAAAAGAGAGTAGGTAACAAAAAAGCCAAAAACGTTAAAAGTATCAACGTTTTTGGCTTTTTTTCTGTAAACGAAAATAGGTTATGCCTTTGATACATTAAAGTATCTAGCCTCAGGATGAGCAAAAACAATGGCTGAAACAGATGCTTCAGGCTCCATCATACAGCCTTCAGTCAGATTCACGCCAATGTCCTCTGGACTAATTAGCTTAAACAGCTTTTGCTGATCCTCTAAGTTCGGACAAGCAGGGTATCCAAATGAGAATCTTTGCCCTTGGTATTTAGCAGCAAAGCGATCCTTCATTGACATATCAACCGGGTCAGGGAAGCCCCAGCGATCTCGTATTTGTCTATGAACAAATTCTGCAAACCCTTCAGCTGATTCCAAAGCAAGTGATTGCAGGGCGTGACATTCAAGGAATCGGCCTTGCTCCTTTAATTGATCGGCCATTTGTCTGATTCCTCTGCCCGCAGTAACCGTAAAGAAGGCAACATAGTCCATCTGGCCGCTCTCTTTTGGTTTTAAAAAGTCGGCCAAGCATAAATAAGGTTCAACCTCTTGTCTTGGAAATTGAAAGGTTTCAATAATTTCAGTTTGCTCCTCATTGTAAATGAGAACCTTATCTCCGTCTGATTGTGCATGGAAGAATTGATAAACAGCAGCAGGGGTTATCCAGCCATTTGCCTTCGAATCCTCAATCAGCCCGTTCACCATTTCATTTATTTTAACAGCCTTTTCATCGCCTTCAGCTAGAAGCTTTTCAAGCTTTCCTTTTAAACCAAGGTGATGCCCGATAAGCATTTGCTTATTAATATAAGGCTCGATATGTGATAGGGTAATGGAATTTAATATTTTTCTTTTTAAATCCTTTGGTGTAAAAACTGGTACATTGGTATTCAATGCTGGTCTTACTTTGACAGCAGTAGCGACAGCAATTGAACTTCTATCAAACGGAACAGCATTTTGAGCAGCTTCCTGCTTTTCAATTTGTTCGGTTTTTAATTTTTCAAATTCAGCTGGATCTTGCAGCTGATTGGCGATAGAGAGGCCATTCATCGCATCCTTCGCATATAAAACAAGGCCATCATACTCCTTGGCGATTTTTGTATCTGTAAACTTACGGGAAAGGGCTGCCCCGCCAACAAGAATCGGAATATCAATGCCAGCCTGCTTTAAATCATGAGCAGTGAGGACCATCTGCTGTGCAGATTTCACTAGCAAACCTGATAAACCAACCATATCAGGTTTCTCTTTCTTGATTGTTTCAACAAGCTCAGAAGGAGGGACCTTTATCCCAAGATCCACAACTTCAAATCCATTATTACTTAAGATGATCTCCACTAAATTCTTTCCGATATCATGGACATCTCCCTTGACCGTTGCTAAAACAATTTTTCCTTTATTCGCACTAGTATCGTCTTTTTCCATATAAGGCTCTAGGAAAGATACCGATGCCTTCATGACTTCCGCACTTTGAAGTACTTCAGCAACAATTAGCTGATTATCATTAAATAGCCGGCCAACTTCTTTCATCCCATCCATTAATGGGCCATTAATAATATCCAATGGGGCAGGGTAATTACGAAGAGCTTCTTCCAGATCAGGAATAAGGCCTTCTTTCGTGCCCTCTACGATATAATAGGCGAGACGTTCTTCTAGAGTCATATCCGGCAAGATGCTTTTTTGTTCTTTTTTCTTATCGCGGTAGAACTCCGTAAAGGCGGCAAGGGTTTCATCCGTTGTTTCGAATAATAATTTTTCTGCTAACTGCACTTCTTCTTTAGGGATGGAAGCAAATCTCTCAAGCTTTTCTGTATTCACGATTGCATAGTCGAGTCCAGCCTGTGTGCAATGATAAAGAAATACAGAGTTCAATATTTCTCTGCCGACAGGAGGGAGGCCGAAAGAAACGTTACTAATTCCTAGAATTGTTTGGACTTCAGGCATTGCTTTTTTAATTAAGCGGATTCCCTCGACTGTTGCTTTCGCACTTCCAATGTATTGTTCATCCCCGGTACCAACAGGGAAAACAAGCGGGTCAAAAATAATATCCTCTGGCTGAATTCCATATTTGCCTACGAGCAAATCATAGGATCGCTTGGCAATTTCGAGCTTTTTCTCAGCTGTAACGCCCATTCCTTTTTCATCTATCGTCCCAACGACAACGGCTGACCCATATTTATGAATGAGAGGAGATATAGCGGCAAATCTTTCTTCGCCATCCTCAAGGTTGATGGAATTAATAATCGCTTTCCCTTGTGAATAAGTCAGTGCCTTTTCAATGACCAAGTCATCTGTTGAATCAATAACGAGAGGGGCTTTAACTTTCTTCACAAGCTCCTTCATGAAGTTTTCCATATCTTCAATTTCTTCTCGGTCTGGGTCTGCAAGACAAACGTCAATAACATGGGCTCCGCCTTTAATTTGTGCCCTCGCAACTTCAGAAGCCTCTTCAAATTTTCCTTCCTTAATTAATCTCTTAAACTTTCGTGATCCAATGACATTTGTTCTTTCTCCAACCATGATAGGGCGGAGGGTAGGATCATCATAGATAAAAGGTTCGATTCCGGATACTTTATGGGTTGTGCTTTTTTCATAGCTTCGAGGCTGATATTTCGCCATTTCCTCTGCAATCGCTTTAATATGAGGAGGGGTTGTTCCGCAGCAGCCCCCCACAATATTCAGCCAGCCTTGTGATGCGAACCCGCCTAATTTAAGGGCAAGTGATTCTGGTGTTTCATGGTATTGTCCTTCTTCATCAGGCAGCCCGGCATTTGGGTAACAGCTTACAGCGGATGAGGCGAGACCTGAAAGGGAACGGATATGATCCTGCATGAACTCTGGGCCGGTTGCACAGTTAAGTCCAACAGCCAATGGCTTCATATGTTCCAAAGAAATATAAAAAGCTTCAATCGACTGACCTGCTAGTGTAGTCCCCATTGGTTCAATCGTTCCTGAAACAATAAGGGGCAACTTCTTGCCTGTTTTTTCGAATGCATGCTGAATTCCAATAAAACCCGCTTTTACATTCAGCATATCCTGACTTGTTTCAAGGAGGAGAAGGTCCACTTGCCCGTCAATTAACCCAATTGCTTGTTCTTCATACGATTGCTTCAGTGCTTCAAAGGTTGTTCCGCCAGTGACACTTAGTGTCTTTGTTGTAGGGCCCATAGCACCTGCAACAAAGCGCGGCCATTCAGAGGTTGAAAGCTCATCGGCTGCTTTTCGGGCAATGAGTGCGGCTTTTTTATTAATCTCATAGGCTTTATGACCTATATCATATTCATCAAGTACAATACTTGTTGCACCGAACGTGTTCGTTTCAATTATATCTGCTCCTGCTTGTAAATATTCAATATGGATTTTTTCAATCACTGCAGGGGAGGTAATATTTAAATTTTCATTACAGCCATCAAATTCCTCACCGCCGAAATCTTCAGCAGTTAAATTGGCGTTTTGAAGCATCGTTCCCATTGCGCCATCCATAATGAGTATTTTTTTCTTAAGCTGTTCAATTAATAATGACTTCTGCATGTTGTTTCCTCCTTGCAATTTTGGAACTTGCTTTTTGGGCATATGCTGATAATTCAACCGTTAATTCATAGCGCATAAACGGGGTAATTAAATAGATACCGTTAAATAATTCTGCGGCAGCATCAATTAGAGACTTAGTTATGGCAATGCCTTCTCGTGCTGCATGGACTGGATCATCCTTACAGTCAGCCATAATTTTCCTTATGGAGTCGGATATTTTGATCCCTGGAACTTCATTATGCAGGAATTCCGCATTTTTATAGCTGATTAATGGCATCAGTCCAATATAAATCGGATTATTTAAATGCTTAACGGCTTGATGGACCTCGATTAATTTTTCCTCAGAGAATACGGGCTGGCTAATAAAATAATCTGCCCCATATTCAATTTTCTTCTCTAGCCGCTGAACCGCCTTATCGACTGATCTGACATTAGGGTTAAAGGCTCCGCCAATTGAAAAGGCAGCTTTCTCACCTAAATCTTTTCCTAAAATGGAAAGACCTTCATTCAACTGCTTAATCATCTGGATTAATTCAAATGATGATAAATCATAAACGGAGGACGCACCAGGAAAGTCTCCAACTCTTGCTGGATCTCCTGTTACAGCTAATACATCATGTAAACCGAGTGTATGCAGTCCCATTAAATGGGACTGCAGACCAATGATATTGCGATCTCTGCATGTAATATGCACCAATGGTCTTACTCCAATTTCCTTTTTAACAAGATAGCCGAGAGAAGAATTACATACTCTCGGAGAAGCAAGAGAATTATCCGCTAACGTAATCGCATCAATGCCGACATCCTTTAAAGCTTTTGCTCCCTCGAAAAATTTATCTGTATTTAATTTCTTTGGCGGGTCAAGCTCCACAATAATAGAAGATCTCTCCTTAACTATGTCATGTAAGGGAGGGTTTTCTCGAATCGCAGCTGAAGGATTAGTAATTTTTATTTCACTGCGTTTTTTGATCGTTTTTTCTACAATCGGCGGCATCCCTTTAAGCTCAGCAGAGAATGCCCGAATATGATCAGGAGTCGTTCCGCAGCAGCCGCCTAATAGGCGAATACCTTGATTTCGAAAATCTCTTGCCGATTGTTTAAAATATTCTGAATCCCCTTCATAATGAAATTTCCCATCCGTATAGGCCGGAATACTTGCATTAGGATAGGAGGATAAAAATGCTTGCTTTGGCAGAGGTACATTTTCCAATGTCAGAAGCATATGATAGGGGCCGAGCCGGCAATTTAACCCGACAACATCAGCACCTAAATTTTCTAATCTCGTTAGGGCCTCGGAAACTGGAGTTTGGTCTTGCAAAATACCAGCTTCATGAAGCGAAACTTGAGCAATGATCGGTAAATCTGTTTCTTTACGAGCAATGGTCAGCACATTTTCAAGCTCTTCGAGGTCATAATACGTTTCTAGTAATATACTATCTACACCTTCAAGCAGGAGGCAATAGAGCTGTTCTCTAAAGCTTCTTTTTATTTCCTCCAGAGCGACCATATTTGGTTTAATACCTCTAATACCGCCAATTGTTCCAGCGACAAATGTATCCTTTTTTGCTGCTTTCCTTGCATTTCTGACTGCAGCGGTGTTAATTTCCTTTACACTATCTTCAAGCCCATACCTTTGGAGCTTTAAATAATTGGCAGCATATGAATTTGTCTGAATCAGATCTGCTCCAGCATGGATATACGCCTCATGAATCTGCTGGATCTGTTCCGTATGGGTGAGATTTAAATTCTCAAAGCAGCTATCCGTCCCATACGAATAAAGAAGAGTTCCCATCGCGCCATCTGCTATTAATATTTCATTTTTCAATCTATCTAGGAAACTCATTGTCATCCTCCTTAACGGTACTCCTGTTCTAAAACCTTAACAGAATCAGCTAAAGCTGAAGTGATGTCATTAATGATATCATCGGGATTTTCTAATCCTACTGAAAGCCTTAGCAATCCGCTTTTAATCCCTCTTTGCTCACGTTCAGCTTCTGGCATCGCAGCATGGGACATTTTTGCAGGGTAGGAGAGGATGGACTCAACAGCTCCGAGGCTGACTGCAAAAACAGGGATTTTTACCTTTGAAATAAACTCCCTAACTGCCGACTCATCCTCAAGTTCAAATGACAGAACAGCTCCTGGACCATTTGCTTGCTCCAATTGAATTTGATATTGCGGATGCTCTTCAAAACCAGGGTAAAATACTTTTTTAATTGCTGGATGATCCCTTAAAAATGAAGCAATTTTTCGCGCTGAATTCATAGAGTGTTCTAGTCTGACATGTAAAGTTTTAATTCCCCTTAAAACAAGCCAAGCATCTTGAACGCCTAGAATAGCACCAAATGAATTTTGCAAGAATCCTAGTTTTTTAGCCAGTTCAGCGTCCTTCACAACTGCAAGGCCAGCAACAACATCACTATGTCCCGATAAAAATTTCGTGGCACTATGTAAAACAACATCTGCTCCTAAAGAGAGCGGCTTTTGTAGGGCAGGCGTTAAAAATGTATTATCAACAAATGTTAAAGCTCCGTGCTTTTTTGCGAGTGTAGTTATCGCTTTTATATCAGTCACCTTTAATAGTGGGTTGGAAGGAGTTTCCACGTAAAACACCTTCGTATTAGGCTGAATAGCTTTTTGAACTGCACCTAAGTCAGTCATATCAACAAATGTATGTTCAATGCCTAATCGGGTAAGTACTTGTGTAACGAAACGATAGGTACCACCATAAACATCCTCCGTTATTAAAACGTGATCATCTTGTGAGAGGAGTAAAAATGCAGTTGAGATTGCAGCCATTCCGGAAGAAAACGCAAAGCCATGCGTTCCTTCCTCAAGATCCGCAATAACTGTTTCAAGTGCTTCACGAGTTGGATTCAGACTTCTTCCATAATCATATTTTCCAAATGTATCAAAGTCAGATTGGTGAAAGGTAGAGGCATGGTTAATAGGTACACTCACCGCACCAGTTACTGGATCATATTTATGATTATTATGCAAAAGCTTTGTTTCAAAATGATAGCTAACCTCGTTACTCATAGTGCAACACCCTCCATAACTTTAGCGAATGCCAATTCTAAATCCTGGATAATATCTTCAGCATTTTCGATGCCTACGGAAAAACGCAATAAACGGTTACAGACTCCGGTTTCAATTCGAATTTGTTCAGGGATATCTGCATGAGTTTGGGTTGCAGGGTAGGTGATAAAGCTTTCCGCACCCCCAAGGCTTTCCGCAAAGGATATTAAGGAAAGACTTTGTAAAAACGGATTTACATAAGATTCGTCCTTAATTCGAAATGAAACCATCCCTCCTCGGCCAGGATAGAGCACATCGGTTACAACATCATGTTCAGATAAATAACGGACAATTTCCTGAGCATTCTTTTCGTGACGCTCCATCCGCAGCGCAAGTGTTTTCATTCCGCGTATGAGAAGCCATGAATCAAATGGGCTTAGTACCGCACCTGCTGCATTGTGGTGCATGGCTAATAATTCACATAACTCTTTTCCTTTCGCAACAATTAATCCGGCTAACACATCATTATGTCCGCCTAAATACTTCGTGGCACTGTGGATGACGATATCAGCACCAAGCTTTATTGGCTGCTGTAAAACAGGGGTATAAAATGTGTTATCAACAAGCAGTAAAAGCTGATGCTTTTTCGCAAACTCAGCCACTACTCTAATATCAGTTTCCTCCATTAATGGATTTGTAGGGGTTTCAATGAAAATAGCCTTTGTATTTGCTGTGATTTCCTTTTCCAGACTTTCAGCTGAAAAGTCCTTAGTATATTTACAATTCAAGCCCCATTTCTTATAACCTTGCTCGAATAAACGATATGTACCGCCATATAGATCCTTTGAAACGATTAATTCATCGCCTGATTGGAACAGGGAGAGGACGGTAAGGATTGCACCCATACCTGAACTGCATGCATAGCCTTGATCTCCTTCCTCAAGCTCAGCAATTGCCTTTTCCAATATTGTTCGTGTTGGATTTCCTGTTCGAATATAATCAAATCCAGTAGACTGGCCAATTCCGTCATGCCGATAGGCCGTTGAGAGATAAATGGGCGGGTTAACAGTCCCAGTAACTGTTTCACTTCGGTTTCCAATTTGCGCAAGAATCGTATCTGTCTTATACATTGTCAGCACTCCTTTTTATTGAAAAAAAATAAAAAGCCTTCTTAAGAAGAAGACTTTTCATTGTTTACATAGTCACTCTTCTTATCTTTCAAGTTTTAATAAAAACTTGCAGGAATTAGCACCTTTTCAATCTATTTTTAGCGATTGATGGTTGCTGAGGCGTCTTCGGGCCTTACCCTCGACCTCTCTTGATAAGAAATCATTTTCAATTTTCTATTAATATTACACGTTAACATTCAGAAAAGTCAATCCTCTTTAAATAATAATTTGTTTATCCATATTGAGATGACACATAGTTAGCATTTGTGTAAGCGTTGTCTTTATTATTATATCAAGCTAAAGAATCGTTTATGGATTACTTTACTAAAATAGGTTTTTTTAAAACAAATATTTTCTACTATATCCATGTTTAAAACCTTTGAATAACAAACTTTTACGTGTTAAAATGGCTTTGGAAATTATTTGTACCCTAAAAATATTATTATTCTTGTAATTCTCAATTAAGTATTGCCAATTACCAATTTACTCATTTAATCGTTTTTTAGGGAAAGAATAATGGACATAGAACTTTTCAAATATAGTGGTGGAGGTTTTTTTACATGAAAAAGCCATTGAATGGTGAGAGACCTTTTAATCAAGGATTTTATGGTCCAAACCTTGGCTATGTCATTGAGTTATACGAAAACTATTTGCAAGATCCTAACTCCATTGATCCAGAAATGAGAGCCTATTTTGATGAGACGGGATCACCTGTTACTGAAATTAAAGATTTCCCTAAGTCAGAAGCAAATGTAACATTTACAAACTCTAATGTATTAGAGAAAACTTTAGCTGCTATTCGTCTTGCGGATAATATTAGATTTTACGGGCATCGTGCAGCTGATATTTATCCATTAAAAAATCATGAACCAGAAAGAAAGCTCTTTGAACTTTCTCGATATGGTTTAACTGAAGAAGACCTAAAGGCAATCCCAGCTAATCTTATTTGTACAGAAGCAAAGGTTCCACTAAGAAACGGACATGATGCGATTGAATATTTGAAAAGTGTGTATATGGGCACCATCGCTTTCGAATTTCATCATGTAGATGATGAGAATGAGAAGGAATGGCTCAGGAAAAAAGTAGAATCAAATGAATTAAATCTAAACTTAAAAGCAGAAGAAAAGACGAAAATCCTAAGAAGACTTACAGAAGTAGAGGAATTTGAAAAGTACCTTCACCGAACATTTGTAGGTCAAAAACGATTTTCCATTGAAGGACTTGATTCGATGGTTCCTTTATTGGATGAAATTGTTTCCGAATCAGTCTCAAATGGTACTAAAACAATAAATATTGGGATGGCACACCGTGGACGCCTTAATGTGCTTGCACATGTTCTGGGAAAGCCGTATGAAATGATATTCGCAGAATTCCAGCACGCTCCTAATAAAGAGCTTGTTCCATCTGAAGGCTCCATTGGCATAAGCTATGGCTGGACAGGGGATGTAAAGTATCACCTTGGATTGGACAAGCAAATAAAAGATGAAAATACAACTATCGCGAGGTTAACTCTTGCAAATAATCCGAGCCATTTAGAATTTGTCGGTGCTGTTGTTGAAGGATATACACGGGCAGCACAGGATGATCGAACGAGCAAAGGATATCCTGAAGTAGATTTCAGATCAGCTCTCTCTATTATAATACATGGGGATGCAGCCTTCCCAGGTCAGGGAGTTGTCGCAGAAACATTAAACCTTGGCCAGCTAAAAGGTTATGACACTGGGGGATCCATACATATCATTGCGAATAATACGATTGGATTTACGACAGAATCCTATGACTCGCGTTCTACAAGATATTCAAGTGATCTAGCAAAGGGCTATGAGATTCCTATTCTTCATGTGAACGCTAATGACCCAGAAGCATGTGTAGCTGCAGCAAGATTAGCATGTGAATACAGAGAGAAATTCCAAAAAGACTTCTTAATCGATTTAATTGGCTATCGTCGATTTGGCCATAATGAAATGGACGAACCAATGACAACGAATCCATTAATGTATAAAATCATCCATCAGGAAGTAACGGTTAAGAATTTATATGCAGATAAGCTAATTAGCCAAGCAGCCATTACGAAGGATGAAGCTTCGAAAATGGAAGAAGCCATCATCGATAAATTAAAATCCGCCTATGAAAAGGTTCCAAATAAAAAAATTGACATTGTGGATATGGACCCACCTGAAACTGTTGAAAAGGGCTTGCCAAATGTTAATACGGCTGTACCTATCGAAACATTAAAGCAAATGAATCAGGAGCTTTTAGGTTTCCCAGAAAACTTTTTTGTATTTAATAAACTCGATAAGATATTAAAGAGAAGATTGGATGCACTAGAAGGTGAAGCAAAAATTGATTGGGGGCATGCGGAAACATTAGCATTTGCATCAATTGTTAATGATGGTACTCCAATCCGTCTTACAGGTCAGGATTCTGAGCGGGGGACGTTTGCACACCGCAATATCGTTTTACATGATAACGAAACCGGTAAATCATATTCTCCGCTTCATTTAATGTCAACGGCTAAAGCATCCTTTGCAGTTCATAATAGCCCATTATCCGAAATGGCAGTATTAGGCTTTGAATATGGGTATAACGTGTTTGCCCCAGAAACACTAGTATTATGGGAAGCGCAATTTGGAGATTTCGCCAACTCTGCTCAAGTTATGTTTGACCAATTTATTGCAGCGGGCCGGGCTAAATGGGGACAGAAATCTGGTCTGGTTATGTTACTTCCTCATGGCTATGAGGGCCAAGGACCAGAGCATTCTAGTGCCCGTTTAGAAAGGTTTTTAACTTTAGCCGCTGAAAATAACTGGACTGTAGCAAATTTATCATCATCAGCGCAATATTTTCATATTTTACGGAGACAGGCAGCTATTTTAAATCGTGAAGAGGTTCGTCCGCTTGTGATTATGTCGCCAAAAAGTCTTCTCCGTCATCAGCTTGTCGCATCAAGTGCTAAAGATTTAAGTGAGGGTGAATTCAGACCTGTTCTTGAACAGCCTGGTCTTGGAAAAGAAACGGAAAGTGTGACTCGCTTAGTTTTAGCCTCAGGAAAAATGGCCATCGATTTGGCTGAAAATCTTAAAAGAATTGAGGATCAAGACTGGTTCCATATTGTACGTGTAGAAGAGATTTATCCGTTCCCAATGGATGCGATTAAGAAAATTATGAACCGTTATCCAAACCTTAAAGAAATACTCTGGGTTCAAGAGGAGCCTAAAAATATGGGTGCATGGACTTTTGTTGAGCCTCGATTGAAAAAGCTTGCTGATCAAGGGGAAGATGTATCATATGTCGGCAGACGCCGCCGTTCAAGCCCATCCGAAGGAGATCCGATTATTCATAAGCATGAACAGGCACGCATCATTGAAGAGGCATTAACGCAAAAGCAAGAAGGAGGAAATTAAGGTGGCCGAAATTAGAGTACCAGAACTAGCTGAATCAATTACAGAGGGAACCATTGCGCAGTGGTTAAAACAGCCAGGCGATTTCGTTAATAAAGGGGATTTCGTTGTCGAGTTAGAAACTGATAAAGTAAATGTTGAAATCATTTCTGACTTTACTGGAGTTTTAAAAGAATTGAAAGCTCAGGAAGGCGATAATGTAAATGTAGGTGAAGTAATTGCTATTATTGACGAAAGCGGTCAAGCAGGGACAGAGCCAGCACAGGCTGCTGCACCAGTTCAAGAAGAACAAGCACCTGAACCTGCAGTGAAACCTGCAGAGCCAAGTGCTCCTGAACAAACTCCTTCTAACGAAAACCAGCAGCGTCCAATCGCTTCACCAGCCGCCAGAAAAATGGCTCGTGAAAAAGGCATTGATTTAACTCAGGTTCCTACAGTTGATCCATTAGGAAGAGTTCGAGCTCAAGATGTTTCATCCTTCAATCCTCAAGCGCAGGCAAGCAGTGCTCCAGCATCAGCACCAAAAGCTGCTGCACCTGCACCAATAAAGCAAGATGGAGAAAAAAGAGTTGAGCGTATCCGAATGACTCGCCGCCGCCAAACGATTGCGAATCGACTTGTTGAAGTTCAGCAAACAGCGGCTATGCTGACAACCTTTAATGAAGTAGATATGACAAATGTGATGAACCTTCGAAAAAAACGCAAGGACAAATTCTTTGAAGAAAATGATGTAAAACTTGGCTTTATGTCCTTTTTTACAAAAGCTGTCGTTGCCGCACTTAAGAAGAACCCATTCTTAAATGCTGAAATACAAGGCGATGAAATTGTCTTGAAAAAGTTTTATGACATCGGAGTAGCTGTGTCTACAGAAGAAGGTTTAGTCGTCCCTGTTGTCCGTGATGCAGACCGCAAGAATTTCGCAGAAATTGAAAAAGACATTATGGATCTTGCGACAAAAGCAAGAAATAATAAGCTTGGTTTACAAGACCTTCAAGGCGGCACCTTTACAATTACAAATGGCGGTACGTTCGGTTCACTGCTTTCAACTCCGATCTTAAACGGGCCTCAGGTCGGTATTTTAGGAATGCATGCGATCAATCTTCGTCCAGTTGCAATTGATGCTGAAAGAATGGAAAACCGTCCAATGATGTATATTGCTTTATCATATGATCATCGTATCGTTGATGGTAAAGAAGCCGTTACTTTCTTAAAACGCGTGAAGGAATTAATCGAAGACCCTGAATCTCTTCTTTTTGAAGCGTAAAATATATTTAGCAGAGTGGAAACCCACTCTGCTTTTTTGCCATATAAAAAGAGGCGAGAAAACCTCCCGCCTCAAGTAATAAATCAAAATCTACTTCTTAATTGGCTTTAATCCACGCTTAATAATTTCCTTTTTCAATATCCGAACCCATTCTTTCTCTGAACCAGACTTTAATGCATCACGATAAGAGACGACCAACTGTTCATTGCTCATAATCTTCATTTGCATTACCTCCTAAGTAGATGGATTGAATATTCTTTCTATTCACTCCATTTTAAACGTTTCCATCCAATTTGAAAACCCTATTTTCGAAAAAAATGAAAAGAGTACTTTTGAACCTTAAAGAGATATTAATTGAAATTTACCAATTAGAACTTGTATGATTAATTAACTAATTAAAGAAAAGGAGCTTAAATATGGAACTACAACTTGACCATATCGTCCATTTTATAAAGGGAAGCCCGAAGAAAGCAATAGATGAGTGGGAAAAGATTGGCTATCAAGCAGTAATAGGGGGAAGCCATGAAAAGTGGGGAACATTTAATAGCTTACTATATAATAGTACATCATATATCGAATTCCTTGCTGTTGAAGACGAAGGAATCGCTCAAAATTCGGACAATCCCCTTATTTCACAATTAGTATCAGATTTACACAAAGGGGAAGGGATTGGTCAAATCTGTTTCCGTACAAATGATATTTTAACAGTAAAGAACGAGCTTGAAAAAAAAGGGTGCAAAACGTTTCCCATTTTTCCAGGGAGCAGGAAAAGACAGGATGGATCGACAATAAAGTGGAAAATGCTCTTCATTAAACAGGAGTCAACCTTGCCATCCCCCTTTTTCATTGAATGGGAGCAGCAGGATGAAGATCGTTATAATGAACTTAAGAAACTTGGGATGGTCGATCAGAAATTAGCAAAACATCAGATTCAATCCATTAATTTTGCCTGTAACAATGGGGAAGAATCTGCAAAGGAATGGTCACAGCTTTTTGATTTTCCAATTTCTCACACGGAGAAGGACCGAGAATCCTCCTTGATAAAAACAACGATTAACTGCGGAACTACAAAAATTATCTTCTGTGAACCATTAGATGCAAACGGAATCGTCTATGATACTTTAAAATTACGCGGAGAGCGACCATTTTTAGTTCAGCTTGAGCCTGAACTTTTGACTCAGCCGATTTTTTTATTTGGTTCATGCTATCAATAATACTTGCGCGTTGTCATATGACGATGCGTTTTTTTATATATTTTTCTCTCAGTCTAAAGCTGTATTTGTTTTCATTCTCATGGTCAATGAGGATTTACCAATAATTAGTTATCATGAGGTTGAAAGAAGAGCAGAGAGGAGAATTTATATGTATGAACAAATTTATTTAATTGAAAAGCTGGAACAATATAAAGCGGAGGATCTTAAAAAAATTCCGTATTTTGTTTATGAAAAAAGAAATAGTAGAATGAAAATAAAGCTATGCAGACTTCCTGTTATCAATCAACTGCCAAAGTGTCAATGCACATAATACAAAAAGAAACGAATTCACCATTTATTAGAATATTTTATAATAATTATGACCTTCCGTAATGTTTGAAACAGGCTAAGAAAGTGGTAAATAAATAATGCCATCTTCATAGAAGGAAGGTCATTATATGAAATTTTACTGGGATTATCGTTTAATTGAATTGATTTACGATGATACATTATATGAGGATCTTGAATTTATCCGAATAGATCACATTTGTGAGGTTTGCTATATAACGCTGAAAAATGTCATAACATCTGAGATATTTACTTTTGAACAGAATCAAATCAAAAGCTTTCGAAAAAAATTCTGCCACTATCCGCAAAGTTCAACAAAAAACAAGAATCATGTTGCAGCCAACAACAAAAATTCTTTATACTAAGATTAAAAGTAAAGGAAGTGGCAACATTGATTCATCTTAACTGGAATGAGCAGGCAACATTTAAAAAAGTAAAGTGCGTCCACACGAATGCGGCAAAATATATTGTAAATAAGGCTTTAACTGCTGGAAAAGTATATGAAGTAAAAAATGAAACAGAGGAATTTTATTTTATCGTTGATAATTCAGGCAAAGTCGGTGGGTTTTACAAAGACTATTTTCAAAATGCTTAATTCAATATTAAAAAAAGAGGATCTAACTTTTTTGTTAGTTCCTCTTTTTTTATGATAAAATTATTGATTAAATTGGGTTGGGAATACACGGCGAACGGAATTTGTAAATTCATTGAAGAACCCTTCAATCGGCTGGCCATTCCGTATATCATTTGAATAATTGTTCATTCGATCATAGAAATCTGGATTCACTGAGACATAAACATCATTAATATCACGGTCAACTGATTTTACTTGCTCAGAAATTTTTCGTTCAATGTCACGAGTCAAGCCATTTTGGTTATTTACAAGCCGTGCCGCGACATAGGCGTTATTATCTGTAACAATTACATTTGCGTGATCTACTTCAGGTAACGAAACGATCTTATCAGCAGCGCGGTCAGCTACTCGCATTCTGGAGTTATCATTTTGACCGTTATTATTATTATTATTATTTCTAACTGGAGTTATATCTGTATTCCTCGTATTCCGATCGTCAAAAACATTAAAATCTCTCGTGCCAGGATTGTTAACTCTTGTCAGATCATTTGTATCACGGTTTCTTAAAGCTGTATCGTCCATGTTATTATTATTATTATTAAAACCGCAGCCTGCAAGAATGGACATTGTAAATAATGAGGCGATGATCGCTTTCATTTTCATACAGTTTCCTCCTCTTATTATTGATACAACAATATGTTTCCATCAAAGTTTCAATTCTATCCATAGAATTTAGAGGAAAAGGAAATAAGTAACGTTAACGACATTGTTGAAAATATGATGACTAAATTCTGAAAGCGGGAGATTCTGTTGACATATATTTTTATAGGAATAGGAGGCATAGTAGGAAGTCTCCTTAGATATTTGATGTTTTCAATTTCAGTCTCACTTTGGGGAGAGGGTTTTCCTATTGGAACACTTCTAACAAATCTTATAGGAGCGCTCCTTTTAGGTGTTTTTACAGTGAAATTCAGCCAAAAAGGAAGAATGAATCCACAAATAAAAATTGCTATTAGCACTGGAGCAATTGGCTCCTTCACAACTTTATCAACCTTAAGCTCAGATGCAGTTCTATTATTGAATAGCGGCTCATATTTTTTTGCTTTTTTATATGTTTTCTTTAGCTTAATTGGAGGGCTAGCTGCCATTTATTTAGGATTTAAAATGGTGGAACTGCGGGATCGTGAGGAAGCAAAATGATCATAAATGTATTGCTGATCTGTATAGGCGGATTCCTTGGAGCTATTTGCAGGTATAAACTTTCTTTATTGTTGAATAGTCAGTTATCTGATAAAATCCCTCTCGGAACACTTTTTGTTAATTTATTGGGCTCCTTTTTATTAGGATTTATCATTGGGATAAATGAAAGTGATCACATTCATTTTTTACTTGGAACTGGGTTTATGGGTGCCTTCACAACTTTTTCCACATTTAATTTGGAGGCTGTTAAGCTCATGCAGGCAAATAAAAAAGTCAAAGCCATTACCTATTTATCGTTAACCTATGTATTAGGAATTACACTTGCATTTTTTGGCTTTATTATTGGAAATTTATAAAGCGGGTGACCAAGTCACCCGCTTTACTATTTACCGCTAATCGGATTTGATGTTTGTAGGACATCCTTTTTTTCCGATGGATAAAGCTTTTTCCCAATCATTGTTTGAATTGTTAGGAATATACCGCCGACAGTCCAATATAGTGGTAAAGCAGCTGGTGCATTTAAAGAGACCATTACGATCATAATCGGCGATAAGAGCCCCATAAATTTCATTTGCTGCTGCTGTTGAATTGGCATTGTCACCTGTGAAACCTTGAATTGAAAGAAGTACACAATCCCCGCAGCTGCTGTAATCCAAATATCGGCGTGCCCAAGATTAAACCATAAGAAGGAGTGGGCAGCAATTTCCTCTGAACCGCTAATGGCATAATAAAAGCCCATTAAGATTGGCATTTGAATAAGGATTGGCAGACATCCCATATTAAGCGGATTCACACCATGCTTCTGGTAAAGGCCCATTAATTCTTTTTGCAGCATTTGCTTTTCTTTTGGATCGTTTGCTGCTTTCAATTTCTTTTGGATCTCGTCCATTTCTGGCTTAAGCGCGTCCATTTTTTCTTTCATTAGGCGCTGGTTTTTATACTGCTTCAACATAAGTGGCATAAGAATAAGCCTAATGCCAAGTGTAATTATAATAATTGATATCCCATAATTATCATTAAAAACTGCAGCTGTTCCATGAATAAGAGAGGCAAAAGGTTCGACAAAAATTTTATGAAAAATTCCATCATTATTTTGGCCAATTTGAGTAGAACATGCTGATAAAAATAAGGTTACGACTGATATTAGTATAAAAAGAAAAATACTTTTCTTGTTTTTCATACGATTAACTCCTCCTAGTATCGTTTTAACTAAGTTGGCAGGAGCAATCACTGTCTGGATCACCACTTTGATCGTCTATTCTTCTCGCACATTTTGAAATCCAATTTAAAAATGGGTTCCTCTGAACATTTACCCTCAAATAATTAATTGGAATTATTGTATTAGAATTACAGCGTTCTGAATCATACAATGAATCATGAAATGAATATTGGATATTCCATACCCATAAAAATTTAATTATGAGCCCTAATATAAAACTAACATAGATGGAATGATCAGCTGTAATATTGAAAGCATCCATCAAAAAATCTAACATTTACTCACCTCGGTACTTTAGGGCAATGGGTAAATTATAATTGATTTTTTATTACGGCGCAATTGAGAACACTATCCAATTTAATGACTACGAAATAATAATGGTTGTACCAAATATAAGTAAGTAATAGAATATAGGATGGATGGACTATTTGATTGAACGGTGGGGTATTTTGTCTTTTATTAAGCGAAAAACGTTATTAACAATTGCAAAGATTGTATTTCCTATATTAATCTTGCTAATAATCAGCTATGAAGCAAAAGGTTTGTTTAAGGATTTTAACTGGAATTTAATTGACATATATTTAGACAGGCTTTCTCTTCAAAGAATTATTATGATATTTATGATTGGTTTAATTGCCTTAATTCCGATGTTTTTTTATGATGTTGTTCTTTTTCAATTATTTAAAAGTAGAGCTCGAAAGATACAGTTTATTTTTTATTCCTTATCTGCAAATGCTTTTTCAAATTTAGTTGGATTTGGCGGAGTGGCAGGTGCGACATTACGTTCTATTTTTTATCGCAAATATGCGCCTGATACTGTTCCAGTCATTAGAATTATTGCAAAGATTTCTCTATTTTATTTAACTGGTCTATCCATTCTTTCTTGGCAAGTAGCCTTTTCAGATATGCATGTGTATGCTGAAATCAAGTTTATGAAATTTGCGGTCTGGGCTATTGCTGCTTATACACCGGTCTTACTAATTCTTTTTTCATTTAGAAAAAGGTTTTGGAGCTTAGAAAACTTACAAAAGGGTTTTATTGCTGAATTAATAACCATATCCATTTTTGAATGGTTATTTGTTGGGATATGTATATGGGGGATTGCCCACTTGTTGAGCGTAGCTGTCCCTTTTTCAATTATTTTTCCGATCGTGATTATCTCGGCTTGTGCAGGTATCATTAGCCTTATTCCAGGAGGGATTGGGTCATTTGATTTAGTTTTTCTCATTGGAATGGAGACACACGGGATTCCAGCAGAATTAAGCTTGTTAATTATCATGTTTTATCGGCTTAGCTATTATATATTTCCTGTTTTGCTAAGCACGCCTTTTGTTATTTATCAAATGGTTGGCAGAAGAAATCAAAGCTAAACAAAATGGCTATTTTCTGACTAGTCACTTTGTTTAGTTTTTTATATTCATTTGTAACCGTTCATTTTCGTGTAATCCAACAATTTAGAGGGTAAAATGGTAGTATTAATAATTTGCTAGGGGGATTTTTCATGCATCATTATTTTCAGGACGACAGTCTAACTCTGCATACCGACCTATACCAAATAAATATGGCAGAAACCTATTGGGAAGACGGAATTCATAATAAAAAGGCTGTTTTTGATTTATATTTTCGCAAACTTCCTTTTAAAAACGGATATGGAATCTTTGCTGGGCTGGAAAGAGTAATCGAGTATATTAATCATTTCCATTTCTCTGAAAGTGATATTGCTTATTTAAGAGACGTATTAGGTTATCGGGAAGATTTCCTCGAATACTTAAAAACACTTACATTCACTGGTACTATTCGCTCAATGGCAGAAGGCGAACTCGTATTTGGAAATGAGCCGATTATGAGAATTGAGGCACCGCTTGCACAGGCACAATTGATTGAAACAGCTCTTCTGAACATCATTAATTATCAAACGTTAATTGCAACAAAAGCTGCCCGAATTAAGGAAGTACTAGGTGATGAAACTGCGATGGAGTTTGGATCTAGAAGAGCACATGAAATGGATGCAGCCATCTGGGGTGCAAGAGCTGCTTTCATAGGGGGATTTCAGTCAACCTCGAATGTTAGGGCAGGTAAGAAATTTAGTATCCCTGTTTCTGGCACACATGCCCACGCACTTGTTCAAGCCTACCAGGATGAATACATTGCCTTTCATAAATATGCAAGAAGACATAAAAATTGCGTTTTTCTAGTTGATACATATGATACATTGAAATCAGGAGTTCCAAATGCTATAAAAGTCGCAAAGGAACTTGGAGATCAGATAAACTTTATCGGCATTAGGCTAGATAGTGGAGACCTAGCCTATTTATCAAAGGAAGCTAGAAAAATGCTAGACGAAGCTGGTTTTCCAGACGCCAAAATAATTGCATCCAATGATCTTGATGAATATACGATCTTGAATTTAAAGGGACAGGGGGCCAAAATAGACGCTTGGGGTATAGGAACGAAATTGATTACTGCCTATGACCAGGCTGCTCTTGGAGCTGTCTATAAGCTCGTCTCCATTGAGAATGAGTCGGGTCAAATGGTCGATACGATCAAGATTAGCGGAAACCCGGAAAAGGTGACAACACCAGGATTAAAAAAGGTATATCGGATTATTAATAAAGAAACCCAAAAATCTGAAGGTGACTATATTGCATTAGAGGATGAAAACCCACAAGAGGAAAAACGGTTAAAAATGTTTCATCCTATTCACACCTATATTAAAAAATATGTATCTAATTTCGAAGCGAGAGAGCTTCACAAAGATATATTTATAAACGGACAGCTTGTTTACACTATTCCTAAACTGACGGACATTCAACAAGTTGTTAAAGAAAATTTAACTTTACTCTGGGAGGAAAATAGGCGTTCACTAAATCCAGCAGAATATCCGGTCGACTTAAGTCAGAAATGCTGGGATAATAAAATGGAGCATATTAGAAGAGTAAAAGATAAAGTGAACAAGCTTTAAAAAAGATCAGGGATGAGACAGCATCGTTAAGCGGGAGGAAGAATAATGACCATACAAAAGGAAATAATGGAGAAATTGCATGTCAATCCACATATAGATCCAAAGGAAGAAGTCAGAAATCGAATTACTTTTTTAAAAGATTATATAATAAAAACAAGAGCGAAAGGATATGTTCTTGGCATTAGCGGCGGGCAGGATTCAACTCTAGCAGGGAAACTGGCACAGCTGGCAGTAGAAGAGTTACGGAAAGAGGGCCATGAAGCCTTGTTTATCGCTGTTCGCCTTCCTTATGGCGTTCAGGGGGACGAAAAGGATGCGAAGCTGGCACTTTCATTTATTAAAGCTGATCAGGAATATGTTTTTAACATTAAATCAGCCGTTGATGAGATTCAAAATGAATATAACTCGCTTGTAACTAATAAACCATTAAGTGATTATCAAAAGGGAAATGTTAAGGCAAGAATGAGAATGATTGCCCAGTATGCATTTGGCGGTGAGAGTGGGCTGCTAGTCATTGGCACTGACCATGCTGCAGAGGCTATCACAGGCTTTTATACGAAATTTGGTGATGGGGGCGCAGATGTCACTCCACTGACGGGGTTAACAAAAAGGCAAGGGAAGGCACTTCTAAAGGAATTAGGTGCCGATGAAAGACTATATTTAAAAGTTCCAACAGCGGACCTTCTTGATCATAAACCGGGACAGGCAGATGAAACCGAACTTGGGATCACATATGATGAACTAGATGACTATCTCGAGGGCAAACAAGTAAGCCAAGATGCAGTTGATAAAATTGAAAGACGCTATCTCCTTTCTGAGCATAAAAGAAGAATGCCAGCAACCATGCATGACAATTGGTGGAAATAAAGTATAAACAGCGCTAGGAAAATTCCTAACGCTGTTTTTTTAATCCACCACAATATAAGCAATCATCGGTCCATTTTGTTCTTTTCCGTGATGGGTATGACAAATTAATCTGTAGATTCCTTCTTTTTTGAAATGGAGAGGGACAACCGTATCCTCGCCTTTTTTCACTATTCCTTTAATATCGGTTCCTTCAATAGAAAATGGATGCTCAGCCCCATTCACGCCTGAAATAATGAGATTTACTTTTTCTCCTTCTTTCACAAAAATCGTTCCCGGATCCCAGCGGTATGATTCAATTTCTTTTCCATTTGGAAGCTTGGATTTAAATTCTCCTGTCACAATGTGAATTTCCCGAACTTCCTCATTTGCTTCTTGGCTAAATACAGAAATAGCATCTTTGTTAACAATTAACCAAATTGAAGCAGAGGCAATAGCTACAAAGATAACTAAAAACATGATGATGGCTCTTTTTTTCAAAATCAAAAATGGCATTGACTTTCTCCCCCCATTTAATGTTTGTCCATTACTATAGATATGCTGACAGGGAGGCAGAACTTGTCTAATTTATTTATTTTCTTTCATAAAATACCTATTTGTATTAAAATGACTAGTACATTCCTCCTAATTTAGCCAAAATGGCTGTAAAAATTATACATACTGCAGATATAATTAAAATAGCAGTAGGAAAGGGGATGGAAAATGGAAGGCATTATCTTAATAGCGGTAGGGTTTCTAATAGTTTTTTTCCTATTAAAACGAAGGAAATGGAGAAGGAAGTTTAGACTAAAGTATGAGACGATTCCTGCAAATCTTGGAATCTTAAAGCCTAGAGATAAGGAAATCGTGAAGCTCCTTCACTCATCATTACCCTCGTCCTATGTTAGTCAATTAAAGAATCGAGTTTTACAAAACAATGCTAATTGGACAGATCACGATTTTGACTGGACATATTTTGAGCTGAAAAGGTATTTTATTTTAAACAGTTTATTAAAGACAGTCCCGATGTTTAGTGAAAGAGTAGATGAAATTTGGCATGAAATGCTTATGTTTACAAAAGATTATGAAAGGTTTTCTCATAAGTTTTACAAAGAATTTTTACATCATACACCAAATATAGAGTCAAAACCGATTCCAGGAGAAAGAGCTTTTTTTGATTGGGTATATTTAAGCTTATTCCAGTCCACTACGAATAGCCGTATGCTTTGGGGCGGATTTTTAAGACACCCGATAAAGCCTGAAATTCTTCAAGATTTTTTAAATCTATCAGAAGATGAGCTTTTAAATCGTTATTTCAGGGCAACAGAAGATTGGCTGGATATTAAAAAATACTTAATCAGTAAAATGAAGCTGGAGATATCTCAAGCAGAATTAATGATGAATAACAATAATGAATACTCTTTTTCACGTATAAGTGCAGATAAAGAATATTATAAACTTCTTCCTGCTGCTGTTTTTTTCTCGATGTATTCACCAAAAGAATTCCCACATGATATGAATCCACTCATTCCAATTAAGCAGGCAAAGGCGAGTGGAGGGGGGTCCTCATGTTATGGATATGGATGCAGCAGCTGCTCATCAAAAGATTCAGGCAGTGACTCGGGCGGAGGTTCTAGCTGTTCAAGTTGTGGAGGAGGGTGCAGCTCCTGATAAGTAATCCTAATGGATTGCTTATTTTTTTGCCTATTTTTTCAAAAAATATATTGAAATTAACATTTATATAACAATTTTATGACTTTTCTCCTAAAAAGAAAAAGTTTTGATACAATCAAAAAATGGACAAGAATAAGATAATATGGATGGGAATTGTATGAAGAAGATATTTCTTTTAATATTAATCATTTTTTATCTTTGTATGCCAGCAAACAATTTTGTGAAAGCAGAAGCGCTAACGACACCCGATTTACAAAGCGAATCGGCGATCCTTGTAGACTCTGAGACGGGTGCTGTACTTTTTGAAAAAAACGCTGAACAAAAAATGTTTCCTGCAAGCTTAACGAAAATAGCTACTGCCATTTATTCAATTGAAAATGGTGAGCTGGAGGATACTGTAACCGTTAGTGAAGCGGCAGCAAACGCAGATGGGACAAGTGTATTTCTGGAAGAAGAGGAGCAAGTTCCGTTAAAAAAATTAATTCAAGGCATGCTCATTAACTCCGGAAATGATGCAGCAGCTGCGATTGCTGAGCATCTTGACGGAAATCAATTTGAAGAACAAATAAATCAGTATTTAACAACTAAGGTACATGTGAAAGACACACACTTCACAAATCCGCATGGGCTTTTTGACGAAAATCATTATACAACAGCGAAGGATTTGGCCCAAATTACAAATTATGCTCTTAAGAATGAAATCTTCAGGGAAATTTATGGAACAAAGGAATTAAAATGGATTGGAAAGTCTTGGGACACAACTCTTTTAACTCATCATCGGATGCTTAAAGGGGAGATTCCATATGAAGCTGTAAACGGCGGAAAGACAGGCTATGTACAGGAGTCGCAATTCACATTGGCTACAACGGCTATTCGAGACAAGATGCAGCTAACTGTCATTGTTTTGAAAGGAGCAAATGATAAAGAAGTTTATGAAGATACAAAGCGGTTGCTTGACTATGGGTTTGAGCAGTTTAAACATTCCTACATTAGTAAATCTGATATTTTTCAAACAGAAGGAAGAACATACACAACTGATGAACGCGATGTTATGATTACCATCCCAACTTCTTCCTATCAAAAACATCTAACCTCGAATGGACAGTTGCGATTAACAAGTCAAAATGGGGATTTAATCCAATCTGTTTCCTTAGTTGAGAAAAAAGAAAACAAAAAAGAGACTGCAGATCGGATAATTGATCAAGCAAATAATGAAACGATGGGTTATTATGGAAAGTACGCAATGGTTCTCCTCATTATTGGAGTCCTGTTTATAGGGTTACAAAAATTAAAAAAACGATAAACGTGAATCATAACCGTTTATCGTTTTTTATTTAAAAATTGAAACAAGAAGAAGCATTAGGAATGAAATTACAATCATTGTTCCTACAAGTGCCCAAGCAAGATGCATGTTTCCAGATTCAATTGACATATAAATGGCTGTTGACATCGTTTGCGTTTTGCCTGGAATATTTCCAGCAAACATAAGTGTGGCGCCAAATTCCCCAAGTGCCCTCGCGAAGCTTAATATGGCTCCGGTTATTAAAGATTTATAGGCAAGGGGCATCATAATTAAGAAAAAGATTGTCCATTCTCCAGCTCCATCCACTCTAGCAGCCTCTTTAATTCCCCGGTCAACTTCAGAAAATCCTGTTTTCGCTGATTGATACATAAGCGGCAGGGCTACAATAGATGAAGCAATAACTGCAGCCCACCAAGTAAACATAATAGGATGGTTAAAAATTGATTGAAGCCATCTCCCAACAGGGCTTGAATTTCCAAAAATAATAATTAATAAAAAGCCAATTACTGTTGGAGGGAGGACAAGTGGAAGCATAAAAATAGTTTCTGCTATTACTTTCCCCTTAAAGTTTTTTTCCAACATGAATTTTGCCAACAATGTACCAATAATAAAGACGAAAATGAGTGATATGACTGATACTTTTATAGAAAGTTGAACAGGTGATAGAAATAAATCATTCATAATAATCAATCCAATACATTAAATCCATATTTGACAAATACCTCAGCTGCTTTCTTTTCTTGAAGAAATTGATAAAATAGCTCAGCTTCCTTCAAATGTTTAGTAGTTTTTATGATTCCAACTGGATAAATAATCGGGTCATGGCTACTCGAATTTGCCTCTGCAACTACCCTTACTTTATTAGATGACTTCGCGTCTGTTTTATAAACTATACCTGCATCAACATTCCCTGTTTCTACATAGGTTAATACTTGTCTTACATCCTTTGCAAATACGATGTTTCCTTGGGCTTGATCCCATAAATTTAAATATTCAAGAGCTTGTCTACCATAATTTCCAGCTGGAACTACTTCAGGTGTCCCGAGAGCCATTTTTCTATCGCCAAGATTAGCAAGCTCATTAAATCCTTCTATCGGATTATTAGATTCTTTTGGTATGATTAATACAAGTGTATTTTCCAGCCTGTCCATACTATGATCCTCGGCTATTATTCCTTGTGCAACAAGTTCATCAAATTTATCCTCCGCTGCTGAAAAGAAAAGATCTACAGGTGCGCCTTGGATGATTTGCTTCTGCAAAGCTCCAGATCCGCCAAAGTTGAAGTATAACTTAATATTTTTATGTTCTTCTTCAAAGAACGGCTTTATTTCAATAAAAGCATCTTCTAAACTAGCAGCTGCAGAAATTGTGAGCTCGATATTCGCTTGGATTTTACGGTTAGACTGATCATCCTGCTTATCAGAGGTACAGCCTCCTAACACTATTAGAAAACATAGAATAAAAATCTTAAAAAATTTACCTTCCATGTTTTTCAATCCCTCACTCTATTAAATGTATAAATACATTATATTAAATCTTACCATTAATAACTATACAAAAAAGCAGGAAATGGAGAAGAGTGGAAACTGACCTTATAAATAAATGGAAAAACAAAACGCGGAATTCTATTTTCCGCGTTTTGTTTGTATCAATCGATTATTGTAATCTCTGCTCAACCTGCTGACAAACCTCATCAGCAGATAACCCGCTAGCCTCAATTACAGGAGCTTTTGTTACAATATCATGCATGCCCATAAAGTTATTATCCATTCCTGTCACTACACATGCAGAACAGTTTTCTGCATCAGCAGCAGACCTTAAGTCAACTACATCATATCCCTTTTCACGAAGTGCATCAGACACATTTGTTAATGATTGTTCTACAGCAATCTTTTTCATTATCAATTACACCTCCTCCGTTGATAGATTGGCTATTTTACCTGATTTTTATTCTGTCGTTTTAAGGAATAATTACGCAGGAGACAAGAAACAGTAAGAAGGGAGGTGAGATCAAATGTCGAAAAGAAAAAAGGACCCATCTAAAGCTGGATTAAGCTCTCCAGAAGTAAAAGGGCAGGGAACAACCAATATGGAAACAGGTGAAAGAACATCAGATTCAAGTATTCACAAAAAGAAAAAACAGGATTATTAAATGGTACATATAAAAAACAGGATGGAGCCCTAAGGTTCCATCCTGTTTTTTATATTATTTGTACATTTCAGCAACTTGTTTTTGTAATTCGGTGTTTTCTAAATACTCATCATATGTCATTTGCTTATCAACATAACCATTTGGTGTCAATTCAATAATTCTGTTTGCAATCGTTTGAATAAATTGATGGTCATGAGATGAGAAAATAAGAGAGCCCTTATAATTGATTAAACCATTATTTAAAGCTGTAATTGATTCTAAATCCAGGTGGTTTGTAGGCTCATCAAGCAATAGTACGTTCGCGCCGCTTAACATCATTTTTGACAGCATGCAGCGAACTTTTTCTCCTCCAGAAAGAACACTTGCTTTCTTTAACACTTCTTCGCCTGAGAATAGCATTCTGCCGAGAAATCCTCTTAAGAAGCTTTCACTTTGATCGTTAGGAGAGAACTGACGAAGCCAGTCAACAAGATTCAAATCACTATTTTCAAAGAACTCGGAGTTGTCCTTTGGAAAATAAGCCTGTGAAGTTGTAACTCCCCATTTATAAGAGCCGCTATCAGCTTCAAGTTCACCCATTAAGATCTTGAAAAGCGTAGTCTTCGCAATTTCATTCGTACCTACAAGAGCGATTTTGTCGTCTTTATTCATAATGAAACTAACATTATCTAATACCTTAACACCATCAATAGTCTTGCTGATTCCCTCAACTCGAAGCAAATCATTTCCGATTTCACGTTCAGGTGTAAACCCAACATACGGATAACGTCTTGAAGATGGCTTAATATCGTCTAATGAAATTTTATCAAGGAGCTTCTTACGAGAAGTAGCCTGCTTTGATTTAGATGCGTTTGCACTAAAACGGGCAATAAATGCTTGCAACTCTTTAATTTTTTCTTCTTTCTTTTTGTTTTGATCCGATGCCATACGAAGAGCTAGCTGGCTTGATTCATACCAGAAATCATAGTTCCCAACATAAATTTGAATTTTACTGAAATCTAAATCTGCGATATGCGTACATACTTTATTTAGGAAGTGACGATCATGAGATACCACAATGACAGTATTTTCAAAGTTAATTAGAAACTCTTCCAACCATTGAATAGCTTTAATGTCTAAGTGGTTTGTCGGCTCGTCCAATAGGAGAACATCTGGTTTGCCAAATAAAGCTTGTGCAAGCAATACCTTTACTTTTTCTCCCCCAGAAAGATCCGCCATTTTTTTCGTGTGGAGCTCTTCACCGATACCTAATCCTTTTAAAAGAATCGCCGCTTCAGACTCTGCTTCCCAGCCATTAAGCTCAGCAAATTCCCCTTCAAGCTCTGCAGCCTTCATTCCGTCTTCATCTGTAAAGTCAGCCTTCATATAGATTGCATCTTTTTCCTGCATAACCTCGTATAGTCTTGCATGTCCCATGATGACAACCTTTAACGCCTCAAACTCTTCATATTCAAAATGGTTTTGCTTTAATACGGCTAAACGCTCACCAGGACCTAAATGAACGGTTCCAGTTTGTGATTCAATTTCCCCTGATAAAATCTTCAAAAAAGTTGACTTCCCAGCGCCGTTTGCTCCAATTAGCCCATAGCAATTACCGGGTGTAAATTTAATATTAACGTCTTCAAATAGTTTACGATCACCGTAACGAAGACTTACATTACTAACTGTTATCATTTATCTAAATTCCTCCAGAAAACATAATCTATAAAATTATACCACTTTTTTTGAACAATCGCTAATTTCTTCTATAAATAGAGAAGTGCTAACTAAAAAAATAATAAATTAAATTTACGAAAAAATACAGGAAAAGATCATAAAATATAGAATAAATATAGGAGATCATTTCAGCAAAATTCCATGAAAAAATTTAAGACTTTTCATAGTTGTTCATAGTTTTTTCATATTTTTCATGTACAATAAATCTATACAGGCAGGATAAAGGAGTTTTTATTGTGGCCAAAAAACAGCTCGTTGATTTAGTCAATCGTCTAAAAAAAGCAGGGATTAATGTAAGCTTTACAAAACCAAGATCAAAAATGCTCATAGCTTTCCCACAAAACAAAAGACTATCATCAAGTCCGAACTAACCAATACTTATATTCCAAATTAAGAAAAAACGTTAAACATGAGGTCGTTTAACGTTTTTTCTTTATTTTAAATTTCATTCATAATTTTTTTGAAGATGTCCTTTTCATTAAACTCTTCTCCCATTGGAAATCTCTTAATAAATTTATTATTTTCATCAATTAAATAGACAAAGGTACTATGAACATAGAAACCATTCCCAGGATCTCTGTATTGAAATTGAAAAGTGTCAGCTAGCTCTTTTATTTCCTGCTGATCTTCTTTCATATTATTCTGGTCTCCTGTAAGGAGAAGCCAATTTCCATCATCTTCAATCTCAAAGGTTTCCATATACTTGAGCATTTTCTCAGGCGTATCTCGATAAGGGTCAATGGAAACCGTTAAAAATTCAACATTTTTGCCAAAAACCCCAGCCTTTTCTAAATCGTTTTTCAAAAATTTCATTTTTTGCGTAGTCGTTGGACAAATATCTGGGCAGTGGGTATACATAAATTCGACCAGCTTCAACTTTTTATTTGATTCCGAGAACGCATATTTCTCTTCATGCATCGTTACAAGTGTAATGTCATCTGGAATCTTAGATGTCACATCTCGAATAATAAAAAAGGAAATTCCAGCTGAGATCCCTAAAATGACAACAATTCCACAAATAATATATAGTTTTTTCATTATTTCCCCTCCCTATATAAGAATAATGAAAATGTGAGAAAAATCCTATGGATAATATGTGAACATATGATATGGGGTGGGAGGGTTTATTTTAAACAAATGAAAAAGCCAAAGGATATCGATTCCTTTGGCCTTCTAAGCGAGTTCTTTATTTCATTGAAATCCAAACACTCTTCACTTCTGTGTAATTATTCAAAGCATACGATCCCATTTCACGGCCAATACCAGATTGCTTGTATCCGCCAAACGGAGAAGCTGCATCAAAAGCATTGTAGCAGTTAACCCAAACTGTTCCAGCACGAAGTTTATTGGCAATATAATGTGCGTTTGCAACATCACGAGTCCAAACACCCGCTGCCAGTCCGTATTCACTGCTATTCGCACGATTAATTAACTCGTCAATATCATCATACGGCAGGGCAGAAATAACAGGTCCGAAAATTTCTTCTTTCGCGATCGTCATTTCATCACTTACATCAGCAAAAATAGTAGGAGAGACAAAGTAGCCTTGTTCTTGTGGCTTGTCACCGCCAACAACAAGCTGGGCTCCTTCATTTAAGCCCTTTTCGATATAGCCTAGGACACGATTTTGCTGTTCGATGGAGACGAGCGGGCCAATCTCTGTATCCGCATGAATACCTGCACCTTGTTTAATGTTCTTAGCATGGCTTGCCATGTCTGCCACAACATTATCAAAATGCTTCTTTTGAATAAATACTCGGGAACCAGCACAGCAAACTTGACCTTGGTTAAACATAACCCCATTTAATGCACCAGGGATAGCCTTTGATAAATCCGCATCTGGAAGGATGATGTTAGGCGATTTTCCACCCAGTTCAAGAGTGACTCTTTTTAACGTTTTTGAAGCTCTTTCCATAATCAGTTTCCCAACTTCTGTAGAGCCAGTGAATGCAATTTTGTCAACTTGCGGATGATCCACAAGCGGCTGGCCAGCTGTCTCACCGAAACCTGCTACAATATTAACGACACCAGGAGGGAAGCCGGCTTCTTGAATTAATTCTGCTAAATATAATGCTGAAAGAGGCGTTTGCTCTGCAGGCTTTAGTACAATTGTACAGCCAGTAGCAAGTGCCGCACCCATCTTCCACATTGCCATTAGAAGTGGGAAGTTCCAAGGAATAATTTGTCCGACAACCCCAACTGCCTCATGACGAGTATAGTTGAAGAATGGACCATTTACTGGAATTGTTTGACCAACGATTTTCGTTGACCAGCCCGCATAATAACGCATATGCTCAACCGCTAGCGGAATGTCAGCATTCGTTGTTTCACGAATTGGCTTTCCGTTATCTAATGTTTCTAATTGTGCTAACTCAGCAGCATTTTCCTCCATTAAATCTGCTAGCTTATACATAAGTCTGCTTCTTTTGGAAGCACTCATCTTAGACCATTTGCCTTCATCAAATGCCTTTCTAGCAGCCTTAACAGCAAGATCAATATCCTCTGGACCAGCTTCGAATACGTTTGCAAGAACCTCCCCAGTAGCAGGATTATATGTTTCAAATGTTTTTTGAGATTTGCTTTCTACAAATTCTCCATTAATGTACAAATGTTTTTTACCGCTTAAGAATTTTTCTACCTTCTCTAATAAATTTACAGTTAATTGGCTCATAAAACTCCTCCTTAGAATTGTAATCTATGTATTTCATGATGCCATGGGTAGGGTAGAAACTCTTTGCGAACACCCACAAATCTATGGTAACAATATAATAGTTTAATAATCAACTATAAACATTACAAATATTCTGACATTATTCGACGATTACCCAAATCTTTACTGGATTGATAAAATAAGTGATACAATATATCTTGCTAATCTAATAAATGAAGAGGTTTCCAAAATGAATAAAGAAATAAAAAGAAATATTTTATCTATGCAAGGGTTTTACTTGTTAACTTTTTTTGGCGTGGGCAGCTTATATCCTTTGCTCAGTGTATATTTAAGTGAAGTAGAGCATTTAAATGGCTATCAAATCGGGACTATTATGTCTATTAGCCCAATCATTATGATATTCTTTCAACCTTTATGGGGAATGGTTTCGGATAAGCTTAACGCACCCATTAAAATTCTTACAGCAACAACTTTCATTGCTGGGTTCTTCGCACTAGGGTATATTACTTTCAACGGTTATTACTGGATCTTTATTATAGCTACTTGTGTAGCCATTTTCCAAAGTGCGATAATTCCAATATCGGATAGTTTATCAATCAAATATACGAGCAAAGTTAAAGTTAATTATGGGAATGTACGGTTGTTTGGATCTCTTGGATTTGGGTTAGCGGTTTTTATCATGGGGAGGCTGTCTGAATGGAATCCAAAAATCATTTTTATTTCCTTTTTCGCTTCATTATTAATCGCTAGTGTTCTAGCTTTGAAAATGCCCTCAGAAAGTGCTTCTAAAAATCAGAACCTGCTATCAGGTGTTAAGGAAATTCTTGTTCATAAAAGGTTTCTCATCTTCCTCGGAATTACTTTTCTGATTTTTGGTCCAAATCTCGCAAATAATAATTATTTTGGCCTTTTTATTGAAAATCGCGGAGGGACCTATACAGGAATAGGAATTGCTTTTTTGATTGCTGTACTGTCTGAGATTCCCTTTATGAAGGCAGCAGGAAGCTGGATCCACCGGTTTGGTTTATTACAAATTGCCACACTTGCTGGTGCTGTTTCCTTAATAAGATGGCTGTTATATTTTATGGAGCCAAGTCTTTGGTTCATTTACGCAACAGCTGTCATACAAGGTTTTTCAATCGGTTTATTCATTCCTGCTGGTCTTCAGTATATAAGAGATATTACGCCCGTACATATTACCGCTACTGCTATTACTTTATATTCAGCAATTGGAAACGGCCTAGGTAACTGGTTTAGTACATTTGTCGGTGGAATCATCTATGAGGAATTTAATATTAACAGCTTATATTTATTTTTCAGTGTATTAAGCATTCTGGGGATTATCCTTAATCTTTGGCTATTGAAAGAAGAAAAAGGCCATGCAACTTTTTCCGCTGCCAAAAATTAGAGTTATTAATGACAAAGAAGCTGCAGTAAACTGCAACTTCTTTTTTTATCATATTTATTCACTATACTTATTCAGAAACTTTCTGGCGAGCATTCTTTTCACTTCGTTATAGGATAAACCTGATTGACTGTTCAGCCGTTTGACTTCTTCAATATCTGTTCCAGCAATTGTATATTTTGTCATTGACTTTTGGTTATCCACGTTTGAGATCCTCCTGTCATAAAAAAATTGGACCGAATTTTCACAGGATATTTTCCCTTTTTTTGTCCATACTAGAAAAAAAGGGGGCGTTTATTATATTTTTCAATAGAAAAGGTCAAGATGATAAACCAGAGGTTGTCATGATGGACACAGAAGTTTATGCTTGTACAAGCTGCAATGGCTGGATGAGAAAGGAATTCGCATCAACTGATCTAAAATGTCCGTTATGTGGAAATGATACATCCCCCGAAATGAGGGAATTGCCACAAATTGAATAAAAAACGAGCATAAGACTGTTGCAAAAAATCGGGCAGTCTTATTTTTGCTGAGACAGCCTAATACGCTTTACGAATTCTCATTTTGTTGACCTAATTCTTTCTCAGCTAATATAATATTGCCTGTTTCAACTGCTCGATGTTCATCAATTGAATCACTAGGATAATTATTATGTTTAAGGGAACCTTCCGCTTTAAGAGCGTTATCTAGAGCTTGTCTTCCTGCTGCGTAATGCTTCTCCATATTAAACACCTCTCGTATATGTTTTGCTGCAAACTGTATTTAATCATAAGTTTTGATAGTTAGCGGGTTCTTATTCACCATTAACTGAAACGGATATATTTACTATTGGAATGAAAAAAGAAAAAGCTATGGAGCTCCGATTTTCCATAGCTTATTCTTTTGCCGGTTATTCAGCTTTTTTAGATAAACAGCGGTCACATTCCATTAAATATGATTCTGTATATTCTTTAATATTTTGACCGCATTCTTGACAAATCTTTCTTGATGCAACCTTAATTGACTCCACTTTACAATTTAACATGATCCCACTCCTTTTTATAATACAGAATTTATTTAACTTCCTTGTTATATAACAGTATACACAAAATAATCGTAAATGTGTAGCCTTTTTTGAAAATTTAAAAAGTTTTTCTTTTTTCAGCTTAATGCATATTTCACTTTCAACCGATAATTAATTAGACTACAATCATAAGGTATGATTTTCTAAAGTGTTGTCAAAAAAATTATAAACCCTTAAAAACAAGAGGGAGATGCCTATGCTGCAGATTTTAAATATAATTAATCCAATGTTAATTTTTGTGGCCATTATCCTTACATTTGTTTGCTCCTATACAGGTTTAGATTTATTTTCTCTTGTTCGCACTTCAGATCGTAATCGGAAGTTTTTATTTTTAGGAGGAACGTTTTCACTTGGTGTAGGATTATGGATAATGAATTTTATCGGAATGCTTGCTGTAAATATAAATGGATCAAGTAATTATCATGTTCTTATAACCATTTTATCCCTTCTTTCGGGAATCATTTTTACAGGAATCGCTTTTTTTGGAATTATTAATAAGGAATATAAAACGAAGCAATTATGGATCAGCAGTTTCTTTTTGACTGCAGCGGTTTTATCCATTCATAGCACTGGATTATATGCAATGAACATGAGCATTCAGTTTAATCCTGTTTTATTTATTATTTCGATAATCCTTATTTTTGGCTCATTTGTCCTTTCTTTATGGATGTTATTTTTCTCAAAGAGTCTGTCGCCCTTTAATGAAATCTGGATTAAACCAGTTAGTGCTGTCATTATTACAGCTGCCATTATTGAAGGATATTTATTACTTTTACGGACATTCTCAAGCGTTATGGGAGAATATGTTTCCCAGGCGGAATCTCATCCTAAATCTTATATTATTTATTTTGTTCTATTTATTACTTTACTAATATTAAGCGGCCTGATCGGTTCAAGAACTGTTATTGGAAAAAGGCTGGCTGATAGTGATCATTATTTGCGTGATATCAAATTTGCCCTTGATCAATCTTCCATTGTTGCTTTCACAGACGAAAAAGGTATTATTACGAATGTTAACGATAAGTTTTGTGAAATATCCAAATACGATAGAAATGAACTGATCGGACGCAGCCACTCATTATTAAATTCTGGACATCATTCAAAGGAGTTTTTTAGACAACTTTGGACTACTATACGGCAAGGAAAAGTCTGGAAAGGCGAAATTAGAAATGCAGCAAAGGACGGGACCTTATATTGGGTGGATACAACAATCATTCCATTCTTAGATGAGGAAGGAAAGCCGTATCAATATTTGGCAATCCGGAATGACATTACCGAAACGAAGAGAACGAAAGAAATACTTCATCGGCAGGATAAACTAGCAGCCGTTGGACAGCTAGCGGCCGGTGTGGCACATGAAATTCGTAATCCTCTCACATCAATGAAAGGGTATACTGAATTTCTTCAAATGGAAGAAACGAATAAAGAGCGGCTGGAGTATTTTGATATTATCCTTGATGAAATAGAACGAGTGAATCATATAGTAGAGGACTTTATGCTCCTTGCAAGACCAAAATCAGTTGAACTTAAAGAAAAAAACCTTATTCCAATTTTGAGGAATGTCTTATCTTTATTTGAGTTTGAAATAAGAGATAAACAAATTCATTTACAATTTGAGTGCAGTGACGATTCAATCCTTATTGAATGCGATGAATACCGTTTAAAACAAGTTTTTATTAATTTTGTAAAAAATGCAATTGAGGCTATGCCAAATGGCGGGAGACTAATTTTGAATACGTTTATAAATAATGAATATGTAAATATCTCCATCACTGATTCAGGAACCGGTATTACACCAGAGCAGCTAAAAAAAATAGGTGAGCCATTTTTCACGACAAAGGAAAAAGGGAATGGACTAGGACTGATGGTGAGCTTTCAAATCATTGAAAACCATGGTGGAAGAGTCAATATTGAAAGTGAACAAAATAAAGGTACAACATTTACAATTGAATTACCTGTGATTAGTGAGTAAATGGGTGGAAAGGAAGGTTTAGCACCTTCCTTTCTACAAATAAGCTAATTTTTATTTTTTTCTTTTTCTGTTTGGATGAAATAGCTTTGGACCGGTTTTAGCAATTGTTTGAAGCTAGTTTCTATTTTTTCGCTTAAGAACGATGCTCTTTCATATAGGGTGGAACGCAGATTTTCAATCTGTCTCGAGATTTTTTGTACGACTGCTTCTTGTCCGTCTAGCCGTTCCATAACGGTCTTATGAAATACTTCATGCACCTCAAGCTTACGAGATAATTCATCATATATGGCTTCCTGTTTGTTTAATTGATTTGTTAAATCATATGAAAATGATTGGAATTGGTCTATTTTCCCTATCAAAGCTTCCGTTGAAGCGTGCTGAAATGATACCTGATCAAGAACGGCCTGATTAATTAGGCTTTCTTTCTCCATGTTTTCCAATATGATTGCATTCCTTCCTTCGAGCTCATCCAAACGTTCTATAATAATCTGGTTCGCGGCTTCCTGGGCTTTTATCGCTTCCAAGAACTGAATAATCACTTTTTCCTGCTTTTCTAATCTATCCATCAGTCTCACAAGATCCTTATTATGCTTGGATGATGTGCGCTCGATATTATGATGGACGCCCTTTAAAGATTCTGAAATTTGCACATCCATCTTTTCATACGTATCAGTCAACTGGTTATTCACTAATTTCTGCTCATTAAGAATTTCTTGAAGATAATTCAGGCGATAGGAATCTTGGTTAGACTGATTATCTATTTGAGGCTTCTTATTATACAGATTGGGAACAATCTGACTATTTGTGTATAAACCCAAGTGAAACACTCCTTTAATTTCCTGCTATTCATACAAATAGCATTATTTATATGCTATGTACTATTCAGGAAAAGGGTGGCAAGATTAGGCGATAGTCTTAGGAAATGGAAAGATCGCCACTACGATTCCCGGGTTAACACCCCTCTGAATTTACATTATTGGAAAATTTACTTATATTAAAAGTAGTAAGTAGCTTTTATATCTAGTACAATAAAAATGAATAATAATAAGTTTAAATTGTTTACGTTTTTGTGCCTAAAAGATACACTATAAAAGAAGGGGAAAATTTCTTTTATAGCTGATAGTAAAAAATGGTTTATTATATTTGTTTTCTGGATGAACCTTCCTCTAGCGGGAAGTTCTAATAATTTTTTATTTGAAGGGATGATTGTTAAATGGCTATTTCTTTATCAAAAGGACAAAAAGTAGATTTAACGAAAACAAACCCTGGTCTGTCAAAGGTAATTGTTGGACTTGGCTGGGACACAAATAAATATGACGGGGGACAAGCTTTTGATCTAGATGCAAGTGTATTTTTACTTGATGCATCGGGTAAATGTGCCTCTGATAAAGACTTTATTTTTTATAATCAACTAGAAGGCGGCAATGGGTCTGTTGTACATACTGGGGATAATCGTACAGGTGAAGGGGACGGCGATGATGAGCAAGTAAAAGTGGACTTAAGCGCTGTTCCAGCAAACATTGAAAAAATTTCTTTCGTTATTACGATTCATGATGCTGAAAGTCGTGGGCAGAATTTTGGACAAGTTTCCAATGCGTTTGCAAGAATTGTCAATGAAGCGACAAATGAAGAAGTCATTCGCTATGATCTTGGAGAAGATTTTTCAATTGAAACAGCGATTATCGTAGGGGAATTATACCGTCATAATGGCGAATGGAAATTCTCTGCTGTTGGTTCAGGTTACCAAGGCGGTTTAGCACGGATTGCGACTGACTTCGGTTTACAGGTTGGCTAATAAATTAGGTGAAATTCCAATCAGCAGGGGACCTAAAGCCCCGTTATCTGATAAAAAAGGGGAATAGAAGTAATTTTTCTAAATCCCAATTGAATAATCATTTTTTCAGGGAGGTTTTATGATGGGAATTCAATTGGCAAAGGGACAAAGAATTGACCTAACAAAAACAAATCCTGGTTTAACAAAAGCGATCATTGGACTTGGCTGGGATACAAATAAATATCAGGGTGGCCATGATTTTGATTTAGATGCTTCTGCCTTTTTAGTAGATGCAAATAATCGCTGCCAGAATGACCTTGATTTTGTTTTTTATAATAATCTTCAACATCCAAGCGGGTCTGTCGTTCATACGGGCGATAACCGTACAGGAGAAGGGGACGGGGATGATGAGCAGCTAGTCGTTGATTTCACTAAAATCCCTGCTCACATTCATCGAATTGGCATTACGGTAACGATTCATGATGCTGAGATCAGGCAGCAAAACTTTGGTCAAGTTTCAAACGCTTTTGTAAGATTAGTTGATGATTCTAATAATCAAGAATTATTGCGATTCGATTTAGGAGAAGATTTCTCGATTGAAACGGCTGTAGTTATTTGTGAATTATATCGTCACGGAAACGACTGGAAATTTAGTGCCATCGGCAGCGGATTTTCTGGAGGACTTGCATCCTTATGCCGGAATTATGGCCTTCAAGTATAAGACTGCATATGACGCATTTGTAAAAACACTCCGATATGGAGTGTTTTTCTTATGTATAATAAAAGTAGCTTTAGGAAAAGTCGGGTTAAGCATTATTAGAAAATAGAATGAGATAATTAGGGGAGACGAAGATTGAAAATAGGTCTTGTTAGGCATTTCAAAGTAAAAAATGCTGTACCGGAAAAAACTTGGGTCACTCCCGCAGAACTATCAAAATGGTTTGAGGAATATGATTTATCCGACATTGAAGAGGGTGAAACTGATTTAAATAACGTGGAATGGGATACATGTTATAGCAGTGATCTATCTAGAGCTGAAAAAACAGCATATGCAATCTATAAAGGTGAAATTATTAAAACTGACAAATTAAGAGAAGTAAAAGCATATCCCATTACTCAAGCCAATATTAAACTTCCCTATCAGCTATGGGCAGTTTTCGTCCGGCTTGCTTGGCTATGCAACCACCCATCACAAATGGATTCAGTGAAAGCCGTTAGGGAAAGGATTAATTATTTCTTAGATGAGGTCTTTTCTGCTGGAAATGAACATGTTCTTATAGTAAGTCATGGAGCGTTAATGATATTTATGCGGAAGGAATTACTTAAAAGAGGATTTAAAGGACCAAAAATAAGCCATCCTAAAAACGGCATGCTATACGTTTTTGAAAAATAGCCGTAAAGTCTAAGTCAATTTCAGTAGGAATTGGCTTATTTTAATCTATATTATATGTACTATTTAAATGGAAAAACACCATATGATAATACAGGTAATAAATTAGGAGGTGTGTAAGTAATGTCTATTCACATCGTCCAAAGCGGTGACTCCCTATGGGCAATTTCAAAGCGATATAACGTTCCAATTCAATCGATAATAAATGTGAACGGGTTACCAGCAAGTGGAATTATTATACCTGATTTAGCCCTTTATATCCCTGACCAAGCATTACCAATCAGATCAAAAATTGTCGCTAGTGGTGATACGTTATGGGAATTGGCACAGAAATACAGAACTAATATTAATGCTATCCTCTCAGCTAATCCTGGTATTCAGTCAAATAACCTAAAAATTGGCCAAAAAATAAATATACCTTCTCCATTGAAATTACCCATGCAAACTCTCGGTTTCATTATTCCATTTTCTCCTCAATCATTTCTTCCTGTATTAAATCAAATAGCCAATATGATCTCTTATTTAGCCATTGTCTCTTATTCACTTACAAATGAGGGATACGCCTATTTAGCCGTAGATGATTCACAAGTGATCGAAGAAAGTAAAAGATTAAATGTGATCCCATTACTAATGATAAGAAACTTTGAAAATCAGCAATTTAGTCCAGAGTTAATTGGTCGTGTACTGGAAAATCCTGTCTATCGGAAGAATTTAATTAATAGTTTGATGAATTTTATTAGGAGCAAGGGATACGGAGGGGTAAGCATTGATTTTGAGTTTATTCCACCGCCTAGACGACAGGATTTTAATACATTTCTAAATGAATTGAAAACAGCACTTGGCCCGTTAATTCTCCATGTAAATGTTCATGCGAAAACAGCAGATCTCCCGCAAAACCGGATCGTTGGTGCATATGATTATTCAGCCATTGGGAAAGCTGCTGATATTGTTGCGGTTATGACGATAGATTACGGATATCCTACAGGACCGCCAAATCCCGTATCACCGATATGGTGGATTGAAGATGTCATCCAGTATTCGATCAGCTTAATCGAGCCCAAAAAGCTGCAGATGGCTTTGCCTTTGTATGGTTATGATTGGAGGGTAAGAGACAACTTGACTAAGGCATACTCTCTTTTATATGCGCAAAACTTAGCAATCTCAACGGGTGCTCAAATTAATTATGACCGTATCTCATCTACACCAAACTTTATTTATTGGGAAGGATCTGACCGGCATATCGTATGGTTTGATGATATTCGCAGCTTTGCTGAAAAGTATAAATTGGCAGATCAATATGATTTATTAGGTATAACCTTTTGGCAATTAAGTCTTCCATTTCCGCAAAACTGGCCATATATGATGAGGAATTTTACTATACAATAAAAAAGGATGCCAAAAGAGGCATCCTTTTACGTATTGCGGCGATTGACTGCACGCCACATCGTGCATTCCAGAAATGGATTGTCTATCGTCTTATGCAATTAGCTCATCGCAAGATATACTATATCATGTTTCATCGATATTGGCAATTCCATTGAAAAGGAAGAATCTTTGCGAATTTGGCATTAAATTTGTATAATATTTGAAGCTTGTAAAATAGCAATGCATTAAGTAGGGAGATATAATGGAAAAATTACAACCATTATGGGAATCAATTAGACGATTTTGGCGTAATAAGCATATAACCAAACTAGCCATGTTAGTTTTATTGACATTTATTCTAGGAACAATCCTGTTCTTTGCCTTTATGGCAGCAACTGCAAATGTTGAGTCTTTAAAGGAAGGCTTAAAGCAATCCACAGTCATTTACGATAAGAATGAGGAAATTGCAAGCAGCTTAGCAACTAATCGTTCGGAAGGGATTGCCATTGAGAAATTGCCTGACTATGTTAAAGATGCCGTTGTTGCGATCGAGGATGAACGTTTCTATAAGCATAATGGGTTTGATGTGAAGGGGATAACCCGTGCGTTCTTTAAAAATTTATTTGCCGGAAGAATAACTGGTGGAGGCAGTACCATTACCCAGCAGCTTACGAAAAATGCTTTACTTTCATCTGAAAAAACGTATAAGCGAAAAATTGATGAATTATTCCTAGCAGTTGAAATTGAAAAGAAATATAAAAAAGACGAAATTCTGCAAATGTACTTAAATCAAGTTTATTTTGGCAGCGGGGCTTGGGGAATTGATCAGGCAGCCAATAAATATTTCAATAAAGGTGCTAAGGGCTTAACTATCAGTGAGTCAGCACTTTTAGCTGGATTACTGCAGGCGCCATCTGCACTAGACCCGTTCAGAAATTATGATCGCGCAATGGAGCGGAGAAATGTAGTCCTTGGAAAAATGAAAGAACATAACATGATCAGTGGAGCCGAATATGAAAAGGCCGTCTCAGAAGAAATCCGGTTAAATGAAGGTAAAGGCAGCTTTATCGAGAGAAAATATCCATACTACGTTGATGCAGTTCTAGATGAAGCCATTCAGAAATACGGATTAACACAGGAAGAAATCTTCACTAGAGGATACCGGATATATACTGAAATGGACCAAAATTTACAATCAGGACTAGAAAAAGTATATGAAAGTGATTATTTATTTCCACGCGGGCGAAGCGGAGTGCTTGTTCAAAGTGGAGCAGTTCTTCTAGATCCCGCTTCTGGCGGGGTAAGAGGACTTGTAGGTGGAAGAGGCAGCTATGTATTCCGGGGCTTTAACCGAGCCACACATATAAAAGCACAGCCTGGATCTACATTAAAGCCGCTCGCTGTATATACTCCCGCGCTTGAGGAAGGCTACCAGACCACATCTATACTTAAGGATGAACCGATGTCCTTTGAAAAATATAAACCTGAAAATGCCTCTAAGAAATATTCAGGTGAGGTTACAATGTATAAAGCACTAGAAGATTCTTTAAATGTTCCTGCCGTTTGGCTGCTCGATCAAATTGGACTAGAAAAAGGAATTGATTCGCTTCATCGTTTTGGTATTCCTCTAGAAAAGGAAGATGAGTATTTAGGTATTGCCTTGGGGGGGATGCATAAAGGGATTTCCCCATTGAAGCTCGCTGAGGCTTATTCTACCTTTCCAAACGGGGGAAAACGAAAAGATGCACATTTAATTACAAAAATAGTTGGCCCGACAGGTAACGTGATTGCTGAAAGAAAGAAGAAAACAGTAAAAGTGACATCAAAAACGGTAGCCAATCAAATGACATCGATGCTCCTAAATGTTGTTGAATCCGGAACTGGAAAAGGAACAAAAATAAATGGAGTCCAGCTGGCTGGAAAAACAGGCTCTACGCAGCTGCCTTATAAAGATATTAACGGTACGAAGGATCAATGGTTTGTAGGATATACTCCCAATTTAGTTGGGGCAGTATGGCTTGGTTATGATCAAACAGATAGAGAGCATTATCTATCCAGCAGCAGTTCTAAAACTGTTGTCCCATTATTTAAGTCTATTATGGAGAATTCAATCCCCCATATTGAACAAGAGGAGTTCTCTACGAAATCTGTAAATGAAAAGATGACCGAAAAGGAGTTTCAGGAGGAAGTCGAACAAACAATAAAGGATTCCGCTGAAAAAATCAAAGCTGAGCTTCCAATTTGGAAAGAGAAGTTTATAGATGGTGTACAAGAGCTAGAACAGTTTGGGGAGTTTCTAAAAGAAAAAATACAAAACATGATGAATAAATAGTTATTAAAAAACTGGGGAATACCCAGTTTTTTTGTTGGCGGCAGTGCTTCATAAATTTAATGGTATAATAAAATCGGAAGATAGCTCAAAGATACAAACCGATATCATAATGCTAGCACTTTAATAGCGGATGCTATAACTTACTGGAACTGGAGGCATATTTCACATGACTGCTGGGGATAAAAGAATTCAACTCAATGTTCGTATTGAGAAAGAAACTTCTCAAAAATTGGATGAAATTGTCCAATATTATCAAGAAAACATGAAGGTTGGCAGGATCTATAAAGGAGATGTTCTAACAGATATAATTGAAAAATCCTTTGAGATCATGAACAAGCAAAAACAGCTGAATAAAAAGTTTTAAGGTCGTCTAGTAGAATTTTTCTTCACTATTCTTAAAAAACTCTGGTAGAATATTGTCAAAATAGTTAGAAATGGATAGTATTTAATTAAGGATGGTGATATTATGCGGCCTAGAATCCGTAGAAGAGGAATAAATCTTGAAGATTTTAAATTTGGTCTAACAACCATTTTTCTGCATGTATCATTTTATGGATTAATCATTTTTATTTTATTGTTGTTTATTGAACTTTTCAGTTAAAACAAAAAATAGCAATTACTTTTATTTAGGTAATCAATAATGGTATGATAATAATTGATTTTTACAGAAGGAGATGATTTTATGTCGAAAAAAGGATACATATTAATGCAAAATGGTGAGAAAGTGGAGTTTGAACTGTATCCAGATGCAGCACCAGGAACAGTTGCAAACTTTGAAAAGCTTACAAACGAAGGCTATTACAACGGTCTTACTTTCCACCGAGTAATTCCTGGATTTGTAAGCCAAGGCGGCTGTCCGCATGGCACAGGAACAGGTGGTCCTGGCTACACAATTAATTGTGAAACAGAAGGCAACCCTTATAAGCATGAAGCGGGGTCGCTTTCAATGGCGCATGCTGGACGCAATACAGGGGGAAGCCAATTCTTTATTGTTCATGAACCACAGCCGCATTTAAATGGAGTACATACTGTTTTTGGTAAAGTGACTTCGGGAATGGATACTGTACTAAAAATGAAGAATGGCGATATAATGGAGAAAGTCGAAATTACAGAAGCATAATGATAGACTAAAAAAAAGAGCCGCTTTTGGGCTCTTTTTGTCTTTAGAAATTCATACGGTACGAAAATTACATATCATTTTTTGAACTTTCGATCGCTAATTTTTTTCTAATAATTGCTACTATTAATATCATTAAAGGTAAAATTCCTCCAACACTCAGAGAGAAAACCAGATTAATTCCGTTATCCCAATTTTGCTGTTCTACAACATTTGGAATCATAAATGAAGCAAAAGCAACAGCGATCATAGCTAAAGGGAGAGTGAGTGGCCGGTAATCCTTTAAATTTAATACTTGAGCTAACCCTAGACAAGTCGCATAAAAATAGAGGAGCATTTTAAAATAAGTCGCCATAATCCACATAAACGCTATAACGGCTTCGATCCGCTGCAAAAAACCACCGACGTTAATTTTTTTGGCTAATGCATACCCCGGATATAAATTTCTAATGGTCGTGTCAACACCAAGAACCATAGTAGATAACAAAGTAATTACAAGAACGACTAGTCCTCCTATTAATGAACCAATGAAAAATGATTTTTGTGCATCTTTCGGCTGATTTACATAGGCAGGGTAGATCATTAATAACACAACCGCATTAAAATAGCTAACATCAACTAAATGTAAAACTGGCAGCAGCAAAGGCTTTATCCCGTTTTCTAATATAGGCTGAATGTTTTCAATCTTTAATTGCGGCGTAATAAATAGTAATATCAAAAAAAGCAAAATAAAAACAACTATATTAATTTCCGCTGTGCGTGAAAATGTTTCCAGTCCGAGACGTACAGCCATCACCAAAATGAACACTGTCATGATATACAGCATTTCTATCGGTGTTTCTGGCATGAGGTTTACAGTAATGAAAGTTCCTGAATAAAACAAAAGTTCAACCGTATAAACGAATGGCATTGTTAGGAACAAAAGCGAAATAATTTTTCCAAGCCATTTACCGAAAACTTTTTCATTGACTTGGACAAAGTTCAAATTAGGAAAAAGATTAGCGATCGAAGTAAATAACCAAATGACTAATTGGCCTGCTCCTAAACCAATTATGACTGCAATCCAAGCGTCTTGTCTTGCATAAGAAGCTAAGATTGCTGGGGTTACAAGAATACTTGTCCCAATCGTAAAAAAGATCACTAGCACCCTAAATTGCCTAACCGATATTTTTCCCTTTTCAAGCATCATTATCACCTAGATTTCATTTCAGCAGTCTATTAACAAAATCGCTAAATGGCTTAAAAATAACAGCAAGCCCTTGCAAAGGGTTTGGAATGTGGATATGTAAATTATATGCAATGCTTAATCCAATACCAATTAGCAGCAAAATCGAAAATACTAAAGCTTCTTTCTTTAACTTATTTTTTTTAAGATAAGGTACTTCTATAGCAATGATTATAATGGCTATTACTATAATCCCTATAACCATTAACATAGGCAGGCTCCCTTCAATAATATAAAATACCCATTTATTCACTTTTTTCCGGAGGTTTCGGAGCTGAAGTATCATCTCTTTCAATATTTTTCTGACTGATTAAACGAGGGCGCGAAAATAACCCCCATCTCGGAAAGCGTAAAATGGCATCCTTTTGATCCTCTTTAATATATGGACCAAATGGGGACATGTAAGGAATCCCGAAAGATCTTAAGCTGCATAAATGAAGGGTAAGTGCAATCAATCCAATGATCAATCCGAATAAACCGAATGAAGCTGCTAAAGCCATGAAAGGAAATCGCAGCATTCTTATTGAAATTGATAAATTATAAGAGCTAACAATAAAGCTGGAAATCGCTGTAATCGAAACGACAATGACCATTGCGGCAGAAACAATCCCAGCTTCTACAGCTGCGGTACCAATTACTAAAGTTCCAACAATTGATACGGCTTGCCCAATCGCTTTTGGCAATCGCAGGCCTGATTCCCGTAATATTTCAAAGGTGACTTCCATCATTAGCGCTTCAACGAAAGCTGGAAAAGGAACACCTTCTCGCTGGGCTGCTAAGCCAATTAATAATGGTGTTGGCAGCATCTCTTGATGAAAAGTTGTAATCGCAATATAAAGGGAAGGTCCTAACAGAGCGATAAAAAACCCAATAAAACGAAGCATCCGTATAAGAGTCACAATATCAGCCCGGTTATAATAATCATCAGGAGCATGCAGAAATTGAACGAACAAGGCAGGGACTATCAGCACATAAGGTGTTCCATCTACTAAAATTGCTACACGCCCTTCTAATAGGCTGGCTGCCACGACATCAGGACGTTCTGTATGATAAATAGTCGGAAAGGGCGTATACGTTTCATCTTGAATTAATTCTTCGATGTATGCACTTTCCAGCATGCTGTCAATATTAATTTTATCTAGTCGTTCCCTTACTTCTTCCACAACTTTTTCATTAGCAATTCCATTTATATACATGATCGAAACAGCCGTTTTTGTCTGTTTTCCAATTTTTTTTGTCTCAAGCCAAAGGTTCTGATTATTTATCTTCCGGCGAATTAATGCGGTATTCGTTCGAATATTTTCCGTCAGTGCTTCCCTTGGACCGCGAATTGAGTTTTCATTTACTGGCTCGGTAATACTGCGTTCCTTTCCTCCCTTCATCCCAACAGCTAAACCTTTTGAAAAACCCTCGAATAAGAGAATAACGTGACCAGATAATAGAAAATCAAACAGGCTATTATAATCTGATACATCAGAAATTTCGCCAACTGCCAGCACTGTTTCTTTAAAAAAAACAAAAAGATCCTCAAATTCTAGTGAGTCTATATTGACTTGCGGTAAATCCAACATTAAAGATTCCATTATGAAATTTTGATTTGCAGTACTATCGATCAATCCATCCGTATAAATGATTCCTGCTTTTATTTTCAGTTCTTTGCCGAGGCTGATTTCACGAGTGATAATATCATCACTGTTGCCCAGGGTTGCTTTTATTTTTTGAATATTTTCAGCTACGCTCAACTTTAATTGATTAGTTTTGAGCTGGTTTTGTTGCATCTTTTTTTGAGTAGTTGAATTGCGGAATTTTTGCTTCTTGGCTAATTGTTTGAAAAACCCCATAATGAGACTCCAATCTTTTTAACTAATATTCTAATCAAAATGGCAAGAAACTCTTTTAAAAATATTTTGTGCTAATTTTGCTTAAAAAATCCATGTTCCGCAGATTATATAACTATTATGAAAGCTTAAGGAGCTTACGGATGAAAAGAAAAATTCTTATTATGACCCTATTGATTAGTCTCGTTATCATTGTTTCTGGCTGCTGGAACCGGCGAGAATTAAATGAGCTCGCAATCGTGGTAGGGTTGGGAATTGATAAATCAGATGACCAATATCTGGTAACAGCACAAGTCGTGAATCCAGGGGAAATCGCTAAAAAGGGAGGCGGTGGAGGGAAAACACCAGTGATTGTTTATCAAGAAAAAGGAGAAACAATATTTCAGGCAATTAGGAAAATCACAACCGTTGCACCAAGAAAATTATATTTTGCCCACCAGCGAATGTTAGTGTTTGGGGAAGAACTAGCAAAAGAGGGGATAGGTGAAGCACTAGACTTTTTATCAAGGGATCCGGAATTGCGGACTGATTTTTATATCGTTGTAGCAAAAGATGCTAAAGCAGGAGATGTTTTAAAAATTTTAACTCACTTAGAAGCTATCCCAGCAAATAAAATGTTCACTTCTCTTGAGACATCGGAGAAGGCATGGGCACCTAGTGTAACGGTTACATTAGACAAACTAATTGCAGACATGGTGAGTGATGGGATTAATCCTGCATTAACTGGAATTACCATTAAAGGTGATCTGGAAATGGGAGAAACGATGAAGAATTTAGAGAAAACGGGTTTAAATACGAAGCTTCAATATCAAGGTATGGCGCTTTTTAATAATGATAAACTAATTGGCTGGTTAAATGATGACGATAGCAGAGGGCTTCATTACTCTACAGGAACAGTAAAAAGTAGCGTTGGCGTGATTTCTTGTCCAAAAGGAGGAAAAATAGGGATTGAAGTGGTACGGACAAAAGCTGATTTAAAAGCAATGGTTAAGAACGGTGAACCAAAAGGCACTATAAAGGTTCAAGTTGAAGGGAATGTAGGCGATGTTAAATGTCGTGGCCTCGACTTAAAAAAAACCGAAACTATTTATAATCTAGAAAAAATAGGTGAAAAAGCCCTTAAGGAAGTCATTCAATCTTCCATAGAAGTTACCCAAAAAGAGTTTCAATCAGATGTTTTTGGGTTTGGAGAAGCACTCCACCGCTCTGATCCTGCCTATTGGAAAAAAGTTAAGAAAGAATGGAATCAAAAATTTTCGGAGATGCCGGTGACAATAGAGGTTGACGTAAAGATCCGTCAGACTGGAACGATTGGCAACTCTCCTCTAAACGAAATAGCAGAGTAATTAAACCTATAATCTAAAAACAAACCCAATTCTTCTAACAATGAGAAATTGGGTTTTTACTTATTGCTCTTCGAAGAAAATTAATTTTAAACATGTGGAATGAAGAGGGTACATAATTCACTCTTAACTAGATAGAAGCTCCTATTAATGACTAAAAATCTATGAAAAAACAGTCCAAATGAAACTAGCAAATTGAATTCAGAATTATTAAAATGTTATTAACACCTAGAACCTGCTTCAAATTAATCTCTATGAAAAGCGGAAGCGCCTTAAGGAGGGAAAGAAAATGGAGCATTTAGTTCATGTTATTCCTTTTAAACTGATGAATCTAGCAGATGGGGCAAATGAAATTCCGAAAGGGGTTGAATTGATTCAAGCACCAAAGATTTGGAAAGATTCGAAGGGAAAAGGTGTTACTGTCGCTGTTTTAGATACGGGCTGTGATATAACCCATCCTGATCTAAAAGACCGTATTATTGGCGGAAGAAATTTTACAAATGATGATAGAGGGAATCCAGACTCTTTCATGGATTACAATGGACATGGAACACATGTAGCTGGAACCATTGCTGCGTCGGAGAATAATAATGGAGTAATCGGAGTAGCACCAGAAGCAAGCTTGTTGATCGTAAAAGTTTTAAATAAAAATGGATCTGGTCAATATGACTGGATTATTAAGGGCATTCATTACGCTATTGAGCAAAAAGCTGATATTATTTCAATGTCACTCGGGGGCCCAAATGATGTGCCAGAGCTTCATGAGGCCATCAAAAAAGCGGTAAACAATAATATTCTCGTTGTTTGTGCCGCTGGGAATGAGGGAGATGGGGATGACGCTACTGACGAATTTGCTTTCCCTGGATCATATAATGAAGTTATTAGCGTAGGAGCGATAGATCTAAAGCGCCGATCATCTGAATTTAGTAATTCCCACAATGAAATCGATTTAGTAGCACCGGGTGAAGAAATTCTCTCAACATATTTGAATGGGAAATATGCCACATTAAGCGGTACGTCTATGGCCACACCACATGTCTCGGGTGCACTTGCTTTAATTAAAGATATATCGATTCGGCATTTTGAACGGCAGCTTTCTGAACCAGAGCTATTTGCACAATTAATTCGGAGGACCATTCCTTTAGGTTATTCACCCAAGCTAGAAGGAAATGGTTTAATATATTTAACGGTGCCAGAGCATTTGGCATCTATTATTGAACAAGAATTTAAATACTTACTAAGTACAATCTAATACCGAATTGAAAAGCTTGGTTAATTCCAAGCTTTTTCTTTATTTAAAAATCAAATCCCCTTATTTACATAACAAGAGTGAACTATGCTATTATTTATGAAATAAATCAAATCAAAAATAATGATGGAAGGTGTATGAAATGAACCCAATAAATGATCATTTACAAGAAGATCTGAATCTATTGTTTGTTGGCTTTAATCCTAGTATCCGTTCATCAGAAACCGGCCATCATTTTGCCAATCCGAATAATCGTTTTTGGAAAATACTTCATGAGTCAGGTTTGACCCCAAGAAAATTCGCTGCAACTGAGGATTATAAACTAGTAGATCTAGGTTATGGAATGACGAATATTGTGCCTAGACCAACGAAGGCTGCAGATGAAATTACGAAAGAAGAATATGAAGCTGGAAGAATCGAGCTTTTAAGAAAAATAAATGATTATAAACCGAAAATTGTCTGTTTTGTCGGCAAAGGAGTTTATCAGGAATTTAGTAATAAAAAGTCCATTCCTTGGGGGAAGCAAGAGGAATCGGTTGTTCCCGGGATAATTGATTTTGTTGCACCGTCTTCCAGCGGATTAGTTCGAATGAAAATTGAGGAGATTATCCAAATTTATTCGGAGTTGCCTAAGCTCCTATCTAAATTGTAAATATTAACAAAGGGAGATTAACAAGTGGAATCGTTTACGGAAAGAGCTATCCTTATTATTAAAAATATCCCATCTGGAAAAGTGATGACATATGGGCAAATCGCTAAACTTGCAGGCAGTCCGAGAGGGGCAAGGCAAGTAGTAAGAATACTGCATTCCATGAGTAAAAAACATCAACTGCCATGGCATCGGGTGATCAATTCAAAAGGGGAAATTGGTTTAAAAGATGATGAGCATTATTCAGTTCAAAGACTTTCTTTAAAAAGTGAAGGGGTAGAATTTAAACTGAATGGAACGATTGATCTAAATCGTTATTTGTATGAACCAGAAATTTATGACCATTTAATATAAAAAGGATGGGCTAAAGTTATCGAATCGTCAGATTGAGGATATTTGTGGACTGTGGTTCCTCTATTTCACAAAATAACCTTCATTTCATAGTCTTATCGGACTTAGTGCCGTTAATAGGGTCCATGAGGGTGCATTTTGTATGGTTTTAATCGATTAACAGAACTGGTGTCCGCAAGCATTTGGAAGTAGAGGGATTTTTAGTAAATAACGGAATGGGAGTCCGCTAAAATTTTGAGCGGACTCCTATTCCGTTGATATAATATATGATAAAGGTTCTAATTATATTAAATATTCCTTTTTCCTTGCATCTAAAAGACTATATCGTTCTTCCTTCATATTCATTTATTAAAACTTATTGAAATTCGATTGGGTTTCATACTGATCAATTTAGCATAATACAATAAAATATTGAATGAAAAACACTACTTTTTCCTCATACTGGAAATAGAGGGATTCACCTTTCAAAGAAGAATTTTATTATACATAAGATAGAAGAAAGGTGTTGAAATCATTGAAAAAACCAATGAAATTTAGTCTTAGTCTTTTATTGATTTTTATGCTTGCATTCGTTCCTCAAATAAACCCGGAGAAGCCTTTCGTTCAGGCAACTGAAGAAGGAGGAGCACTGGTTCAGGAACTTAATCAGCTCCTCAATAATGATCCTGACTTAAAAGGAGCACTTGCTGGTGTAAGTGTTCGATCAGCCGAGACAGGGGAGTTGCTGTATGATCATATTGGAGATATTCGCTTAAAGCCTGCCTCTAATATGAAACTGCTAACCGCTGCAGCTGCTCTATCAACATTAGGGGAAAACTACAAATTCGCAACTGAACTGCTTACTGACGGTTCTGTAAAAGGGGTAACATTGCAAGGAAATCTCTATCTAAAAGGAAAGGGAGATCCGACATTATTAAAATCGGATTTCGATCAATTTGCAAGGAAGATTAAAGATTTGGGAATCGGTATTATTCATGGTGATTTAGTTGCTGATGATACGTGGTATGATAATATCCGCTATTCTATGGACTTAACCTGGAATGATGAAACCTATTATTATGGAGCTCAAGTTTCAGCTCTAACGGCTTCACCAAATGAAGATTATGACGCTGGCACCGTTATCGTTGATGTAAATCCAGGTAAAAATACAGGTGTAGAACCTATTGTTACATTAGAACCAAAAACGGATTATGTAAACATTATTAATAACGCCAAAACAGTTGCAAAAGACGGGAAGAAAAGTATTTCAATAGAACGTCAGCATGGGACAAATAATATTATTATTGAAGGCACCATTCCATTAGAAGCAAGCAGAGCGAGAGAATGGATGGCTGTATGGGAGCCTTCTGGTTATGCACTTGATTTATTTAAACAATCATTATTAGAGCAAGGAATAAAATTAAATGGGAAAGTGCGAACAGCAGCCGCACCTGAGGGATCAAATGTATTAGTTAGTCACCAATCAATGCCATTATCTGAATTGCTTATTCCTTTTATGAAGTTAAGCAATAATGGACATGCAGAAGCAATAATGAAAGAAATGGGCAAGGTTGTTAAAGGAGAAGGCAGCTGGGATAAAGGCCTTGAAGTGCTGAAAGAGGAGCTAATCAAATTAGGGATTAACACAAACACACTCGTTCTTAGAGATGGCTCTGGTATTTCCCATGTGAATTTAATACCTGCAAATGAAATTTCCAAGCTCTTGTTTGCTGTTCAAGACAAGGAATGGTTTGAAAGCTATTTGACATCATTGCCTATTGCAGGGGCGACTGATCGAATGGTTGGAGGAACACTTCGAAATCGAATGATTAATTCTGTTGCACAAAACAAAGTAATGGCGAAGACTGGCTCCATTTCTACAGTCAGTTCATTATCTGGTTATGTGGATACGAAGAGCGGCGAAAGACTTATTTTTTCAATCGTATTAAATAATTTAGTTAACGGTTCAAAGGGGAAAGTAATCGAGGATAAGATTGCAGTTATTTTAGCGGAACAATAGATTTAAAAAAGCGGATCCATTTTGGACCCGCTTTTTTATATTAAGCTTTAGCAGCTTGAACGTCTAAAGAAATTTTCACCTTATCCCCTACAAGGACACCGCCTGTTTCCAGAGCAGAGTTCCAAGTTAAACCATAATCACTGCGCTTAATAGCTCCTTCAACAGTGAAGCCAACCTTATCGTTGCCCCATGGATCTTTACCTGTACCTTCATAAGTAACCTCAAACGTTTCCGTTTTCGTTACTCCTCGAATTGTTAAATCGCCAGTTACATCATATTCGCCATCGCCATTATTTACAATCTTAGTAGATTGGAAGGTCATAGATGGATGATTTTCCACATCAAAGAAGTCACCTGAACGAAGATGGTTATCACGATCAGCATTACGTGTATCAATGCTTGCAAGATCAACTGTAAATTGAATGTTTGCTGACGTTAAGTCCGTAGGATCTGCTTCAATCACTGCATCGAATTGATTAAAAGTTCCTTTTACATTTGCAATCATCATATGCTTGATAGAAAAATCAACGCTGCTGTGTGCTGGATCAAGGGCCCATTTTGAATTTGTCATTTTAGTTTCCTCCTAATTTTCGTTCGAATTCACTTTACTTGAATTCGAGATAATTTAATTCTAAATAAATTATATGAACACTTCCTCTATTTGTCAATAAAAAAATTTATAAAATTTTGGCCTTTTTCATGATTTGTTATGGGAAGTGTTACAATAACAATAATGAATTGGAAAGTCTAACTAAATGAGGGATAACATTGAACCAATTGGAACTAACCTACCGGAATGCTGTTGAGAATACAAAAGCCAAAATATTAAATGATTTAACATTATATTTGGGCAGTAAAGATAAGATGCCAGCTTATGAAGACTATGTTTTAGAAAGAAGCACCTATATTAATCAATTATGGTTAAATGTCTGGTTAAATAAATCTACCGGGAGCGTGTCTAGACAGACAAAAAAGGATTATTTAAAAGGGAAAGGTTACGAAACTGAGAATGTAGACAAGAAATTAATAAACCATCTCTTCCGAACTGAAATGCGTACATATAAGCCATTTCATGCGCTTGAATGGTTAAACAAGAAATGGGAAGCGGAAGAAATAAATTGGGAGGATAAATATAAAGAAGCTAGGGAGGACTTTCTACAAAAAGAAGAAGAGAGACTTCTGCAAAAATCAATTCAGAATTTCCAGGAAAAATTCAATCAAGATATCGATCGTTTCATTGAAAGAAATGAAGAAAATCTATATTTATATGTAAGACACTTCATTTCCTTAAACCTTATAAAAGACCTTCAAGGCCCAGTAAAGTATAAAAAGATTGACACTTTTGCACTCGAAGAAAAACTTAAAATGATCGGTGTTTTCGATCCTGCTGATTATACTTATGTCAGCGAATTTTTTGAAGAATTAACTGGGGATATTCACAAAACCTCTCATTGGGGTCGCCAGTATTTTGAATACGAAACTTATTTTGATCGATTTTTACTGAAAACAGCAAGCTATTTAAAAGATTTAATGATGGATATGGGAATAAGTGAAATGCAGTATAAAGAGGTTAATCTCTCAAGATCATTTATTCAGTCCTTTGCAGATGAAATACTAGCTGAAACTAGTGAAGAATTAGCCTTACACTTTATCGAGTTTGCGCAACAGGAATATGTTAATGATCTTATTAAGCTGGCAAAAATTCCATTTGATTTAACTAAGCATGAAGAAATATATCAAGACGATCTAGCCAGCCTACAGCGAAGAGTAGAGGAAGAAAAAGCGGAAATTGAGAGAAAAAAAGAAGAGGAAAAGCGGATCATCAATGAAATATTCGGACAAGAATATCAGCCTTCTATTAGAAGAAATATTCGTTTTGTTCTGCATATCGGAGAAACGAATACCGGAAAAACACACCATGCATTAGAAAAAATGAAAGCAGCTTCAAGTGGACTGTATTTGGCACCGCTGCGTCTGCTTGCTCTAGAGGTATTCGATAAACTGAATCAGGAAGATACACTATGCTCTTTAAAAACAGGAGAAGAAGAAAAGATTGTAGCTGGTGCCAGCCATATATCCTGTACAGTCGAAATGTTTCATGAAAAGGAATTTTTCGACTGTATTGTTATTGACGAAGCACAGATGATTACTGATAAGGATCGAGGATTTTCGTGGTACAAGGCAATAACAAAGGCAAACGCAAATGAAGTGCACATTATTGGCAGCAATAATGTAAAAGAAATATTACTTGAGCTTCTTGGTGATTCAAGCATTGAAATTTTCGAATACACCCGAGATGTCCCATTAGAAGTAGAAAAGAGGGAGTTTAAATTTAGCCGTGTTGATAAAGGCGATGCTTTAATTTGTTTTTCAAGGAAGAAAGTGCTAGAAACTGCCTCGAGATTAGAAAATTCTGGACATTCAGTAAGCATGATATATGGAAGTATGCCACCTGAAACTAGGAAAAAACAAGTTCATCGTTTTAATAGCGGAGAATCCTCTATTATCGTTTCAACAGACGCGATCGGAATGGGATTAAATCTCCCAATCAAAAGAGTCATTTTCTTGGAAAATGAGAAATTTGATGGACAGAAAAGACGGCTCCTTACATCCCAGGAAGTTAAACAGATTGCCGGGAGAGCAGGAAGAAAAGGGATTTACGATGTAGGTAAAGTAGCTTTTGTTACTAATATTAAAAAGATGTGGGATCTGCTCGTTGGCGAGGATAAGCCCATTCAAACATTTTCTGTAGCACCAACAAGTACTGTTTTTGACCGGTTTCAAACCTACTATCGCGATCTCGGAACTTTTTTTGAATTATGGGATAAATTTGAAAGTCCAAAGGGGACGAAGAAGGCTTCTTTATCAGAAGAAAGAGAGTTGTATGAAAAGATCCGTGGCTCAGAAATAGAAGCAAAACTGTCCATTATGGATCTATATGGTTTTCTTCATTTGCCTTTCTCCAAAAAGGAGCCTCAATTAATCTGGCAGTGGGAACAAACGATGTTAGCCATTATTGATGGGGCTGAGCTGCCAGAACTGCTTTTAAAGAATCGCAACTTAGAGGAATTAGAGCTTTCATACAAAGCGATTGGCCTCCATCTATTGTTTTTATATCGGTTAGATCGAAGAACCGAAGCCATTTATTGGGAGCGGATCCGGGAGCAAATTAGTGACAAAGTACATGACAGATTACGAACCGATGTGAAAAACATGGCAAAAAAATGTCGTAGCTGCGGAAGGAAGCTTCCATGGGATCATAAATACCAAATTTGCGATCAATGTCATGAAAGAAAATATCGGCGAAACTATTCACATTATTAAAAGCTTAGCTTTCGGCAAATGAAAAATCCGGGAGCTAAGCTTTATTTTATCAATTTATTGATCCGAAAATGAATTACATTCTATAAGGCAGTACCAATTAACAGTACATTTATTTCCAGCAAAACAAAATTAACTCGCAAAAAAGGAATAAAAAAAAATTTCGGTCGCAAAATAATTTTGATTAATATGAGGGAGGAATTTGAATGCAAATGCAAAACCAAAATCAAAATCAGCAACAAGGTCAAATGCATCAAAATATGCATACGGGCATGGTTAATCAACAAATGAATCATGGGGGACATGAGGTATTTGATGTCCATGAGGTATTATCTGGGACGATTGGTGTTTTAGACCAATTCACTCTATTACGTCCCCTAGTAAAAGATCAAGAACTAGCAAGTATTCTTGATAGACAATATCAGTTTATTACACAGGAATACAATACAACCGTTGATTGCTTTAAAACTGGACAAGATCCAGCAGTGCCAACAAAGAGCTACAAGATGACACAAGATAACGATTTTATTTATGGATTGAAGCCAACTCAGCCGAAAAAACCAATAAATGCGGCATCCGAATTAACAGATGCATGTATTTCGGGTTTAATGCTCGGTTCCATTAAAGCTATGGCTGGTTCAAAAACTATGGCTGCCCTCGAGGTGACAAATCCAGTTGTCCGCCGTGTTTTAGCAGATTCGGTACCAAATTGCATAGAAATGGCATATGAACTTTCAATTTATCAGAATAAACATCATTATTATCAAGTACCGCAGCTAGCTGCACAGGATATGCAGCAAATGATAAATGCTTATGCACCGGCACAAACGAATGGAATGCCTAATAATACTACACATTAATAATAAATTGTTCGATCAAAAGGTGATTCTATATGATAGAATCACCTTTCTTTTATGTAAAAATATTATTTTAAAATAAAAACGCTTTCATTTTCTAATAATTCAAAAAAAACATTTACAATGTCAGTGAAGTGGTATTTAATAGAGATATGTTTTTAATATTTTCAGATAATAGGGGGCAATGAAAAAATGAGAAAAGCAATTAGAAAACCTTTTCTAGCAATGGCCGTACTCATGCTAGTTTTATTATCAGCATGCAGCGGCAAAAGCACAGACACAGCAGGAGATAGTAATCCTTCTAAAGATGGAGGTCCTATCGAAGCAAAAATTGGCGTTATTTCCTATATGACAGGACCTGGTGCTGCTTATGGAGAAGCGATTACAAGCGGATTCAAATTGGCTCAAAAAGAAATTAACGAAAAAGGCGAAGTTAAAATTGATTTAGTTATTGAAGATTCTGCAGGTAAACAAGAACAAGCATTATCGGCTGCACAAAAGCTAATGAGTGATGATAACATTGTTGCACTATTAGGACCAACTTTAAGTACAGAAATGAATGTTGTAGGTCCTGAAGCCGATCTAAATGGTATACCGATTATGGGTACTTCAACTACAGCAGAAGGAATTCCGCAAATTGGTGAATATGTTTTCAGAAACTCGATTCCAGAAGCACTAGCAATTCCAGCTTCTATTCAAAAGGCTGTAGATAAATATGATGCGAAAAAAGTTGCCATTCTTTACGGAAACGACGATGTGTTCACAAAATCAGGCTTTGACACAATGGAAAAAGTAGCCAAAGACATGGGACTTGAAATTACAACAATTGAAACGTTCCAAAAAGGACAAGCTGACTACAACGCACAATTAACTAAAATAAAAGGACAAAATCCTGACTTAATCTTAGCTTCAGCGCTTTATAATGAAGGTGCTGTTATCATGGACCAAGCGAGAAAAATGGGAATTGATGTTCCTTTTGTAGGCGGTAATGGCTTTAACTCTCCACAGGTTATTGAGATTGCTGGCGATGCTTCTAATGGACTTATCGTAGCAACTCCATGGTTCGGGGAAAAAGACGATCCGAAAGTAAAAGGTTTTAACGAAAAGTTCGAAGCAGAATACAAAAAGAAGCCTGACCAATTTGCTGCACAAGCGTATGACGCTCTTTACATTATGGCAGAGGCACTTAAAAATGCTGGAGAAGCTGATCGCGATAAGCTAAAAGACGCCCTTCTTGAGATTAAAGACTTGGAAGGTATTTTAGGAAAGTTCTCATTTGACCAAGACGGTGACGTTGTCATGGAACCGACTGTATTAATCATTGACGATAAAAAATTCAAAATCTTTGAATAATTACCGAAGCAAAGGGTGAGATGTTTTGCTACTAGAGCAGCTTATTAACGGAATTACATTGGGAAGCATCTATGCCATCGTCGCCCTAGGTTTTACACTTGTTTTTGGTGTTTTAGGCATCATAAATATGGCACATGGCGAAATTTTTATGTTTGGAGCCTTTATCGGAGTAATTGTTACAAGTACATTAGGATTGCCTATATGGGTAGCATTTTTAGCTGCGATTATTGTAACAACTATTCTCGGATATATGCTTGAACGATTTGCTCTGCGTCCATTAAGGGGTAAGCAAGGTGTTTCTCACCTTGCCCCTTTAATTAGTACGATCGGAGCATCTATTTTACTAGAGAATTTATCCCATCACCTTTTTGGTGCGGGAAATCATCCTTTCAAAAATGCCTTTTCCGAAATTAACTTTCAAATCGGCTCAATTACCATTTATTTAGTCCAAATTTTGATTTTTGTTATTTCTGTTATATTGATGATGGTGTTATCTTACTGGCTATTAAAAACTAAAGCTGGAAAAGCTCTTCGGGCAACAGCAGAAAATATTGAGACTGCCAGTATACTTGGCGTTAATACGAAAAGAATTATCATTATGACGGTCGTTATTGCTTCTGCTATGGGTGGAATTGCAGGAATCCTTGTTGGAATGGCCTTTAACTCTGTCAATCCCCAAATGGGATTATCAATGGGCTTAAAGGGTCTTGCGATCATCATTTTAGGCGGAATGGGAAATGTAAAAGGTGCAATGGCTGGTGGGCTATTGCTCGGACTATCTGAAACTTTAGTTGTTGCGTATGGAGATTCTGGCTATCGTGATGCAATCGCATTTATTACGATCATCTTTATCTTATTACTAAGGCCTCAAGGCTTGTTTGGCCAAAAGACTACAGCAGCAGGGAGGTGACGTAATGCTAGGAGAATTATTAAATCCATATTATTTACAAGTAGGTTCCTTTATCCTAATTAATATTATTCTCGGCCTAAGCATCTATGTCACTCTTTCATCAGGACAGTTATCTCTTGGGAATGCTGGCTTTATGGGGATTGGCGCTTATACTTCTGCATTGCTGACATTAAATTTTGATGTTCCGATTTTCATCGGAGTCATTGCAGGGGCAATAGTTGCCGGTTTATTAGGACTAATAGTAGGAATTCCATCACTGCGTCTTCAAGGAGTATATCTAGCAATTGCAACCCTGGGATTTGGGGAAGTTATTCGCGTATTCTTTGTTAACTGGGAATCCGTAACAAAAGGAGCAGTAGGGATCTCAGGAATCCCACAAATTGGACGGGAAGTTTTCAGAGTATTAAAAGATGCTGGATTTGACCCCGCAGTTATAGGCTTAAAGAATAATCAATTTGTGTTCTTAGTTGTATTTGTCATTCTATTAATTATTAATATTCTCGTAGTCTGGTTTATTATTAGACAAAATCATTCTAGAGTTGGACGTGCATTTGCTTCTATAAAAATGGATGAAAAAGCTGCAGAGTCTATGGGTATTAATATTACTTATTATAAGGTTTTGGCTTTTGTTCAAGGTGCAGTTATATCAGGATTTGCCGGGGCATTATTTGCACACGTTATGGCCTATATTAGCCCGGCGGATTTTTCATACCACCGTGCCGTTGAAATTCTAATTTTTGCTGTGTTTGGCGGAAGCGAAGTAATTGTAGGAGCCATTTTTGGAGCTACCTTTATGACCCTAATGCCAGAGGTTTTGAGATTTATTAGTGAATATCGCTACATGATTTATGGGCTAATATTAATTTTGATGATGGCATTCCGTCCTCAAGGAATTATTGATAATAATGTTTTACATTGGTTCCAAAAGCTAAAACGGCCAAAAAGGGGGGTTGAACATGGTTCTGGAAATCAAAAACATCTCTAAGAATTTTGGCGGGATTTCAGCATTAACGGATGTCACCTTCTCTGTAAAGGAAGGCGAAATATTTGGCTTAATAGGTCCAAACGGAGCAGGAAAGACAACCATGTTTAATATGATTACGAACCTTTTTCCTCCAACTTCTGGGGAAATTACCTTTTCTGGCTACACGATCACTGGTATAAAGCCTCATTTAATAACAGAAAAAGGAATTTGTCGAACGTTTCAAAATATCCGTCTTTTTCCACAAATGACTGCTTTAGAAAATGTAATGGTCGGCGGACATTGCCGGATCAAATCTGGAGTTTTTAGCAGTGTATTGCGAACAAAGTCCCAGAAAAGTGAGGAAAGGCAACTGCGGGAAAAAGCTAAAGAATTGCTCGATTTAGTTGGATTAACAGATGAAATGGAGTCTGAGGCAGAAAATCTAGCTTATGGTCAACAAAGAAGACTTGAAATTGCCCGAGCCTTAGCCAGTAATCCAAAGCTATTGCTGCTCGATGAACCAGCTGCTGGAATGAATGAAACTGAAACAGCCAGCCTTTTCGATTTAATTAAAAAGGTTCAAGCAATGGGAATAACTGTTCTAATTATCGAACATGATATGCCGCTTGTTATGAAGCTTTGCGATCGAATCATGGTTTTGAATTTTGGAAAAAAACTAGCTGAGGGGACACCGCTAGAAATACAAAATAATGAAGCAGTTATCGAAGCCTACCTCGGATCAGAGGAGGATGAAGAAAGTGCTTAAAGTGACTAATATTGAGACGTTTTATGGAAAAATCCAAGCTTTAAAGGGCATTAATTTAGAAGTAGAGCAGGGGAAAATTGTTACATTGCTCGGAGCAAACGGAGCAGGGAAAACAACGACAATGAAAACTATTGCCGGGTTATTAAAGCCTCAATCTGGAAAAATTGAGTTTTTGAGTGAGGATGTGACTGGGTTAAGACCTGACCAGCTCCTACAAAAAGGAATATCCCTTGTTCCTGAAGGCAGAGCCATTCTTGGCAGCATGTCTGTAATGGAAAACCTAGAAATGGGCGCTTATCAGCGAAAGGATAATGAAATCACCAAGGATATCGAAAATGTGATGGATCATTTTCCGATTTTACGAGAAAGAAAGGACCAGCTAGGCGGAACACTTTCCGGCGGGCAGCAGCAAATGCTTGCGATCGCACGCGCCTTACTTTCACGGCCTAAGCTGCTTCTCCTTGATGAGCCTTCGATGGGCCTTGCTCCATTAATTGTAGCGGATATATTTAAAATTATTAAAGAAATTAAAGACGAGGGAACTACTGTTCTGCTTGTTGAACAAAATGCCAAGCAAGCATTGAAAATTGCTGACTATGGGTATGTCATGGAAACCGGGAAAATCATCATCAGCGGCAAGGCCTCTGATCTTTTAGAGGACCCTCGTGTAGTTGAAGCATACCTTGGAAAGAAATCAAGTTAATACTTTCTAGAAGAGCCCCGATTTTCATCGGGGTTTTTCTTTGTTGTTTCATAACCCTGCCATCTTTTTATCTTTTGCATAAATAGGAAATAAAAGGAGAACTTATTGATAAGTTGATTGAATCAATGGATTTTCCAACAATTTGTACTAATTCTTGGTTTGGTAGGGGATATAATTGCATGGACACAGAAACAATCTAATGGATCAGATAAAAGAAACATTTATAGAATCAAGTGATTTTTCATTTAAAACTCTGTATATCAAGGATTCGGCAATTGATATTTTGTTTTTTTCAAGTTTAGTCTCAAGCGAGAAATTAACAGAAACATTCATCCCTTTAATGACAAGACTTGAGGGATATCTTTTTCATGAATATCTGCATAATATTAAAAGCATTCAAACAAAAGACTTTCAAATAGCTGTAGATATGCTTCTAAGCGGCCATATCGGGATTCTAACAGCAACGAAGGATGAAATATTCCTTGTAAATATGACTGAGCCTGTACAAAGATCGATTGAGGAGCCAAAGTCCGAATTAATTGTTCGAGGTTCCCATGAAGGATTTGTAGAAAGATTAAATACTAATCTTCATATGATTAGAACACTTATTAATAATAGAGATTTAGTTGTACATTTAATAGAGCTTGGAACGAAAACAAAGACGAGATCAGCTATTATTTATCGAAATGACATTGTTAATCAGGAGATATTAACGGAAGTAAAAAGAAGACTTTCTTATATGAATATCGAGACAGATGTAATCATTAGTCCAGGCTTTATTGAGGAATTTATTGAGGACGATCCATTCACTGTATTTCCCCAAATATTGTACACAGAAAGACCCGATCGTGTTGGGGACAACATTATGGATGGCCGAATTGCCATTATGACTGAAGGAAGTCCTGCTGCATTAATTGTTCCAGTAACATTTTTCTCTTTTTATCAATCACCCGATGATTATAATAGCAGGTGGACTACGGCAACCTTTATTCGTTTATTAAGAATGGTCAGTTTTGTAATTGCCATCACTTTTCCATCTATTTATATTGGAGTAGTTTCCTTTCATTTGGAAGTATTGCCAAATGAGTTAATTATTCCTATGCAAAATGCAGTTGAAGATATACCTTATCCTCCCATCATTGAAGCTTTTATTATGGAATTAACAATTGAATTAATTCGGGAGGCAGGAATTAGGCTACCTACTCCAATTAGCCAAACCATTGGCATTGTTGGTGGATTAGTCATCGGTGACGCTGTAGTAAAAGCAGGCATTGTATCTAACATAATGATCGTTGTTGTAGCGATAACTGCCATTTCATCCTTTGTTGTCCCCTCGAATGAACTAAGTGCTGCTGTGAGATTATTAAGGTTTCCCCTAATGCTTATTTCCGCAACATTTGGATTCATTGGCTTAGTGTTCGGTTTCATGTTAATACTGATAAAACTATGTAAGCAGGAATCCTTCGGTGTACCATATTTTTATCCTGTTGCCCCGTTTAGAGTTAATGGATTAAAGGATTCCATCGTTCGATTGCCTTTATGGCTTATGAATAATCGACCTCAAGACACAATGACAAAAAGACAGAAAAAAATTAATTGGGTCAGAGGCTGGGATAAAGATGAAAAATAAAACAAAGAAAATATCGCCTGCCCAGCTATTCTTCTTCATTATTCAAACACAAATAGGCGTTGGTATTTTATCATTACCATATTCAATGGCTCAAGCATCAAAAATTGATGGCTGGATCTCACTTATCTTAGGTGGAATCGGTGTACAAATTTTTATTATCCTATATTATATTATTATGAAAAAATTCCCAAATAAAAAAGTGAAAGAGATTGTAGAGATATTATTCGGAAAAATTATAAGGAAATTATTCGAAATTGGTCTATTATTTTATTCATTAATAGTAGGCGTTCTTATTATTAATTTATACAAAAGAATTCTTGATATTTGGGTTTTGCCCGAAACGCCTAACTGGATTATTTCCTTATTATTGGTCGTGTGTTGTTATTTTTTAGCCAAAGAAGAAATACGTGTGATTGCAAGATTTTATGTTATCGTATCTCTGCTACTATTTATCTTTCTAGGGTTGATCATATATTCTTTTAAGGATGCTAATATTTTTTATATTATGCCTGTTGGAAGCTCTGGCTGGAAGGACATATTATTTGGCACAAAGGATGCGATTATTGCTCTGCTGGGATTTGAAATAATCATGTTTTTAACGGCGATGACATCAGGTACCTTAAAACTAAAAATCAAATTTATTACAGCTGCAAATATAGTCGTGACAATTTTCTATTTGTTAGCAACTATCGCTTGCTTTTTATTTTTCAGTCCTGTTGACATCCTTTTAATACCAGAAACTTTACTATATTTAATTAAAGCATTTTCATTCAAAATAATTGAACGACCAGATCTTCTTTTTTTAATTATTTGGATTGTTTCTGTATTTACATCATTTGTTTCATATGTGTTCTGGGGAGCAGATTGTATAAAAGGAATTTTCAGAAGCGAAAAGTCATCTGTAAATACATTAATTATGTTAGCGATCATTTATTTTGCTGGACTTATTCCATTAGATACTGAACAGTCAATGAATCAATTTGCTAAGTATGCGTCCTATGCAGGATATATGATAGTCTCCATTCCATTCATTCTATTGCCATTTGTTCTTTATAGCAGAAAGGGGCAACAGCTGCATGCGAAAGATAAATAGTCTTTTATTCCTTTCAATTCTTGTGTTAACAGGATGCTGGGATCAGAATTTATTAAAGGAAGTAAGCTTGATTAATAGTGCAGCTTTTGATTTAGAGGATACGAAAAAAATTTCTACGACTGTCTCCATTCGAACTTTACAAGGCTCTGAAGGGGCAGGTGAACAGAAGGCTAGAACAGAAACATTTACGGAAAATGATCATACACCTCGCGGGGCCCGAGACAAAATTGATTTGGAGGTTTCCAAAAAAATAGAATCATCCAAATTACAGGTTCTCCTAGTTGGTGAGGAGCTTGCTAGAAAAGAATTCTACTCGACTTTAGATGTTTTTTATCGAGATCCAAAAAACGCTCTAAATGCCAAAGTAGCATTGGTAAAAGGTAAAGCAAAAGAAGTGTTAAAATTAGGAAGCGAAACTGATTTATTTATCGGTGAATATCTCTCTGATTTATTATCAAGTGCCGAAGAGGCAACTATGTTGAAAAATAATGATATTCAATCCATCGGCACAATCATCTTAGATCCAGGCCAAGATATTACCATTCCGATTATTCATCGTATTGACCATAAGACTGCCAAAGTAATGGGTACTGCAATGTTTGATGGCAAAAAATACTCAGGAATGGATTTAAATAAGGATGATACTGTACTATTTTACCTGTTAAAGGGCCATCTTTCAAAATTGGCGAGATTTACTGAGAAAGTCAATGATACGGAAAGTATCAAAGATTATATAACCTTTGATATTTCAGATGTCAAAAGAAATTTATCGATTGAAGCGAAGAACCCCTCTGCTATTCATGTTCATTTAAGTCTTGAATTAAAAGCAAAAGTAGTTGAATATCCACATGATGTTTTGGATTCACAAAAGGAAATTCATAAACTTAATAGCATTCTCTCAAAAAAGCTGACTGACCAAGCAGAAAAAGTAATACAACAGCTCCAAGAAGCAAATTGTGATGGTCTGGGTATCGGGAGAAGAATGATCGCTTTGCACCACAAAATATGGAAGGAGCTTGATTGGCAATCCATGTATCCAACGATTACTTTTAACCCGGACGTGAAAGTAAAAATTATACAAAAGGGGATCATTAGTTAGGACAGGCTGAATGAATGATTCGTATAATACTCGGAAATAATAAATATACAAAAACTAATAGAGAATACAAAAAAATTGGTGGTACATTCATTATTGAAAATAATACTTTCAAGCGTAAAATAACAAATTGCAGAAGAAAAGCAGACTATAGATTTAGATGTCTGTTTTTTTGTTTGCTATTCCAGTGAAAAACAAGCAAAATGAATAAGATAATAATTCCACAAGAGTTTTAGAAAGTAGGGAATACTTTGCCTAAATTTATGTCATTAGGTATTTCGAATGATTTAATCGAATCATTACAACATTACGGCATCACTAATCCAACACTTATACAAGAACAAGCGATTCCTTTTGCATTAGAAGGAAACGATATCATTGCTCAGTCCGAAACGGGATCGGGGAAAACGCTTGCCTTTATATTGCCAATCATTGAAAAGATTGAACCATACTCCTCAACTATTCAAGCATTAATTGTTACACCCACAAGGGAATTGGCACTGCAAATTACAGATGAAATTGAAAAATTAATTTCAAAAATAGATGGAGTAGAGGTATTAGCGGTTTACGGCGGGCAAGATGTGGACAAACAGCTGAAAAAACTTAAGAAAAATGTTCAAATTGTTGTTGGTACACCAGGGCGCTTATTAGACCATATTAGTAGGGATACCGTGCAATTATCTAATGTTTCTTATCTCGTTCTCGATGAAGCTGATCAAATGCTTCATATCGGGTTTCTAAAAGAAGTGGAAGACATTATTAAGGAAACCTCTGCTAAACGTCAAACAATGTTATTCTCTGCGACCGTACCAGCAGAAATTAGGAAGCTTGCTAAAAAGTATATGAGGGATCCAAAGTACATACAAGTAGAGAAAAGACAAGGACCAGCGAAAAATATTAATCAAGTGGCCATTCACACAACTGACCGCGCGAAACAAGGAACGCTTATTCAACTAATCGAAACTCATCGGCCATACTTAGCCGTTATTTTTTGCCGAACGAAAAGAAGGGTCAGCAAGCTATTCGAAGTGCTCAAATCAAAAGGGTATAACTGTGACGAACTGCATGGCGATATATCACAAGCAAAGCGGGAGCAAGCTATGAAACGCTTTAGGGATGCTAAAACTCAGTTCCTCATCGCAACGGATGTCGCAGCACGTGGACTAGATGTTGATGGTGTAACCCATGTATTTAATTATGATATTCCTCAGGATTCCGAAAGTTATGTTCACCGTATTGGCCGGACTGGCAGAGCAGGTATGAATGGCTTGGCGATTACGCTATACTCATCTGCAGACAGAGGAACTCTTGATCTCATTGAAAAAGAGCTTAACATTACAATTAAAAAACAAAATATAGGAAATACGGATAAAAAGGATGAGGATAAAAATCGTTCGAAAACAATTCAGGATAGAAATAACTCGGGAAAGCCAAGAAAAAAACAAAATGATCGTGAATCAAAACAATCCACAAAATCAAAAAAACACAATTTCAAAGCAATAATGGAGCCAAAACCATTCAAAGGGAAGCCTTCCAAAAAGAAACGTCCAACTATGAAACAAAGGAGACCGTGAACATGCTAAAGTCAAAATTCAAAGAATTTATGTTAAACGAACAGCCAAATATAGTCTTATCTAAGGAAGAAATAAACTATGCCAAGAAACAGCAACTGATTACTGAAGAAATGATTGTTACAGAAAAAAATGATGCTTCACTATTCAACGATGCATATATTGAACGCAGTAACAAGGAAACAGAGGAACTACTTGCTGAAGAATCTGCAGAATTTTTGAATCAGCCAATAAACTATTTAAATACACATAAGAATGAATTTATTTACATTGAAGCTAGCCGATTTGATATTGTTAGCACAGATTCTTTATGTTTAGAAGTGGATGATGTATTTGGTACATATGAAGCAATGTTAGGTTTAAAACTGCAAAAAAAGCATGAAAAGACAATTAAGAGTTTTTTAACGAATGAATTAGCAGGAGAGGCAAAATTTAGTTTATTGTTTTCACAAGCAGACGGATTATGGGAGTTCAATTTTGCTCTTAATGGTGTTAATGGATTTCATGAAGAAATGACTATTAGTGAGGCATGCAAGCTAGTGTACTTATTCTTAATTAAGCTTATTTGGGCAGTAGAAGAAAAGGGTAATAAGTGAGAACAAGACCTTTTTCATTAATTGTGGTAAAATTTTTGCAACGCTATACATATAGTAATGAAATAATCGTATAGCTTATAGATTACTAGAGTAATTCAAAAATAATGGAGAGTGTATACATGTTAAAGAATTTAACGAAATGGATGATGATTGGATTCGTTTTTTTATTTGCAGCCAATCTCGGTACAAATGCGCTCGCGGCTAATGGGAACAATAACGAGGAAAGCATTAATGAGAAATTCGGACTCCCAATTGTTGTATATGGGGAGAAATTATCCTCTGCCCAAAAGGAAGAGGTACGAAAATTATTAGGCGTTAAAGACACAAGTCAAGTAACTGAAATAACGGTAACTGGAGATGATTTGGTCACCTATATTAAAGGGGACAAGCGTGCGAATATGTATTCCTCCGCAAAAATCACTCGAAAAGACGCGGGGGAAGGGCTTGTCATCAAACAAGTTACTCCTGAAAATATTACAGAAGTAACGGATGAAATGTATGCCAATGCTCTTTTAACGGCAGGGATACAGGATGCAGTTGTTGAAGTGGCATCTCCAGTGAAGGTTTCAGGACATTCGGCATTGGTCGGTATATACAAAGCCTATGATGAAGGAAATGGAGAAGGTTTAAATACCGACCATACTGAGGTTGCCAATGAGGAGCTAAACCTTGCTACTCAATTAGCAAAAAAAGAAGGCATGGATCAGGATAAAATTACTGAGCTTCTGACAGAAATCAAAAAAGAAATAGCCAATCAAAAGCCAGCAACGAAGGAAGAAATTGAACAAATTATAACTGATCAATTAAAATCACTTGAAATTCAATTGAGTGAACAGGATCGTCAGCTGCTCATTGATTTATTCGAAAAAATGCGCAGTTTAAATATTAACTTTGACAATGTCCAATCCCAGCTTGAAGATATTTCAAAGGATATTAAGCAGCGCATTGAAGAAGCTGTAGGTGATAAAGGGTTTCTGCAGGCCGTTTCTGACTTTTTTAAGAATCTAATCGACAGTATTAAGAGTATTTTTTCTTGAAATTAGGACCTCTATTTTTGGAGGTCCTTTTTCTTTTATTCTGCTGTTAGTTTAGGAAACTTTATCGGTGTATTTAGTTGATAATGATCCCTGTAAGAACGATACGCCACAACAGGCTCATTTCCAGCATGTACGTCCAATTGGAGGATATACGAATTTCTGCATTCAAGTGAATACCGAACCTCATCCTTTTCCAATTTGTAAAAATAAAATATTTTTCCTAATAACTCCTTTTTCTTTATTTTTGTTTCCGGGTGTTTTCGAATAAAATCAGCCAGCTGCACGACTGTTGCCGATGATGTTCCAGTCACTGCATAAATCCTTTCTTTAACAAGTGCTGTTGCTGAGTGTAAGCTTGTTTTTGCTTTGTGTAAAAACTTATTTAATATCGGGTTCATGTCTTGATCTCCTCTGTCATTTATTTATCAAACATGACATTTATCATGGTTTGTACATGACACGTATGCCTTATAATTCTATATCCAATTATATATAATAAGAAAAAATCGATTGAAAGGATACACTTAATATGACCAAACAAAAGCAAATTAATTTAAGAAAACAGATGGCTCCTTACGAAAAAGCAAATTTGAAAGCCAGTGTTTGGCAAATGATAAATACTCTGATTCCTTTTGGTGTATTATGGTTTATTGCATATAAAAGTTTATCTGTTTCCTATTTACTAACGCTTGCAATTGCTGTTGTAGCTGCTGGTTTCTTAGTCCGGATTTTCATTATTTTTCATGATTGCTGCCACTACTCTTTCTTTAAAAATCGAACCGCTAATAAAATTGTAGGCACGATTACAGGGGTCATCACCATTTTTCCATTCAGCCAATGGCAGCACGACCACTCTGTCCATCATGCCACAAGCAGTAATTTAGATAAGCGCGGTGTAGGAGATATTTGGATGCTTACGGTAGATGAGTATATCGCTGCATCTTTCTGGCAACGTTTAGGTTATCGATTATATCGCAATCCACTTGTTATGTTCGGCCTTGGTCCGATTTATCAGTTTCTAATTGTTAATCGTTTTAACAGAAAAGGTGCAAGAATGAAGGAGCGCTTAAATACTTATTTAACAAATATTTCGATTGTCGCATTGTATAGTGTGATGTGCTGGGCAATTGGATGGGAAGCGTTTGTCCTAGTTCAGGCTCCAATTTTCTTAATATCCGGTGCTGCAGGTATATGGCTTTTTTACGTCCAGCATACATTTGAAGATTCTTATTTTGAGGCAGATGAGCACTGGGAGTATGTAAAGGCCGCGGTTGAAGGAAGTTCTTTTTATAAGCTTCCTAAGGTACTGCAGTGGATGACAGGTAATATCGGATTTCACCATGTCCACCATTTAAGCCCGAGAGTGCCTAACTATAAATTAGAAGAAGCACATAATAATACTGAGCCACTACGGAACGTTCCAACTGTTTCATTAAAGACAAGCTTACAATCTTTACGTTTTAGGCTTTGGGATGAACTTAATAAAAAGTTTATTACGTATAAAGAGGCTTCTTATTACATGAAGGAACGAAACGAAAGAGAGAAACAGCTTAATATCATTAAATAATCGTCTTCGTTCATACTTCCATAATAATAAGGCAAGGCCTCAGCTTAGATGAGAACCTTGCCTTATTTATGTTAGAATGAATATATAAAAGCAATGATTTAATTAAATGGGGTACAAGTATGGTAAAAAAGTATTTAACAACGTTAAAAAGCTCAGGAATTGCTCCATATATTTGGAGTGTTTTTAGTATTCTGCCTTTTTATTTTATTTTTCAATCCTCATCAACAATCGATATCATAATTGGAATCATCTTGACCATTCTCTTTTTTATCACTTATCGGCTTGCTTTTATTTCTAAGAAGTGGCCAGTTTATTTATGGACTTGTATACTTATTTGTATCTCCATTATCATGACTATTCACTTTCAGTTTGTCTATTTTGCTTTTTATATTGCCTACTATAATGGAAATATTAAAAATCGCATCGCATTTTTAACGCTTTATATCATCCATTTAGTAGCCACAACCATTTCGATTAATTATAACTTTATCCTGAGGGATGAGCTTTTTTTAAGTCAATTGCCATTTATCATTATTATTTGGATTAGTGTCATTCTTCTTCCATTCAATTTGTATAATAAGAAAAAACAAGAGAAGCTTGAAGAGCAGCTTGAATATGCCAATAAGAGAATCGCAGACCTGGTGAAACAGGAAGAGCGTCAGCGAATTGCCCGTGATTTACATGATACTCTAGGGCAAAAGCTTTCACTCATTGGTTTAAAAAGTGATTTAGCTAGAAGACTAGTTTATAAAGATCCAGAACAGTCACGAAATGAAATGAAGGATGTTCAGCAAACAGCGAGAACAGCTTTAAATGAAGTAAGGAAAATGGTTTCTCAAATGAGAGGAATACGGATAAAAGAGGAGCTCGTCCTAATAAAGCAGCTCCTAGATGCAGCACAAATCAAATTCATTTGCAGCAATGAACTAAAGCTTTCAAATGTATCCATCTTTCTTGAAAATATTCTCAGCATGTGTATGAAGGAAGCAGTAACAAATGTTGTAAAACATAGTAAGGCTACTGAATGCGAAATCACGATTGAGCAAACGGCGAATGAGATTTGTATAAAAATTAAAGATAACGGAATTGGTATTGGAAGAGATTATGACTCATTAAAAGGGCACGGATTACTTGGAATTAAGGAACGGCTGGAATTTGTCAACGGCACATTAGAAATCATTGAACAAGATGGGACTGCCATTATCATGAAAGTTCCAAGTGTTATTAAGCAGACAGATTAGGAGGAGCGGTCATGATTCGGATTGTCATTGCAGAGGATCAGCGCATGATGTTAGGCGCATTAGGTTCACTGCTCAATTTGGAAGATGATATGGAAGTAGTCGGAAAAGCGAGCAATGGAGAAGAAGCTATTGCCCTCGTAAAACACTATAAGCCAGACGTCTGTATGATGGATATCGAAATGCCGGAAAAAAGCGGACTTGAAGCTGCGGAAGAATTAAAAGAATTGGATTGCAAGGTCATCATCCTGACTACTTTCGCAAGAACGGGTTATTTTCAAAGAGCATTGAAGGCTGGTGTACGGGGGTATTTATTAAAGGATAGTCCAAGTGAAGATCTGGCAAACTCAATCAGAACAGTGATGGCGGGAAGAAGAATTTATGCGCCAGAATTAATGGACGATGTGTATAACGAAGAAAATCCTTTAACAGAACGGGAAAAAGCTGTGCTTGAGCTTGTGGCTGATGGAAAAAACACAAAAGAAATTGCTGATGAATTAAGTATTAAAACAGGGACTGTAAGAAATTATATCTCACAAATTCTAGATAAGCTTGAGGTTAAAAACAGAATCGAAGCCATTACTCAGTCGAAAGAAAAAGGCTGGTTTAAATGATTGTTAAAATTTTTTTAAAAATTTGTAAAAACTACTCGACAAACGACTATAAGTTGTCGGATAATTATAATTACAATCACAACTATTAGAAATTATTTGAAAATAATATTTACTTCTCTTTAGTGGTAATCTAAAGAATATTTCAGTGATTGGACCAATCATTAAAGTGACACAGCATACAAAAAGGCAGGGAATTGAAGGATGAAAGACCATCAAATTGAAATTAACTTAGCGGCAACTAGAAAAGAAAAGCCAGCGTTTGACAAGCTTGAATTCGGAAGAACCTTCACAGATCATATGTTTATTATGGACTATACGGAAGGGAAAGGCTGGCATGATCCAAGGATTGTTCCATATCAACCTATTACTTTAGACCCTGCAGCCACAATTTTTCATTATGGACAGACTGTATTTGAAGGGTTAAAAGCCTATTTAACGAAGGATGAAAAAGTTTTTTTATTTAGGCCGAATAAAAATTTTGAACGGTTAAATCGATCAAGCGCTCGCTTGTGCATGCCTGAACTGGATGAAGAGCTTGCATTAGAAGCATTAAAAGAGCTAATTAGAGTAGACAGAGACTGGATCCCTAATCTTGAAGGAACATCTTTATATATTCGTCCGTTCATTATTTCTACTGAAGTGCATTTAGGCGTATCAGCCTCTTTAAGCTATCAATTTATTATTATTCTTTCTCCAGTGGGAGCTTATTATAAAGAAGGAATTAACCCAGTAAAAATTGCAGTAGAAACCGAATTTGTACGTGCAGTTAAAGGCGGCACTGGTGATGCAAAAACGGCAGGAAATTATGCAGGCAGCTTGAAAGCACAAGAGATTTCAGGCAAAGAAGGCTATTCCCAAGTATTATGGCTCGATGGAAAAGAACAGAAGTACATTGAAGAGGTTGGCAGTATGAATGTCTTCTTTAAGATTAATGGCGAAATTATTACCCCTGAATTGAATGGCAGTATTTTACAAGGGGTTACTCGTGATTCCATTATTCAACTTTTGAAGCATTGGAACTTACCTATTGTTGAACGTAAGATTTCTATGGATGAAGTCTATCAAGCAAGCTTAGACGGAAAATTAGAGGAAGCATTTGGCACGGGAACAGCTGCTGTTATTTCACCAATTGGCGAATTTTCTTGGAAAAATGAAAAACTAATTGTAAACAATGGCGAAACTGGTCCATTAGCGAAAAAATTATATGAAACTTTAACTGGCATTCAAAATGGAACTCTTGAAGATCCGTTTGGATGGAGTGTTGAAGTATAAGGAACTGCTCTCAGGCAGTTCTTTTTTTGAATTATTTTACTTGCATTAATTATTATTCATGCTATCCTTATGAATGAATCTTATAAATATTATTTAATTCTACTAGGGGCGCCTTTTTGGCTGAGATGAACCCTTTGAACCTGATCTAGATCATACTAGCGTAGGGAAGTAGTTAACGATTACGTATATTTTCTGCGTATTGACTTAACCGCTTTCCAAATGGAAGGCGGTTTTTTTATCTTTTTCGTGTGTTATGCAACACAAAATAAATATAAATTTTCAGGAGGAGAACACAATGGAAACGGTTAAAACAAAAAAGTTTTCTGAAAGATTATTTGAAAATGTACAGCCAATTTGGGAGAAAAACCACAATCATCCTTTTGTCCAAGAGCTGGGAAAGGGCATTTTAGATGAAAAGAAGTTTATTCATTATATGAAGCAAGACTATGTGTATTTAATTGATTATTCGAAACTGTTTGCAGTAGGTGTGATGAAGGCGCAGGATCTCGACACAATGGGGAAGTTTGCCAAAATCCTGCATGAAACCTTGCATTTTGAAATGGAATTGCATAGGCAATTTGCAGCAGAATTTGGTATTTCTCGTGAAGAATTGGAGGCAACTAAACCTACACCTGTCAATTTGGCGTATACGAGGTATATGTTACATGTCGCTCAAAATGGCAGTTTATCCGAAGTGGTTTCCTGTTTGCTTCCTTGTGCATGGGATTATTGGGAGATTGGAAAGTTATTAAGAAAACAATACGGTGACAAGTTATCCTCCAACCGATATGCGAAATGGATTGAAACTTATGATTCTGAAACATTTGGCAATGGTGCAAAATGGTTGATTGAACTAATGGATGAACTGGCAGAAGGGAAGCCAGAGCGGGAACTCGCTGTCCTAGAAGAGCATTTCCAAATGACTTCGAAATACGAGTATTTATTTTGGGATATGAACTATTACAAACAGGACTGGCCAATTTAACAAATAAGACGGTGGAAAAATGACACTAGAATTAAAAAATGTATCATATGCCTTTAAAGATAGAAAACCAGAAAACAAAATATTATCCAATCTAAGCTTTACAGTAAGTAATGGCGAGTTTGTCTCTTTGATTGGAAGAAGCGGAACAGGTAAAACGACTATCTTAAAATTAATTACTGGTCTTCTAAAACAGGATAGCGGAGAAGTTCTTTTGAACGGAAAAGCAATCACGCTTGGGGATGTTGGCTATATGCCCCAGCGTGACTTGCTCCTCCCTTGGCGAACAATAATAGAAAATATTATGATTTCAGCCGAAATTCAGAAGAGAAATGGGCTTACAAAGGACAGAGCAAGAGAGTGGCTTCATCGAATAGGTTTACTAGAATACGAGAATTCATTTCCAAAACAACTATCAGGAGGGATGAGACAAAGAGTTTCTTTTCTTCGCGCGTTGCTAACAGGCAAGGAATTGTTATTGCTTGATGAACCATTTGGCGCACTCGATGCATTAACGAAAAAAGAAATGCAGGCATGGCTGCTTTCATTTTGGCAGGAATTAAACAAAACCGTATTGTTTATCACCCATGATTTGGAGGAAGCATGCTTTCTTAGTGACCGAATTCTATTGTTGCACGCGAATAAAGAGGTTGAGGAAATAAACGTCAATCTAAAACGACCACGCAACCTTGCTATGCTCCATGAAAAAGAATTGATTACTTTAAGACAGAGCTTGGAGAAGAAGATCGCCTATGAAAAGATTTAACCTATGGATTCAGTCTTATAGTCTGTTTCTCATTTTTTCTGCTGCTATCCTGACTTTATTAGAATGGCTCGTACGTGCTGATGCAGTTCCTGCCTTTATCATCCCGGCACCAACGAGTGTCGTCATTTCTATTTTTGAAAATTGGCAGCCACTTCTGCTTGAACATATGCCAGCTACGATGCTTGAATTTCTAATTGGATTTCTCCTTGCCGCTGCAGGAGGAATTACATTAGCAGTTGGAATGTTTTTTTACAAAACGCTGGAAAAAATGCTTTATCCAGCTGTGTTAATATCTCAAATGATACCGATTATTGCCCTGTCGCCTATCTTCGTCCTCTGGTTCGGCTATACGATATGGAGTAAAGTAGCGGTTACGATTCTCATCTCTTTTTTTCCTATTATTGTTGGTACTTATGATGGCCTTAAATCAAGTGATCAGGAATATAGCGAATTATTGCGCTCCATGGGTGCAAACCGCTGGCAGATCTTCTTAAAGCTAAACATTCCAATGGCATTGCCATCTTTTTTCTCAGGGCTGAAGCTTGCAATCGTGTATGCCCTCGTAGGAGCCACAATTGGAGAATGGCTCGGGGCAAGTGAGGGCCTTGGCTACTATAGCCGCAGGATGTCCGGGAATTTAAATGCAGAAGGAGTTTTCGCTGCCATTACGATCTTAACCTTACTTGGCATCCTTTTGTTCTCCATAATTAAAGCAGTGGAAAAATATATACTGAAGTGGAAAAACGCAGAATAATTTACAGTTGGAGTTGGTCAGAAAATGAAAAGAACACCCTTAGTTCACCTATTAATCATAATAATCGTCATCATGCTTGCAGGATGTAACACAGGAAAAAATGAAGCTAGTAATGGAGATCAAAAGAAAGAACTTGAAGATATTAGTATTATGCTTGACTGGTATCCTAATGCCGTCCATTCAGCCATTTATGTCGCTAAAGAAAAGGGATATTTTGAAGATGAGGGTCTAAATGTGAAAATAGAAATGCCTGCTGACACGAATGATCCGTTAAAGCTTGCAGCCACAGGAAAGGTTGATTTAGCGATAAGTTATCAAAGTCAGCTGCTAGTTTCCAGAGCAGAGGGTATCCCTGTCGTCTCAATTGCTGCATTTGTTAGACATTCCCTTGATGCAATTATGTATAAGACTGAAAGCGGTATTCAATCACCAAAAGATTTAGAAGGGAAAAATGTTGGCTACCCATCAGCATCAGTAAGTGAAGCAGTTGTTGCATCAATGGTGGAAAACGATGGCGGGGATATGAATAAGGTTAAAATGACAGATGTTGGCTGGGATTTAATGGCTTCCTTAGCGACAGATAATGTCGATGCCCTAATTGGAGCCTACATCAATCATGAGCAGGTCCTTTTACAAAAAGAAGGCTATAACATTAATGTTCTTCGTTTGCCAGATTTCGGGGTTCCTGATAATTATGAACTTATTATCGTTACTGGGGAAAAGACTTTAGAAAAGAAGAAAGCTTCCTTTGAAAAGTTTTGGCGTGCAGTTACGAAAGGCCATGAAGACGTAAAGCAAAACCCTGATGCAGGGCTCAAAGTTTTACTTGATCATGAAAATGATAGCTTTCCTTTAGATGCAGAGGTAGAAAAGAAGAGTTTAGAAGTCCTTTTGCCATTAATGGATGATGAAAATGCACCATTCGGTTACCAGGATGAAGCAGTTTGGCAGGAAGTGGCAGATTGGCTTTACGAGTCAAAGGTAATTAATGAGCAAGTCGACCCAAAAACAGCCTTTGAAAATATCGTATCTGAATAAAAAGAAGAATAGGAGTGTTAGTGGTATGCAAAAAACGAAAAAGCTAACATTAACTGCCATCATCGCAGCGATCACAACTGTTTCAAGCAGTTTCATTTATATTCCAGTTGGTTTTGCGAAAATTTTTCCGATTCAGCATTTTGCTAATGTCCTTTCAGCCGTTTTACTTGGGCCTTGGTATGCAGTGATTCAAGCATTTATCTCTTCATCGCTAAGAAATATGCTAGGTACCGGGAGTTTATTTGCCTATCCAGGCAGTATGATTGGTGCATTTCTAGCTGCTATTCTTTATCGAAAAACAAAGAATTTGGGATTCGCCGCAACCGGTGAGGTTATTGGGACAGGTATTCTTGGTGCTATGGCAACTTACCCTATTGCGGTGCTGCTGTTAGGGAAGGAAGCCACATTATTTGGATTAATTCCAGCCTTTACGATGAGCTCTTTTACAGGTGCGATCATGGGCTTTGCTCTCCTAAAAATATTAATTAAAAACAAAGCGATCGGGGGGATGCTTCATGAAAACAGCACTTACAATCGCGGGCTCTGATTCAGGAGGCGGTGCAGGAATTCAAGCAGATTTGAAGGCCTTTGCAGCTCAAGGAGTATTTGGAATGTCAGTCATAACAGCTGTTACTGCGCAAAACACACAGGAAGTACGCTCGGTGCAAAATATTGATTTATCCATTATCCAAGATCAAATAGAAGCAGTATTCGATGACATTCGTGTGGATGCTGTAAAAATCGGGATGCTTTCTACACCTGATACAGTTGAGGTAGTTGCCAGCTCTTTAGAAAAATATAAGCCAAATTATCTAGTGTTAGACCCAGTTATGGTTTCGAAGGGCGGACATCACCTATTACAGGAAGAAGCCATTACTGCTCTAAAGGAAAGATTGATTCCTCTATCAACCGTTGTAACGCCAAATATACCAGAAGCAGAGGTATTATTAGGCCGTAAAATTCTCAGGGAAGATGATCTGTTGGATGCTTGCCTTGCTATCAAAGCGATAGGTGCAGCTTCAGTTCTATTAAAAGGCGGACATCTTAGCGGTGAGCCAAATGATTTATTTTATGATGGAGATAGATTTTATTGGATAAAGGGAAAAAGAATTCATACAAAAAATACGCATGGAACAGGCTGTACCCTTTCATCTGCTATCGCAGCCAATTTAGCGAAGGGTGAGTCCCTATTAGAAGCTATTCATATTTCCAAAAAATATATCACGACTGCTATTATGCACAGTCTTAATCTAGGACATGGGCACGGACCTACTAACCATTTTTACGAGCTCTATGAAAAAGCAAGTATGCTAATCAATCATAACTCCTAAACATCCTTAGCTTGGAGGACAAATGGAATGAACAAAGACTCGATTAAACAGTTATTTTCGAAAATAAAGGAACGCAAGCCGCTTATCCATCATATTACCAATAACGTCACGATAAATGATTGTGCAAACGCAACACTTGCGATTGGCGGTTCTCCCGTCATGGCGACAAGTATTGAAGAGGTTGCGGATATGGCGAGTCTTTCAAATGCACTAGTGATAAATTTTGGCACGATAAATGATCTAACTTATAGTGCAATGATTCGAGCTGGCCAAGCAGCAAATGAAAAAGGAATTCCAGTTGTTTTTGATCCAGTCGGTGTTGGAGCTACTCCATTTAGAACGGAAAAGGCAGTTGATTTTCTCAATAAAGTGGATGTTTCCATCATAAGAGGAAACGCAACGGAGGTTTTTGCCTTAATTGGTGGTAAGGCCGTAACAAGAGGGGTTGACGCTGGAGACATTACAATATCGAAGGAAGACCTGGCGATTAAAGCAGCTAGACGGCTAAATGCAATTACAGTTATTAGCGGGGAGATAGACGTCATCTCAGATGGGGAAAAGACTGTCAAAATCGCAAATGGTGATGTTTGGCTAACCCGTATTACAGGAACAGGCTGTATGACTGCTTCTTTAATCGGCTGCTTTGCCGGAATTACAGATGACCTATTTTCAGCAGCGATCGCTGGAATGTCAGCAATGAGTTTAGCAGGTGAAAGAGCAAGAAATAGACTGCAAGATTGCGCTGGCATCGGAACTTACCGTATGAAGCTCATGGATGAAATATCATTAATGGATGAACAATTATGGGAAGAAGGTGTTCGATTAGCATGAAAACAGATTATACATTATATTTCGTTACAGAAGAGTCAGCTCCTGTTGAAGAGCTTCTCCATACCGTTGAAAGTGCCGTGAAAGGAGGAGTGACGATTGTTCAGCTCCGTGAAAAACAAAGCAGCGGCAAACATTTTTTCGAAAAAGCACTTAAGTTAAAAAGTTTGCTAGATCAATATGAAGTTCCACTAATAATTAATGATCGGATTGATATTGCACTTGCGGTAAATGCTGCTGGTATACATATTGGCCAAAGCGATCTGCCTTTGTCTGCCGCTAGAAACATAGTCCCCGACTCTATGATTGTCGGAGTCTCTGTTTCAACGATTGAGGAGGCTGAAGAAGCCGAGAGGAATGGGGCAAATTATATAGGAGTCGGTGCTGTTTTCCCAACAAGTTCGAAAGACGATGCCAAACTGCTTCCCAAAGGCATGCTTGAAGCAATAATTGAAAAAGTTTCCATTCCCGTTGTTGCAATCGGCGGGATTAAGATTGATAATTTGTTGAAACTCCCAGTAAATAACATTTCTGGGTACGCAATCGTTTCGGGGATTATGAAAGCTGAAAATCCCTATTCCGCAGCTAAAGACTTTAGAAGAGAAATTAGTCTAGTAAATTAGTTGATCATAAAAAATCCACGATATCGATGTAAGATGTCGTGGATTTTTGTTTTTGACTATTATTTCTTCTTTTTATATATTTAAAATAATATTTTTCAAAAAAAGCTTTGAAGCGATACCTCATAGTTGAAAATTAGTTTCCATGCTAAATTACCTTTATTTAAGTTTTTTTTGAAAATTATGTCGAATATAATTCATTTATGTTACAATTTAATAATGTACTACATTAAAGCGATGGAGGTTTAAACATTGAAAAAATCTTTAACCATTATTTTTACAGTGATTCTATCATTGGCTCTAGCACTTACGGGTTGCGGACAAAAAGATGAAGGTCAAACAACAGGGAAAGAATCTGATGCTGGAAAAGGCCCGGAAAAGGCCTCTGTCAACATTGGAATGCTTAAATTAACGAGCTCAGCACCATTATTTATCGCATTAGAAAAAGGATATTTCGAGGAAGAAAATATAGATGCAAAAGCTACTTGGTTTGAGGCAGCACAGCCTATTGCTGTTGCAACAGCAGGTGGCAGTGTAGATGTTGGTGCTACTGGAATTACTGCTAGTCTGTACAATATGGTCAGCGGCGGACAGAAATTATGGATTGTTGCTGACAAGGGCAGAGAGCAGAAAAGCTACTCTTCATCTGCCTTGCTTGTGCCAAATGACTCAGATGTATCCAAAATTGAAGACTTAAAAGGAAAGAAAATCGGGATTACTCAAACTGGTTCTACCTTCCATTATATGGCGGGCAGAGTATTAGAAAATCATGGCTTAGGCATTGCTGACGTTCAATTAGTACCACTTAATAGTATTAAAGGGCTAATGGAAGCTTTAAATAGCAAGCAGGTGGATGCTGTTATTTTAAATGAGCCTAATATTTCAACCGTTGAGGCTGAAGGTTATGGAAAAGTCATTTCACAAATTGGCGAAGAAATCGACTATCAAACTTCAGGAATTTTCTTCTCGCCTGCATTTGCAGATAATAAAGATGCGGCAGTAAGATTCTTTAAGGCGTATATTAAGGCATCCCGTTACTACTATGATGCTGTCTTAGTGAAAAAAGATGGAGAAACAGTGCCAGGGGAAAACTACGAGGAAGTTATAAATATCATTGCCAAGTATACGGACCAAGATCCAGAGCTTATCAAAAAAGGCCTGCCTTATATGGATCGTGATGGAAAATTACTTGAGTCTGACATTCAGACACAAATTGATTGGTATGCAAAAGAGAAACTGATTGATAAGGCAATTGATAGTAAAGAGATTGTCAATACAGAGTTGTTAGAGGAAGCATTAAAAGTACTAGGGGAATAACATCATGAGAATAGTTGTAGAAGACGTCAGTAAGAAATTTACTGATTCCAAAAAAAGGGAAGTAACAGCTCTTGAAAATATTAATTTTGCTATCGAAAATCAAGAGTTTGTCGTTCTTGTCGGTCCGAGCGGCTGCGGAAAATCTACCTTGCTAAATATTGTGGGCGGCTTAATGTCGCCAAGTGAAGGACAGGTATATTTTGAAGGCACCCAAGGAAGGGAGCCCAATTTAGGGATCGTCTTTCAAGAAATTGCTTTATTTCCTTGGCGGACCGTTTTTGAAAATGTCGTTTATGGACTTGAAGAAAAGGGAGTCAGTAAAAAAGAAAGAGAAGAAAAAGGAAAATACTATATTGATATGGTGGGATTAACTGGTTTTGAAGGTGCTTATCCTAAGCAGCTTTCAGGCGGAATGAAACAGCGTGCGGGAATTGCCCGTGCCCTTTCTGTCGAACCGGACCTCCTTCTTATGGATGAACCCTTTTCTGCATTAGATGCACAAACACGAACGATTATGCAAGAAGAGCTCTTAACGATTTGGAATCGTACGCGATTAAGTACACTTTATGTTACACATAACATTCAGGAGGCTGTCTATTTAGCTGACCGAGTTATCGTATTATCCCGCCATCCAGGCAAAATCAAAAGCATTATTCATATTGATTTACCGAAGATGGGCAGGGATGAAGAAAAATATCGGAGTCAATTTGAACAATACTCCACTGATATTTGGAATTTAATACGCCATGATGCTAAAGAAGCATTGAAGGAGGCGTAGAAATGAGTGAACATAAACAAATCATCAAAAACCGGGTTGGGTTTCTGGAACGGAAAATTCCAACGTATGCATCTGTGTTAGGTATTTCAGGACTCTTGCTCATTTGGGAGCTCGTTTGCCGAATGAACATCGTCCCTCCGCTTTTCTTACCGGCACCAACAGCCATTGTCATAGCGGGCTGGGAATTAATTAGCAGCGGGGAGCTCCTAAAACATCTTTTAGCAAGTTTATACCGAATTGGCTGGGGATACCTGCTTGGTGCAGCCCTAGGCATCATCATAGGTCTCATTCTTGGCTTTTCAAAATGGGCTGATGCGATATTTACCCCAATCGTATATTCGATTTATCCCATTCCAAAAATCGCCTTACTTCCGCTTATTATCTTATGGTTTGGAATAGGGGAATTGCCAAAGGTCGCAATAATTGCATTAGGAGTATTTTTCCCAGTGCTAATTAACACATTTTCCGGAGTAAAAAGTGTTGACTCTATTTTAATAAAAGCGGCGGTCACCTTTGGATCAAATCATTTTAATGTGATTCGAAAGGTCATATTGCCTGGTGCGCTACCAACCATTTTTGCGGGTCTTAAATTAGCAGCCGGTACAGCTTTATTGCTTTTAGTATCTGCTGAAATGATCGCTGCCCAATATGGGATTGGCGCAATGGTGCTGCATTACGGTAATCTCATGATCACGAATAAATTAATGGTGGGGGTTTTATTACTTTCTTTCTTAGGACTGCTCTTTAATCGGGTACTCCAGTGGCTAGAACGAAAACTTATCCCATGGAAATAAAAAGTGGACAATTCCTTACACAGGGAATTGTCCTTTTTTAAAGGAGTTTTTAAGGTCATTACAGAATTATTATATTGAAAACACAATAGATAAAGGGGATTAGAAAAAGTGTTGATTGAAGAACGTTTGCAAGAGCTCGGTTTAATATTACCTGAAGCAATACCTCCGATTTACAGCTATGTACCTGTTGTGATCCACAATCATGTTGCTTATATTAGCGGCCAAGTGCCTAGAGTGAACGGGAATCTCCCATATAGAGGTAAGGTTGGTGAAGGAGTAACGCTTGAACAAGCTCGTGAATTAGCAGAAATTTGTGTGCTAAAGGGCCTTAGCTGCTTGAAGGAAGTCATTGGGAGTCTTGATAAGGTAGAGCAGGTTTTAAAGGTGACTGGCTATGTCCAATCCGCCCCTGGATTTTCCCAGCAGCCAAATGCTTTAGATGCCGCTTCTGAACTACTAGTTAAAATTTTCGATGAAAAAGGTCGCCATGCAAGAACAGCCATTGGGGTAGCTGAACTGCCAAGCAATACTCCTGTTGAGATTGACTTTATATTTGCTATAAATGAATAGGCGGGTGAGACCTATGATATCAATAACTGATGTACAAGCGGCAAGAGAGAGAATTAAGGATATCACATATGTAACTCCGATATTGAAATCAGACCAATTATCTAACGTCTGTGGCAATCAAATCTATTTAAAGTCAGAGCACCTGCAAAAAACAGGTTCATTTAAAATTAGAGGAGCTGCCAATAAGTTAATCCAAGCCGTTCAGGATGGGGCAAAATATGTGACAGCTGCTTCTTCCGGAAATCATGGGCAGGCAGTAGCTTATATTGCTAACAGATACAGTGTTCCTGCCACAATTGTTGTTCCAGAAGATATAAGTCTCTGCAAGGAAAACGCCATTAATACTTACAATGGGAATATTGAAAAATGTGGAACAACCTCTGCAGAGCGTTTACCACGAGCAAAAGAGATAGCTAGCCAAGAAAACGGTGTTTATATACCACCGTACGATGATCCATATATTATGGCTGGACAAGGAACAATTGGGCTAGAAATATTAGATCAAGTTCAAGATTTAGATGCAGTTATTGTACCTATTGGAGGCGGCGGTCTAATATCTGGCATATTGACAGCCATTAAAGAAACCAATCCCCAAATCAAAGTGATTGGTGTTGAGCCCGTTTTAGCTAATGATACATACTTATCCTTTCAGAATAAGCAGATTACAGCTATACCAGGAACGAATACGATTGCTGATGGTCTAAGAACGAACCAGCCAGGTGATCTAACATTCCCAGTATTAATGAAATACTTAGATGATATCGTTCTCGTCAGTGAAGATGAAATCCGCCAAGCCTTTAGCTTTGTAATGGAAAGAATGAAGCAATTGATTGAACCATCGAGTGCCACCACTGTTGCGGCAGCTATGTTTAATAAGCTGCCATTCCAAGGGAAAAAGGTTGTAACTGTTATTTCAGGAGGAAATGTTGATATTGATAAAATTTCAAATTTTATCGTTGATACGCAAATGTGATATGATGATCTCGGTATACAAAACATTAAAGGTGGCTTTTATAAAATGAAAACAATGACAGCTAAAGAACTTGCTGAAAAACTCACAGAAACTGAAGAGGTTTTTATACTAGATGTAAGATCAACTGATAAATACGATGCCTACCATATTAATAATAAAAATGTACTTAGTTTAAACATTGAAAAATCAAACATTTTTTCTTTAAACGAAGAAGTGTTTTCGTCTTTGCCAAAGAATCAAGAGATCATCGTCACTTGCACGACAGGTAATTCCGCAAGAAAATGTGCTGACATACTATATGAGAAGGGCTTTGTCGTTACTGTGCTTTCTGGCGGTGTTACTGCCTGGAAGGAAATAAATGATTAAACCCACACTAAAGAAGCAGCCGATTATATACACGGCTGCTTTTGATTTTTTTCAGCGTTAGACTGACAAAAAGTTAATTCGATTAAATATGTAAACACAAATTAGAAAAACTATATATCCGCAAAAAGAATACGAGTGCTTCCAAGAAACTTCATGGATGAAAAAACCCATTTCCTCTGCAAACTTTTCAGCGCAAGCTGCAAATAGGCTAATTACAAAAATAAGACCTGCTTTTTTCCAAACATTTATCCTTTTCATTAAAAATAAATAAACAGACACTAACAAAGGCAATGCAATTAGAGTAAACACAATATTAATGGAGAAAACTTCAGGCAGCCATCTTTTTGGAAATGAATATACGCCCATACCAACAAAAAATAGATCCAGATGCGTCCCAATTAATGATGCAAGAAGAATCGCAGGAACCATCTTTTTAATCTCGTAGAAAAATGGCCTTTTTTGTAATTGCTGCGAGCTCAAGCCTTTCAAGTGTTTTGCAATAGTCATTTTTAATCTCCTCATCAACGTTTTCATTTGTTGCGGTCAAGTATTGAACCACCCTCCAATCCTTAAACCAGTCCCCCGGTTCAGCTGGCTGATGTACTTTATTTTCCCAGGCAAATTCAAGACTCGGACTATACAATTTAGATGCACCCGGAGCGAGCTTGCAAAATTTAATACTAGGATTGAGCAACGTTCCTGGGACTCCTTCATTGATATCGTTAAACATTTGCGGCCAATAATCCTTTCGGGAGCCGGTATGTGGATGTTCATCCGCCCATTTCTTCACTAATAAATATCGCTCATTATTACCGAACAGAACTGCATACAATCTTTTTCCTAACAAGATCCGTTCATGCAAGATTTCAAAATGATGCAGCGTCTGACCGATCAGCTTCAATTTGCCATTTTCTATATATGGGAAAAGAATATGATTCATTGAAAGGAAATCCTGCAGCATAAATTCTAATGTATTAAAGACATTCTTTTTGAAAGCGGGATGTTTAAGCACCCTTTCTTCTAGATAGCTTTGTTCATTAATAACTAGTGCCATAGTAAGAATATATGGATCGTGATGATACAAAAAATGATTCCAAATAGGTTCCATGAACGAGGATATATGTAGATGAGGCAATAGGTGAAATAAGTTTTTTCCACCTTTTAAACTTTCTTCATAGATTAAAAATTGCGGGAATGCATCTTGAAAAATCAGCCAATTTCCTCTTTCTAAAAAGGCAAAAAAGGAGGCTGCTTCTTTTTTAGTAAGCAGTCTAGCAAGGAAGCTGCCTTTTAAGTCTGTCATATTCCAACCGCCATTTCGAGATACCATATGAGCTAAAAAGGCCCAGTGAATCTCAGGAAAGCGATTATAGAAATCTAAATAAGCTTTTGTTCGAGTGATATTATTTTTATTTAATAGACTTGTCCTATCATATATTCGCTGAATTAGAGATTTCTCGTCAGGAGTGGGTTCTATTTTATCATTTGGAGCGCCGGCTTTTTTCTTTAATGCTTTCTTTATGTTTAATAGAGATTCGGGAAGCGGCGGTTTGTTTTGTTGAAATATTTTACTTAAGATGATAATCACCTTCTCAAAGAATTCTCCGGTTCTGAGATGAATATGTATTTGTATGACGCATTTTGCAGGGGAGATGAATGAGATTGATGAAAAATGCCATTTTGGATGGAATTAATAATCTTATAGAGGTGCTAAGAAAAGACCAAAACCCCAATGGCAGCTGGGATTATCCTTTTGAAACAGGCATTTCCACAGATTGCTATATGATTATTTTATTAAGGACATTAGAAATAAATGATGAAAAGTTAATTTTGGATCTGACGAAGAGGATTTTAAGCAGACAAGAAGGGAACGGGGCATGGAAGCTGTTTTATGATGAAGGAGAGGGGAATCTTACTGCCACTGTAGAAGCTTATTATGCGCTGCTATACTCTGGTTATTATCAGAAAGAGGACAATAGATTAAAGGCTGCCAAAAGATTTACTTTGAAAAAAGGCGGCATAGATAAAGCGCATATGTTTACAAAAATCATGCTGGCCATAACAGGGCAAATAAAGTGGCCAAGGTTTTTCCCTATTCCATTAGAAATGATTTTACTCCCGATTTCCTTCCCAATAAATTTCTATAGTTTTTCGGAATATGGAAAGGTAAATCTCGCCCCGATCATGATTCTTGCAGATCGAAAGTTTCAGCTTAAATCAAGCAGCAGTCCCGATTTATCAAGTTTATTCATACAGAGAGGATCAGAGTTTGAAAGTGAATGGGATGAATGGCGTTCTATTTTCTCAACCATTGAAAAAGGGATAAAAAGTTTAATAGGATTGCCAAGCCAAATTCATAAACTGGCAACAGAACAGACGAAGCAATTTATGCTTCATCGAATTGAGCCAGACGGAACCCTTTATGGTTATTTTAGCTCTACATTTCTGATGATTTTCGCGTTACTGTCTCTTGGGGTTTCAAAAAAAGATTCATTAATTACAAACGCAATCAATGGCTTAATGAGAATGAAATGTGAAATTAAGGGATTTCCCCATATGCAATACACAACTGCAACCGTGTGGAATACTTCATTAATCAATTATGCTTTGCAGGAAGCTGGGGTTTCTGTTAAAGATGGAATGGTGATAAGAGCAAACCATTACTTGCTGAAAAGACAGCATTATAAATATGGGGACTGGATCATTAATAATCCAGGTGCACTTCCTGGAGGTTGGGGTTTTGCTGATATGAATACTATCCACCCAGATGTAGATGATACTACCTCTTCATTAAGATCGATTGCAAGAATCGCTATGACGAATCCGAGTTACCGTCCGCCCTGGGAAAAAGGAGTGTCATGGGTATTATCTATGCAAAATAACGATGGTGGGTGGCCCGCTTTTGAAAAAAACACAAACAGCAAGTTACTGCAGCTATTGCCAATTGAAAAAGCAGAGTTTCTCCTGACTGACCCTTCTTCTGCAGATTTGACAGGGAGAACTCTAGAATTTCTCGGAAACTATACAAATCTACCAAAGAAATATTCTCCTATCCAAAGGGGAATTAACTGGCTGACTAATAGCCAAGAAGAGAATGGCTCCTGGTATGGAAGATGGGGAATTTGCTATATTTATGGAACGTGGGGCGCTATTACAGGGCTTAGAGCAGCTGGAGTTTTTCCCGGACATCGAACTATTGCAAAAGCGGTCAATTGGTTGAAGGTAGTCCAAAATCCGGATGGCGGCTGGGGAGAGTCTTGTAAAAGTGATAGTGATAAAAGTTACGTTCCTTTAAAGGCAAGTACGTTAACGCATACTGCTTGGGCCTTAGATGCATTAATTTCGGCATATGACCAGCCAACTAAGGAAATAGAGTCTGGGATACAATTTATTTTAGATAACCTTAATAAAGATGACTGGACAACTGATTACCCAAAGGGCCAAGGAATGGCAGGAGACTTTTATCTTCACTACCACAGCTACCGCTATATTTTCCCACTGCTGGCATTAGCACATTATAAGGGGAAATATTCCTAATAAACATGACAAATTATACTTTTTTACAATTTTTTACTCAAGTTAAGCCAGAATAATGATAAAATAGGCAATATTACCATTTAGTTTTTCAAGGGCAGGAGGAGTATTAACATTGAATGCAAAATTTAACAAGCCAAAAGGTTTCAGTGAAATATTAGATCACACCTTTAGTTTAAGTAAAAATAGGTTTAAAGATTTTTTTATGATATTACTTATTTTAATGGGACCGGTTTACTTGCTTCAAGCGATTATTCAACTGTTATCTGGAGTAAACTTCTTTAGAGAATTAGGCAGCGGGGGTACTTGGTATGAACAAATTCTATCCGGTCTTGAAACAGAATCATCCGTAAATAGTATCGGATCAGGTTTTGGATTAATCCTTGTTGGGTTCATTAGTTTTCTATTATTTCCGGTTGCAGAGGGAGCGATTCTTTTCGCCATCAACCATATTCGAAAAAATGAAGAATATACAGTTGGATCTGTTATTAAAAAAGCCTTTTCCAGATTCTGGCCAATGATTGGCAGCAGTATTTTATTTGGTTTAATAACATTTGGATTGGTGATTGTACCAATTTTCTTCGTAAGTATAACTGGATTCATCGGATCGATCGTACATCCGGCAATCGGAATCCTATTGGCCATCATTCTCTTTTTAGCCTGTGCAATCGGGATTGGCTACTTATTAACCAGATGGAGCTTTTATTTTGGTTCTGTTGTGTTAGATTGGGAATCTCCTGGATTTTCAAATAGCTGGAGACTTACGAAAAATCGAACATGGATTTTAATGGGGCTATATCTTTTATTCTTTTTAATTATTTCAAGCATTAGTTTTGCAGTTGAAATGACGTTTAGTATATTCCTAGGCTACAGTGTATTGCTGTCAATCATTTCAAATTTGGTCACTTTATTTACTACTATGATTCTATCAGTAGGCTATGGAGTGATGTATCTTGATTTAAAAATTAGGCATGATGCAGACGACCTAAAGGAAATGATTGATGACTATCATAAATATTAATAACCTATTTAAGTTAGGTGATCATTGATGTTGGAGACGAACAAGGCAAAGGATGAGCTTCAGCGAATATTAGATGGCAAGGAATATCGAGTTTATTATAACGATTCTAAAAGTATGATAGAGATTTGGTGGGAAGAAGCGAAAAAATGGATTGCAGAGCAACTCTCTAAACTTTTTCCTTCAATTGAATCAACTAGCGGTGCATCAGGATTAATTTTAATTATTATTCTTATCATCGTTGTTGTTCTGCTCAGTATCGCTGTATTTTTAGTTGCCCGAAATATGAAACGAAATCGAATGCTTCGTGACCAAAAGCCCCTCCAATCAATGCAGGAATTGAATTGGACGTTTCAGGAGCATTTATTAGAAGCTAGGAAACTTGAGGCTTTAGGGGATTATACATTATCAACCCGGCATATGTTTTTAGCTCTGCTTCTTTATTTACACGAGAAGGAGTGGCTGGAGGCAAGGATTTGGAAAACGAACTGGGAGTATTATGATGAGCTCCAGAAAATAAATCCTAGCTGGGCTGAAAATTTTTATCATCTTGCCCATTTATTTGACGAAGCCACATACGGTGAGCGTGAAATTACGAAAGTAGAATACGATCAGTTTTGCAATGAAGCCATGTTTTGGCTGCAGGAACCAATTGCTAAGCTTGAGGGATAAGGAGGAATGTCAACTTGTTGAAATCTACTTCAAAAGGACGAGCATGGATTTATCTGCTCGTACTACTAATCTTATTTATGATGATTAGTTTTTTCTCTTTTTCTCCAGAGCCTAAGCATTATCCAAATTATGTAACGGAATCGCCCTCTCCAACAGGTGTAAAGGCTTTTTATACGTATTTAACCAAGGAAAAGAAAGTGAAGAAATGGTCCCATGCTCCTAATCTTTTAAGTAATGGTGAGAAAAATCAACTACTAATAATGGCAGAACCATATTTCTTCCCAAAAGATGAAGAAATGGAAGCTTACATCGACTTTATGGAAGCAGGTCATACAATTCTATTATTTAAAATGAATCCTAAAGGGATGTTTGATTTGACAACTGCCCCAATTAGCGGGGAAGCCGCTTCTGATGGTGTAACTGATGTTTACAGCCTTGATGGGAATATATTTCGAGCGGAAATAAGCTCAACTGTACGTCTGCAAACAAATGAGCTGGATGAAATTTTATTGTCTGATCAAGAGGGTACAGTCGCTGTAAAACGTTTTTTTGGCAAGGGGCAATTAATCGTTTCCATTGCTCCAGAGTGGATGGCAAATGGGAAAATATTAGACTATGATCATCTTTCACTCCTATCAGCTCTCTTAACTGAGGAGGAAGCATATACGATATTATTTGATGAATACATACACGGCGGGGAGAACGCAGCAAAGATGTCAGCCTTATATCCAAAATGGTTCTTGATGCTGATGCTGCAAGGGATAATCATTGCTGTTCTGTTTCTTTGGCACAAAGGAAAGCGGTTCGGGCCAATCGATACTCCAAGAGAAGAAACGGTTAGATTTAGCGATGAGAGCCTTCAGGCTTTATCAGCTTGGTATATTCGCGGCCGGAGATACCGTGATTCATTATTAATACAGGCAGATTATGTGAAGCTTCTCATGCAGGAAAGATGGGGTATTCCTTATGGTAAACAATGGGTGGACCTCTCAGATGTTCTAGTACGAAAACGGATAAATATGCCGCAGAAGGAAATTCAATCTTTTCTGTTAGGTTTATCCACTATTTTAGCCAATGAAAAAATTAACAAGCAGGAATACTTGCTTTGGTCGAGAAAACTTGATCGTTTAAAGAAAGAGGTGGAAGAAAGATGAGGACGGAATTATCAGCCTTATTAGATAAATATGAAGAGCGTATTTTAGGACAGAGATTAAATCTTCGGCTTCTACTATCAGCCATTTTAGCAGGAGGCCATGTACTGTTAGAAGGGGTTCCTGGAACTGGTAAAACACAAATGGTACGAACTCTTGCCAACCTGCTTGGCGGCAACTTTAACCGAATTCAATTTACTCCAGATCTTCTGCCTAGTGATATAACAGGAAGCACCATTTACAACATGAAAGACAGCACATTCCAAACATTAAAAGGTCCTGTATTTACGAATATTCTATTAGCAGATGAAATAAACCGGACACCTGCGAAGACGCAAGCAGCACTTCTAGAAGCAATGGAAGAAAAGCAAGTAACCATTCAAGGGGAAACGTATCAGCTGCCCGATGTCTTTTTTGTAGTGGCAACGCAAAACCCGATTGAATTTGAAGGAACCTATCCATTGCCAGAGGCACAGCAGGATCGATTCTTATTTAAGCTTCAAATTGACTTCCCAGATTTTGAAGAAGAGAAAAATGTTTTAAAGCAGGTTATTGAAAACAGCTTTGACAGTAGTTTAGTTACTCCATTACTTGATATGAACAGTTTTCTTTCGATAAAAAAGGAAATTCAGAAAGCTACAATTGGAGAAGGGGTATTAGACTATATCATGCAAATCGTTCGAAAAACACGTGAATCAGAGTCTATTCGTTTTGGGGCAAGTACGAGAGCAGCCATTTCCATTGGGAAAGCAGCGAAAAGCTGGTCATATCTTGCTGGTAGGGACTATGTCACACCAGATGATATAAAAATCGTTGCAAAATCAGCGTTAAGACATCGAATTCAGTTATCTCCACATATAGAATTGGAGGGAGTGACCGTTGACCAAATCATTGAAGAGCTTGTGGGGTCGATTCCTGTTCCAAGATAGAGGGATATTGCCAACAAAGAAATTATTAATCATTTTCTTTGTTCTTTCCATCGTTTTAATGGTGGGAACTGCTATGGATATCTCATGGCAATTTGTAATTATTATTAATATATTTGTTTTTGCTGCCAGTCTTCTAGATTTACTGTTATCACCAAATAAAAACCTGATAACGCTTAAACGTATTATTCCTGAGGATATGGAAAGAGGGAAGTTTTATTCCATTCAAATCGAGATTAATAACAATTCACTGCAATCCTTTAATTTTCGAATCATTGATGGAATTCCGCAATCATTTCATCGCCCTTTTCCGTTTAGAGGGAGGGTTAGGAAGGAATCTGCCACCATATACTCATATGAAACGAAAGCAAGTGTGAGAGGAAAATATGAGGTGAAAAAGCTTTATTTTCGCTACACCAGTTTCTTAGGCTTTTGGGAAAAGCAGATGACGGTTGAATTATATGATTCTATTAAAGTCATTCCCGATTTATCGGAGACGAAGCAATATTTAGAAAATGCTCAAGCGTATTTAATTTACGAAGGTGTAAATATCCGCATGCGTCATAGTGGTGCAGGGGATTTTGCCAAAATTCGCAGCTATGTTATAGGGGATGATCCGAGGAAAATTAACTGGCGGCAAACAGCGAAGCTTCGCGAATTGATGACAAATGAATATGAACCAGAGCATGGAAAGTATGTGACGTTATTAATTGATTGCGGGCGAATGATGGGTGCAGAGCTGGAAAAGGGAAATCGGCTTGAAAGATCGTTAGAAGCAGCACTGACAGTAGCAGCAGCTGCTCTGCAAAAAGGGGATCATGTATCTGTCCTGGCTTTTTCCAAGGAAGTGAAAGTATTTGTTCCTCCAGCTAAGGGGATGGCTCATTTGCAGACGATTCTTAAGGCCATTTATAATGTTGAAGTGGATGCTGCCGAATCAAATTATGCTGCTGTCCTGCAATATTTAGAAACGATGCAGAAAAAACGCAGCCTTCTTTTCTTGTTTAGTGATGTAGCAACTTTCCTTCACGAGGAAACAGCCCTTACCTATTTAAAACGGCTTAGACAACGGCATTTGTTTTTAATGATTGGCCTAGAAGATGTGACCTTATTAAAAACAATCAATACAAAGCCCGACCAAATACAAAAAGCAATGATAAAGAGTATCGCCCAGCAGCAAATGCTCATTAAGAAAAGAGAAAAGCTTAAATGGGAAAAACAAGGCCTCTTAATGGCAGAGGCCGTAGAGGAAAAACTAGCAGTTACAGCCGTTTCTCATTACATAGATATTATGAATCGGAATTTATTATAGCTTGTTTTTTCATTAATGATAGCTTACCAATTGCAATATAAAGGCTTAAACCAATAACCGTAATGATAGCAACTAAATACTTTGCTTCTAATGAGATCGCTGCAGGTGTGATAAAGCCTTCGATGACTCCAGCAATGACAAATAACGGTATGGTTCCGAGTAATAATTGAACAGAGCGGCTGGCTTGCTGCTTTAATTGAAAGCCTCTCGAGAAATTTCCAGGAACGAACAGCTTATAGCCCATTAATAATCCAGCACCACCAGCAATAAATATGGCAGTAAGCTCAATCATTCCATGAGGGACGATGTACGCCCAAAAGTCATAGGACTTCCCATGATGCCAGAAAAGGGCAGCAAGTGCGCCAACAAGGATCCCATTATAAATTAATAAATAAATCGTTAATATCCCAAAGGTGACTCCACCGGTAAAAGCTAAAATCGCTACCTGAATATTATTCGTCATAATAGCGGCTGACATGAATGAGGAATCAACCGCACCATCACTGCTGCCTAGTTTTTCAGGATCCACTCCTTGTGCCATATCTGCTGGCAGGATGGAGTAAATATGCAGCGGGTCATCAATTACTGAAAAAAAGCTGCCTATCCCACCGAGGGTAAAAAGGATCATGGCGGCAATAATAAATTTCCATTGCTCAATTAATAAACCGATAAATTTCGTCCGGAAAAAATAACGGATTTGTTTCATGCTTGTCATTTGATTTTTATACAATACATTGTGTGATTTTGAAACGAGAGCATTTAAATATGGGGTTACGTTCTCATTAGGGAAATAGGTTTGACTGTATGATAAATTCTGAGCAGCCTTTTGATAAAGTCGGTAAAATTGATTTATTTCTGGACCCGTTATCTTTCTTTTTCTTTTCTGCATAGCCGATGCCATTTGTTCAAGCTGCTGCCAATTTTCGCGGTGCTGCTTAATAAATTGCTTAACATTCATTTTGACACCTCTTGTTTACTACTTTTCTCCTTATTATAGTAATTTTGTAGAAAAATAGAAACAGCTAGAGTAATATTATAAAAAACTCATATGAGCATCTGCTCTCATCTAAGTAGATATTTGCACACAAAATGGAGGGGATTTCATGTACCAAGACCGTATCGGAATAAAAACTCCAGAATATGTTTCACTAAATTTTCAGCTGGCTGGTCTTGGAAGCAGAACAGCAGCTTACATAATCGATCAGGCCATTTTAACCATTGTGAACATTTTAATTGTATTCATCTTATTTCTAATATTATCTGGACAGTCAGATCTCCTATTATGGGCCGAATTAAATTCTGTCCCTGTTGCGATCGCGATTATTTTACTTTTCATTCTCAATTGGGGGTACTTTTTTGCATTTGAATACTTTTCGGGCGGGCGAACAATTGGCAAGAAAGTATTAGGTCTGCGAGTCATTCAAGAAGATGGTCACAGTATTACTCTGCTATCTAGCTTTATTCGCAATTTCCTCCGTATTATTGATTCACTGCCAGCCAATTATGTTCTTGGCATGATGATGATCTTTTTTCATTCTAAGCATAAGAGAATAGGGGACCTTGTCGCTGGAACGATTGTTGTTCATGAAAGAAAAACTAAAAAGCAAAAGAAGCTAACCCCTATAGAAAAAGAAATTGAAAAACGAGGATTGGCAAAAAATGATCTCTTTCTAGAGGAACAGGTTTTGAAAACATTCGGAGTGAAAGATTGGAACTTAGTTAAAACGTATTGCAGCCGGTTTTTGCATTTATCAGAAGAAGAGAGTATTAGACTAACAAGGCAAATTGGTGAAATAGTACTTCCAAAAGCAGGTTTGGATACAACAGGCAAAAGCTTTCAAGACTTAGAAAATATCCTGCTTGTCCTATATTTACATTTAAGGGACGAATGGGAATATGAATTGTAAGAAAAAAGCTAAAAGGAACGGAATAAACGTCCTTTTAGCCTTTTTTAATTTTAGATGGATTATTAATTTTATAGGGCACTGGATCAGAAACGATAAATTCTTCTTCCGCATCTTTTCCTTTCGGTAATTTCTTCTTTACGATTTTGCCATCGAATTCAAGAGTATCACCAGGTGCCAGTTCATATTTCTTCAAAGTCTTTGAGTGAGAGCACCATGATAGTCCTACATCAACTGGATTTTCTTGTTTAATTACAACATTTTCCAAGATAACAACTTCATCATTTTCTTCATTAAAATTATTCCAGCTTAATGCGAATTGTTTAACTGCTGCCGTAAAATGAACCTTCTCTTCGGGAAGCTCGAGTTTTACTGGCTTTTCTTTCTTCTCATTTTTCTTATTTGTTTCTTTTGTTTCTTTTGTGCTTTTATTTTCCTCAGGCTGTTTTTCTTCCTTTGGTGCCTCTTGACTAGTGGAGGGTGAGGCTTTTTCAGGTGCATCGGTAAATGTGCCTTTTCCAAAGCTTGAAGACTGCATTTCCTTTAGGTATGCAGGATGAATGCAGCTTAAGCTCCCGTCTTGAAATTCAATAACGATAGTGTTTAATTCGCTGTTTTTTTCATAAACCTCATAGCCCTTTACTGTTACAGTATACTGAAGATTTTTTTCCTTGTAGAGGAATTGTTTTTTGACCTCTTTCGTTGTTGAAAGACCCCATTCTCTAACCTTCTCCGAGTAATGGTTATCATCGGCAAAGATTTCATAATTCCCTTTTGGAGGAAGATAGGTAATAGGATTGACAGTTGGAGCAATAGCCATTAATACTCACCCTTTCTCAGATTGTGTATGTTTATGTATTTGATTACGGTTAGATTATCATGAATCTAATGGGAACTCAATTTTAAAGAGTATGATGGCCATCACAATCCTTTGCTTAAATAAATGGTACTTTAATTATGAGAATAATAATCAATTAAATAAAGTCCATTGCAAAGGAGAACCAATATGAGCGAAGTCATTAATAATAGAGAGCATACGATTAAAAATACAGAACGTCAAACCGTTTTAAAACAAATTTTTGTTGATCTACATAACGGAAGAAATGTAGATGAAGTAAAAGCACATTTTAATGCATTTATCGGAAAAATCACCATTGAAGAAATTACTCAGCTCCAGCATGATTTAATGGAGGAGGGTGGAATTCCGCTGGATGATCTGCAGCGCCTGTATGCAGCCCATACTGATATTTTTAGAGGATCTATTGAAGAAGCAGAGAGTACCAAAAAGCCGGAAAATGAACCTGGACATCCTATTCATACATTCATCCAAGAAAATCATGAACTTGATAAGTTAATTAAATCAAAGGTCCAAATACATTTACAACAGTTTATCCAGGAGGATACAGCTGAAAATGTTTACAAACTATTGGAGGATTGCAATCTTTTATTAGATATTGATAAGCATTACAGCCGGAAAGAAAATCTGCTTTTTCCGTATCTTGAAAAGTACGGGATCTACGGTCCGACAAACAATATGTGGAGAATTGATGACTTTATCAGGGATGGCATTAAAGAGGCAAAAAGGAAGCTTTCCAATTATGATGGCAATAAACAGGAAATCGTGAATCTCGTTCATTTTATTATGGAAGAAGTAATCAACATGATCTATAGAGAAGAGCACATCCTGTTCCCAATGGCTTTGAAAAATCTAACTGAGGATGAATGGGTCAAGATTGCACATGAAAGCGATGAAATTGGTTATTGTTTAACTAGTCCTGCGGAGGAATGGAAGCCAGAAAGAAAGCAACTAGGCGAGAATGCCATCTCAGAGGGCTATATTAAAATGGAAACAGGGATATTATCTTTAAAACAGCTAGAGCTGCTTTTAAATCATTTACCTGTCGACATTACATTTATTGACCAAGACGATGTTGTACGCTATTTTTCACATGGAAAAGAGAGAATTTTTGCGAGAACAAAGGCTGTTATCGGCCGTACCGTCCAAAACTGTCATCCGCCAAGAAGCGTTCATGTTGTTGAAGAATTATTAGCAGACTTCAAATCAGGACGGAAGGATACTGAAGATTTCTGGATTAAGTTCCGCGATAAATATGTGTATATTCGATATTTCGCCGTTAGGGATGAAAACGAAAATTATATTGGCACATTGGAATTCACCCAAAATATTGATCCGATAAAAGCGATAGAAGGGGAAAAAAGAATATTATCATAATCATAATTAAGGACACCGTTCATAATGACTGAATGGTGTTTTATTTTATGAAAATTAAAAAGAATAATATTTTTCTATTATGAGTCATGATAAACTAGTATATAAAATATTGCATAAAGAGAGGCTCAAAATGATAAAAGCAGTTTTTTTCGATTTAGATGATACACTACTTTGGGATCAAAAAAGTGTGAAGGAAGCCTTTGCTGCTACATGTAAATTAGCAGAAGAACGTTATGGATTGGACCATAATCAATTTGAAGAAGCCGTTCGAGAGGAAGCAAGAAATCTTTACGCCAGTTATGAAACTTACCCTTTTACACAAATGATTGGAATTAATCCGTTTGAAGGATTGTGGGGTAATTTTTTAGATGACCAGGATGATTTTCGAAAAATGAAGGAGATTGTTCCCGTTTATCGGAAAGAGGCTTGGACAAGGGGACTTAAAAAGTTAGGAGTTGATGATCCCGACTTTGGATATGAATTAGCAGAACTTTTCCCACAGGAGCGCCGTAAATCTCCGTTTGTTTATGAGGAGACCTTTCAAGTTTTGGATAAGTTAAAGGAAAAGTATCAGCTTTTATTACTTACAAACGGTTCCCCTGATTTACAAAACACTAAATTAACAATTACACCGGAGCTTACTCCTTATTTTGACCATATTGTCATATCAGGCGATTTCGGAAGAGGGAAGCCAGATCCATCCATTTTTGAACATTCACTGTCACTCATGTCCCTGCAAAAGGATGAAGTAATTATGGTAGGGGATAACTTGATGACAGATATTCTTGGTGCCAATCAAGCGGGAATTAAATCAGTTTGGATTAACCGTCATGATAAAGAGCGGAATGACGTCATTCCTACATACGAAGTTAAACATCTGGAAGAGCTGTTTGAAATATTAGATGTGTTAAAATAGCAAATAAAAAGCCCTGATTCTCTCTCTCATCGGAAGGAAATCAGGGCTTTTTATTATTAATTATTATGCATTTTTAGAATTAGTCATTCGTTTTCGTATACTCCCAACTACTAGCAGCAAAAGAGGGATCCCAACCATATTGACAGGCATTACATATTTAACCCAATATTCCTTCACGTATTCAATGCCAATTAATGTGATAGTCGGCTGATAAATGCCTAATAGGAAGGTAACAATCGCTACAAACCAAATCGCCTTTCGCCAATCCTTTATTTTCAGAAGTTGGGCTGTTCCGTAACTCGCCGAAAAAAAATACAAGGATACCTTAATAAAAACGCTTAGTATCCATATTAATACGGCAACAATCTCCAAGTTTTGGATAAAGTTCATTACACTGATGAACCTAATTGTATCAAATGCAGGGAATAGAATATTTTTGGCAACTTCAGGTCCAAATACCATAATTACACTTAGCGTCGTTGTACTCACTAAAAATCCTGATAGCGCTATACCCCATATAGCTTTTAATGGACCTTGCTTAGGCCGATCCATAAATGAAATGATCATCATCATTAAAACAGTCTCCCCAAGAAATGAGAGCGGAGATAGGGACCCTTTTATGATTGTCGTAAGCCCAGTATCTGAATAAATAGGCAGTATTTTCCGAAATTCCATATTGGGAATTGAAAGAATAAATAATAGTATTACCATAAGGAGCACAATGGGTCCAAATACTTCGCTGCAGCGTGCTATACCTTCGATTCCCGCTATATAAGTTACATAGATCATTAATAAAAGCATAGTCAAAATCAATATCCATGAAGGTGTATTTGGCAAAAGGATCAAAATGGTAAACTCTGCAAACTCACCTAAAATATTTCCGATTACCGAATACCATTGAATGAAATAAATCATGACAATGATGGTTCCAATCCATTTTCCTAGAATAGTCTTACTAAACTCAATTAACGTTTGGTTAGGATATAAAAGGCTAACTTTAGATGCGATTAGAACGATGATAATCCCTGGGACGATGGCGACCAGTGCGGAAATCCAAGCGTCCTGTTTAGCATCACTTATTAATGGATTAATGGTTAGCAGAAGCATATTGCCTGTTTCAAAAGTGAATATTAGCCAAAAGATTTGCAAACCATTAATTTTCATCGTTGCTCTCACTTTCCGACAATATGGATTGTCCCGTCATTCCAATCCTCTTAACCCTTAGGTTTACTTTTACAGAGACAATAGCATCTGAGAAATGCATGTCCCAATCCTTTTTTAATGATTTCCACAAATGCGGATGTTTCTTATGAATAGCTTCACCAAATCCAAATATATCAGTTCCGTATTCCTCTTGAACTTTTTTAATAACTTGCTGTACTTTTTTTTGGGCTCTTTCTTCAAACTTTTTTTCCATATACTTAATATTTTTTGGTTCAATAAGGTTTAAATCGGTGTTATTTTCCAGAAGAGCTCCTTCCCCTGTAAGCTTGACAATAAATTTTATTTTATTATCTTTGCTTATTTCTGGTACTATATCACTTTTTATTTTTGTCATAATCAAACTAGCATTCCCGTTCTTAATTGGGACCGTAATCGTTAATTTTTTGAGGATTCCCATTACCCAAAGCATGGCCCTGTTTTCTAAATTGTTCAAATACCCAATTAATTCAAGGTCCTTGTTAAAAATAGCCACCCCAGCTATTTGCAAAACCGACTCGGATGCGTTTTCTTTTCCGGAGCTATCCCCAACTTGAGATTGTCCAATTTGAACTACTGGCACAGTCGGACGTACACCATCACTAGTTGCAGCAATAAGGAAGGACAAAAACGCCGTGTCTCCTCTTCCGCCAATTTCTTCATGTACTTTAATTGTTGCTGCAGCCGGGGGCTTTTCTAGCGGATAAGAAAGATTTAGAGCTTCTATTGCTGTGCCGCCTTTTACAATAAAAATATCGGTTCGCAAACTGACATCTGGCCCCCGGGTATTAGCATCAAGCTGATGTTTTAGTCCGTGTTTTGCAAATTCTTCACCGAAAAAAACAACTCGCCTGTGACCAGGAAAAGACTCTCTTGAAAGCTTCGTTTGCATATTCTGTAAGGCATCATTTACATTTTTTCCTGTTGCTGATACAGTAAAATACTCCTTTGCCCCTCCTCCGCCACCATTTTGAGATTGCATTTTAGAGGGGACGACAATTTGTCCACTGAGTCGAATATTTTCTTTTTCTCCAACATCCCATCCAGTTGCAAGCCAAATAGCTCTGTCATTTAATTCCTTACGATCCCAGCAGCCCGATACAAAAATCAAGAAGAAGCAAATAATATAACTAAAAATGCGCCTTCTCATCATTTGTCTTTCCCACCTTGTTTTGGACTAGGCTTTTGCCCAAATGGTATCCGCATTTTATTCATACTAGAGATGAATGGAGGCCTATAGTTATAAGCCCATTTAGGTACTCTTATAATGACATCCTTCAATCCTGAAGGAATCTGTGGCGCGACTGGGCTGAAATAAGGAATACCAAACGAACGCAGATTGACTAGATGAATCGTAATGGCTATAAAGCCGAAAACAATTCCGTAAAATCCAAAAACACCTGCTAAAATTAACAGAACGAATCGGATCATTCGAAAGGCGGTTCCGAAATTGTAGCGAGGGATGGCAAAGGATGCTATCCCTGTTGTTGCCACAACAATAACCATTGGAGCCGAAACAATACCCGCCTGTACAGCTGCTTGTCCTATGACGAGGGCTCCAACGATACTTACCGCTGAACCAACTGGTTTAGGCAACCGAATCCCAGCTTCCCTGAGCCCTTCAAAGACAATCTCCATTATTAGCGCTTCAACAATAGCAGGAAACGGTACACCTTCACGTGCAGCCGCAACACTAATGAGCAATGTAGTAGGAATAAGTTCCGGATGATAGGTTGTAAGAGCGACATATACTGAAGGAAGAAACTGTGAAATATTCAACAAAGTAAAACGAATAACTCGTATGAATGTTGTATAAATAAAACGTTCGTAATAATCCTCAACAGCTTGCAAGCCACCCCAAAAAGTCATAGGGACAATCAAAACAAAAGGGGTATTGTCTACTAGTATAGCGACTCTTCCTTCCAACAGGCTCGCTGCAACGATATCTGGTCTTTCCGTATTTTGAATTTGCGGGAACGGAGAAAAAGGAAAATCCTCAATGAATTCCTCTATGAACTCTGATTCTAATACACCGTCAATCTGAATACGCTCTAACCTTGCACGCACTTCATTCAAGAGAGTATCTGTAGCAAGCCCCTCAATATAAGCAATTTCGATATCCGTTTTTGAAAATTCTCCAATAGAGTATGATTCAAATTTAAGTTTTGAACTCCTAATTCTTCTGCGAAGAAGAGTCGTATTTGTTCGCAATAATTCTGTAAAACCATCTCTTGGACCGCGAATACTGACCTCAGTTTGAGGCTCAGAAATACTTCTTGTTTCAAAGCCTTTCAAGTCTGCAAGGATTGCACTTGATTCTCCATCTACCATAATTGCGAGATTTGCCTTTAATATTCCATCAATAAGTTCAGGAACTGTCGAAATAGTTTTAACTTGAGCAATTGAGAGTAGCTGCTGCTCGATCACTTGTTCAAAAGTATGAATCTCACCTAAACCTTTGGGCAATCCTTTGAAGAATATCGGCTTTAATAAAAACTCATCCAGACTCTTAGTATCAATTAATCCGTCAATATAAACGAGCAATATTTTCTTATCCCCACTAACATTAATAGGACGAACGACAAAATCAGCGCAATTTTTAAAATAACCTTTTAAAATTTCCTCCATATCTGATAGAGCTGGGCTTAACTTTTCAGATTGATTATCGGCAGGCTCAGATTGCATCTCCTTTTTAAAATCAAATAATTTTTTCCCTTTTCGTATCTTAACCAAGGTGAAAGAGCCCCCCTTAAATTCTTAAGTATATTTTTCCAATTAAGTGGTTTTGTATACACATTGTGGATAATTAAAAGCAATAAAGAAGGAAGCTGCATTGCAAAATCTTTTGGTTTAGCCTCTTAGAAAATAAAGGTATAATATATAGCGGATTAAATAATGAGAATAATAATAAACGAAAAGGTGTATTTACTATGAAATCTTATATTATTATTGGAGCCGGTATATTAGGTTCATCAACCGCCTATCATCTTGCAAAGGCAGGTGCTGAAGTCTTACTGGTTGATCGCCAAGACCGTGGACAAGCAACCGATGCGGCAGCTGGAATTGTTTGTCCATGGCTTACACAACGGAGGAATAAAGCTTGGTATATGCTGGCAAAAATCGGGGCGAAATATTATTCTTCATTAATAAGTCAATTGGAAGCTGATGGGGAAACAGAAACCGGCTACAAAAGGGTTGGTGCCATCAGCCTGCATGGAGATGAAAATAAGCTGAAAAAAATGCAGGAAAGAGCATTCAAACGTCTGGAGGACGCACCAGAGATAGGGGAAATTACATTATTATCTAATAAGGAAACAAAGGAGAAGTTTCCTCCTTTGGCAGACGAGTATTCTTCGGTTCATATAAGTGGTGCTGCTAGGGTAAACGGCGGAGCTCTTTGCCAATCCCTTATTAACGCAGCCAAAAATCACGGAGCTTCGTTTATGCATGGAAATGCAGAATTACAATTTAATGAAAAAATAGTAACTGGTATTAAGGTAAATGGGGAAACATTTCTTGCAGATCAGGTTATCGTAACAGCAGGTGCGTGGGCGAATGAATTATTAAAGCCGCTCGGTATAAACTTTTTAGTTTCACCTCAAAAAGCACAAATCGTTCATCTTCGTATGGCAGAGACTGATACAAGTGAATGGCCCGTTATTATGCCGCCGAATAACCAATATATTTTGGCATTTGATGGCGGCAGAGTAGTAATAGGAGCTACACATGAGGACGATAAAGGCTTCGACCATCGGGTAACAGCAGGTGGTCTAAATGAAATATTTAGTAAAGCATCAGCCGTTGCACCAGGTTTAAGCGATAGCGAGGTGCTTGAAACTAGGGTTGGCTTTCGTCCGTTCACACCTGGATTTCTTCCAGTGATAGGGATATTGCCGAATTATAAGGGAATATTAATTGCTAATGGCCTTGGTGCATCAGGTTTAACAGTGGGTCCTTATTTAGGTGGTGAACTGGCAAAGCTTGCACTTGGCCACCCATTAGAAATTGACCTTTCTCTTTATGATGTAGCTGGTGCAATAGGTAAATAACATATCGTTAATATTCAAATTGGTATAGTTTCACAAATAAAAACCCTTGATGGTACTGCTTATGTTTTTGCTAAATATTAAAAGTTAACACAAAATCAAAGCATTACCAGCATCAACATTTCTTTTATAGAACATATTAAAAGTGGAGAGCGGCAATTTGCTTTTCAAATTTCTGTAGAGGAAGTGCTTTGATTTGAATAAATGGATGAGAGTGCTTTTAAATACAAATATATTACAAACCGTATTTGGCAGAAAACGAAATAATCGTGGAATGCTTTGGGCCACAATCCTGGGTCTAGGAGCAAGTGCTGCAGCATACGGAATAAACAGAACTCGCACTAGAAATATGAAAAAACCACTTCAAAATGTAATGAATACTGTGAAAACCCCTTTTAAGGGTCAAATTCCAAACGCTGTTTTAGCAGAGTTTGCTAAAGAATTAGCACCTGATAAAAATTCATTACCAAACAAATAGTATGAATATTAAAATGCCCACCGTTTTGTGGGCATTTTAATATTCAAAATTCGAAATGAATTATGGACGGGCAAAATAATTTACACATCGAGTAGCTTTATCTATAAGGATACTTGTTATGGTACCTAAGAGGGCACTTCCAATAATATCAGAAGGATAATGATGCCCAACCCATATACGTGAAAGGCCAGTTAAAACAGATAATATCCACATGATCGAACCAATGAAACGTTCATAAATAAATATGGAAGTGGAAATTGCGAACACTAGCAAGGTATGTTTGCTTGGAAAAGATGAATCTAATTTGGAGGCAATAAGAATTCCAACCCTCCGCTTAATAAATGGACGTTGCTTAAAATAAAACAGCTTTATAAATATGTTTATTAACGTTGTAATCCCTGCAGATATCACTGCATTACGAGATGCTATTTTGTTGGAACTATTTCTAAACCACATAGTAATCAAAACAAATATAAACAAATAACGAATTCTTTTTGATATCAATATCATAAGCAAATCAATTGGGTAACAGCGGCCAGAAAGCTGATTAATTGTCTTAAATATTTTGTAATCCATAAAGCATATCTCCCTATATGATCGATACTAATAAAATTCCCTCGATATCAATAAATATGTAAGACCGAAAAAACACGTTTTTTTAAATAATTTCGGTCATTTCGATATTTTTCTCCATTCTTAACTTATCCTTTTCTAATCTATCTTAAATTCCTTAGGTTACACATTAATTCTTAAAGTTGGATAAGCAATTTTAGACATATGTTTACATATATATGACTAGGACTTTTAGCATTGTGATCTAAAAAGAACTATTAAAGAAGGAGGTGAATGAATTGTCTGGAGGGCAAAGGGTTTTATTTTACCTGCTTTCTTTTTTTATTCCTATTGTAGGGATTATTTTAGGAATTATCTGGATGAATGATCAAGATTTTGATAAAAAGAGTGTCGGTAAAAATTGTTTGCTTATAAGTATCATTTCAATTGTTCTTAGCTGTGTATGCTGGTTTGCATTATCTGCTTTCTCTGTGATGCCTGCATTCTTCACCTATTAATTGAATGCGCGGCTGACCCCTTAAGAATTTGCACACGTACCGATAATATACAATTGATCAAATTGGTCAGCCCCTTTCTTTCAAAAATGGGGGGCGTAAATGATTTCAATTATTGAACAAATTACATTTTTCATTGGAAAAGCCATCTGTCATCAGCTTCCTGAACGTACATTCGAAATGGAGGGACATTATTTTCCTGTCTGTGCTCGAGATGCAGGAATTTATTTCGGCATTTTTAGTTCGCTCATGTTTATCACTGTGAAGAAAAGGTATAGGAATATAACCATCCCTAATAAAAAAAACAGCTTTATTCTGTTACTCTTTCTGTTGCCTTTAGTAGTTGACGGATTTGGATCTTACTTAGGTGTATATTCAACTACTAACTTAATTCGTGTAATAACTGGAATCTTTTTTGGCAGTGCTTTGCCTTTTTTTCTAATCCCCCTAATTATTAATCCTTCATCTGAAAAAAAGGTTATCCCTATCATAAAAAATATTCATGAAATGTTTATTCCCCTCTTTATAGCAGCAGCTTCCGTTTCCTTAACTTTCCATTCCCTTTTAGCATTTACGATTCTCCAACTGTTAATAATTGTGACACTTATTTTTTGGATTTCATTAATCTTTTATTTAATCTTTAGCCGTCTTAGCAATCACTATCTATCAATTAGTTTATCACTGGCCAGCAGTGTAATGGCGCTTAGTGTCATGTCCTATACACATAGTTTAATACGCCCTTTGTATTTACAAAATCTTCTTTAGATTGAAGGTGCTTAAACATGATGCTAGTTTTTTTCACCGCTGCAACGAATACCGTTTCAAAAGATCTTTCACATTTTAAGGACATACTCAAAAATTTGCCCTGGTGGGGGTACCTCATAATATTGATCATATTAGTTTTGGGTGTGTATTTTCCATTTCGGTCCTGCACTTCAATGAAGCGACAAATAACACTAAAATCTGATCCGATAACGAAAATACCTTTGCCCTTTACTGTAGTGCCTGGAAATGCTCAGCATATTGGCAGCAGGACAGAACAGCAGGATGCATTTGCATTTTCTGATATCCATGATCATCCATTCATCAATAAGTTTGGGGTTCTCGCGGTTTTAGCAGATGGGATGGGGGGATTAATAGGCGGTAAGGAAGCGAGCAACCTGGCTGTACAAACGTTCACCAATCATTATATAACATCGTTTGAAATGGATTCTATACCAGAAAAATTGATATTTGCGGTTAAGGAAGCGAATGAAGCTGTTAAAGCCTTTGCCGTTGAGAATGGGGTAGAAGGAGGAATGGGGACGACACTCATTGCCACTGTCATATTCAAAGATCAATTGTATTGGTTATCTGTTGGAGATAGCCGAATTTATTTACACAGAAATGATACTGTAAAGCAGCTGACAACAGATCATATTTATGCTAAAGAGCTAGATGAAAAAGTGGCTGCTGGACTAATCTCAAGGGAGGAGGCTAAATATGATCCCCAAAGAGAAAGCCTAACGAGCTTTCTAGGTTTAGATGTAATCGAGGAATTAGATGTTTCCGTGGATCCAATTCCTTTGGAGAAGGGAGACTCCGTTATCCTTTGCAGTGACGGGCTATATGGATCTGTTTCAAATGAAGAGATGATCGATATATGCAGATCGTTTTCCACGCAAGAAGCAGCGGAAAATTTTATTGAATACGTTCTAAAGAAACAAAAACCTCATCAGGACAACGCGACAGTAGCCATTTTGAACTTAAGATAGATTTATGGAAGAGGGGAATGGATGATGCAGATAAAGAATAAGCGGGAAGGCACTTTTTTTAGGAGATGGATGATTTTCTTATATTCAATCGTTCTGCTATTTTCCTATTCGCATGGGGTGAATGCGGAAACAAGGCCGATTGATGAGCTTCGTAATAGTGTGGTAAGAATTCTTTGCTATGGATCGGATGGAGGGTTATATACGGGGACTGGCTTCGCTGTTGGCACTTCAGAACCTGTTCGTCATATTGTTACCAACTATCATGTTGTAGAACCGAATTTAAATGGGGTCACCATTCTCTTATCTAAGGAAGACCAAATTCAAGCGACTGTTATTGCCTTTGATAAAATCAAAGACTTGGCTGTTTTAGAATTGTCGCAGGATTTGTTTAAGCGGCCGCCTATGGAGTTAGGGAAAAGCGATGAAGTGAAAGCAAGTCAAGAGGTGTATGCTCTAGGCTTCCCTGGAGATGCCGATTTAATTGATGATACCCCTTCTGGTGAACCTAATGATGTCACGATTACAAAGGGGATCATAAGCAAAATATCTACTCAAGGGGGAAGAGGAATCCTCCAAATTGATGTCAATATTAATCCTGGAAATTCCGGTGGTCCGCTCTTAAATGACAATGGTCATGTAATCGGAATTAATACATTCGGCGTTACGAGTGCTTCCGGAATAAATGGCGCCGTCCAAATCGATGAACTTATTCCGATGCTTGAATCACGAGGAATAAACTATTTAACAGCAACGAATCCGATCGTTGAAGTAATGGTTGACGTTCCTGAAAAAAAATCTACTGCCATATGGTGGATAATCGGAATCGCAGTTGGAGGGTTACTCTTATTAATTTTTATCATTGTCCTGGTCATTTTAATGACGAAGAAAAAAGGAAATAAGCCGGGTCATGTACCAACCCCTGCACCTATTGTACCTTCTCCTCCAATTTCAGTTCCAAAATTAAAGGGGCTTTCAGGTTATTTTGCTGGCCAGACATTAGAGCTAAATGGGACCCTGTTATCCATTGGACGTGATGCGAAGCAATGCCAGCTAGTTTATCCGAATACTTCTGAAGAGATCAGCAGGAAGCATTGTACTATCCGATTTGATAAATACAATGGGACCTTTATGATCGAGGACCATAGCTCTAATGGCACGTATCTAGTTTCAGGGGAGCGGATTCCTCAAGGAAAAATAACGCAATTGCGTTCTGGTGATCGTTTTTATTTAAGCGCACAGGAAAATATGTTTGAAGTAAATTGGGAGATTAAGTAATGCAATATCGAACAGCTTCCATCTCAGATAAAGGCGGAAGAGAAGTTAATCAGGATTGCACTGGCTTTCATGAATCGGAAAATGGCGGATGCTGGGTGCTAGCTGACGGGCTAGGCGGATATCAGGCAGGAGAAGTTGCTGCCAAGCTTGCAGTTGAAACCATTTTGACAGAATCCCAAATTAGGGATGATATTTATTGGCTAAAGGATGGCATAGACCAAACACAAAAGGTTATTCGTGAACATTTGCTAGTAGGAACAAACGCAAAGTCAATGAGAACGACCCTTGTTGTCCTATTATGTAAAAATAATCTTGCCGCTTGGACCCATGTAGGCGACTCTCGTCTATATATGATCAGGAATGGAAAAGTGCTGTTCCAAACAAAGGATCATAGCGTCTGCCAAGCACTCGTCAATTCAGGAGAAATAACAGCTGATCAAATTCGATTTCACGAGGATCGGAATCGGCTTTTTCGAGTATTGGGGTCAGAAGGAGTAATCAAAGCTACTTTTCTAGAAAAAGAAATGACCGTTTATCCCGGAGATTCCTTCTTGTTATGCTCTGATGGCTTTTGGGAATATGTTACAGAGGAAGAGATGGAGAATACTAGGTTAGTATGTTCTGCCCCTTCAGACTGGCTTAAATCGATGGAGATCATTCTGAAGGGCCGCACTCTCGAAAACAATGATAATTACAGTGCAGTTGCTGTGTTTGTAAGTGAATAATTTGTCACAATGAGGTGAAGGGATGGCGGATATTAATCATCTTTGTTTAGGGTGTATGGAGGATAAAGGATCAAATCATATATGTCCTCACTGCGGCTGGGTAACAGGAGCGGCCGCAGAAGCACCACAGCATTTACCGCCTGGAACAATTCTGCACGAGAAATATCTTTTAGGCAGAGTTCTTGGACACGGAGGTTTCGGCATTACGTATTTAGCTTGGGATTTAAATCTCGATATGAAGCTAGCAATTAAAGAATATATGCCGCGCGATTTTGCAACAAGATCGCTTGGACATACGATGGTATCTGTTTTCTCAGGCAGTCTTAATTCTCATTTTGAGCATGGCTTGAATAAGTTTTTAGATGAAGCGAAAACCTTGGCACAATATAATAACCACCCAGGAATTGTTGGTGTACGGGATTTCTTTAGAGAGAATGGAACCGCGTATTTAGTTATGTACTATTTAGAAGGGGTCGACTTCAAGCAGTATTTAGAAACACAGGGGGGAAAAGTCCCTTATCAAACTGCCCTTATGATCATGATGCCTGTAATGGATGCATTGAGGGAAGTTCACCGGTCAGAGACACTGCATCGGGATATTAGTCCGGATAACATTTATATTACGGCTGAAGGTCAGGTTAAAGTATTGGATTTTGGAGCGGCACGTCATGCCATAACAGAGTTTAGCAAAAGCATTTCCGTTATATTAAAGCCTGGATATGCACCAGAAGAACAATACCGGAGTAAAGGTAAACAAGGACCTTGGACAGATGTATATGCAACTGCAGCTACGTTTTACCGCGCTATTGTTGGTCATGTACCACCTGAATCTCTTGATAGGCTAGAAGAGGATGCCATCATTCCACCTTCTAAGCTTGGTGTTGATATTCCGGCAAAAGCAGAAGCAGCGCTAATGAAGGCATTATCCGTAAAAGCGGCAGACCGCTTCCAATCTATGGATGAATTTCAGCAGGAGCTGCTGGAGAATTTACAAGTTACACCTAGTTCCGAAAAAACGGAAGCAAGCAACAATTTAGAGCCCATTAATCAAGTAACGAAGGCGAAAGCTTCACCTCCAAAAGATTCGGCAAATCAAGCCCCAAAGAGAAAAGGAATTTCTAAATGGGTTTGGATTGGTGGAGGAGCGGCTGTTGCAATCCTTTTGTTTGCAGGGATATTTGCTGCAACCATCCTGTTTGGAGCTAAAACCGGTAAGGAAATAGTGAAAACGAAAGACAATCCTGTAGCCGTTAATCAAACTCAGGAAGCACCCAAACCAGTTATCAAACAGGTAACAGTACCTAACATTATGAGTATTCGTGAGGAAGAGGCAAAGAATTTATTAGAAAAAGAAGGCTTAAAGCTCGGTAATGTCACATATGTTGAAAGTTTATTTCTAGAAAAAGGTTGGGTTATGAAGCAATCTATAGACCCTGACCAAAAGGTAAATGAAAACGATTTAGTTCATCTAGAGGTTAGTAAAGGGATTGAGCTTCCTGTTGATGAAGAAACCATTAAGGTTCAGAAGCTATCAATTGTTAATGAATATTGGGATAAGGGATATAACTTGGATATAGAGAATAAAATGGAGGAAGCGCTAAAATATTATATTCAAGCTCGGGATATGGCAAAGGTGCTGTATGAAGTGAATGAATATGATTTTGATGCTCAATATTCAATAGGGGTATTGTATAGAAATATTTCCATAATCAAAAGTAATTTAGGATATTACGAATATGCCCTTAAAGATATCGAGGAAAGTGTTGATATATTAGAAGATTTGCTTGAAGAGGATCCTATTTTTCAAGATGATTATGTTGAATTAGCAAATTCTTACGGGATGCTATCCTATATTCAATTTTTAAATAAAATGCCAAACGATGCGATCGAAGCAGCAGAGTTGGCGCTCGAACTCGATCCCAGCAATATCGTGTTTAAAGCGAATTTGGCACATGCCTATTTATTCTCAAATCAGTTTAATGCAGCAGTTGCCCTCTATTCTTCACATCAGAATGAACTCGTATCTGAAAATGAATTGTTTAAAGATTTTGTTTTAGCCGATTTTAAGTATTTTAAAGAAAAAAACTTAACACATCCTGATATGCAAAAGATTGAGGATATGTATAATAATCCAAATATTGATGTATATTCCGATGAACTTGAAATCGAAATCACGATTTACGCTAATGGGTTTGCGTTTGAGGATGAAGATGTAGAAACATATTTAAGTACCATTGATCCAAGTGCAGCAGGTCTTACAGAGCAGAGCATTTCCAGTTTCTTTAAAACGTATGACGAAATCCAAGCTGCAATTGAAAGTATTGAAGTATTAGAAATAAAAGGAGATACTGCAAAAGCAAAAGTAGTTCAAACTTTGACCTATACGGACGGTACACAAAATTATGAAGCGAAAAGCACATTAATTCACAGCTTTATTCGTTCGGACGGCATTTTCAAGTGGCTTATTTCCGCAACAGAGGTAGAAGGGGGATAGGATCATGAAAAGATGTATAAATGGACATTATTATGACGAAGCGAAACATAGTTTATGTCCTCATTGTGGGGTTAATATTGATTTAAATCTTGGGATGACTATGCCGATGAGGCAGCCTGGAGGAAATGACCCTTCCAAAACTCAGGCAAAGCTGCCAAATGACAACGCTGAATTAGGCAAGACAATAGCCAAAATACGCAATGATATTAGAAATCCCCCTGTTCCACCTAGTCAAAATGACGGAAAAACGGTAGCTGTTTTCCGCAAACAAATGGGGATTGATCCAGTTGTTGGGTGGTTAGTGTGTATAGATGGACCAGATAAAGGAAAGGATTTTCGAATAAGGAGTGAGCGGAACTTTATCGGACGTTCTGACAAAATGGACATTTGTATTGCAGGAGATGAAGCTATTTCTAGAGAAAACCATGCCATTGTCAGCTTTAGCCCTAAAAAACGTCAATTCCGTGTGTATCCTGGTGAATCTCGAGGACTTGTCTATTTAAATGACGAAGAGGTCATAACAGCAGACGAACTGAAGCCATATGACGTTATTGAGCTTGGGAAAACAAAGCTGATGTTTATGCCATTTTGTGGGGATACATTCGTTTGGGATTAAGAGAATAAATCATTAAAATGATATGGCAGATATTAACTAATAAAAAAGGCGCCTTCCTACTTTAAAAAATAATTAGGATAGCGCCTTTTGTGTTGGCTATTCCTCTAATTGTGACAAAGACACATCCTGCTCATTTGCTGGGTCATCCAAAGGATAAATTCTTGCTGTATCATTTTCATTTACATGCTGAATATAAACTTGTTTTCCGTTATACATAACTTTATGTATCTCTGGTGATTCTGAAATTTGTTTTGCACGCTGCTTGTCCATTTTTTTGCGCCTCCTGTCTTTTGACTGCCAAGTATAATGTTTCCTATTTAGAAGGGAAAATACGGCTTTAGAGATAGAATATTAATATTTTCCATTATTCAAACAAATAATCCACTCAAAGGATTTACTTGTAGCTGTTTTTGTGAAATATTATTTAAAGGTAACACTTTTGACGAAAGCTTGGGAGGTATTCAGATGAAGAAAAATAAATTAGTAGTAGTAGGGGTCGGGCATGTAGGATCATATGTTTTAGCAGACGCCATGAAACTTGGTCTTTTTTCAGAAATTGCTGTTATTGATAGTAGAGAGGATGTTGCTTTTGGGGAAGCATTAGACCAGGCGCATGCAACTGCTCTTACATATATGTCCAACACGACAGTTCGATCAGGTGATTATTCAGAATGTGCTGACGCAGATGTTATTATTTGTGCAGCAGGTCCAAGTGTTTTGACAACTGATAAGGATGCGATGCCAGATCGGGCATTGTTGGCTGAAAAAAATGCAGAAGTCATCCGAGAAGTGATGACTGGAATTACTAAGTATACGAAGGAAGCCATTGTGATCATGATTACAAATCCTTTAGACACGATGGTTTATATTGCAGAAAATGAATTTGGCTATCCAAAGGGCCGTGTTTTTGGAACTGGAACGATGCTGGATTCCGCCCGTTTATGCTATGTCGTTGCTTCGAATTACAATATTGATCCGAAAAGTGTCACCGGATATATGATGGGTGAGCACGGCCATACATCCTTCCCTGTTTTTAGCCGCTTAAATGTGAAAGGGTTTGGAGAAGATGAATTGGATCAAGTATTTGAAGGGAAAGAACCTTTAAACAGAGAGAAAATGGGTCAGCAGGTCGTCAAAGAAGCGTTTGCTGTTTTAAATAATAAAGGCTGGACAAATGCAGGAGTGGCACAGGCTGCAATTACATTAGCAAAAGCCGTCATGCTTGATGAGCGCAGTGTATATCCAGTTTCTACTACTCTAAATGGGCAATATGGCTATAATGGTGATGTTGCACTCAGCATGCCATGTGTAATTGGCCGAAATGGCGTGGAAAAGCAGCTAGAAATTAAATTGGACGAGCAGGAAACTGAGTGGCTGCATAAATCAGCAAAGTATATTCAAGATACGATGAAAGTGGCTAAGACCGGAAAGGACTATTTGTAAATATTTGTTCCCCATCTGTAGAGGTGGGGACTTTTTTTATATGTTAATAGATTGATTATAAGAACATTCGTTTGTATAATAGAACTAGAGAAGATACATTTTTTTAGGGGGGGAGCGCCTTGCCAAGAAGACCTGGGATGACTGATGCCATGATAATAAAAATGTATAAAAGCGGTATGTCTTTTAAGGAAATGGTTGCATATAACATCAGGAAGCAGTGATTTTACAAATGGTCTTCAAAAGGTGTTTCAATCCTGGAGATTAAATGCCGAAATTACGTCAATGATTGGGCAAACTGAACAAACAATTTATTGCATTTGGATAAAAGGAAAATTACAGCTCCAAATACTATCATCAATCATTTATAACAATGTAAATAATGATAATTTTATTGTACATAAGAGAATATTTATGACACAGCACTCTGACAATTTTTATTTTGTAGAAGATACTGAGGATATACCAAGGTGGAATCTATCTAATGGGAAATTAGTCCATTCATCAAAGAATACCAGAATATCATTTAGAACAAATATAAGTAAATTAATCTTGAATTCGTTAAAAGTTAAAGCTGGAGAACATAGAACATCTGTAAATTACTTACTTGAAAACGGATTAAAAAATCTTTTGGACCAAGAATCTATTTCGATAAATGTTCAATCTAGACCTAAGGATCGGGTTCAATTTAAAACTACGTATGATCAAATGTTAATTATGGAAATTAAACAAATAGCAAAAATAAATAAATTATATGTAAATGAAATTATAGAAAATAGTGTTCAATTTATTGATTGGAGCAAATTGTCTTTAATAGAGGTAAAGATGACGAACGACACAAGAATACTTAAATCAGATAACCTTTGAATAAGGTTTTTTTCTTTTTTATTAAGTAAATTCGTGTCATTTTAATTGACATAAATTTACTTAATATGTTGAAAAATGAAACAAAAATACTGAATATGGTGAGGGCCATTTTTCTTAATGTTTCATGATATTAAAATTGTTTAAATCATAATAATGTCGATATTGTAACAGTAAAGTTGTTTTAAAAAAGCCCAATCAATCTATTCAGCAATCGGGCCATATTGTTAAATAATACTTAAAAGGGAATTGGATATTTATGTTAAAGTGTATAGAAAAAATTGTGAAGAAATGTACTGATATGAACGAAACTTTCAATGCTCCCTATACATATTGATTTTGGTTTCGGTTTTTGAGCAATTCTTAGTAGAGAAGCGTTTTTTGGCTTCTTTGCAAGAGGGGGGATTTGATTGAATACAGAAATATGGTTTAGAATGGCTACTGAAAAAGGTTTAGACAGTATTGTTGCAATGCTTGGTGATGATGATTTGGGAAGTAAACGTGAACGTTATGAGCATCCACTTCCCAATAATTACATAAAAGCATTTGAGGCTATTACATCTGACCCTAATAACGAGTTAGTAGTGGCTTGTGACGGTAAAGAAGTGATTGGGGTACAACAAATTACTTTTACGCCTTATATAACACATCAAGGTGGATGGAGAGCTACTATCGAAGGAGCGAGAACATCAGCTTCTGTAAGAGGTAAGGGTGTAGGTACTGAACTTATAAAATGGGCAATTCAACGTGCAGAAGCACGTGGTTGTCATTTAGTACAACTGACAACTGATAAAAAAAGACCAGATGCGTTAAGGTTTTATGAACGGTTAGGTTTTAAAGCAACGCATGAAGGTTTAAAGCTGAAGCTTTAAAAACTATCGGTAGCGTATCTACCATATGCAGATATGCTTTTTTACTTAATGCTCAGTATTCTTTAATTATTGTATTAGTTTTATAAGGGTATAGAGAGACGAGGGAGTCACTTCAAAGAGAAAATTGTTATAATTTTGCTGGTCTATTAGTTTATCAAATTGTAAAAAGGAGATGACTAGATCCCACATATTGAATTTCGGACAATCGTCATTTCTCATGAATTGGAATATAGTGAAAAGAGAAAATCACTTTCGATACAAGTTAAGTGAAGATGAGGTTATTGTGACTACATCTGCATGTAGTGCCATTGGAAAGATTGATGCTAAAAGGAGCACCATGGATTTTGAAACTACAAGCCCACCTTGATGCGGTCTTTGACTTTCAACAGCCTAGACAAATTTTTTCGGAAGATATGAATAATTACATCATGCCACCCATTCATCATTGCGTTTAATATAAGAAAAAAGTTTTAAATTGAACGTTATTTTTTGCATCGACTCACCTCCTCACCTGACTTCTTTGTTAACTCTACTTAAGGGAATTCCTACAGTTAACCCATTCATAGTTCAATGTTGAACACTGCCTAAAAAAGCTTAATTACCCATATTTTTATTATTTTTGAAAAATTATGAATAAATGGTTCTATTTTCATATTATATATAGTAATATTTACTTACAGTTTCTAAGTGAATACATATCTTTAGTAAGGGGTGGTTTATTGGTCGAGGACTTGCTATGGTTCACGAAGGAATGGATAGAAATTATTTGCTTGATTTTGATTGTGTTGGCAGGACTGTCTATTATGGTTTTTGGATTTGGTCGAGCAACGAAAGGAGTAGTTGGGCTAATTACGCTGGTCATTATGCTCATGTTTTTCAATAGTTCACAAATTGAAGAGCATGCTGCTACCAATATACTAACTGAAGACGGTGGGTTAGGTGACTCGCTGTTCACTTTCCAAGAGAAACATAAACAGCTCGATAAATTCGCAAAGGATGAAGGCTTTATAGCCTATTCTTTTGAAACTGAGAATAGTAAACTCGAGGCATCTTTTTTTGAGTTTCGGGAAAAAAGGGCCTTTCAGCTCAATGTTTATCCAACGGAGCCGCTTGAATCTACAGAAGATTTCGTTCATTTTCTTGAGCCTTATCTCCCGATAGATAGTATCTATCGAAATAAGGTTGAGAATGGGGACGGATTTCTTTATTTTTACCAAAGTGAAAAACTAGAGAGGGCTTTTGATGAAGAATTTTCTTGGGGGGAAAAACGAGGAACCTTTATTATATCTATTCCGAAGGATCTTCAAATGGCCCAACTGGTTGTTTCAAAAGAGTAGACCTGAAAGGGTCTTTCTTCATCAATAAAGAGTTTAAAGGGGATGAAACAATGCGCCGACCGCTTATTAACACAAATGTGAAACAAAAAACAAAATTGAGTGTAACACCTCAACAAATTTCTCGAACAACGGTTGAGCTAACTGGTTTGGCACTCGATAAACGTTTGCGGCAAAAAAGGTCTCCTTCCTATGTCAATAGCTTGACGAAGCTTGATGCCGGGGGAGTGACATGTAGTCATGCACAGATCGACGAGTTAAAGCAAGCAATTCAAAATGAATTTCCGGAATTAAATCCGTATCAATACCCAATCGGAATTATTGCTAAATGTTACTTAGGGAATCCGTATGAAGTACATACACTAGATATTAAATTGGACATTGTCCAGCATTATAAAAAGGGAGAGGCTGTTCCGATTCTTGATCGAGGAAGAGGGTTAGCCTTGCATCCAAGTTATGAGTTTATTGAAGTATATAACGATACTCTACGAGCTGTTACGAAAAGCGGCGATGTAGCTGTCATTCAGGGGTGAGAGAAATGGGAGAACGTATAATACATACAGCAGATTTAAGCCGAATTGAAGGGAATCTGCGTAACTTACAAAATGATATCAATTATGTATCCGATCAAGTTGATCATGTCAATCAAGAAGTGTTGGATACAAAATCTGACTTACATGCTTTAATTCAGGAGTTTCATGAGTATGTTCGTAAAGACCAGCTAGAAAAAAATATTCAACTGGCAGAAACAAGAATTGTAAAGGTACGTCAGGAACTGGAAACCAATTTTGGTCATTACGGCGATGTTCGCCGCCGGGTTACTGGAATACTTCAGGCTGTTGATGCCAGCCTTGTGAGGAAAGAAACAATTGAAAATTCAAGCGAGGAGCAGATGCTAGCAGCGCCGCGTTACTGGTTGGCCCCTTGTTTAATTGCCCTATCTGCTTGGCTGAATGGGAATAAGGAATTAGCGGATAAAGCCTTACTAGAAGGCTTACGAAGAGATGATGAGAAAACGTCGTTATTCTTTGCTCTTGTTGCCCGCAGGGGTGCAAGGTATAAAGCGAGCAGAGAATGGCTTGATCGTTATTTTGGCCTGCAAGATCCACATAATCTAGAGAGAGAAATTGTAATATTAATTGATGGTTTTGCGAATGGGATTTTTGGACCAGATGCTCGCATCAAAAGTGGGAAACAGATTGAGGGATGGATCGAGGAATTATCTCAAAAAGTGGGCTTCGTAGAAGAGCAGCATGTTCAATGGAAAACGGCACTAGAGTCCAAGGTGAAAGAGTTGGAGGCTCATGTTTATCCATACTTGAAAGAATATAGTTCGACGTGGCCAGGGCTTGAAGAAAGTTTGAAAGGAGCCAAGCTTCACAAAATCATTCATGAGTATTTTAATGATATTTTTATGAAGGAAGTCATTCCAGCTAAAAATATTGCTTACGCAGTAGATGCTTTGCTTGATACGTTGGTTTCTAAATTTGATGATGAGGAACTCCCGCTTCGCCGGGATGAACGTCAATTATCATTGGTGATTCAAGAAGGTGGAGACCGTAAAAGGGCGGAAGTCCTGTTTGATAATGAGAAGACGCTTGAAGAACGCGTATCTTTTACGACACTATTAACGAATTTTGCAATGCATCCGGATGTTTCGAATGCCTCGCTTGCTACCCAAAAGCTATCCATTGCGCTTTCAAAAGAGTGGGTCAAACATGCTCATGATGATATCACTGCTGAAAACCGTGCAGAGGTTCCGATAGATATTGATTTCGAGATTGACCAATGGAAAGGATCTACGCGAAATGGGTCTAATGAATCGGAATTAGTTCAGTCACTGAAAAGTCATATCGAAAACAGAAAGGTAAAGGCAATTGAAAATGTTAAGCTGACGTTCAAGCATTGGGCTGCACTGGCTGGTGGAATTTTATTTGCACTCATGGGATTTAGTACTCCATTTCTCTTCTTATTTGCGCTTGCAGGAATTGGATACTTCTTTTATGAAAAGAAAAATCTTGTAAAAAGAAAAGAACAAGTTGCAGATGAGTTTGATACGCTTTTAAAGCATTGTACACAAGTGTTGCGGGCAACATTGGCTGAAACGGTTGACTGGAGAAAAGAGTATGATAAAGAGGATCAAAATGCACAGTTGGTGACAGATTTATTAGAAACGATCACTCCAGAGCAGTATTCATTTTCAAGTTTTGATAACGCACGTGCCGTTGTGAACTAAGGGGGAGAAAGCAAATGAGTAATCAAGAAAATCAATCGGGCTTATTAAATAGAAATAAGTCAAAGAAAGGGGAAGCAGGCCCTTTTCAAAGAATGCTCGAAGAGGTTGAAAAAGAAACAATAAACAGTGCGCTTGCTACACAATTTCCGGAGTGGGATTTAACGCCTCCGGCAAATTTGGTGAAAAGAAGGAGCACGAAATTACTATGAATAAGCTGGAAACCTATGCAGAATGGGTGAACTGTTTTGAGCAATTTAAAGCAGGAACGAAGGATGAAGAAACAATTTTATTAATGGAGCAAGGGCAGATTGAATGGACGAAAGGGGTTGCCGAGCGTCTGACACAGCAACTCTATGAAACGATTGATCATCGGTTACGAAGGTCGAGTGATCAGCTTCAAAGAGAAATAAATACATGTAACGGGAATGAAACAGCATTAGTGAAAGCCATTTTATCTGCCCGTAAGCGATTAGCAGTCTTAAAGCGGGTTGCTCATTTGCCCGCTTTTCCAGAACAAGTGAGAGAAACGATGTGGAATCTTTTGCATGACTATGCCAAGTCAACTCAACAGTCGCTTGAGGATAGTGCAGTGACTGACCGAACGGGACGCATGCGCAGCCTGATTAGAAATAATCCAATTACTCAATTTGATCAAGTTGAGAATGTTTTTGGTTCTACGCCTCACGCAATTCCAATTTCCGATGCCACTGGTACCGCTCCGAAATTGGAACAAAAATCTAGGAAAAGAAGGGTTATTTTACCATGAACGATTTAAAAAGCTGTTTAAGTACATTGGAAAGATATTTGAAAGCAAGAATTCCCTTTATTTCGATTCGAACATCGGAGCGGGCAAGAGCTTTAGAAATTGCTGGTCAAATTGCTCATCAGCTCTCAATACCGGTCTTTTTTCATACAATTTCACAAGGGACGAGAGATATTCTTTCCAACCGTCTTGTCAATGATGATCGCTCGGTGATGGGGGGGCTGGATTTTGCTAATCAGAAAATTGCACAGCAACAAAACATCACATTCATATTTACTGAAGTTCAAGATATTGAAGATGACACTCCTACGGCTAGACAATTCCAAGATTTAGCAATGATGGCAACAGATACAGGCGGAAGTATTATTATCATCACGAACAAGCCTGTTTGGGGACAGTTGCAGCGTCTTGGGATGTCAATTACGTTAGCACCGCCAAATGAGGATGAAATGTTAAAGATCATCCAGGGGCAAATTTCTCCCTATCGTGGGGAAATCCCGATTGAATGGGGCGAAGAGGAGGAAAAGCAGTCTGCGGCGATTTTAGCAGGTATCAGTCAGATTGAAGCGGAAAATGTAATTGCCACCTTACTAGCGAATGGCGCAATTAAAAATGATGATCTCAAAGAGCTAATGCATGCGAAAGACCGGATCTTTGCTGATATATCAGGAATTGAACGTGTCCAGGTTCGTCAGGATTACCAGGTCGGCGGCCTTGAAGGAATGAAGCGTTGGCTTGATGCCAATGAAAAGTTGCTCACCGCTGATTTGCGCGATCGCGGCATTCGTCCTCCACGAGGGATTCTCTTAGTAGGGGTTCCCGGCTGTGGCAAGTCATTATCTGCCAAGGCGATTGCTTCGCAATGGAATCTGCCTCTGTACCGCCTGGATTTGTCAACGATTCATGGCCAATATTTAGGGCAAAGTGAATCAAGATTAAAGGAAGCACTCTCAACAGCTAACCATGTGGCTCCGTGTGTGCTTTGGATTGATGAGATTGAAAAAGGTTTGGCTGGGGCTACAGGTGGTGGCGACGGTGGAACTTCAACTAGATTGGTAGGACAGTTTTTATATTGGCTTCAAGAAAGCCTTGCCCGAGTTTTTGTCGTTGCGACAGCCAACGATGTCTCGAAGTTACCTCCTGAGCTGCTGCGACGCGGACGTTTTGATGAGTTATTTTTCGTTGATTTGCCAACATCGAAAGAACGGGAAGAAATTATCAAAATCTATATAAATAAAGGTCTAAAGCGGGAAGTGAGTCCAAGTTTATTAGAAAAATTAGTTCGTCTTTCGGATGGATTTGCTGGTGCTGATTTAGAGGCGGCAGTTCGTGATGTCGTGAAGCAAGCGGTCGTACATGGTGATGAATCGATCACTGATCAGACGTTTATCAGTTTCTTTGAGAATGTGGTTCCTCTCTCACAAACAAGTCCGGAACAAATTGATCATATCCGTGCTTGGGGCCGTGAGCGCGCTGTCCCAGCTGGTAAGCCGTTTGATGATACATCTATTGATCAGGAACAATATCCGCGCCGCAAAGGCCCACGTTCTGTTCTCGTCTAACGAAAGGGAGTTAAGCAAAAAGTTCATTAGGGTTATATCACTTACGTAGGATGTGTCAGTTTCTCGCTGATGCCTCCTGCTAGATTAGGAGGGATAGGATGGCGAAAAGATGTGCGATTTGTGATCAAACTTGGGATGATTCGAATCTAAATTGTCCGATTGATGGAGCAGCATTAACCCCAGTGCGAAAGGTAATTTCAACCCCACCCCAGCAAACTCATGATGCTTCTGAAACGCAAGCAAATGCTCAAGCTCCGTATCAAGCATCGCAATTTGCAGCAACAGCCCCTCAAACTAGTTCAGCACAGGCTTCCATTCAAGTGAAACCAGGCAACGCATATGTCGAGGGAACGGTACGTAATTTTCATGAGGATATCATTAAAACAAATCCGGTAAAGCAGTGGTTTTTATCACTGAGAAAAGGCTGCCATTTTGTTCGTGATGGCAATATTTGTACTTTTGATGTCGATGACCCTAAAGGGGACATTCATAGTGTCATTCTTTATGGAAAAGTCATTCGTGGTCGTTTCCAGGATCATTCTTATATTCGGGTCTATGGGACGCAAGATAGGCATAATACGATTGTTGCGAAACAGATTGAAAATCTCGGCAGCAACAGCTCAGTGGCAGTCAATAAAACCTTGTCGAGTTTAGCTGTTCGCGTTATTACAGGCTTGATTGCGATTTTTCTGCTTTATTTCATCCTTTTTGTTGATTTAAGCACTCTATTACAAAGTTTATCAGCAGGGATTACGAATTTTGTAGTTTCAGTTTTATCGGCGATTTTTCCACTGATCATCATTGGATTTGTCTTCTGGATGTTGATTCGAAAGTTTTTTAAATAGCTAGAAAAAAGTAGGATTGTTAGTCAAAATCAATGGGGAAGATTGATTTTTGATCCAATCCTTTTTTATTAATTAAAAAGGAGTATACAATGCGAATTGAACTGAAGAAAGAACAAATTAATCGGAAGTATCAGGCCTTAAGTCGCAGTTTTTTAGACCGAGAATCAGCGATCTCCGAGGTGGAAATCGAGGAAACAGGGGAGCTTTGCTTTTTTCAAATCAAAGGGTTAGCCAACTTCTGGGATCGTGAAGAGAACCTGAACTATGATTCGATTTTTATGGATATATTAAGCGGATTGCATAGTATGCATACGACTTTCGTCTATGCGTTAGTAGGAAGTCGGACTGACATTAGCGTCTATATCGGGATGACGGTTCATTGGAAGGAAGCCTTAAAAAGCTCTTTAAAATCGGTATATCCTTATATACATTTAACGGAGATTAGTAATCAGCAAATGAAAAAAGTGACGAGTGAGCGAAGTCAGTTTGGTGGAACTTTTATGGGCTACCCGACAAATAAAACGTCTGGCGAGAACGAAATCCTCCAGATCGAAAGACTTTGTACTGGCTTACTTGGCGAGGATTGGGCGTATATCGTTGTTGCGAAAGGAATACACTCACTCCTTATTGACCGCACACATGAACGGCTATTAGATGAAATGGAGTTGGTGAGTCAGACATTAAAAGTATCCACAAGTAGCGGAGGTGCGTTCGGAGACGAGTCTTCAGAACGTACGAGATTTATAAACCAACGCTACTTAGAGAATCTGGAAATGGTCGAACAAAGATTAGAAACGGGTCGTGCCAAAGGGATGTGGAGAATGAGTGGTTATTTCTTAGCAGCAAAGTCGGAAACGGCGCAAAAGCTCCGCAATTTATTGATTTCAACCTATTTGGGTGATAAATCTAGACCTGAAAAGGTCCGTGCCCTTCATGCAACGAATATGCATGAAACTATAAGCACGTTTCCCTTGATGGCGAATCAATTGCCGTTTAATGAGCTAGAATTCCATCCACTTGGACAATGGATGCGCCCAGGGAACGAGACACCAATACAGTCGTTTATATACCGCTATCAAACGCTCGTATCCAGTGAGGATTTAGCTACGTTTAGTCAAATCCCACGTAAAGAAATGCCGGGGTATTTTGTCAATCCCTATGTAGAGTTTGAAGTTGCTGAAAGAAGGGAAAACGGAGATTTCGTCTTAGGGAATATCGTAAAAGGGAATGAAGAATTGGAACAAAATAGATATTCAGTTCCAACAAGCGATTTCAATCGTCATGGACTGATAGTTGGAATGACGGGAGGAGGGAAATCCAACACCTCAAAAAGTTTGTTGATGAGGTTATGGAATGATCATAAAAAGCCGTTTCTTGTCATTGAATCAGCGAAAAGAGAATATTGGGAGTTAGCCAATGTTCCTGGCTTTGCAGACGAGCTTCTCGTCTTTACGCTTGGAGCGGAGGACAAGGATTCTGTTCCGTTTCGAATCAATCCGTTTGAAAAAGTTGGCGACGTTCCGTTACAAACGCATATCGATTACTTACTGTCGACGTTTAAAGCGAGTTTTGAACTTGTTCCGCCGATGCCATTTGTGTTAGAGACTGCGGTTTATCGTATCTATGAAAATCTTGGTTGGGACATTTTAAAGAATGAAAATGTATTAGGCATTGATAAATATCCAACCCTCGATGACCTTCTTCACACTATCGATGATATTGTCACCGAGCTTGGCTATGATCAGCGGATGAAGTCAGATATCACTGCGGCCTTAAAAGCCCGTGTTACTTCCTTAAAAGTCGGCGGCAAGGGAGCGATGATGAATACGGCGAAATCGGTCTCAATGGAAAAGCTTCTATCCCGCCCTGTTGTGATGGAATTGGAGGACATCGGCGATGATGACGTTAAAGCGTTTGTGATGGGGATTCTACTAGTCCAATTATATGAATATCGCAAACAGAAATTAAAAGAAGAGAATGTCAGCAAAAAAGAGTTTGAGCATTTGATTGTGATTGAGGAAGCGCACCGTCTTTTAGCCAATGTCTCTAAAGGGGGAGAAGGAGCCAATCCGCGTGCCAAGGCCGTTGAGTTTTTCACGAACCTGCTCGCGGAAATACGTAGCTATGGTCAAGGGTTCCTGATTGCCGATCAAGTACCGACAAAGCTGGCTCCCGATACGCTGAAAAATACCAATCTTAAAATTGTTCACCGCATTGTTATGAAGGAAGACCGTGAGTTAATTGGGCAATCGATGAATATGAATGAGGAACAAATTGATTATATAAGTACATTAAAACGCGGCTATGCTGCAGTTTACGCAGAAGGGGATGCTCGGCCAAAGCTTGTGAAGATGCCACTTGTTGACGAAGTCAGAGGAGAGGCTCGAAAATATCGTGACCAAGTGATTACTGAAATGCGTGAAACCGTGAAGCGGGAAGTTCTTGATTGGGAGCAGCTCACAGGGGAAGCTGGCGGCTGCCCGTATTGCCAAGGTCCTTGTCAGCATAAAGAATTGGATGAAAAAATAAAGGCGATTACCTTAGAAAAAGGCTGGCATGTCACACTTGCGGAAAAATTGCCGCTCCAAATAGAATCTGCTGCTTACTTGGAAAGATATTTTGAGTTACTACAAAAAAATGGTTATGTTCCCTCGCTCACCTTCAATCAAAAGCGCTGTTGTTTGAGTGGGTTATTAGAGCTAACAAAATTACCAAGGAGTTCGAGGCAAAAACTCATGGCTCAATATCTGGGAAAATAATTAATCTAAAATGAATGGCGGTGTTGGATCATTGGAACGAGATTATTTTGAATCTGGGAGTAATGAAGCAAAAAAAACTGAGCAGCGTGAAGACAAAAGCTTTGAGTCAAAAGACAGTTTTGATGAAAGAGATTTTTTGCAAGAAAACGATGGCTTTAACGAGTCTGATTTTTTTAATAGGGAAGTAGAAAATGAAAGCGACGGCTTTAATGAAGATGATTTCCTCAATAATAAGGGACGATCTGATTCAAAAGAAAAAGGAGAAATAACGGTTGAGGATGTTAAAAAAAGCGTGGAGTATCTGTCATTAGCGGCAGGTGGCCCGGGTGGTGTTCATGCTTCAGAGATGCTGGAGATCGCGGGTGAAGCAGCTCTCGAGAAGAAGAAAAACGAGCATGAGCAGGAAAACAATGACGATGGGCTGGAAGATGAGGACGATGACAGTTTTGAAAGTAGAGAACGGTTGAAAGAAAAGGATCTTGATTCAGTGGAACCGCTCGAGCGTCAGAAGCGCAATGAAGAAAAGCAAATAGACGGTTTTCATGAAAGCGACTTTGACTCCGAACAACGTCATGAAAAATGGGAAGAATCCAGTGTTAATCAGACAGAAGGTGAATCCTTCCAGTTAAATGGAAATAGTTGGAACGAGGCTAGTTTGGAAGAAAAACGCGAGCAATTAAATAAATATCATCAAGAATTGCACGAGCAGTTAGGCATTGATAAGGAATGCAAAGACATCCGATTTTATACCAATGTTCATACCGAAAAGTATGACAGCAGCTACCATCAAGGTTTAAACCAAATCGAATTAAACGAAGAGCACTTCGATGATTTTGACAAAGTGATCTCGTCGTTATCGCGAGAAACGTATAAAGCATATATGCATCAAGAAATGGGTAAAAAGTATCGCGGCGAGCCATGTGATGACAGAGCAGCGGAATGGGATGCTTCCTTTTATCAGGAGGGTATGACAATTGCTCTCAATGAGTACCGCAAAAACGGTTTTAAAGAAGATGCCGAGGCATTTGCGCAGGAGCAGTTGGAGCGGCTTCATCAGCAGACGGAAATTGCTGAAGAGGTAGAGTTTTCCGATGTGAACCGAAAAAACAGACAGTTCGAAGGATTGCAACAAGATTATCGTGAAAAGCTTGCCACTTCTATCACGGAGGCTGAAGCAGAAGTGAAAGACTGGAAGGATTCCTCATTTGAAGAGAGAAAAGAGCTAATGCAGCGTGCGTTCAGAAAAGCAGCTGAAAATGAACTAGAGGATCCTCCGCGTTTGGTGTTTGAGGCTCCAAATAACGGGGATGTCGTCAAAGGCGACCAACTTGTCATGGGTGAATATAACAAGGAAAAAAATGAAATGTATGTGCACCCGTCTGTTTTAGGACTAGTCAATGCTGAAATCGCCGAGGAATGCGCTGCTCACGGGCTGGCAAGCAGGAAGTTCTATGAGGAACTCCAGAAGGAGTCTGAATCAGCTGACAGCGAAGCTCCAATCGAAGCAATGCCTGAATCGGACCAGCGTGTCGAACAAGCTACTGATGTACTTGACGAAAGTCCTAAGCATGACCAGCTTATAGAACGAGAAATGAAGTCTGAGCTTGATGAATACATGGGACAAGACGAAGAAAAGATTGAAGCAAAGAACGAGTTTGACAAGTTCATGGAACGAGACGAAGGGAAGCCAGAGGCAAAGGCTGAGTTTGACGAATTTATGGATCAAAAACTAGAAAAGACGGGGGACCGCACCGAGTCTGACAACCTTACGGAACAAGAAGCCTTTAATAAATGGATTGATTCTGGTTCTTCGATGTCGCTCTGGGATGAAATCATTGAGGCAAAGGAGCAGCGCTTAGAGGCGGCGAGAGAGCAGGTAGATGAGGCCAAATGGGCTGATAAGACGTTGGAGGAAAAAGAGGCAGCGATTGAACATGTTGGCGAGTATATTGCAACAGAGCTATTAAACTTAAAAAATCCGCCGACGATTGACTATTATTATAAAGAGCCGACAGCAGTTGAGGCTAGCTACGGGTGTTATAGGAAAGCAAATAATACTGTTTCCATTAACCGATTTTTCCTTGAAAACGATGTCCAGGAAACAGTGGACACGCTTGGGCATGAACTGAAGCATGCCAAGCAACATGAGATGAAGGAGGATTGGGATCGGACGCAGCGGTTTAAAATGTTTCGTTCAAGAGTGGAAAATAATGTGCACTCGTGGTTAGCCAATCCAAATTTAGAGCCTGTGAAGGATTGGTCTTATAATCTTGGCAAAGATCTTTTTGGGCGTAGCCGTTATATCCAATTTAGTGAGGATCGATTTGATGAATATGAGCGCCAACCGGTAGAGGAAGATGCCAATAATTACGGCGCTAAAATTCGAAGAATGTTTTTTGGGAAGAAAAAGCGTTAAGTTCGTTTTGATATCGGACAAAAAAGCGTAAAGCTTCGTGAAATTTATGCTTTTTTGTTCATTATATATATCTAGGAATTAATCCTATACTACTTCCAGATTCCTTTGAAACAGATAAGCTAGAAAATCCATTTGCGTGATTCGTTTATGCTGTTGATAAACGAATCTCATGCACGGGAATTTTTGTAATAAGGATTCTAGGGATATTCTTAGTAATACATGGAGAAGAAGTCTAACTGAATTAGGGGAAATGAGTGGTATATCAAATAACAAGGTATCACCGCATACATTTAGACATACGGGTGGCATTATGAATGGTGATGATCAATTTTCCTTACAAAAGATAGTCATGTCTAATCTCGAATACTCACTTAAAGGCGCTAACCGCATTATATCGTTTCGGTTCGCAAAATGAAAAACTTTCCATTTATCAAGGGATTTGGTACAATGGAAACGGAAAATAAATAAATAAGTTGCTTTGTTTATTACCTTTTTATAGAGGTTCGCGATTTACGCATCATCAGCCTTAGAGCCACAAGGGTTTAAAATAGGCAGCGTTGCAACGTACTCCCCGTCATGAGGGGATTGAAACTGGTCAGTTTCGTTGACTTGGTAGTCGTCAGTATTTGTTTGTAACTTTAAATTGAATAGCAAAGAAAAAGACAGAGGAGATCCTCTGTCTTTTTTAATAGTGAATTTAACGAGCGATCTCGTAAAATGATTAGCAAGTATATAACTGCATTCAATAATTTATTTCTCTTCCCAAAATGGAATAGTTACAGTAATGGGATAAGATTTATCTAAAGGGAGCCGAAGAAATGGAAATATATGATTTAATCCAGAGAATGTCAATCGGACATATTATTGTGACTTACGAATTATTAGAAGATGGGGTTCTGCCATCTTTTAAAGGGTCTACCTTTAGGGGATTAATGGGGCATGCGTTACGGGAGACAGCCTGCCCTTCTTGTGCGGAGGGCGGAAATTCGGAGTGTTTATATGGGAAGGGCTGCATGTATAAACAGATTTTTGAATCGCCAAATCTTCAAGGTGGATTTGCGCCGCACCCGTTTGTAATGCGATGCAATGATTACCGAACGGAATGGAAAGCAGGGGACCGCATCTCTTTTGAACTCATAACCATTAGCTTTCTAAACGATATGACCCCGGAATTGTGTCAATGCTTTGAGAAAATGGGGCAAATTGGATTGGGAGCGTCTAGGCTTGCGGCGAAATTGAAGAAAGTTGAAGCCTATAATGATGAACAAATAACATCATCTATATATATTGATGGAAATATAGAGTGCAAAAAAATACCCGCAAAACAACTTGAATTAGAGGAACGTAATGAGGTTATTATTGAATTTATAACGCCAGCACGAATTACTCATCAAGGTAGGCTTCAAAAAACACTTACATATTCGATTATTATGAAAAGTATAACGAGCAGAGTCAATCAAATTGCAAGCCATTATTATCCAGAACTTTACGTGAATATTAGAGCGGAACAAGATGTGGTTGCAAATAAAGTATATGATTTTTTGCAAGCGGCTAGCATTGAACGTTATTCAAATAGGAAAAGTCAAAAAATGCGGTTAGATGGATTGATCGGATTACAAAAATACGAGGGTACTCGTGAAACCTATCACCTCTTAAAATTTGCTGAACTCATCCATATTGGGAAGAGTACATCAATGGGATTTGGAAAAATAAAAATTTGGAAGTAAAGTTATTTAGGATAGATTACCCACTAAATATTTCCTTTAAATCTGAAAATATAGTAGAATTTTCTTATATATGTATGTTTTAATATCTGAAAGCATACATGTATTTAGGCTAAAGCTAATAACTTATTATGGAGGATAGGGTATGATTAAAAACACTGTGATTGCCACAGTAGGAACGTCACTTATAGGCAGCCTTAAAAGAAGTCAAATAGATTGGGAATTGCCCGCTCAAGAGATAGCTAGTAAATTAGACAAGCTAGAGGACCCTGGGAAAATTAGTGCGGAGATATCCTCTATTCTATCTATAATAGATGAACAACTATTAAATGAACAACAAAATCTATATTTACTATGTTCAGACACTAAAGAGGGGAAAAAGATAAATGAAATTTTAAAAGCGTATTTTATTTCTCTTTTTCATCGCGTTCATACAATTACAATTGAACACTTAAACGGTGAGAAACCAGAGTTTTTTAAAGAAGAGGGGTTAAGGAATCTCGTAAAAGTAATTGTGCAAATTATTAAGAGTGTTCCGGAACGCGAATCTGCATGCATCATCAATGCTACAGGCGGCTATAAAGCGCAAATTTCGTTTGCGGGATTAATTGGACAAGTATTGAAAATTCCTGTCTACTATCAATTTGAAGGTTTCTCTTCAGTTGTGCAACTCCCTGTACTGCCGGTTTCTTTGGATTATAAGCTTTGGTTGAAAAACTTTAGCTTGTTTCAGGAGTTACATAATTTAGGGATTCTATCATCAAAATTATTGCCGGATAACGTTGATCTCGAGCCTTTAAAAGGGTTAATTGAACGTTCAGGAGGACAGCTTCGTTTATCCTCAGTTGGTCTGCTTTTACATGAGGTGCTTTGGGATCGGTTTAAGGACGAAGGAAAACTCTATCTCCCTACGGAAAATAAGGGGAATGTGTCAGTTGAATTGATTGAATATTTAGACCATATACCATTAAGCTTACAAACAATTCTAGAAAGCATTCAATCTTTGAGTTATGTGAAAAAAGTTGAAATAACAGGAATGAAAGATGATATAACAGGACCGCTAGTCTTTCAAATACTGAATATACATAACAGTGCAATTGAAGGTACGTATGGACAAGATCAAAAGACATGGAAATTTTCCATCCATACAACTGCCAAAAATGAGCTAGAGCTAAACGCGGTAATGGTGGAATTATACCAGCGCTATCAGCCGTTTATGTCGAATCAGGATGAGGGAAGCGTAGAATTTATCCTAGTTCGACATGGGCAGCATGTTGGGGAAGAAGAACAAAGGATTGAAGGATGGGCAGACTTTGAATTGACCGAAATGGGTCATAAGCAATCTGAATTAGTAGCTGAACATCTAAAAAATGAACATCCTGAAATCGATATATTATATGCCAGTTCATTAAGCAGGGCTAAACAAACAGCAGAACATATAAGTAGGGAATTGGGCTTGCAGCCGATAATATTAGATGATTTACGAGCGATGAATTATGGTAAACCTGGTGGTTTAACAAAAAGCGAAGCTGAAATTTTATATCCACTGCCTTCGAAACAAGTAATTTTTGATAGGACATTTGATGGCGAGTCTAACATCGAATTTAATCGGCGCGTCGTTGAATTATTTTATGAGCTTGTTCATCGGCATCAATGTAAAACAGTTTGTTTAGTTACGCATGGACGTGCAATTAACGTTATTTTAAAAGAAGTAATGAATTTGCCGTTAAGTCATGATTTCCGTGTAGATTCAGAAGATACGTCCATTCATCATTTTATTATGAAGAATAACCAAATAATTATTCGTTGTGTCAATAATGCTCATCATTTAGATAAATTATCAATTTAATTGGGAGTGGAGCTATGTATCATACGGTTGTTATGACATGTGGGATCTCTTTATTTACCGGTAATAATTTATTTTCAAATAAAACCGGGAATAGGACAGCTGGTATATTAACAACATCGCTTCAGACGACAAGGATAACGGAAGAAATGACGAAGGAAATGGAGCAGTATTTCGAGCAGGCTAAAACATATATGTATGAGATTGAAAAAAATCCTCATGCAGTTAGTGCCGAGTATTCGATGATTCATACCTTAATAAAGAATAAAAAAATGTGCAGAGAACATGACGATTGTACTAATTGTAACAAAAACCTTCGGGGGTATCATTTGCGAACGCATGCTGCGGTATATTTTTGAAGAGAAGATAAGAGCAAATGTCAAAGTGCTTTATATCGAAATGTCTGTTTCAAATTCTAAGGATCTGAAACATCAAGCTGCCGGTGTTTTGCGTGTACTAGCTGATGCGTTAACCGAAGGTGAACCGGCCACAACCTGCTTCGCCCCAATTGGCGGATACAAAGTTATAACATCGCTCGGATATTTGATCGGGTCATTTTTGCATTATCCGACGGCTTATTTACATGAAGATCATCAAATTCTTATTGAATTACCGCCAATGCCATTAGATATCGATGAAGACTTTGTGGGTGAAAATAGTCAATTACTGCGAAAATGTCAGCTTGACTTAATGGAATTGGGCTCATTAACGTATGAGGAACAACAGTTGATCCAAAAACATACAGCACTCTTTTCGTTGGAAGAACACTTTGTTGCGTTAAGCCCGTTCGGGGAGTTTTTGTTTGAACGTTCAAAGTATGACCATTTATTTGGGACTAAATATATCCTTTCTGAACAAGTCCAACGTTTTGCCATCGAAAATAAACATCAGTCTATTTTTATCGCACAGCAGCTGCGGGAACTAATTAAAAAGCTTAAATATGAAAATAGTTTAAATAATGACCTAATGCATGAAAAGGAATTTGAAAAAATAGACCCTAAAAAGGTTTTGTATCATTTGTATAAAGGAGCAAGCAACGGACAAACTGCCTTTCGATTAGCTTATCAATACGATCAGGCAACAGATGTATTAACTGCCAATCATCTTTGGCTTGACCATGATAAATATATGCGTGAAGCGGCTATAGGAATCGGAATATATAAAGTAGGAAGAAAGTTCGTAGACGAAACGGAAAAAATTTTGATTAGGGGTTGAATAATGGGATGAGGAAAGTATTGTTCTCCTTTCTTGGAATGGGAGACTATGAGTCTTGCTATTACACATATGAAGGAAAAAAATCAACGTTTACCCGATTTATCCAGACTGCTATTTATGAACATACGTTAACAGAAGGACCTTTGGAAATTATTGTTTTTGCTACAAAGGAAGCAAAAGCGCAAAACTGGGCGGAACATCTAAATAAAAAGGGAGAGTGGCTAGAAGGACTAGAAAAAGCTTTTGCAAGAATTACTCCCGGGGCAAAAGTCAAACTCGTTGATATTAGCAGCTCCCAGGATGAAGAAGCCAACTGGAATTTGTTTGATATTATCCTCTCGCAAATTAAGGAGGGGGACGAAATTTACTTTGATATGACACATAGCTTCCGTTCCATCCCACTTGTGTCACTCATAGTATTAAATTATGCCCGCTTAGTAAAAAAGGCCAAGATTAATAAACTCATGTATGGACTTTTTGATCGGAATCAACCGGAAAAACTGGCACCTATTATAGATGTAACCAGCATGCTTACGCTGCTTGACTGGACAAACGGAGTCGATCAATTTATTAGAACCGGTGATGCCTCCTTGATAAAACAATTTACAAATGATGAGACGGGAAATGTATTCCGTGATCAATCCATATCGAAAGAAGAGAAGGTAACTACAGCAGCGCTTAATGGATTGACAAAACAGTTAGATATCGTTGGGCAGTCATTCCAGACATGTCGAAGCCTCGTGCTTACGGATGAAATTAATAAATTAAAGCAGCAGATTGAGACGGTAAGAGGTGCCAAATCTAATAAAATTAAGCCGCTTGTACCACTATTAACGGAAATAGAATCAAAATATGAAAATTTCGGCGACGATAAAATAATGAATGGGCTGCTTGCGGCTGAATGGTGTGTAGAGCATCGCCTAATTCAGCCGGGCATTACGCTATTGCAAGAAAGTTGTGTAACAGCTATTTGCTATGCCCTCCAAATTGACCCGACAGAACGAGAGAAAAGAAAATGCATTAATCCGGCAATCAAAATTTTAATGCGGAACCTTCCTGAGAAAAGATGGACGGTGAAGGAAAAGGAGAAACCGCTTGTTAGAGAAATATTAGCCTTTCTCAAGCCTTACCGTGAGCAGCTGAAGCCTTTCGATAGTCTGTCAGACTACCGAAATGATATTAATCATGCAGGTACAAATTCTGATGCTCGAAAGGCGGAAATATTTCTGCCTAGTTTAAAAAAAGGTGTCAAAGAGCTAAGACCGTTCTTTGAGAAAATGCTAGAACTGACTAGACAGCAAGTATAGAGGGGAGGAAGAAGAATGCAGGAAAATATGTTGGAAGGGAAAACCGCCATTGCAAAAAGAAACTATTCATTGACGATTGTTTCTCCAATGGCAATGCATGGGGCATATCCACGGGGAGCAGCTGAATTTCGGACTGCCTCAATGAAAGGAATTCTCAGGTATTGGTGGCGTTCTTTGCAGCTCGAACCAAATAATAAAAATCTTTTATCCGAAGAGGTCCTGCTCTTTGGCGGGACGGAAACAGATAATATGAGAAAATCACCAGTGTCTTTTTCGTTAATTCAACAAGTAAAAGGGGAGAAACAAGAGAATTTATTGCCGCACCGAACCGGAGATAGAAATGATCCGAAGCAAACGCACGTTAAATCATCGGTCATTCCGGAAAATGAGAGAATTGACATCCATATGCACGTAATGAAGGTCAATGAGAGAAAGCTCGAACTATATGAAAAATACATGAATTATATACTTCACCTTACCGGAATGGGGCAAAGGTCCCGCCGGGGGTATGGAGCGTGTCAATGGGAGAATCATCAATGGGGCACAGTGTCGGATTTTGCAGAATCATTAAAGAAATCCCTGACAGGACTAGGTTTTGAGAATGAATTTAGTTGGAACGAAGCCGGGCCATGTTTAGTAAAAAGAAAATCCTCAGTTCGAGTAGCTCATCCAGTATTAGGGGCTGTTTATATCGGGTCAGGTGATAGCTCCATTAGAAAAATCCTAACTAATTTTGGAGTTGCATCCCACGAGGTGAACCCGCCAGGAACATTAGGATCAGCAAAACCACGCTGGGCTTCACCGTTATGGTGCACAATTCGACAAATAGGATCCCTCTATTATCCTATTATTACGGAGCTGCACACGAATGGAAGTAATATTCGCGACAAAGCCGTCTATGCACGGGAAAGGGATCAATTTTTACGTAGACTTGGGGTGAAGTTATGACGAAGCGATATCTTGTATTGTTTACAGTCGGACCTGTACAGTCCTTTATCTCTTCCGCTCGGAAAATTGAAGATTTTTGGAGTGGAAGCTATTTACTTTCCCACTTAATTCGTGAAGCACTTAGAAATTTATATAAAAATGCTCCAACATTTCAACTCGTTTTTCCCGTATTGTCCCGTGAGGAAATTGATAATCCTAATCATGATACCCTTCACATCGCTTCATTGCCTAATCGTTTTACAGCGATAATCGAAGGAGACATGAACAAAGTTATTGAACATTTACAAGAAACCGAAAAGGAAATAAAAGAAGCATTTCTTGATGTTTGCGGCTTTGCGATTAAAACATTATTTGCTAGTTTACCAGATGAAAAACGTTCTTATCTACTAAAAGCCACTGAGGAGCAAATTGATGCCTTGCTTGAAATGTATTGGGTAATAGAGCCATTTGCGGATGAAGATAACTTTAAATTAGTAAGAGAAAAGCTTGAAAGCCGTTTAGGCGCATTAAAAAACGATAAACAATATCCCCAAGTTGAACAGCTTGGCCTTACATGCAGTGTTTGCCATGAACGAGATGCCTTATGTGCGAAACATATTAGCGAGAAAGATCGCTATGGCGATATGAAGCGAAAATTAGCGCGGACATGGGATAAGCGCGATCGGAGATTTAAGGGAGAAAAGGTGCAAAGAATCAGAGACAACGAGTTTTTATGTGGCATATGCACCGGCAAACGTTTGGCCCGCGACTATTTTAAGTTTTTCTATAATTTTTCAAAGGGGTTTCGCGGCTTTAATTCTGTGACGGAATTGACAAGTGCGAATCAGAGCTATTATGCGATATTAATGATGGACGGAGATAATATGGGTTCCTTGTTTTCGGGGGAGCGTATGGAAAGCTACAGCGAAGTTAGTAAAAAACTGGCCACATTCGCGATGGATGCTGTTCCTAAGATTGTCGAAAAAGAGGTTCGAGCACAGCTTGTTTATGCCGGCGGTGACGATGTATTGGCTTTTATGCCTGTTCAGGATGCATTAAAGATTGCCAATGATTTGCGCTTTGCTTTCAGTAGTGAGGAGGAGGGGCTTGGAAAAGGGGCAACAGCATCCGCTGGTTTAGTTATTGGCCACGAGAAAGCCCCATTACAAGGGCTTTTAAATGAAGTACGAAATCTTGAAAAGAAAGCGAAAAGCTATCGCAAGGGACAGACGGTGAAAAATGCATTAGCAATAGGCGTACATACGAGAGCAGGCGAGATTTCCGAAACAGTTCTTCCTTGGACAATTGGGGATACGCGAACGATAGAGCAATTGGAAAGAATAATTTCGCTTTTAAAAGAAGAGCTTTCATCCACATTTGTTTATACCTTTATGGAGGCATTTGCACCTCTTCTTCATCCAACGGTGAAGGATTACGAAAAAATAGCCTCTCGCGAGATGGTTGAGGTAGAATTGCGCAGATTGCTTAAGAGATCAGTTAAAGGTCGATTGAACAACGAAACAGTAGAGGAAGCTGTTCAATACTTAGTCACTTTACATGACTGCTCCCCTACCACAATGGATTTCTTGCATTTATTAAAGATTCTAACCTTTTTTGAAAGAAAGGAGGAATAGTTTTGACAAAATTAAGGTTAGCGCCGGTTGATACCTTTTTCTTCAAAGGGCAGCAGATGACAGAAGCCGGATCAGATAGTACCATGACAGGGATTTTCCCACCGCGTCCTAATACAATATACGGCGCACTCCGCTCTGCCTTCATTCATCACCATATATCATTTGAAGAATTTCGGGAAGGTACACATGCGGAAGTGAAAAAATGGATGGGGACACCAGATAAGCTGGGCGATTTCCGCCTTGATTACTGTGGGCTGTATTACAAGCAGGAATTATTGCTTCCGCTCCCGCTCGATCATCAAGTCATGGCGACAGAGAATGATGGCAATATCGCATATCCACTCAGTTTGCAAATGGATGAAAACCCATCGTCACAAGGATCTGGATGGAGGCTGATGTCAAACCGCAAGGAAAAAACGAAAGGCTCTGCAAATCAATATGTGAAAATTGAACAATGGAAGACAGCCTTATTGGGCGTACAACCGTTTAAAGATGTCATTTCAGTCAATGAATTGTTGGAAAAAGAACAAAAAATAGGAATTGCCCTTGATTATAATGAGCGGCGAACAAAAGAGAATTATTTATATAATATGACAAAACTACGCTTCAAGGATGATGGCGGCTTAATCGTCTATACACCTAACAGTCCAGATTTTACAAAAATACCATTTGCAAGAATTGGCGGAGAAAACCGTCCTTGGTCGATAAAACAAGAGCAGGGTGACTTTTCATTATGGGATAGCACTGAACTCGAAAAAATAAGGCAACAAATATTGGAAACAAAACTAGCAAAATTAGTCCTTCTTTCTCCCGCTATTTGGGAGCAAGGGTCACGACCGCTGACGTTTGATGGAACAAAGTTAACCTTACCTAATGGAATTCATGTCAACTGGCTAACAGCTGCAATCGGCAGACCAAGTTTGTATGGCGGTTGGGATATCGTGAAGCACCGTCCGAAAAAACGCTGTTTCATGGTGCCGGAAGGTTCGATTATTTATATAAGTCTGCAAGAAAACCAAGCTATGACAATAGCTGAGCAAGTAGATTCATTGCTTCAATTAGTCAATGGTTTTTCATTGACGGATCAAGGAGCGCAAGAAGGATTTGGCTTTGCAGTCATTGCAGCCGCAAATATGGATTAAAGATTAGGAGGCGACATTATGTATACAAAAGCAAAACCATTTTTATTGCATGCCATTACTTCTGTTCATGCCGGGAGCGGGAGCGAAATCGGCTTAGTAGATTTGCCTATCCAACGTGAGCAGCATACAGGTTTCCCGAAAATTGAAAGCTCATCGTTGAAGGGAGCTATTCGCTATACGGTTGAGCAGCGATTACAGTCAGAGGATGCGGAGAAATTCGAGTTAGTGTTTGGTTCTAGTCCAAATATGAAAGCTGATAATGAATCCCAGTCGAGCGCGATTGCTTTCAGTGATGCACGGGTATTGCTTTTTCCAGTGAAATCAATGCGCGGGATCTTTGCATGGATCACATGCCCATATGTTTTAAATAGATTTTACAATGAGATGGCAATTAACGGTACAAAGAAAAGAGTATTTTCGGAAATACAGCCGAATTCGGTATCCTCCAATAAACTTATCGTTTCAGAGGGTAAAATTGTTTTGGAAGAATATGCATTCTCTGTGGAAGAGAACAGTGTAACGAAACAAATCGCCGACGAATTAGCGAATTATATTCAACAGGACTTTTCTGCGGATGTTCGGGATCGAATCGTTATCTTAGGAGATGATGATTTCAATGATTTTGTGCGCTTATCAACTGAAGTAAATGCACGGATAAAAATTAATTCAGAAACAGGCATTGTTGATAAGGGAGCACTTTGGTACGAGGAAAATGTTCCCCCGGAAACGATTTTTTATAGCATTCTTTACACAGGGAATGTTCGCGGAGCAGGTACTGACGATATGAAGACAGCTGCTGATGTGGAAGCATTCTTAGTAGATGAAATGCGGTTTCCGGCTGTTTTTCAATTAGGAGGCAACAGTACACTTGGGCATGGAATGTTAAGAAAAATTTGGCTGTAAAGGAGGAGGTGTGTGTATGAGCAAGGTAAGAACTCGCACTGGTATCGAAAATGGCCGGGCGGCGTATGCATTTGGAGAAGTAAAAAGGATTGTTGAAAGCGGGAACCACAATAATAAGAAATATCGTTCATACGTGAAGAAAATCCCATCCCTTATTCAGGTTAACGGCTTAGGACAAACATTGGCGTTCTGTTTCCAGAAAAAGAAAGAATATCTGGCCATTTATCAGCAAATACATAGATGGTTAAAGGAAACGCATGGAGAATACTTTATAGATGAATCAAAGGAACTCGTTGAAGTGGTTGTAAGCCTAAAGAGTTCCGAATACAGGATGCTGACAATGGAAACCATTGCGCTATTAAACTGGATGCGCAAGTTTGCTGACGGCATGATCAATGAGTAAAGGAGGGGAGTGTGATGCATTTTCATCCGAAAGATACGGAGGAAGCATTTAAACCTGCTGATAGGGGGAAAATTGCCCACTTATGGTATCACCTTCATTATAATCAAATGATTCAAGAAGTGAAAAACGGGAAAATTGAATATTCACCTGATAAAAAGAAACCCGCTCCACGAATACTGCCGGAGTTAAGCAAGCTCGGAAAAACGGTCGAAAAAGGCAGGCAACGGGCAATTGCCGAAATGAATGCATCCTTTCATATTCGGCAATTAAGGGCAACTGCTTTATCGCGGATTATTCCTGGGATGGGGGCAGGACATGTAAAGGAGACATCCCTTACTTTGCACCCGGTCTATGGGTTTCCTTATATCCCCGCTTCGAGTGTGAAGGGCCTTGTTCGCCATTGGTTTATTCATGCCTATTGTGAGGGGGACGAATCCAAGTTGGCGGACAATGAGTGGGGAAAAGCTGTTTTTGGCTCGCAGGAAAATCGTGGTGCGGTCCAGTTTTATGATATTTACTTGCATGAGCAGTTACAAATTGAAGCGGATATATTAACAGTGCATTTTAAAGAATATTATAGCGGGGGAAATACGGCAACGGATAGTCAAAAACCAAATCCCGTCCCGTTTTGGACTGTGAATGTAAAAGAGGCTAATATATTCTTAACTGTGCCAAAGGGAATTAAAACAGCGATTTCGAGTGATGATTTAATTCAAGCGGCTGCCAGTTGGACGTGTCGAGCATTCAAAGAATTAGGAATCGGTTCCAAATCAGCTTTAGGGTATGGCCTTTTTTCGGAAGTTACGGATGTAACGAAGGATGAATTTGAAATTGTGATAGCTGGGCAGGAAGAAAGAATTGAAAAACAACGGAAAGAGCGGCTAAGAAAGATGGAAATAGAGGGAGAAGCCCGTGAGCAAGAAGCAATTGCCGCCCGCTTAGAAAAGATGACAAAAGAAGAACGATTGCTCTATGAAATTCAATCCTTATCATCTTCGCAAGCCGACCAAGATAAAAGCAAGAATGCTTTGTTTGAAGAAGTATTAAGTCAGAAAAATGCTGCAGCTGCTTCTGCTCTTAAAGCTTATTGGGAAACAAATGGGCAATGGAAGATAAAAAAACAACAGAAAAAACAATACAACAAGGTGCAAGAAGTGAAAAAGCTTTTGCAATTATAAACTCGAATAGCTAGAGTTTCCAACTTAGAAACTCTAGCGTTCATCATTTTTAGTTCTTTAGGCAAAAATTCACTTTAACATGAGATTTTGGGATAATGATTTTCTAATCGTATTTTGCACGAAAGGTCCAAGGACCTGTCATATCCGCATTGTACCGTTTCGATTCGCAAAATGAAAGGACTTCCCATTTATCAAGGGATTTGGTACAATAGAAGCAGAAAATAAGTAAAAAAATTTCTTTGTTTATTCTCTTTTTATAGAGGTTCGCGATTTGCGCATCCTCAGCCTTGAAACCACAAGGTTTAAAAAAGGCAGCGTTGCATCGTACTCCCCGTCATGAGGGGATTGAAACTCAATCCATAATAGTTCGTTTTTCTTTTCAGAAGGATTGCGTTGCAACGTACTCCCCGTTATGAGGGGATTGAAACGCAGCCACAGCGTACGCTGTACCGACTTCAACAGGCGACTGTTGCATCGTACTCCCCGTCATAAGGGGATTGAAACGGCTCAATGCAATGGGCGTCTAGATCGTTTCCGTCATACTCGTTGCAAAGTACTCCCCGCCATTCGGGGGATTACAAACAATGACGTAATCCTAAGTAAAGCCTATGAAAAAAAGCAATAGGAGGAAAATCGAGTTGTTCTTCCCCTCTTGCTTTTTTTATTTCATTTCCTTTGAAATTAGGTAACTCGCAAAAAACAAAAGCAAGAGTAGAAAAACGATCATTTTCCTCCCCTTGCCTTATTTTGAGGACTTACCGCCAGCCCCTTTTTGTCTAATTTATCTCTCCCCTACGCGGTCTATTCGAAAATTCTATGAACAGCCCGGAGATTGCAGCCAATAGCAGAATTGAAAAGTAGTTTGTTATGACTGTAGATTTTACCTTCCATGAAGTTAGTTCTTTCAGAAATTCCCCTAGAGGCTCTGTTGTGAATGTTACAAAATAAATCAAGCTAAAAAAGATGCTCCACATGATTGTGAGTAAATTAATCGACAGCTTAATAATAGTACTAAAAATGGCTAGGCCGATAGCTATTCCAATTAATATAAGGACTGGATTAATTGAGTTCCATTCCTTTTCGTAAGCAAGTACTTCGATATACAAGCTTAATTTCAAGGGCCGTACCAACGCGAAAAGAATAAAGGAGAACGTTCCTAAATAACCAAGAAAAGTCCATAATTTTACATTCGTAAGATGGCTAAATAGAATACAAATCATAATTCCGAGTAATAGATAGAACTGTTTTGTACCATCCTTCATATCTAAATACGTCCATAAAGCCGCTGTAGCAAGAATAAAATAGTTTAAGATAAGCATGGTTTTTTGCATAGGGTCTTTTCTCCTTCTTTAAAATTCTGATTTTTCAAAAATTATATACCTTTTTTGAAAATTAAGCTAGAATAGTCTTATAATCCTAAAAATTTGGAAGATGTTTCAAGGATACTCATTAAATATATGTATGAAAAAGGGGACAGAAAATGACTTCGGATCCATTTTTACAGCCCAGCAGCTGGGAGCTTGAATTAGATCGCTTTAAATCAATTAAATCAACCTTTATCGTAGAAGGGAATATCTTTGATTTACATGCTTACTCACACAATGTTGATGGGAAAAGACAGTGGAATATTAGTGCACTTGACTATTATTTATACCAATATTTAGTCAATCAAGGGTTTGAAACCATTATTTTTTATAATCATATTGATGGTTTTTACAATCCTTACAGTTCGGACCACATAAGGCAGTTTGAATCGCTGGCGAAAGGCAGAGTAGAGAGTGGTTCAACTGCCGACCCCAGTGAAGAACGGAATCATGTAAGAATGTCGCTGAAGGCTACCGTATCGAAAGCAACCGAAATGATTAGTACGGCAATGGAGACTTCAACAAAACCGTTGGCAGTCATTTTGAATTTGTCATCAAGATATATTATATCGCCGCAAAATTTAAGTGAGGAAGAGAATACCCTGTACTCACGTTTATTTTTAACTACTCAAAAACTGAACCGCCATCGTGTTGAAGCGACTAACAAACTAGTAAATAATCTGTTGTTTCTCGTTTGTAATAAAGCGAATGATATTCCCGCATGGATGTATCTGGATAATCCATATGTGAAAACATTGCATATTCCAAAGCCTAATCGAAAGATACGGGCAAGCTTCATTGATAATGAGTTCGATGGCTTCATTGGATCAAAGGAGGTACCCGCCGAAGAACAGGAAAATCTAAAGCAGCAATTTATTGACTTAACGGAAGGGTTTACGAATATTGAATTAATCGGACTTAGAAATCTCTGTCGCCAAGAGGAGATCTATATTCGCAAAGTTGCCGAAGCGATCCGCTTGTTTAAGCATGGGATAAAGGAAAATCTGTGGGAAGAAGTGGGTATTGAGAAGTTAAAGGATGCCCACAGCAAAATTGAAGAAAGGGTGAAGGGGCAAAAGCCGGCGGTTATTCAAACATTGGATATTTTAAAACGTGCAGTTGGCGGTTTTTCTGGCTTGCAGCATTCATCTCATTCAAGCAAACCTAAAGGAATATTGTTTTTTGCCGGGCCAACTGGAACAGGAAAAACGGAACTGGCAAAAACAATAGCGGAACTCATTTTTGGTGATGAGTCAAGCTGTCACCGCTTTGATATGAGTGAATATCAGCAAAGCCATGCCGATCAAAAACTGCTAGGCGCCCCTCCTGGTTATGTTGGCTATGAAGCCGGCGGTCAATTAACAAATGCAGTGAAAGAAAACCCGTTCTCTGTTTTACTTTTCGATGAAATTGAAAAGGCGCATCCTTCTATTTTGGATAAGTTCCTGCAAATATTGGAGGACGGAAGGATGACGGATGGTCAGGGAGAAACGGTCTATTTCTCTGAGACTTTAATCATTTTCACAAGCAATCTCGGAATCTATAAGAAGGATGCAATGGGCGAGCGAATTCCGAATGTCACACCTCAAATGGAATACCCAGAATTGAAGGAAAAAATATTAAACGAAATTAATAATTACTTCAAGCTTGAGCTTGGTCGCCCAGAAATTCTTAATAGAATTGGCGACAACATTATCGTGTTTGATTATATCCGTGAAGATGTGGCCCAATTGATACTTGATCACCAGCTGCGAAAAATTGTGGCAGCGTTAAAAGAGCAAAAAGAAATTATTCTTTCCATTAATGACGAAGCAAGGGAATACATAAGGGAAAAAGCCGTTGCAAACTTAGAAAATGGCGGCCGTGGGATTGGGAATATTGTTGAGTCTATTTTTATCAACCCGTTATCAAGATATTTATATGATTACGAAATTAAGGGCCCTTGCCAGCTGCATGTACGGCAAATTGTACAAGATGAACAAATCACTAAGTTAGAGTGTGAGCATTTCCGTGAAAAAGTAGGATTGTAGTTTCCTGTAATCTTACAATTACAAATTATTGAGTAAAAATACCGAAAGAAATGGAGGATGGTGATGGGCGTTCCAAAAAAGACAACAGAATTCCTCTTGCTTCTGTCAGGAGTAGCAAATAAGGATCAATCTGAGCTTATGGATATTTATTATAAGCGGATACAGGAAACAGCAGAATACAGGCTGCTGGAGAGTCTCCATGACTATATCTTTATTTCATCAATTAGCAAGGAACTTCATGATAAACTAATGAAAATTCAATGGAAAAAGAAGACATTACCAGAAATGCAAACGGAATTCGCGACACTATGTAATTTATACAGCAGCTTTCACGAGCTCAAAAATACCTCCCGCCAAAGGATGAACAATAATAAATACGATATTCATCTTATTTCGAAGAATGATTTGGAGGCACTAAAACAAATAAATCAAGACTTATACTATAAGATTCGTATTTTAAAGAATAAGACAGGCTTATTACCTGTAGATGCTTTTAGAAATTTTCTGAAAAAGAATAATCATAAAGGGATTATTGATGAATATGTAAATTTGCGAACAAGGGATATGGCGCTCCGGGATGATATGCGGGCTATATTTATGCGGAGATTCGGAACAGTTATGGGAGCCTTAGTATTTTTTGCTCTCATGCTTTATTTAAAACCGGTAGGCATACAAGTAGAATGGGGGATAATTGGAACCGGTGCTCTTCTATTTTTACTTGGGGTAGCAAATATTCGCCAAAGTATGCGCTTATTCTCAATTTTCCTGCTCCTCACATATTCAAGCGGATTTATTATTTTAGCCTTGGTACAGGATTTTTTTCATTTGCCGACAGGCTTTAATTTTACACAACTACGTGAAGTGAATTTACTTCTGCTAAGCAGTTTGTTTGGTGGATTTCTTGGTTTTATCTTAGGAGACAAATTAAACTATATTCCTGCCCAGGCATATCGCCCGCATCAGTTTTTTCGATTTGTTGAGAGAGGAATGAGGTTTTTGACCATTGCTTTGCTTGCTTTCGGGACATTGTGGACGTTTGCCTTTAAAGCCGATGCTAATATTTTTCCATTTATTCAAGTAAAAATGGAGCAACATCTTGCTGCGAAAATTGAGGCGCTTAGCACAGATAAAGAGAAGGTAGCAGAAGAAAAAACGTCCACGGAAGACGAGGAGAAGGTGGAGGCAATTGGTACAGTGATAGTTGTGGCAAAATCCGGTGCTCATGTTCGAACTGAACCGCTTATTTCGAAAAGTACTGAACGTACAACAGTCGCACATAATACAATCCTTAGTTACTACGAAGTAAAAATAGTGGATGGTGTGACTTGGTATTATATATTAGAGCCAAAATCGCAAGAGATGCTATGGATCCATGGAAGCACGGTGAAGGAATAACGGGGATGAAATGGAAGTTCAAGTCGATCTTAGCCGGAAAAGAATAAAGGAGAATGGGTGATCATTTGAGCCAGAAGCAAACTGTTCGGATGAAAGCTCCATTTAGGGAGCAACGAGAACAAACAATAAAACTGCCTCAAGATAATACAGTAAAAATGGTACCGCAAAACCAGCAAAAAACGCTGCGTATGGCTACCGGGCAGCCTATAGAGCATATGAATCAAGCAGATGGAACGATAAATGGGTATATTCAAACAGGGGATATTTTGGATGGGAAATATGAGCTGACAATAAATCTCACCTACAATACGGGAGAAGCCGCCCTTTTTGTTTCCCAATATGAAGAAAAGCAGTTTGTTGCCAAAGTTTATTTTCAAGGTATGAATCCGAAACAAGAGGTGACAGATAGGATTCGCGCAATTCAATCGAGTCATGTCATTCCCATTCTAGACTATGGCGTCGATAAGAAATCAAAGCGGTATTACGAAATTTTCCCTTATTACAAACAGGGCGATTTAACAAAAACATACCCTCATGAGCCGGATTATATTCTTAATGTGATTGCACCCGCTATTAATGAAGGTTTAAGAACCCTTCATAGTGTCGGGGTGTTTCATCGGGATATTAAACCAAATAATATTTTCCAAGATGGCGAATCGATTATTATTGGCGATTTCGGTATAAGCTCCACGAAGGGCGAAGGCAGTGTGATTTTTACAAATAATGCGAATCGAACGAACGGTTATGCCGCTCCGGAAGTGTATAACCAATTAATATGCGAAGAAAGTGATTATTACTCATTTGGGATTACATTACTGGAATTAGCTCTAGGGGAAAACCCTTTTAAGCATTTAAATACTGAGCAGATAATAAAGATGACGTTGATGGATCAAATTGATGTGCCGTCAATGATTCCTAAGAAGCTGGCACATTTAATAAAGGGATTAACAAGAAAAGATCGGAATAATCGTTGGGGCCATGAGGAGGTAAAGAAATGGCTGAACGGGGAGCATGTCATTGTTATTGAAGATTTGATTCACCGGAATATTCGTCCTTATCGATTTGAGGGAAGAGATTTCACTAGTCTTGAAGAATTGGCTATTGCATTTGCTGCCCATTGGGAGGAAGCAAAAAAACATTTATACAATGGTCTAGTTAAGAACTTCGTGAAACAATTTGGTGAGGAATACGAGTTAGTTATTATTGAATGTGAGAAACAACAAAATCAAGACATTGGACTATTCCAGCTCATATGCGGACTGCATCCGAATCCATCGCTTTGTTGGAAAGGGCATACCTTTAGGGACCTGAATGGGCTTGGGTCTTTTATCCATGATTCATTGCCACAAGTTAATGAGGATATTTCAGATTTATTGAAGTCTGGTGTGTTGATGATGTATTTAGAAAGAATTGAAGCAGAAAAGGAAAATCCTTCGTTTTATAACGAGGCGAAAAAAATATACAATGAGGCCCAAAGAAACTCGTTATACGGATATTATTTACTAGGTTTCCTTTTAAAAAATATAAATGAATTTTGTTTTCAAAAAATGACGTTTACTAATTTGGATGATTTAATACTTTATCTAGGTAAACAAAGTGACGCCATTGATGCATTGGCTGCTGAACTATTAGAAAATCAGTACTTCTTTGCATGGCTTTCACATATGGGGTATGAAGAACATATTGCTAAATGGAGATCGATTATATGAGTGGACCGAAGCATAGTCAATTCTATATTGAACAAGAGCGGCAAAAACAGCTAGAGCAGCAGAGACAAAGAGAGCTTGAAGAGGAAAGACGACGTAAAGAAGAGATAAAACGGCAAAAGCTAAAAATGAGGATTACCATTCTTCATAAGGAAATTGGTAGAATTAAAGAAGAAATTAACGAGACTGCGGACCGTCAAAGCGACACAGCGAATCAATATGGTTTAACCGATTCGTATACAGTGAACGAAATAATTGAGTTGAAAAATACTTTGCTTAATCAAATGGATGACTTTCTAGTTGAATATGATTCTAACAGTATGGCAAGTTTGAGTGAATGTATTGTAAGGATGGAGCAGTTTACAAATAACATGCTAACAAAGGTTAATACACAGTTTGAAATAATTGAAAACAAAATTTCTCTTGAAATTCAGGGGCTAGAACGTCAAAAGCATGCCCAGTCTTTTTTAACAGAAGCCGGTCAAATACCTGCAGCACAGCCAAAAAAATATTCTATTCCGAGTGCTCCGCAAAAAACACCTGAGAAAGAAATAGGAAGCGCGCTTAATAGTCTCCCAGAAACGATGGAAGCTGCAATAGCACAGTTAGAATCTTATGTTCCATACTTTTATCATGGAGTTATAGATGAGGTCCAAAATATTTATAATTCTATTCATGATGTTTACTACCACAAAAAGTTCGATAATCGGTACAAAAGGAACCAAATTAAAAAGCTTATGAGTACGTTTTATGCTAGAAAAAAGAAATATGATCAATTAATTGAGCGAATTGGGCATGAGCATGCAGAATATGAAAAGCTTGTAATCCAATACCAAACACTTTGTGAACTGCTTAATGCCGAACAAAATTCAATTTATTTCTCTGAGGATAAAGCTGTAATTTCAGAATTAAAGGTGCAACTGGAAGTGGAAGTCGCTCAACTAGATAAGCTGCATGCCGAAAAACAAAAATCCGATTATATTGTTGAAAGCATCAATGATGTTATGGAAGCCTTAGGATATGACTTGTTTGCAACAGAATATATGGTGAAGAATTTCGATAATATTCACCATCAGCTGTATGAAATCGAAGACGGGGCTGTCAATGTGTTCGTTTCTGATAGCGGCAGTGTATTATTTGAGGTAAGCGGGATAAGTGAAGGGCAAAAGGAGCTTACTTCAATGGATAAGCTAAAAATCAAAGAAGGAATGGAAGCCTTTTGTACGAATTATGAAGACATTAAAATTGAATTAGCAAAGAAAGGAATTTACCTTACGAACGAAAACATCAAGCCAGCGGATGTGAAATATGCCCGTAGTGTTGACATATGCAATAAGAAGATACTGAAGAAGCGAAAAGAGAGAAGGGGACAATCTGCTCAAAGTCCAACATACAACCGAATAAATAACTAAAAAAGCAGGAGGGTAGGATATGGAAGAAGTTAGAATTTGTAAGGTATGTGGTCATTTAAATTCGTTAGATACGACTTTTTGCCGAGGAGATGGATGTGGGGAAGATATATCTTATCTGCCGATTACAAATTTAGCAGAGCTTGAGGCTGGTGGGATTGAAAATTCGACTTCAGTGGAGAAACCTGGTGCAGACAATTTTATGGATATGCAGCCAAAAACAGTCCGGATGACCGGCATTCAATTTGTCAATACCGCTAGTGGTTATGAAATCTCTATTCCAGCAACAGGTGGGATTATAGGCAGATCTGGAACCATTCAGCCGGAACATTTTCAAAGTAATTTATATGTGAGCAATGAGCATGCGCGAATTCAATTAAATGCTGATGGAAATTATGCAATTGTTGATCTCGGCAGTACAAATGGGACAAAATTAAATGGCCAATCGCTACTGAGCAATAGTTTATATTCTATTAAGAGAAATGATTACATCATTTTTGCTAATTTGGAATACATGGTTAAATAAAGCTAACAGTCATCTACCTCTTAAATAAAGTTGAAAATGTATGGAAGGAGTACTTATGCAAATCGAACGCATATTTTACCCGTTAGAAACATTAGGGTATGGGAAGAGAATTGGGATTTGGCTTGTTGGTTGCCCCCATCGTTGTCATCTTTGTTGCAATCCCGAACTTCAAGCTGCCGATCCAACAAAGAATATTGAGCTTTCAGCTATTTTCAGTTACATAGAATCTATTTTAAAAAAATATAAAGTGGATGGTGTGACGATTTCCGGAGGTGATCCATTTGCACAGCCTAAAGAGCTACGACAGTTGGTAAAATGGCTTCAGAAAAATAGCATTGAAGACATCCTTGTTTATTCCGGATATACATTGGCAGAGCTAAGAGCTCAGAAAAATGAGAGTATCGATGATATTCTCTTCAATATTTCGGTGCTCGTTGACGGCAAGTATGTTGAATCATTGAACGACAATCGGCCGCTAAGGGGATCTTCTAATCAGGTTGTACATATTTTTAATACTAAATATAAGGAACGATACAGGGAGATAATTGCAGGGGAAAGCCGGCCAATTCAAAATATCTACTACGAAGATAATCTAATATCCTTTGGAATTCCGCCAAGAGATTTCAATAAAAGTGTTTGCGAGAAATTATCTGAAAAAGGGGTCTCTACAAAAGCCCCACAGAAAAACGACTAGCAGTTGTAATGATAGGTCCTCTGCCTTAGTGTAAGAGCTAGTAAGTATAATATATCTAAAGATAATAAGGCTTTTTATCTCAGCTCCAATGGGTCCAAAAAGGTACAACTAGAAGATTATCAGCAAGAGCTATAGAAAAATTTATTGAAAAATTCGCCACATTATTCGGTAAACCTTCTTTATCTGTACATAAATTGCGCCATTCGTTTGCTACAAGATATCACGCTGAAAAAATGATGTATCAAAGCTAAGACGTCAATTAGGACATTCTTCTATTGAAACGACCATGATTTATACTCATATTAAAAACGAGGATCTAAAAACAGCAATTAATAAATTCAATATGCCAAAAGATTAATGAGCAGCAAGTGTACATTTCTGCGAGTATATAGAGGTTTATACCATATTTAGTATTTTTGTGTCACAGTTTCAGTATCTTTATGTCATTTTTATAAGTAATTTTGTGTCACTTGTCAGTAGAGGAATAGTGATAGATATATTACTATTCTTTTTCAAAAATCCTAGTTTACATAATATATATTATCGGAAGTTAAATATTATTTATCTCAATCTATAAGTATACTTAAGATAGTGAGACAGAAAACAAAAAAATAGCAAAATCATCTTATTTTTATTTTATCTACAAAATTTTCCCTGATTAAATGTAATAAGTAAAATTAATCAGGGTATTTTTCACTGCATACAAAACCCTAATCTATAATGAATTATATTTACCTGTTTATTTAGGTATCGTTCTATGTAATTGCATTTTATTTTCAGGTACTTCGCAGACTTCATTCTACTGAAATTAGTTTACATAATAATGTTATATTTCCTCTTATGTTAAGCAAAAAACAGACACTGATTTAGAGTGTCTGTTTAACCTATTTCATTCACTATTTTGTGTGCTATTAAAAAAGTCAGCATTAACTTTTCTTTTACCTTGCTCTTGCTGATTATTATTTTTCCCCATTTTGCCATCAGATTCATAACTCATTTTTGACGATTCTTCATTTTTATTTTTCATATCTAAGTCACTCCTTTCCATTTTATCGTGTGTTTAATAAAGAATTTTATGCTTATAGCACGTAAAAACGCAAAAAAAATACAGGAAAGGATCCTGTAAACTAGCTGGATAGGATTGATAATATAGATTATGTTTCAATCGGCAGCATGGCTGCTTTCAAATATTGACGAGGAGTTCCAAAATAGATCATCTTATTAAACTCTTCATAATTTGATTCAAAATGAATATAAATCGGTGAATCTAAAAGCCAAGGATAATTCGAATAAAATATACGGTCTCCATAAACGATTGCTGCTAAAGCTTGTTCTACTTCACGCTGAAAAATCATAAACCGAACCTTTGCATATTGCTTATCAAAGTCTTGATCACTAATAAATACTTTTCCACTAAGTACATACTGCCCCATTTGAGGAACCCACTCAGCAATTACTTCGTCACGAAATTTTAAGTTTACATAATTAGCATGGTAGCGATAGCCAACATTTAGAAACCATTCACCTGTTGATAGGGATTGAACCAGTGTATACTTTCTGCCATCTACAGGTCTAAATTCCGTTGCAGGCGGCAAATACGTAACACTAAGCTGTGATGCATCCAATTTAGTCAAGATAAGCGCCCTCCTTTGCAATAAATAGGAAATTCACTTATCTTATTTTATGTCCATTTCCAGAAAACGTGACAGCCGCCTATTTTTTACTTTTTCTTCTTCTGAAGATTGGTCTCCATGACCCTCGTATTCTTTAAAGACCATTTTCCATCCTCATAAAGCCATAAGGACTCAATGATGGCGATTCTGTCTGCATGATAGGCGCCGCTGATTGCCTGAGTTCCCTTCAACCCATATTGCTTCCCATCAACTAAAACAGGTTTTAATGTGGAAAACGGGTCGACCATTAACTCGGTCGGCTCACTTAGTTTGCCTTTTTGATAGAGCCCTGTCCGTTCATAATCTTCTGCCCGGTTACTTAAATCAAACGTATACGATTCACCTGTATCCTGGATCGTAATTGCTGCTTTATATCCATCAAGAAACTGGCTGTTAATCACTAGTGGTTCTGGTACAGTTAAATCAGTGAGTGCAAAATTCTTTACAGTGTACAAATAATGATTGGTTATTCCCCCACTCCCGCCTGTATCCACTGTGACGAAAATATCTTTTAAACCATCATGATTTAAATCAATAAAATTCACTCTTGGATTGAACCCGCTATCGAATTCAACATTAAATGATTTCTTATTGGAAGCCTGGATCTCCATATATATTTCTTTTAAAAAATCAGTACCTTCTTCATAGGGCAATCCCTTCAATATGATTTCATCTTTTTTCCCATCTCCTGTCACATCTTCTTTATCCTTAGAAATGGTTATCATTTTACTGGAGTTTTCACCAGCATAAGCACCTGTCATAGCCGACAATGTAATAAAAAAGAACGCGGCAAGAGCAAATACGATTTCTTTTCTCATTGTTCATTTCCTCCCTAGACATATCTCATCTTATTTTGTCCAGTTTTGGAAAATAAATGTAGGAATTTTAAATAAAAAACAATTTTTATCTATTTGAAATAAATTTTCCCCTTATCCTAATCTGGAAATGGTGATAAAAATAATAATTATTAGACAAGAACAATATTCACAAAATTGACGATTAACGAGCGAAAGTATATTAATTAGAAAAACTCCCTGCCTTTTTAGGAGGGAGTCAATCTCTATTCGTTAGAGTTCTTATTTTCTTCTTGAGCAGCTATTTTCCAAACGGATTTCGTTTTTCCACTTTCCGTTTCATCCAATATAAATGACCCATTTGAATAGCGATCATTAAATCTGATCGAAGAAGCTTTTGTTGATTCAATAATACCTTTTTCCGTTTCCATGTAAATATCATCATTTTCACTTACAATGACAGACCCAATAACTCTGTGAGGGTTTGATTTCAATTCCCTTAACATGACGACACCTCGTTTGGCACGGGAAGCCCGCTCAAACTCAGCAAATTTCATCTTCTTAATAGCACCGCGCTGGGTAACAATGACAACCGACTGTTCTTGTGAATTCTCAACAACTTGTCCTCCAGTCACATGATCACCGTCTTTTAAATTAATCCCCTTTACTCCCGCAGCCCTTGTACCAACGATACTGACTTCTTCTTCGGGGAACCATAATGCATAGCCATTGTATGTAGAAACAAACAGATCTTTAGAGCCATCTGTTTCATGGACATCAATCACTTCATCATCGTCTTTTACATTAATGGCGACCAATGGTTTTGAGTAACGCTGTGCCTTGTACAGCTTAAGCTCCGTTTTCTTCACCATTCCGTATTTCGTGACAAAAAGTAAATAGGACTCTGTTTCGAAATCCTTCACAGGAAGAGCCTTTATAATAGATTCGTCCCCATCAATAGGAATGATGTTAGCAACATGCTGACCTAGATCCTTCCAGCGGATATCAGGTAGTTGGTGAACAGGGCAATATAAGTAATTCCCTTTGTTTGTGAATAATAATAGAACATCTGTCGTATTCATATCTAGCTGTGCGAGCAGACGGTCTGAATCCTTCATACCAAAATCCTGTCCGTTGGAGGCTGCAAAGGAACGAGGGCTTGTCCTCTTCACATAGCCTTCCTTTGTTACTGTTACAATAACGTCCTCACTTGCGATAAGTACTTCCAGATTGATTTTTATTTCTTCAATCTCGTCTTCTATCACAGTACGGCGATTATCAGCAAAACGTTTTCTTACGTCTTTTAATTCTTTTTGAATGACAGAATACAGCTTTTTTTCACTCTCTAGAATCGATGTTAGCTCGGCAACTCGATTTGACAATTCTTCTGCCTCAGCTTGGAGTGCTGTAATATCTGTATTCGTTAAACGATATAGCTGCAATGACACGATTGCTTCTGCCTGAGGCTCAGTAAATGCAAACTTGGCAATTAAATTATCTTTTGCATCTCTTTTATCCTTCGATGCTCGAATGGCGGCAATCACTTCATCAAGAATAGATAAAGCCTTTATTAAGCCTTCAACTATATGCTGCCTGGCTTGGGCTTTTTCAAGATCAAAACCTGTTCTTCTTGTTACGACCTCTTTTCGATGTCCGATATACGCATCTAATAGCTCTCTAAGTCCCATTAGCTTTGGATGTCTGTTATAAATGGCCACCATATTAAAATTATATGGAACTTGTAAATCACTATTTTTGTATAAGTAATGAAGGACACCTTCAGGGTCCGCGTCTTTTTTCAATTCAACAACTATACGTAATCCCGTTCGGTCTGTCTCATCTCGAACCTCGGCTATCCCTTCGATTTTTCGATCTAGCCTAAACTCATCGATTTTCTTGACAAGATTTGCTTTATTGACATCAAACGGTATTTCCGTAATGACAATTTGTTTCTTCCCCCCGCGAATTTCTTCAAATTCAGCTTTCCCACGGACAATGATTTTTCCTTTTCCAGTTTCATAGGCCTTCTTTATTCCCTCAACACCTTGTATAATTCCGCCAGTAGGAAAATCAGGACCTTTTATATACTTCATAAGGTCATCTACTGAGCAATTTGGGTTATCCAATCGATGAATGACACCATCAATCACTTCATTTAGGTGATGAGGAGGAATTTCTGTCGCATATCCAGCTGAAATACCGGTAGAGCCGTTTACTAAGAGACTTGGGAACATAGCAGGCAAAACGGTTGGTTCATTGGAAGTATCATCGAAGTTCGGAACAAAATCGACCGTTCTTTTTTCAATATCCTTAAGAAGTTCTGAAGAAATGGCTGAAAGTCTCGCTTCCGTATAACGCATAGCTGCAGGTGGATCCCCATCAATACTCCCGTTATTCCCGTGCATTTCGACAAGCAAGTTTCGTAGCTTCCAATCTTGACTCAATCGAACCATTGCATCATAAACAGATGTATCACCATGAGGATGGTAGTTACCAATTACATTTCCAACTGTTTTTGCAGATTTTCTAAAGCCTTTTTCATGTGTATTTCCTTCCACATGCATGGCATATAAAATTCTTCGTTGAACAGGCTTTAGGCCGTCCCTTGCATCAGGTAAGGCCCTTTCCTGAATAATATATTTACTATAGCGGCCAAAACGATCTCCAATAACGTCTTCTAGAGGGAGATCGCGGAATTTCTCTTGTGAAGCCATTATTCAATCTCCTCCTCTATGACAGATATATTTTCATTTTCTAGTATACTTGCATCCTCTTCTAAACCAAATGCCACATTTGTTTCAATCCACTTTCTTCGCGGCTCAACCTTATCGCCCATTAACGTTGTTACTCGGCGTTCCGCTCTAGCAGCATCATCTATTCTAACCCGGATTAAGGTGCGTGATTCTGGATTCATTGTCGTATCCCATAACTGATCCGCATTCATTTCGCCTAAACCTTTATAACGCTGGAGCATATAGCCTTTTCCAACTTTTTTTATGGCGTCCTGCAAATCATCTTCGGCCCAGGCATATTCAATAATTTCTTTCTTGCCTGCACCTTTGCTGACTTTATATAAAGGGGGTAGTGCAATATAAATTTTACCGGCATCCAGCAGCGGCTTCATATATCGATAGAAAAAGGTTAGGAGAAGAACTTGAATATGAGCACCATCTGTATCCGCATCTGTCATGATAATGACTTTATCGTAATTTACATCTTCTAAATTAAAATCTGCTCCAACTCCAGCACCTACAGCATGGATGATCGTATTAATCTCTTCATTCTTAAAAATATCCTGAAGCTTTGCTTTTTCAGTATTAATAACTTTCCCTCGCAATGGAAGAACCGCTTGAAAACGACGGTCACGCCCTTGTTTAGCTGAGCCGCCAGCTGAATCTCCTTCCACTAAATAGATTTCATTTTTTTGAGGATTTCTTGATTGGGCAGGTGTTAATTTTCCAGAAAGGACCGCATCTGAGCGTTTTCTTTTTTTGCCGCTCCTTGCATCCTCACGTGCTTTTCGGGCCGCTTCTCTCGCCTGATAAGCTTTAATGGCCTTTTTTATCAAAAGAGAACTTACGTTTGGATTCTCTTCAAGAAAATAAGATAAATGCTCTGATACAACCGCATCAACTGAAGATCGTGCTTCACTTGTACCAAGCTTTCCCTTTGTTTGCCCCTCAAATTGAAGCAAATCCTCCGGAACTCGTACAGAGACAATCGCAGTAAACCCTTCTCGAATATCGGCCCCATCTAAATTTTTATCTTTCTCCTTTAGAAGGTTAACCTTCCTAGCGTATTCATTAAAAATACGAGTCATCGCTGTTTTTGATCCAGCCTCGTGAGTACCGCCATCTTTTGTCCGAACATTGTTAACAAAGGAAAGAACATTTTCTGAATATCCATCGTTAAATTGGAAAGCTAAATCTACTTCAATTCCATTTTGCTCACCCTCAAAGCTAACGACTGAATGTAAAACATCCTTTTCTTCATTTAAGTATTCAACAAATGCTTCAATTCCATTGTCATAATGAAAGACTTCCTGAAGACCATGTCTTTCATCGATTATTTCTATTTTCATTCCTTTTAAAAGAAATGCTGATTCACGCAGCCGCTCACATAATGTTTCATAATTATAAGTAGTTATTGAAAAAATGGATTCATCTGGCTTAAAGTGAATGGTTGTCCCTGTTTGATTCGTTTTCCCTTTTTTTTCAAGAGTTGTTACCGGTTTCCCGCCGTTTTCAAAGCGCTGTTCATAAACAATCCCATCCCGTTTGATGGTAACGACTAACCATTCGGAAAGAGCATTCACAACAGAGGCACCAACACCATGCAGTCCTCCGCTTGTTTTATAGCCGCCCTGGCCGAATTTACCTCCAGCGTGTAAGACGGTTAATATCACTTCGGGAGTTGGTTTGCCCATACGATGCATTCCAGTAGGCATCCCGCGGCCTTTATCAATAACACTAATTGAGTTATCTTTATGTATTTTGACAATGATTTGTTCACCGTAACCTGCCAATGCTTCATCGACAGCGTTATCGACAATTTCATATACTAGATGGTGTAGCCCTCTCGCATCTGTACTCCCAATGTACATACCCGGGCGCTTTCTAACTGCCTCAAGCCCTTCGAGTACTTGTATGGCATCATCATTATAGTCAAAAGCTCCCTGATTTCTTGCCACAAACATACCCCTTTCATTACTGCAAAAAAAGAATTGCTGAAAAATAATATGATCAAGACTCTGCTTTCGTATCTATATAATAAGCAGGTAATCATAGAAACAAAATTGATTATACATTCATTTAACGTATTCGTCTAAAAAATGATTAATCCTTTATATATAAAAGAAAAAGCGAGATAAGAACAAATGTTCCTTAGTTGTATTTTACCATATTTTAATTAAGCGTCTATGCTTTATTGTATCTATTTATTCGAATTTGGCAAATGAGATTTTTAATTTTGACCGATTTATGGCAAGTTTCGATAGCTGTTTTTTCAAAAAAATAAAAAATGAGACCTATAAAGATCTCATGTCATTTGCATTATTTTGTTAATGCATGTTCTACCTTAATACAGCGGTCCATAACAACTGTGTAGCCCTTTTCCTTTAAGAAATTATAGGCATTCTCATCAATGCATCCAAGTTGTGACCAAAATACATCAGCATTTATTTCAACAAACTCTTTCGCTACCTCTAGCAGATGCTCTGAACGGCGAAAAACATTAACAATATCAACATGACCATCAATATCCTTTAAGCTTTTGACAGACTTTACACCAAGCACTTCATCAACCGTTGGATTAACAGGAATAATTTCATATCCTGCATCCTGCATAGCCTTCGACACCATATAAGATGTTCTCTCAGGATTACCGCTTAAACCAACTACTGCGATTTTTTTTGACTTTTTGAGAATAACACCGAGCTCTTCCCGGCTTGGAATTTCTATAGACATATTATGTACCCTCCTACTAATACTTTACTTACTTGCTTATCTTTATCATACCCGAAAATTAAGTTGTTTTACTAATTAGGAGAGTACTTAATATTAAAAAATCAAGTTTTAGTATAAAATTGTTTCCAACTTTTTCACTAATCGCTTAATGGATTTGTTTGATTCCCTCAATATATCGGCCTTATCAATCGTATTCATCTGTCTATTTTCCATTAGTACTTTTCCGTTCACAATCGTTGTTTCAACATCCGCTCTTGTTGCTGAATAAACAATTCTGGAAATCGGATCAATATCAGAGGATGGATATGTGTGGAAATCATTTAGGTCCAAAATAGCCAGATCAGCCTTCTTCCCTATTTCAATACTGCCAATTTCATTTTCCATTCCAACTGCTTTTGCCCCACCAATGGTAGCCATGCGAAATACAGTTCTTGCGTTCATTGCTGTTGGTCCATGGATAGGTTTTTGTATAATAGCAGCGAGTCTCATTTCATTGAACATATCCAGATTATTGTTACAAGGAGCCCCGTCAGCACCAAGACTTACATGTGCATGTGTATCGAGCAAAGACGGAATTTCGGCAATTCCCGAAGCGAGCTTAAGATTAGATCCTGGGCAATGGCTGACCTTAACACCGCGCTCTTTAATAATTCTTTTCTCTTCCTCATCCAGCCACACACAATGAGCCAGGATTAAACGCTCATTCGCCAGCCCAATGCTATCTAGGTAGACAACATTTCTCATTCCATGTTCTTTTTCTACCAGTAAAATTTCCGTAGCATTTTCAGAAGCATGTGTGTGAACTCTGACATTGTAATGCTTAGAAAGATCTCTTACTGTTGTTAATAATTCTTCAGTACAGGAAACAACAAATCGAGGGCAGAAGGCATATTGAATTCTTCCGCCATCATGATTATGCCATTTTTCGAGCAGATCAACACTTTGCTGAATGGATTCTTGTGTGTTTTCCCTTAAGAGAACTGGAACTTCGTCACCTTTATCCATCATTACTTTCCCTGCTAAGGCACGAATTCCGCTTTCCGCAATCGCCTTAAAAGCGGAATCAGTATGATGAACAGTTTCCATATCCACAACTGTTGTTGTTCCGCTTTGTAATAACTCCCCAATGCCAAGCATCGCAGAATAGTAAATGGATTCCTCATCATGTGATGCTTCCAACGGCCAAATTTTTTGCTTTAACCAATCCATCAGTTCAAGGTCATCAGCCTGCCCCCTAAATAATGTTTGGCATAAATGTATATGAGTTTGAATAAATCCAGGAATCACCGTGCGTCCCGTAGCATCAATAATTTTACTCGCGAAATGGGGGAGATTTTGCCCGATTTCAACAATTTTGTCATCTACAATATAGATATCACCAGTAATAATTTCTTCCTTCTCATTCATCGTAACAATTTCTGCGTTCCTAATGAGAATGCTGCTCATTTCACACCTCCCTGCACCTGACTGGTCGTATCGGCTTTCTTTTCGTCAAAGTTCAGAATTAATGATTTATAAAAATCAATCGATCTTTCATAGGCAGCAATACTGACCCATTCATTTGGCTGATGGGCAAGCTTCTCATCACCTGGTCCATAGATTAGAGTTGGGATTTCACTTCTCGGATTTAAGACTGCAGCATCTGTATAGTAAGAAACTCCAAAGCATTTAGAGGCCTCTTCATTTTTTATTTTTAAAGCACAGTGAATAATATCTGATGAAACAGCAGTAAGAATAGGTGGGCGGTCTAGCACTTTCGTTATCTTGAACTGGTGAAGCGTGTTATTTTCAACAAGTTGATTTAGTTTTTGATTTAGCTCATCTATTAAGTGGTCATGTGATTGTGGAGGTACTGTACGGATATCCACCCGAATAGAACATCGATCCGGAATAACATTCGTTTGAACTCCCCCATTGATCATTGTAACCGCTAGGCTGCTGCTTCCAAGTGGCTCCTTCTCTATTTTCCAGTCCACTTTTAACGAATCTAACACATTTATAATTTGCACCATATGATCAACTGCATTGATACCTTGATCTGGCATAGACCCGTGAGCGGTTTTTCCAAATGTGCTAATTTCTAGCCATAGTGCTCCTTTATGACCAACGACAACCTTTTCATTTGTTGGTTCCCCGATAACAAGTGCATCAATGACTCGATCGTCATTTCCTTCTAAAAACGCTCTAGCTCCACAGCTATCTACTTCTTCACCAGCTGTTGCCAAAAATGTAATGGAAGCAGCTGGTATCTTTTTTTCCAAAATCATAGATTCTAATGCTAGATACATGGCAGCCAAGCCGCTTTTCATATCTGATGCCCCTCTGCCATAAATCCTCTCTCCAACAATGTCGCCTGAAAATGGGGCATACTGCCACTCAGCTTCCCCAGGGGAAACCGTATCCATATGGCCGCACAAAAATAGATGCTTATCACCACTGCCCTTGAGCGTCACCTCAAAATTACTTCTGTTTTCCTCGAGATAAGTCATCTTGAAGGGGATGCCCTTCTTCTTGCATCGTTCAATAAATGCCTCAGTCACCTCATGCTCGTTACCTGGAGGATTTGAACTATTGATCCGCAGAAGTTCCTGAAGGAATTGAATATCATCCATTATTCCGCCTCCACTATTTGCATTTTTATAGATGTAACCTTCCACCCGTTTACCGGTGCCATATCCTGTGAACATGTCGTGCAGGCAATGACCACGTCCTCCAAGGCTTTGAGTTTCACATAATCCCCTGGCTTTGAAAGCGGTTCTTCAATTACATAATCACCTTGTTCGTCCAGCACAATATTCATAAATAGATTAATAGGATCCGGAACAATAGCTGGGTAAATATTAAACTTATTAAGAGCTTTTTCTAAATTGTCATGGCAATTTGGATGATCATCATGATCGAAATCCATTTTATACCGATAATAATCGCAGGCTGGGAAAAATATATCGTGGACACCCACTGTATCTTCTACAAGCTGCATAAGAGGGCGACGTCTATTGCTGTATAATAAATCGCCTTTTTTTAACCGAATACTGCTTAATGATGCTCTCATATGAACGGGGGATACGTATTCTTGAGTATCTGAATGATTAAAACAAACAAAATCCCCAACCTGCTTTCCTTCCAGGTCAATGATGATTAACTCTTCACCTTTTCTTAAAAAAGCGCTTCTGCCTTCGTAGGGAGGAATGATGATTTCTTCACGAATTCTGTCCCTATTAAAGATTTCTTTCATTAAAATCACCCTCCGTCTATTCAATGAAAACGGCAACTGCTCGAATAGGGGATCCGGTTCCTTTACGAATCCTGAGCGGGAGCCCGAAGTATAAAAATCTCATACCAGCTATTTGATCCAGATTACAAAGATTTTCAGTATTGGTCATGCCATATTCCCTGCAAATTAAGTGTCCAGAATACTTTGGATCATCTGGATGATCGATTGCCGGAGCATCGATGCCAATATTGACAACGCCTTTTTCTGCTAGCCACTTTGCTGCTTGGTAATCAAGCCCTGTATAAGTAGTTAACCATTCATCAGTTCCGTACGACCTGTTATAATGGCCGGTATAGAGAAGAACAATATCTCCCTTCTCGATAAACTGTCCCGATTTATTTAGGGCACTTTCTAAATCCTGACTCGTAATATAGCGATTTGTCGGAACATGCGAAACATCAAGACACACCGCTGGACCATAAAAATATTCTAATGGCATTTCATCAATATATTTCCCATTTGGATCATACTCATATGTAGCATCACTATGGGTTGGACCATGTTCATTAATGATTAAATTGTTCGTTGCGAATGGAAATCCTACTTTTTTTTCCGATTCTTCATGTGTAATATTTGTAAAAATCATCGTTGATGGATGAAGAGGGAAGACTGGCATCCCATGATAGATTTCCTGAGTTAAGTCTACTAATCTGACTCCCATGATTTTTCCCTCCAATTCAAAAATCGTAAGCGCCTGCGGAACAATTAATGACCAAATTGTTCCGAAGACGATCTTTTCTTATTGATGTACTTTTATATAATCGTAGGAATAACCTCGAATTTATCGACATCAATTAAGCCCATGTCGGTAATTTTCCATTTCGGACTTGTGACTAGTGACCAGAAGGATAAGTGCATGAATGGAACCTCCATTCCGCATCCAAGCTCTTCCTTTGCAAGCCTTGAAAGCTCGTCAACTTTATCACTCATTTCCTTACCGGTTAATTCATCTGTCATAAGACCACCAATTCGGAGCGGAAGATCTCCAACCACTTTACTATCCTTGATCATGGCAATTCCGCCTCCCATGGCGATGACACGGTTGACTGCGGTTACCATATCCTCATAATTCGTCCCTGTCACAATAATATTATGAGTATCATGGGCAACACTTTCTGCAATGGCTCCACTCTTTAAATCAAAGCCATGAAGGAATGTTTTCCCTACTTTTCCTGTTCTTCCGTGACGTTCAACAACGAGTAACGGCAATACATCCTGTTTTAGACAAGGTTGGACAATTCCATCCTTCACATTCAGAGTATACTCACCCTCGCCCGTTAAATTCTGGAAAGGAATGGCTTCAATAGCTCTTACCCTTGCTCGAGATCCTGGTGCATTAATAGTAAGCTCATCTTTAGTAACTGCTTTTCTTTTTATCGATTTCTTAACACTTTCAGGATAAATATAAGGGGCTATCTCGATAGTTAGTTCACCTTTTTCTGCTGCTTTTTTACCAGCAAGATAAACTTGGTCGATTGTCATATTCATTAAGTCACTAATAACAGCGATATCCGCTCTTTTACCAGGTGCGATCACTCCTACATCCTTAAACCCGAAGTGGGTAGCCGGGTTAATGGTTGCCATTTGGATGGCTTCCACAGGATCAATTCCTTCTGCAATCGTTCTGCGGACAATATCATTCATATGTCCATATTTCAGAAGATCAGCTGGAACCATATCATCTGAAACTAATATGGCTCGTCTTGAATCCAATCCATCCTCTGTAATGGCACGAATACACTCTGCCATATTTCTTTGGGAGGAGCCTTCTCGCATAAACACACTTACTCCATAGCGCAGCTTTTCAACCATTTCTTCCTTCGTTGTCGTTTCATGACAAGAAACATGCGTTCCCCCGCTTATAATATGAGCTGCTAGTTCTTTTCCAAATAATCCAGGAGCATTTCCCTCGACAGTTTTTCCAATACTGTTTGCATAGGAGACCGCAGCAACTAGGTCATCAATTAATTCAGGGGCATGCTGGTAAACTGGCTGGATATTACTAAAGCTTTGAATTTCGCCAATTCCTTGAACATATGGATCATTCAATAAGTCCTTCATATCCTTCGCTGAAACATCGTACCCTGAAGTTTCGAGACCAGGAGCATCAGGCACGGCACATGGAACAGTGAATAAGATGCGATTAGGAAGGGTTTTTGCTTCTTCAATCATCGCTTTCATTCCATGAACACCGAGAACATTTCCAATCTCATGCGGGTCACCAATTAATGTAGTCGTCCCTGTAGGTATGGACAGCTTGGAAAATTCAGTACATGTCAGCATGGCACTTTCGAAATGCATATGAGAATCAATAAAGCCCGGGCTAATAAATTTCCCCCTAACATCTTCTATCGTTGTTTTCGGACCAATCAGATCCTTTGCATCTCCGACCATTAAAATATATTGTCCTTTGATGGCAACATCTGCTTCATATATTTCACGGGTGATTACATTAATAAAATACCCGCCTCTAAGGACTATGTCCGCATATTGATGTGGATGCAATAATACATCAATTAATTTTCTATATTGAATAGCCTCTTTAATTTTAAGAGCGTCCACTTTTTAACCTCCTGTCATCGTTCCTTCCAAACTATCAATGATTCCAATAATTGCAGCATCTACGGGTGCATCTTTATTCCTGATCGCTCGTGAAGCCATGCTTCCAGTTACATAGATCACTCTTTCACCTATGCCGGCTCCAACAGTATCAACGGTAATAATGGGATTTGGCAGTACCTGTCCATCTAATCCAATCGGCTGTGTAATTAATAGCTTCGTCCCTACTAGATTTTCATCTTTTCTCGTAGCAGTTACCCGGCCAACCACTATTCCCATGTGCATAAAGATCGTCCCCTTATTCTGTAATGATTGCAATATTCAACTCTCTTGCCATATCCTTGGCAAGGGGAGTAATGATAGTCTGATTTGACACACTCAATGTTTGTTGATTTTGCCCATGCAAATATCTTATTGTTTCTGCAGTAACAATTGATTTTTTTAGAGAATTATTAAGAAAAACATCAAAACTATCATCTTCATTGATAAGGTCAATTCCTAACCCTTTTAGCTGAATCATTTGTTCCTTTAGTTTTCTTTTAAATGATAGAGATCCTTTATCCATACCCTTCACTCGCCATAGCTGATGACTATCATTAATCCCTATATTTAATGCGATAACTTTCTTACCAGTCATTAAACTATGTAGAATTAGTCGGACAAATGGTCTTTGTTCATTGTAGGAAAGAATATCTGATACTAGCGAAAATGAAAGGATTGGGAGAAAGACTATATCAATCTTATTTTTTTCTGATAATCGCTGAAGAGAAATCCAATCATCATTGCCAATTATTCTCAAGAGGTCATTTCTTTCGTCATATGAGTAAATCGAATCTTCCACAGAGATTCGGAGCATGCATTGTTTACTAGTTAAGTCTTTCAAATATAAAAGTCCCGGTTCCATTCCAATCAAATGAGAGGTAATTAGAGCCAGGACATATGGTCTTTTCTGTAGGCTCTTACTGTAGCTGTTTCGGTTAGACAGCTCGTGCAGAGTGTGCTGCATCATTACACTCTGCTTATTTGAGCTCATATTTATTCACCAATCGTTTTTGATAATAATGCTCTTTCTACTTCGCTGTGAGGTCTAGGAATCACATGGACAGATACTAATTCACCAACGCGACTTGCCGCTTCGGCTCCTGCATCTGTTGCTGCTTTAACAGCCCCTACATCTCCTCTTACCATCACAGTTACAAGTCCAAAGCCAACCTTTTCATATCCGCAAATTTCCACATTTGCTGCCTTAACCATTGCATCAGCAGCCTCTACTGCACCAACTAATCCTTTTGTTTCTACTAATCCTAATGCTTCACCCATGATTTATTTCCTCCTCATAATAATTAATTTGATTTGTTATTGTCTTCCTCTGATTGACTATTTTCCGTTGCATCATTTTCCACTTTTTTAGTGGTTCCCTTTTTCGTTGATCCTTTTATATTTTTTCCCTTTACTTCAGCTTTCTCCGCGTTTTCCCCAATGTCTTCCCTCTTAATTAAACTCTTTTCTTCAAGTTTAAAATGAGGTAAAAGTTTACTTGCTACTTCGTTGTGAGCCCTTGGAATCACATGAAAGGAAATAACCTTTCCGACACGATCTGCCGCTTCTTTCCCAGCATCCACAGCAGATTTAACTGCGGCAACGTCCCCGCTGAAATGGACCGTAACACCCAGATACCCATTTACGCCAATTACTTTTTCGATGCCTACAATTTCCACATCCGCGGCTTTAACTGCAGCGTCTGCAGCAGAAACAGCTGTTAAATATCCTACTGTTTCAATTAATCCTAGTGCTTGCAATTACATAGCCTCCAGTCATAAAAGTTATTTAATCCTCTCAGCTTCCTTTAGTAATTCGTCTGAAGCATCCGAAATCGTTAAGAATGGTCCATACAGAAGTAAATATCCCTTCTCTACGCTATAATTGAGTTTTATATTTGGTGACTTTTTCAATAAACGATCTAATATAAGGATGGATGAATAGTGATTAATCCCATCAAGTACAGCGACCCCGTCTACATGAGCATTCAAATTAAGCTGTTTCGTTAACCATGGACTAGGGGACTGAACTTTAAAAAGCTGCAATGGCTTATAAGAATGGTGAGAAAGTTTTTGAAATAATGTTTTCACAGCTTCGGTAAGTTTGGCGGTATCCTCTTCATACAATTCAAGGACAAAGCCACTGCTTTTATCTTTATCCCATATCAAGCTATATTTCATGGCCGAAAATTCTCGTAAAATCTCGTTCACGATAAATAACTGGCCGATTGTAGATTGTTCGCTTGAAATGACTCCAACGGAATGTGACTTAAGCGGCCTCTGAAATGATTCCAGCAGTTTTTCAGATAGACCAGAATAGACCCAAGCTTTTATTCCATTTCTCGTTTGGCCGATAAACTTACTTTCTTCATTAAAATTTTTATTTATAAATGAACCTATTTGAGGCTTATTTAATGGCTGGTTTCCTTGGACTAGAGAGATCGTTTGCAGTTTGGAAAGGGAACCTGTGATGGTATCTTTACTTGCCGTTTTAGTATGAACATTTCTCTGTTCATTTTTTGATGATTGAATGATTGGATTTTTATTTGTATTAGCAGGTAATCCAGCTAGTCTTTTTTGAATATTTTTTTGCTGATAGTTTGGCCGGTTTATTCCTGCTATTGATTGTTTAGGAACTTCCTGTTTTTTGTCATTGACAGTCGATTTCGAATAAACAAACCTTGAAGCCCCCCCGTTAAAAAGAGGATTCTCTCTCGGCTTATTGGCTGGCTTTAATACTTCCTGAACAATATTTTTCATGAAATCTGACAAGCATAATCACCTCCTAGAGAATCTTAGCAAGCTCCGAATGCGGACGAGGAATGACATTAAAGGATACTAACTCTCCTCCGGTCTTAGAATTAGCAGTTTTTCCTACTTCTACAGCGGCAGTTACAGCTGCAACATCTCCTTCTACAATCACAGTCACTAAACCAGAACCGACCCGTTTTAAATCTACTAAACTAACATTGGCTGCTTTGGCCATGGAATCAAGTGCTTCTATAGCAGCTGTTAATCCCCTTGTTTCAATCATCCCGATTGCCTTCATTTCCATCCCCCTTTCCAAGGTCAATATGAAGAACTAGTCAAATGAGCTTTTATTTTTTTATTCAGGTATAAAAATTCAACTGATTCATATGATTCTTCTAGTTCGTCTATAAATAATCTTCAAGATTGACTTCAATTGGAATGGATGTTCTTCTAAACATTTCTTCCTCACCTAAAGGATATGTAGCGTCTATTCCCATTTTATCGGAAACACCTCTTAGGTTATGGGAGGATTCGAGTGGAGAACCTTTAGCTCCAGGTACAATGAAAACATCATTAGAGGCCTGAACCCTAGTTGCGATCGCCCATTCAACATCCTCAGAATCGAAAATATCAACATCATCATTTACGACAACGACATGCTTTAAATCTTTATCACTAGCAAATGCCGCAAGTGCCGCTTGCTTTCCATCACCTTCAGATTTTTTCTCGATTTGTATGACAGCATGGTAGCGAGCAACACCTCCCATAGGAATATGTACACCTTTAATATTTGGAACGACTTGTCTAACAGTACTTAATAAGGTCGCTTCCCTAACGAGAGCCATTGGCAGTCTTTCCTCATAGCTTGAAGGGAAAATGGTCTGGTTAATGGCCTGATTCCTATAGGTTACAGCAGATATTTCGACTATTGGCTGAGGTGATCTAAACCCATAATATCCAGCCAACTCTCCAAATGGCCCCTCCATTTCACGCTCATTCGGCAACATCCTTCCCTCAAACACAATCTCCGCTTCTGCCAAAACGTCTAAATCAACGGTCTTACAGCGAACAACATCTAAGGATTGTCCAAGTAAAGCGCCTGCGACATCTAATTTATCCGTATGATATAGGTGAGTGCTAATTTGTGAACTTAGTACGACTGCTGGCACTACCCCAAACATAACCGCCACTTCCATTGGTTCACCATTTTTTTCAAAATATGAATACTGTTCCAATAACTCTGGGGAAGTGATTAATATATTAGTTCTATTTCCGCCTAGATATTGCATTCTCCTTATAGATGTATACCTTTTCTTGCCTGTAATATCCTTTACAACAAGTATTCCCGATACATAATAGGCACCTGAATCCCCCTCATGAAAGGTTGGGATGGGAAACAGGTCAGCTAAATCGAAATCGCCTGTTACTAAATTTTCTTGCACAGGTCCAGTTTCTTTTAAAGTTGTAGGGATTGGATTAACAATAGAGTCAATGATTTTAGGGATCAGTTCCGAAGCATGTATTCCCATGCTATCAGCAACTAGCTCACGATCTCCGCCTAATCCTGCTGCCATTGCTGATTGATACCCTTTGACTTTTTCAAAGAGGAATGGCTGCTTTCCATTTTTCGTATTCACAACAGCACCTAATTCATAGCGGGGATCTACTTCTCGTTTAATGCGATATAGAAGGCCTCTATTCTCCCAGTCATCTAATAATGCTCTCATTGTTACAGGTATCATGAATTTTCTCCCCACCTTTCCAGCAATCGATGATCAATATTAAGCATGTCTAAAATTCGGGCTACCATGAAGTTGGCCAGCTCCCATATTTCTGTTGGCTTATGATAGAAACCTGGAGAGGCTGGCATGATACATGCACCTGTCTCAGCAAGCAGTGTCATATTCCGTAAGTGTATTAGATTAAATGGGGCTTCCCTTGGAACGATAATAAAATTTCGTTTTTCTTTTAAAACCACACTCGCCGCTCTGCTTAGCAATGTATCCCCGACACCATTCGCAATGGCTCCAAGAGTATTCATGGAGCAAGGGACTATAACCATACCGTCTGTCAAATAGGACCCGCTTGCTATCGATGCAAATAAATTCTTATTACTATGGACAGTGGCGTACTCCTTAAGCTCCTCCATCGAAACACCGCACTCAAATTGCATTACCTTTTCTCCCATTTCCGTAACAATTAAGTGCGTTTCAATTCCTAATTGATGAAGAGCGCGGATCAGAGTATAACCATACAATGATCCGCTAGCCCCAGTAATACCCACTAAAATTCTTCTTTTTCGTTCTGTGTGAGTGATAATATTAAACAACCTTTTCGTCTAGGGAGAATTTATTTTTCGCTGCTTCTTTATATTCTTCTGTTGTCATGATGTCTCCGAAGATATCAATATCTCTTAATCCGGAAACATGCATATCATTATCTTGAGAGGCAGTACCATCGGAAATACAGATCACGTTATATCCATGGTAAAGTGCATCAGATGCTGTACTGCGAACACAGACATTTGTCCATACGCCAGTTAGAACAACTGTATCAATCTCTTCTTCTCTTAAGAAAAGATCAAAGTCAGTGTAGCTAAATGCGCTATGTCTTCTCTTCTGAACGACATAATCGCCTTTATCCTCTTCAGGCTGCAGTTCAGGAATAAATTCTGAACCCCAAGTACCTTTTATGGCATGAACAGGTCTTACACGGAAATCCCGGTCATTTTTCCGGTGTGCCTCCTGTACATGGACTACTTGAATATTTTGCTCATGAGCAAAATCAATTAGTTCTCTAATTTTGGGAACAATCTTTTCCCCATTTTCACAGCGTAGAGTTGCTTTTTCCCCAATGAAATCATTAAGCATATCGATAACAACGACACAATGTTTTTTTCCTCTGAGTTCCACTTATTTATCATCCTTTCAGTAAAATGATTTTTCATTTGTTCTATTAATATATGAAATGAATCGGAAAAAGCGATTTATGAATAATGTAAACTCAATTTTGTGGAACAGCTTCCTTCGTTTCTACCTTTACTCCCTCAAATTTTTCATATTTTAATGTTCTTTCGAGTCTCTGGATACTTTGACGCGGCACGTACTCTCCATATCCAGCTTCACCAATAATTCCACCGTTATCTTCATCAAAAACAACGTTACCGCGGATAATTGTCTGTACTGGCTTTCCTTTTAATTTCAAACCATGTAAAGGATTATACTTCGCCATTGATTCTGTTTTTTGTTCATCAATGATATATTCCTTTTCAAGGTCGATGATCGTAAAGTCAGCGTCACTGCCAATTTCCATTGAACCCTTTTTCGGATAAATGCCATAATGAATGGCAGCGTTCCGGCTCGTAACCTCAACGAAACGAGATAGGGATAGACGGCCTTTATTTAGTCCTTCACTAACTAGGATAGGAACCATTGTTTCTACCCCTGGAATACCAGGGAAAGTATTCCAAATAGTCGCTCCTGGATAATCTTTTTCTGTTGCTATTTCATATGGAGCGTGGTCAGTTCCAACGAAATCGATTGTTCCATCGGCAAGTGCCTGCCAGTGAGAATCATTGTCTTCCTTGCCGCGCAATGGAGGGGCAATTTTTGCATATGAACCACGTTCTGACATTGAATCCTGTGCGTTCAGTACGAGGTAATGAGGGCAAGTTTCCGCAGTAACTTTTATCCCGCGTTTCTTAGCAGCCCTAACAAGCTCAACTCCCTCTTTTGTACTCATATGCACGACATGGACACGGGCATCTGTTGCCTCAGCAAAACTGAGAATTAATTCAATTGCAACCTTTTCTGCCAAACTGGAACGTGCCTCTGCCCAAGCAGGACCATCAAGTCGCCCTTCTTTCTCTAGCTTCTTAGAGTTAAATGTACAAATATCATAGTTTTCAGCATGTACACCAATTGGCAGTCCTGTTTTGGCAACATGCTTAAAGATTTCTAGCATTTCGGCATCCGAAACTCTTGGGAATGTTGGTACGGAAGGTGTCATATATACTTTAAAAGCAACGACTCCTTCATCTATTTGCGGATAAATATTATCAATCCATCCCTCACGTGCATCCTCTCCAGTCATGCCCCCCCAGAAGCAATAATCAATATAAGCCTGATCACGGATTGGACCAATTTTCTTTTGGAAGCTATCACCGTCACGAACAGAAGGCTTACTGCAGCAAGGCATATCGATGATGGTTGTTAATCCGCCAGCTGCTGCTGATCTGCTTCCTGTTGCAAATGTTTCTCGATGGGTAAAGCCTGGATCCATAAAATGAGTATGTGGATCAATACAGCCCGGAACAACTAGTTTTCCTTCAACATCAATAACCTTCGAAGCGTTTAAAAAGCTAATGTCATTGGAATAACCGACAATTTTTCCATCATTTACTAGTATATTCGTCAATACTTGACGATCTCCTTGTGGAATATTCGCATTTTTCAGAATTAAATCCATAATTTCTACCCCTTCTACTGTTTTTATTTCTGCTTTGTGCAGATTTATTAACTGGCATCCACTGAGTGATCAGCTTTTAACTAATTAATTTCCTCATTCTCAGTTATATTTAAATCCTTAAAATTAAAGACCAAATTTAGTAAAATGGCTGTCAAGCTTCCTAATACTATTCCATTTCAACGAGTAAACGGACACTTGTTGGAAGTTCGCTTGGGATGCATTTCGCCATTTTCCTAATAAATCACCTCCATAAAATAGAAAATTGTATATAAAAAACCGCAGTAATAGAATACATCTTTCCGTAAGATGATTATCTATTACTGCGGTTTCACATAACTTTCGTATAACAAAAGCTAAAGGAACCGCCTTCAATATGGATAGGAATAGTTGCGCCTGCGCAGCATTCCCATACAAAATTGATAGCAGATTATTCTTTAAAATAAATGATTGTACATGCCTCTTCCGTAACAGGATCATAATCTTTTAAAATGGTTTTCACTTTAAAAGGAAGCGTCTCTTCAATTTGACATTTAAATAACGATTTAAATTCAACAATTAATGCTGAATCAACCGAAATGGTCAAATGTTGAAAATTCTTGCTTAGCGTCTGTAAAGCCTCTACTCGTTTATGCTGGGCAAAAATAATTAATCTGTCATCAAAAATTTCAATTCTCTGTTTCTTTACACCAACACCATGAATTTCCTGGTTAACACGATTATAAAGATGAGCAATATCTTTTTTCAATGATTGATGGGTATGTATAGAAATAATAGACATAATTGCCTCCCGTTACTCACTATATTAAACAAAGCCAATTTTATTGTCAATAGTATTATCTGAAAATTTGCACTTGACAAAATATTAGAGTGACTATTACACTACAAATCAAATCATACTTTTTTTGGAAGTTTAAACATTTTTGGATAAAAATATCTTATATTACTATTTTCGTATAACCTCAAAAATTGGTTTGAGGGTTTCTACTAGGGACCGTAAATTCCTAACTACGAAAGGGTTACTTACGTGCGAAAGAATCACGTCAGCCTTTTTGTATGGGGATTTTTTTCGTTTTTTTAGGTTCCTCAGCCAGATTGCTTTCTAGCACCTACATCAACTCCCAACCTATATTTTCAAAACTAACTGTCTTTTTTTCTGCACATGAAGTTATCTTTCAAATACCCCTTGATTATTTTCAGAACAGCTGCACCTTCCAATAGCATAATTTTCTAATACATATATATTATATTAAAAAATTTATATAGAAATCACCATTTATCAGCTTAACCTATTAAGCTTATTCATCTGTAAAATAAGAAATTAATTTTAGGAGGGAATTTAATGAGAACAATAAACTTTACTGTTAATGGCTCACCCTGTGCTGTTTCATGCCCGCCGGCCAAAACCTTGCTGGACGTATTAAGAGAGGATCTAAAGCTGACGGCCAGTAAGGAATGCTGTGGCAAAGGGGAATGCGGATCATGCTCAGTACTATTAAATGGGGAAGTTGTCTGTTCCTGTTTAATTCTTGCAGGTCAAGTTGAAAATCAAGAAATAGTAACCTGTGAAGGTGTCGGATTAACATCAAATATGGATGTTATCCAAGAATCCTTTGTAGTAGAGGGTGCCACTCAATGCGGGTATTGCACGCCAGGCATAATTGTTTCAGCAAGAGCCTTTCTTAATGGAATCGATTATGTGCCAAGTACAGATCAAATTAAAACAGCACTTGGGGGGAATCTTTGCCGATGCACTGGTTATACAAAAATCATTAAGGCCATTCAAACTGCTGCTGAAAAGGAAAAGAAAATAATTGGAAATGTAACTACGTAATGCAGGTTTCAGCTATTTTGCTGTCTGCAGGATTATCAAGCCGTATGCGCCCGCTCCCACATAAAGGATTGCTTAAATGGAAGGGGAAAACGCTAATCGAACACCAGATCCAAATGCTGCTAAATTCGAATCTGTCAGAAATTATTGTTGTACTTGGACATGAGGCGAAAGAATTTTTTTCCATCACAAATCGTTATCCTGTAAAAACGGTATTTAACGAGAACTATCTTCAAGGAAAATGTTCTTCTATCATAAAAGGTCTTCAATCGATAGATTGCGCCTCTGACATGATATTAATTACAGCAGTTGATCAGCCAATTGATGCAACTGTAATTAATCAGCTTATTCAATCACTTCAAGATTCTAATAGCTTAATTGCCATACCCATAAATAATGGGAAAAGAGGCCACCCTATACTATTCTCAAAAAATATTATTCATGCTCTTCTTTCCATTCGGGAAGAGACGCAGGGACTGCGTAATATTATTCGCCAATATGAAAATGAAATTGTGGAGGCTGTCATTGACAATACCCTTGTCACCCAAAATATTAACACTCCAATGGACTACCGAAAGGCTTTAGAGATAACAATAACTTCGAAAGTAAAGGAAATCATTCAGAACATGTAAGGAGGTAACTTTATGCTAGTATCAGAAATTGACGTAATTTCTCCAGTTACATTAACGGAATGTCTTACGATTATTTCTAATAAAGACAAAGATTCTAGACTCATAGCTGGAGGAACGGATGCAGTTGTCCGAATGAAGGATGGAAAATGGCGTCCAGAAACATGGATTAATATTAATGGTTTAAGGGAATTGAGATACATCCATGAAAAGGAAGGAGAAATTCACATTGGACCGTTAACAACACATACAGATATCGTCCACTCCACCTTGCTCCAAGAAAAAGCAGATGTGCTTGTACAAGCGTCCAGAGAAGTTGGAGCGATTCAGATGCAAAACATCGGAACGATCGGTGGAAATATTGGTACCGCCTCCCCTGCCGGAGATACGATTCCAGCACTATTTGTGTTAAATGCGGTGTTGGAGCTTAGCGCTTTAAACAATAAACGGCTCGTTCCAATTGAAGAATTTTTTATCGGGCCAGGAAGAACCGTCCTGAAGGATAACGAAATGATTACAAAAATTATTATTCAGCCCCAGGATGAAAATGAAATCGGGATATTCCAAAAACTTGGACCGAGAAAAGCTCAATCTATCTCAATTGTAAATGTTGCTATTTCATTATTAATGGGAGAAGGCCGTCAAGTTTTAAGCGGCAAGATTGCCTTCGGTTCTGTTGCCCCAACAATTATTCGTGCAAAAAAATGTGAATCGATTATGACGCTTAATCCATTGACAGATGAATTAATACAAAACATTGCAAAAATAGCTTGGAAAGAGGTTATGCCGATTACAGATACAAGAGCAACAGCCCAGTATCGCCGGGATATGGCAAGCGCCCTTCTAGAACGTGGACTTTATCGACTCATAAGGAGGTGGGAGAATAAATGAAACAGATGAATGAACAGAACAATAGCAAGGATTTAAATTGGATTGGAAAAAGAGTAAAAAGAATTGATGGACCTGAGAAAGTAACAGGTGAATTGAAATACATGACTGATTACCAATTTGACAATATGGTTTGGGGAAAGGTTCTGCGCGCCAAATATCCTCATGCAAGAATAAAGTCTATTGAAATCGAAAAAGCTGAACAGCTTCCTGGTGTAGTTTGTGTATTAACACATAAGGATATCCCTGGCTTCAACGGCTTTGGAATCGTTATCCCAGACCAGCCTGTACTATGTTCTGATATTGTTCGCTGCACAGGTGATGCGGTAGCGTTAGTTGCAGCAGAAACTGAAGAGATTGCTGAACAAGCATTGGCTTTAATTGAAGTTGATTATGAACCGCTTGAGTTCGTTATAGATGCAGAAAAAGCGATGACCCCTTCATCAACTAAATTGCATCCGGATGGGAATATTCATAGTCATGTCATTATCAAAAATGGCGATACTGATAAAGCATTTAAGGAAGCAGATATTATTGTTGAGAATACTTTCTACTCCCCTCGACAAATGCACGCTTTTATCGAAACAGAAGGCGGATGGGGCGTGATGGATGAGGAAGGGTATATTACTATTCGCTGTCCAGGACAATATGCCCACCGTGATCGGGCGCAAATCGCACGCGCCCTTGCATACAACCCTGAAAGAATTCGGGTCATTTCCAGCCCGATAGGCGGTGCCTTTGGAGGCAAAGATGAAATTACTGTGCAAATATACCTAGGTCTTCTTGCTATGTATACAAATGGGCGTCCAGTAAAGATCCATTTAAGCCGGGAAGAATCAGTAATCGCTGGAATCAAGAGACATCCATTTAAAGTGCAAATGAAAACAGCTGCAAGAAAGGACGGTACTTTAATCGCCAATGAAGTAAGAGCAGTAGCTGACACGGGTGCTTATGCATCATTAGGCGGTGCTGTTATCGCTCTAGCCATTGAACACTCATGCGGTCCTTATAAAATTCCGAACGTAAACCTAGAAGGGTTCTGTGTATACACAAATAATGGCATTGCGGGTGCCTTTAGGGGCTTTGGCGTTAATCAGGTATGCATGGGAATTGAAACTCATATGGACATGATAGCCGAAAAGCTAGGCATGGATCCGATTGAAATTCGAAAGAAAAATGTCTATCACCAAGGCGAAATGTCCAGTTTAGGCCATATCGTCCAATCAAGCGTTGGCACGTATAAAACGCTTGAAGCGGCGGAAAATTGTGATCTCTGGAAAAACCGTGAAAAGTATAAAAATGAAGTAAGTGAACCATGGAAAAAACGAGGTGTTTCCCTAGCTACATCCTTTCACGGAATTGGCATGGGAATTGGACTGCCTGACTACGGTGCTGCTTCCATTGAACTACTTCCGGATGGGAAGTTTTTAGTGGCAGTTGGCTGCGAAGAGATTGGCGGAGGAAATAGCACTGCCTATGCACAAGTGGCGGCCGAACTATTAAATTGTGATATTCACCTAATTAAAGTCGTTCAAGGCGACACGCTTCAAACACTTGATAGCGGAACAGTAACCGCCTCCCGTTCCACTTATACAGGAGGTAGAGCAGTTGCAACAGCAGCACCGAAAATGGTAAGTCTCTTAGCCGAAACGGCAGCTGAGATACTTAACGTACCTCTAGAAAGTGTTGAAATTAAACAAAACTGCCTTGTATCCAATGGAGAAAGCTTAACTTATCAACAAATATACAATTACCTTCATGAACAGCATCGAAATACTAGAATTGAAGGACATTTTATTCTTCCAAAAGAAAAGACTGAAATTAAAGGATCTGGGGGAGCCCCTCACCATCTGTACGGGTACTTAACCCATGTTGTTATGGTTGAGGTAGATACATTGACCGGGGAAACAGATGTTCTACACGTAGTATCTATTCCTGATGCAGGAAAGGTCATTAACCCGCAAGGACTTGAAGGTCAAGCTGAGGGCGGTGCAGTAATGGGCATTGGCTATACGCTATATGAAGATATAGTGATTGAAAACGGTTATCACAAAACGAAAAATTTTACAGACTATATCATTCCGACCATTAGAGAAACACCTATTATTGAAACGATTCCAGTTGAAGATGCCCCTGAAAAATCAGGTCCATTTGGAGCGAAAGGAATTGGAGAGGTCGTCATGATTCCAATAATTGCTGCCATCATGTCAGCTATTTATGATGCTACTGGAGCAAGAATCTTCCATTTACCTGCTACACCGGAAAGAATTTTTAATGCATTAAAAGATCTGAAAAAACAAAAGGCTCATTCTACTAGGTGATCATAATGATAAATCAAAAGTTATACAATCGACTAACTGAATCATTAAAGAAGCGTCGGGATGTCTTTTTTATTACGATTACTGACCATACAAATTCTCATATGATAGGACAAAAAGCTTTACTTTGGCCAAGTGGGGATATCTATTCTGAAACTCCCCTCTCCCCTGCCCTTCAAAGTAAAATGCTGGAAAGCTGCGAAAGACTGATTCGAAGGAAAAGAACTGGTGTGATTTCCTTCTTTTTATTCGGAGATTACGTAGAATGCTTTGCTGAATACTATCCTATTCCGATTCACCTTATCGTAGCTGGTGCAGGTCATGTCTGTGAGCCTGTCGTAGAAATGGGCAAAATGCTTGAATTCTATGTCACTGTTATTGATGATCGCATTGACTTTGCCAATTGGGAGCGCTTCCCTAATGCGGATGAGGTTTGCTGCCAATCGTATTTTGACTATTTTCGGGAGGTGGAATTAACGGATCATACTTATATCCTTCTAATAACGAGAGGCCATAAATATGATGTATTAAGCTTACAAGAGTTATTAAAACGGAAAGATAGAGCTGCCTATATTGGAATGATTGGAAGCAGAAGGCGTATTTCCGGTGTATTCAACGAACTTATGCAGGACTTCCCAAATGAAAGCTTTGATCATTTATTTACCCCAGTAGGACTTGATATTGGTGCAGAGACACCTTCCGAAATTGCGGTAAGTATCATGGCTGAAATATTAAAAGTAAAAAATCAAACATCTGGCAGCTCCTTAAGCAGCAGCATTCGGGATTATGCGAAGATGGGTTTTCATGAGGGGGCAGTAAGATGAATTCATTACAGCTTTTACAAAGAACAATAGATTTACAGAAAGGGGGTGAGAAAGCAGCTCTTGCTACTGTTATCCGAACTAAGGGCTCAACACCAAGAAAAGCTGGAACTAAAATGATCATTTTCCCATGCGGAAAAATTGAAGGAACGATTGGAGGTGGCTGTGGAGAGGCGGAAGTCATCGAAAAAGCTTTTGAAGTGATTAATAGCAGCAGACCAACTAAATATGTTGTCGATCTTACGAAAGGTTTGTTGTATGAAGATGGTGGAATTTGCGGCGGCATTATGGATGTTTTTATCGAACCGATCTAATTTATCATCATGGCGAAAAATATGAACCGAGTTGCACTTTCTTAAAGCATTTTGGTTATTAAAAAAGTTAGGAGTGAGCTTTCATGTCCATGATTGAAAAGGGTTTAGGATCCAACCTCCCACCAACTAGAAATAACCTATTGGAAAAACTGTTCAAGCTGTCTGAAAGGAAAACAAATGTAAGAACTGAAATTTTGGCAGGAATTACTTCATTTTTAACGATGAGTTATATAATATTCGTCAACCCTGCCATACTAGCTGATGCTGGTATTCCGAAAGAAGCTGCACTTGCTGCAACCATTTATGCGAGTGTTTTCTGTACAATCCTAATGGCCCTTTGGGCAAATTACCCTGTTGCAGTCGCCCCAGGAATGGGACTAAATGCCTTTTTCGCCTATACTGTCGTTCTTGGTCAAGGACTAACATGGCAGACAGCACTTGGAGCCGTATTTATTTCAGGGGTTGTGTTTTTAATTTTGACTGTTACGGGTATCCGGCAAAAAATCGTTGATGGTGTGCCAGATGTATTAAAATCTGCAATAGCCGTAGGAATTGGTCTATTCATTGCCTTTATTGGCTTAAAAAATGCAGAGCTTGTTGTTGCAAATGAAGCAACCTTTGTCGCTTTAGGAGACGTAACAAGCCTTGGCCCAATGCTAGCATTATTAGGATTCATCATTGCAGCCATATTAATGGCTAAACGTGTAAAAGGCGCTCTTCTTATAAGTATTTTAGCTACTAGTGTTATTGCTATGATTGCTGGCTTCATTAGTTTTCCTAAATCCATTGGCGATATCGTTTCTTTAAACCTGCCAAGTATGTCTGAAACCTTCCTGGCAATGGACCTTATGGGTGCTATTGGATACGGTGTCCTCTCTGTAATTTTCTCTTTTACTATCGTAGAATTATTTGATAACTTAGCTACTTTAATTGGATTAACGAAGAAAGCTGGCCTTACTGATGAAAACGGTAAAATCGAAAATTTAGACCGCGCCCTTCAGGCTGATGCGATTGGGACAATGGCAAGTGCTGCTTTTGGAAGCACAGCATTAAATGCCTATGTAGAGAACGCAACCGGGATTTCGGAAGGCGGCAGAACTGGCTTAACCGCTTTAACAGCCGGTGTCCTCTTCTTTTTGGCTTTAATTTTTGCACCATTAATTGTGTTCATCCCTTCAGTTGCTACCGCTCCAATCTTAATCCTTGTCGGAGCATTAATGATTAGTGAAATTAGACATATTAGTTTTGATGATTTTACCGATGTAATTCCTGTGTTTTTAACTATTGTCTTAATGCCTCTCACATTTAGCATCGCAGAAGGCTTAGCATTTGGTTTCATTTCTTACACACTTTTAAAACTTTTAACGGGGAAAAGAAAGCAAATTCATTGGATAATGTATATCGTAAGTGCTGCATTTATTATAAACTTTATAATGAGTGGACACTAAAACGGTAAATAAGCGAAAGAGGGGTATCGATTGGAGCTAACTAAAGAATGGATGAAACGAAGAATCGATGTAGCAGCAGGAAGGAAACCAGCAGATTTAGTTATAAAGAACGGGAAAATTGTAAACGTTTTTACGCGAGAAATTATTGAGGATCATATCGCAATTGTTGATGGCTATATTGCAGGGATTGGAGAATTTGAAGGACATGAAACGATTGATGCTTCAGGAAAATACTTAGTTCCTGGGTTTATTGATGGGCATGTGCATATTGAATCTTCTATGGTAACTCCTGCAGAGTTTTGTAATGTAGTCCTGCCTCACGGGGTAACAACCATTATTGCTGATCCACATGAAATTGCCAATGTTTCTGGAACAGCTGGGATTGATTTTATGTTGCAGGCGTCTGAAGGTATTCCGCTTGATGTATTATTAATGCTGCCTTCCTGTGTCCCCGCTACCCCATTTGAAAATGCTGGCGCAACATTGAATGATGAAGATTTAGATCCTTATTACGAACACCCAAGGGTTATTGGGCTTGGCGAGGTTATGGATTACCCTTCTGTCTTCCAAAATAGCGACCAGATGCTTAACAAACTTGAGAATGCCAGTTTGAAAGGCAAGTGCATTGACGGCCATGCAGCCGGACTTGATGCAAATGGGATTAATGTTTACATGGCTGCCGGGATACGAACAGATCACGAATGTGTAACAGCTGAGGAAGCTCTGGAAAGACTTCGAAAAGGTATGTATGTCATGCTGCGTGAAGGTTCGGCTGCAAAAGATTTAGTTGAACTATTACAGGCAGTGAATGAAAATAATTCACGCCGCTGTCTATTCGTTACTGATGATAAGCATTTGGATGAATTAATTGAAGAAGGAAGTATTGATTTCAATATAAAGGTAGCAATCAGAGAAGGAATTGATCCAGTACTAGCCATTCAAATGGCAACCTTAAATGCAGCAGAATGCTTCGGGTTAAAGACAAAAGGCGCAATCGCCCCAGGATATGAAGCGGATATCCTAGTATTAAATAATTTAGAAAACATTGAGATTGAACAGGTTTTTAAAGGTGGGAAACTTGTTGCTAAGAACGGGAAAGTAACTGACCCAATCAAGTCAATGGCCGCTCCCCCTTCAGCTATTATTAACAGTATAAATATGAATTTGATAAAAAGTGAGGATCTAAAAATCAGTCTGGAGAAAGGCCGGCAGGCTAATATTATTGAAATATTGCCAAATATGATTGTAACAAAGCATATTATTGAGGAAGTTGTAATCGAAAATGGGCTTTTTCAAGCAAATATTGAAAAGGATCAATTAAAATTAGCTGTCCTAGAGCGTCATAATAACACAGGCAATATTGGTCTTGGAATCATCAAAGGCTTGGGAATTAATAATGGAGCAATTGCTTCTACTGTTGCGCATGATTCACATAATATTGTGGCTTCGGGCACTAACGATCATGATCTTGTCAAAGCAATTAACTTAACAAGAGAGATGGCTGGAGGTTTAGTCGTTGTTCAAAATGGGAATATTCTTGCTTCACTCCCATTGCCTATAGCAGGACTCATGTCAAATATGGACTTCCAGACAGTTAATGAGAGTATTCATGAATTAAATAAAGCCTTACTCACAATAGGCTGTTCCATGGCATTTAATCCGTTTGTTACTCTCTCCTTTCTGGCTCTCCCAGTGATTCCTGAATTAAAGCTTACAGATATTGGATTATTTGATGTTAAAACCTTTAAACATATAGAGGTGGAAGTGAGTTCAGCACATTAATTTTCAATCATAACAAACAAAGGTGGTTTACTATTAAAATAGCAAACCACCTTTGTTTATCGCAGATTAACGGGCTGTAAGACCCCCGCATCAAGAAGTAGAGTAAAATAAAAGTTTCTAAGTGTGGGATCAACAGCCCGTAAAGGCCCGATTGGTTCAACTAACAATCAGTGGGGGATGAAAGAAAGCCCCACTGATTGAAGTTTCACTTTATTTTTTCGTCAATTGTTCATTGCCGAGTGATAAAGCTGCCCAGGCAGATTCGTCAGCAAAATACCTTGACCAGCTGGCAACCCCTGCTAAATTATATTTTTTTGCCAAATCAGCGCGTTTCTTTAAGGATAGCTCATCCTCTAGCCAAATTTTATAAGTCGTTTGTTCTTTTTCAGAATAAAGTTCAGCATAGTTTTGACCGCTCGCTTCATCATAAACTGGAGTTAGTTCATTCGCTTTCAGCCATTGCTTTACTTTCGCCATTGATAGAGCTTTAGAAGAAACCTCTCCACTGTCCTTCTGTTCCCATAGCCTCGCATATAACGGAACTCCAAGAATTAGCCTGTCGTTTGGGACAACCTCAAGCAGCCTTTTTAGATTTTCTTCTACCCACGGCAAACTCGCTACACTTCCCGCTTTTGGTGAAGTGCCCCAATGCTCGTCATACGCCATGACTACCATATAATCAACAAGATTAGCTAGCTTATCTCTTTCATAAAAAGCAGACCAATTCCCGCTAGTCGAAATAAAAGTAATATCCATGGAGACGACAAGACCTGCTTCATGAAAATATGGAACAGCTTCACGTACGAATTGAGTGATAAGCGGACCATCTTCAAGATTCACATTTTCAATATCCAAATTAATACCGTTCAATTGATAAATTTGGCTAAAATGGAGAAGCTGGCGGATCATTTTCTGCCTAGTTTCAAAATTCTTGAACGCCTCATGTGTTAAGACTGGATCAAACGCATTGGAAAATAACCCCCATACTTGATAGCCTTGATTTTGTGCCCAATTGACAAATTCAAGAGAGCCGAGGTTTTTTATTCCTCCATCCCGATCACCTAATTCAAACCATGTAGGGGAAATGACATTGACCCCTGGCATCATAGGCATCTGTGATGTGTCTGGATTCTTCGTATAAACGGCTTCCCAAGTAAGCTGGATGGGCCCCTCAATTTTAGGGACTACAACTTCTTCATGAGTTCGATTAATGGTAACCTTCTCCGTTTCCCCAGCGGTTAGATAATCTTTTTTAATATATCCAGCCACACCATTTTCTTTCCTAGCAAAATAGTAATCTTCCTTTTCACCTTCAATAAAGAGCTTCTCTCCATTTTCTACTTGCCCTGTATAAGGAGTCTTCAAACTAGCATCTACTCGTAAACGAAGCTTTTCTTCATTCACTTCTTTATTAATAACCTTCGCATGAAGGATTTCCTGATCATTTTCCTTTATCCATATGGCATTTGTTCCTGGCATAATAGTATACTGGAATGGATAATACGTGAGTAATGGATCAATTGCCAAATACATGTCATTATCCTTATTTTTAAATACAGAAAAGTGTAATTGAACAGGCTCTTCATTTACATAATAGGTTAGCGATTCGGAAGGCATTTGAACCACTTTATTTTTGGTTGTAATAATGACGGAGTTTGATTTTTCATCAAAAGTGATGGCATCATCAAAATTCTCTTGTATGAAAGAGATTGGCAAATATACGCTATTTCCTTCAATTATGGCATTTCCGGATTGCACGCCTTCATATAAAATGGGGTTTTCTCCCTGAAAATATGATTCAGTTTCTTTCGAAGCAAACGGATATAAAAGAAAAATAATACTTGAAATGATTAAAAAACATGAAAATAGAAGCCCAGCTGCTATCCATTTCATTGATAGAGGCTTCTTTTTATGAAATTCTACACGAGCCATTCTCTTTCCCCCTTAGGTCAATCGTAACGAAAATTTCTGCTGATGGGAAGGTATTTTAGTGGAAAAAGTCTTCCTTTATTCACCAAGATCCCCTCTTTCAGCTTCAAATACAGTTATTTACCTTAATTGACATGGCGGACTTATTAAAAAACATGGTACAATTACACGGAGATATTATTGAAGGAGAATTTTCATGGTAATAAACGGAATCATAATTGTTTTAGCTTATTTACTAGGGTCCATTCCATCAGGATTAATTATCGGTAAGATTTTTTACGGAGTCGATATTCGCCAGCATGGAAGCGGAAATTTAGGTGGGACAAACACTTTCAGAACTTTAGGATTTAAAGCAGGGATGGCTGTTACAATTGCAGATATCTTAAAAGGTACACTTGCTGTTTTACTTCCCTTATTCCTCGGTGGTGAAATACATCAGCTATTCGCTGGAATTTTTGCGGTTATTGGCCATATGTACCCTATTTTTGCTGGCTTTAAAGGTGGAAAAGCTGTAGCAACATCAGGCGGTATTTTATTAGGTTATGCCCCTCCAATGTTTATCATTATGGTATTGGTTTTCTTTATTTGCCTTTACATAACAAAGTATGTTTCGCTTGCTTCCATGCTTGCGGCACTCGTAGCTGTCATTTATTCCGTAATCATATGGGATCCACCTCTGATTATTGTCGTATCGCTGCTTGCTTTGTTTGTCATTTATCGTCACCGTGCCAATATTAAACGGATCATAAACAAATCGGAACCGAAAATAAAATGGCTCTAACAGATAATGAAACAGCAGAAATCTACTTCTGCTGTTTTTTTTCATGAATCGGGCTCCATTTACAAAATTTCAAGATATAATTCAAAATAATACATATCCCGCTTTTTTCCGTCATAGATTAGATGGAAAACAAATTTAGAGGTGATAAATCTTGGTTTCTGTCCAATCCAATTTTAATAATTTACAAGAAAACAGTGTGCTTTCAAATATAGAAAGTCATGATTTTTCAATGGAATCCGATAATCTATCCAATGTAAGCAAGCTAGCGGCAGCATTCGCTCATGAAATTAGAAATCCTTTAACAACGATAAAGGGATATATTCAGCTTATTAAACCTTATTTAATCGAAAGGGGCAAAGAGCATTATGCCGATATTGCCTTAAATGAGATCAATCGGGCTAATGATCTTATCATCGACCTTCTCAATTTTGAGAAATCTCAAACTTCCCAAAAGCGGGAGGTTTCTTTAAATCAACTTATAAGCAATATCGCCTCTCTTTTCGAAGGTGAAGGGTTGATAAACAAAATCAAAATTGATGTTCAACCATCTCAAGAAAACCCCAGTATTCTTGGTAATGAAAAGCAATTGAAACAAGTGTTAATAAATATATTAAAAAACGCAATCGAATCATTGTATAATGGCGCAAAAGATCGTAAACAAATCACTCTCGCCTTAAAAAAAGAGGCATCCCATGCTTATATCATCATTGAAGACAATGGCTGTGGAATGACAGCTGAAACAATCGAACATATATTTACACCATTTTATACGACAAAGGAAACAGGCACAGGCATCGGGCTCCCAATATGCAAGAAAATTATTGAAGCTCATAACGGAAGCTTTCATATTAACAGTTCAGCTGGAAAAGGAACCATTATGACATTAACATTACCCCTCTATATTCAAAAAAGCGGAGCCTAATGGCTGCCGCTTTTTCACACTTTTAATAATTGAAATCTGCCTGTCCCAAAGACATCCTTCACATAATCCAACTTTGTACGTTCGAAATAGACTAAATCCTTTGGATGAATTAACAAATTAATTCCTTCTACTGCAAACTCTTTATCCTCACTTAATGGCTGCTCCTCCAGAGACAGCTTTAATTGTGGGCCGCCTCAGCCGATTCCCATTGATAAACGGATATACAACTTCTCCGTTTCATCCTTCTGTTCTTTCTTAATAGCACTCTCCATAATATTTACTGCACTTGCTGTCAATTTTATCATATTATCACCTCAACCTTATTATATCCTAATCTGATTCTTTCTTACGAGGATTCAAAGTCGGGTTAAAACCTTGTCGAAATATTCCTATTTTTGTATTATAGTAGATTTAAATATGGCAGTAAGGAGATTAAAATGAAAAAGAAATTATCGATTACTCTCTCTATTTTTTTTTGTTTGGCCTTAATTATTTTATCAACAAGTCTCATAATTAAAATGTACAGTGAAAAGCAAGAAACAACGACAGTCAGTCTTCCCGTACAAATCCATCCAGCCAAACAAGTATCTGTCACCCCGAAATATTATGTTGAAACAATCACTCTCGGGGCGATCGGGGATATTCTTATTCATGATTGGGTATATCAAGATGCTAAGACCGCATCAGGTTACGATTTCAACCCAATGTTTCAGCATATTAACCCTATTCTTCAAAAACCAGATATCCTTCTCGCCAACCAGGAAACCATATTAGGAGGAGAGGAATTCGGTATTTCTAGCTATCCCCTATTTAATAGTCCTCAAGAAGTAGGTGATGCACTAATTCAGGCAGGTGTCGATATCGTTTCTACTGCTAACAATCACTCTCTTGATAAAGGTGAAAAAGGGCTTGTTGCTTCCATGAACTATATGGATAAAATCGGACTTCCACATGTAGGTACATATCGAAGCCCAGAGGAACAGCAAACACTTGTTATTCTTACTAAAAAGGGCATTAAAGTTGCTTTCCTTTCCTACACATACGGGACGAATGGAATCCCTATCCCAAAAGGTAAGGATTACCTTGTAAATTTAATTGATCGGGAAAAAATGAAAGAAGAAATTCACCGGGCAAAAAATGAAGCTGATGTAGTAGTGATGAGTCTTCATTGGGGAAATGAATACCAGCGTTTTCCAACAGCAGAACAAAAAGAATTAGGACAGTATTTAATTAAAGAAGGAATTGATATTCTTTTTGGTCATCATCCGCATGTTTTACAGCCGATTGAATGGATAAAAGCCGCTGACGGACGAGACGCTCTCATTGTTTATTCGCTAGGTAATTTTCTATCTGGACAAAACTGGGATTACAAAGATATTGGCGGAATAGCCACGATAAATGTTACAAAAAGTATTAATGAAAGCGGCGTTTCTATTAAACTCGATCAGCCTGCTTTTTTCCCAACCTATGTCTCAAAACAAAAACTAAGAAACTATCGTATCGTTCCCCTTGAAGAGGCGGGAAACTACGGGCTGAAAAATGCAGCTGAAAAATATTTAGAAATCCAGCAACACATGATTGGTGGTCTTTAGAGAACTGTTGGAAAAATGTAATACAACTTTCAAATTTATACATTAGGTCTTCCTCCCTATCCGATATAATACAGTTAGTAAGGAGTTTAGGGGGGATTTCATGTCACTAAAGACAAAGCTCATTATCGGTGTATTATCTACTATGATTCTTATCATTGCCGCTTGTTCTGGTTTTACCTTTATTTCTGTTAATCTTTTCTCTGAAAATGGGCGAGAATTAACAAATGGGCTTTCAAATGACGCTCAAAGGGATGTAAGTGGTTTTGCTGAGCATTACGCAGGTACTTTGACCTATCATGAAACGAAAAATGTTAAAGCATCTATTAATGGAATCATTTCAAGTGCAAAAAGTGATTTAGCGACAGTAGCAAGCTTTAATGAAGTTTATTCAGATAATCCTGAAGAACTGGTCCTGTTATTTGAAAAAATAGCAAAGGAGAATAAACTTATTTCTAATATGTACTTAGGAACTGAAGATAAGGAATTTATCATTTATCCTAACGATTATAACCTCCCTGATGATTATGATCCGACAGTTAGGCCATGGTATGCACCTATCAAGGAAAGCGGAGAACAGGAGTACCTTATTACCGATGCTTATCTTGATGCAGGCACAGATATTTATATGGTAACAGTCAGCTTGCCTCTTTACATAAATAACCAATTGTATGGTGTCCTTGGCGCAGATATATCTCTGGAAAAATTAACTGCATCCATAGCTGATACAAAGGTTGGAGAAACAGGATATGTGATTTTAACCGATAAAGAAGGAGCACTCTTAGCCTATAAAGATCATGATCTTGTTGCAAAAAATCAAAATATCTCTTCTCTGCCGATATATAAAGAAAAAAGTGATGGCAACGTTTATTTAGATATTGATCAAGTAACGTATGTTAGTGAAAAAGATGATGAAACTGGCTGGCAAATATTTTCAGTTTTGTCCCAAGAAGAAATAAAATCTTTTTCCGAACAGATTTCGCAAAACATGAGTAATCGAATCGCAGCTGCTGATAAGGAACTACAAGGCATCTTTTCAAAGCTGTTATCTATTCAAATTATTATCGTGCTGATCCTTCTCGTTATTTCTATTTTGATCAGTCTCTTTTTCGCTAAGTATTTTATCGGACCAATAATTAAGCTTTCCGACTTTTTAAAGTCTGTTGCAAATGGTGATTTATCCAAGAAAATGGATATTAATACAAAGGATGAGATTGGGCTTCTATTTCACTCTGTCAATCATATGATTGATAGCTTAAGGACAATGGCCAATAAAATGAATCAGCTCATACTGGAAGTAGAAAATGATTCTAAGATTCTAAACGACCAGGCGAATGTTTCAACACATGTGACCAATACAGTTAGTTCTGCAATGGATGAAGTAGCGACTGGATCTGAGCGGCTTGCAGCAGATATGGTGAATATTTCTACACATGTAGAAAACAATGATCTTGCTGTCCGTTCGATGTCTGAGCGAATCAGTAAAATTGTAGATCACGCAAGAGAGACGAAGTCGATTACATCAGTTGGACAAGCAGCAATGGAAAATATGAACAATAAAATGAATATGATTGTCAGCCAGTCTATTGAATCTGCGACAATAATGAAAAAGCTTGATAGTAAACTGCAAACGATTAATGATATTACGTCACTCATCCATGATTTATCTGAACAAACAAACCTCCTCTCCTTGAATGCTTCAATCGAAGCGGCTCGTGCTGGAGAACAAGGAAGAGGTTTTGCGGTAGTCGCACAAGAAGTAAAAAAACTGGCAGAACAAAGCCGCCAATCTGTAGGAGAAATATCAAGTCTTATTTCAGAAATACAGATGGATTCATCAAAGGCTTTAGAAAATATCGATCTTGGCAGAGAGTCAGCTGTTGAAGGCGCAGTAATGACAGATGATACGGCGAAAAGCTATTCTAAAATGTTTGGCTTTATCGAAAGTCTAGCTCATGATATTGATGAAATCGCCAGTTCCAGCGAAACACTTACAGAAAGCAGCCATTCGATATCTTCTTCAGTAGATAGCGTTGTATCCATCTCTCAGCAAACATCAGCAGGAGTTGAGGAGGTCACAAGTATTACAGAAGAACAGAAACAATCTGTTCATGAAGTTAAGAAAATCTCTGAAAATTTACGTGAGCTGACAGATGAATTAAGAAAGTCTATTGAGCATTTTAAAGTAGAATAGCAGAAAACATTGGAGAATAAAATTTGAATTGAGCCTGGTGTTTCCATGGCTCATTCTTTTGTATCAATCTATTTCTTTAACAAAGAAAATGCTAAAATATAGTGAAGGCTTTTGGAGAGGGGGACTACATTGGTATTAAAGGATAAACATTCACTAACCATTAATTACGTACAGCTATTTTTGTTTGTCGTCATCATCTACCTTACCCAGCATAAACTATTTATCTTATCCTTTGCTCTTTTGTTAGCGATGATTATTTATATGACGATTGCCGGAATTCATAATCGCGTTTTTCTCTGGGTTATGGCCGCATATACTTTTGGATACATATTTTTATTATATGGCGATCGACTGATTGAAGAATTTACGTTGGGCAGAAGTTCAATTATTATCATAAATCGTACCCTCCTATTATTCCCGCTCCTTTTTATGGTCTATGTTATTAGGAAGTTTAAAAAGAATTGTTTCCTTTATGGCTTAAGGCCGAATTGGATGGCAAGCATTACATTTCCTTTTATATGGAGCGGATTTCACACTGTAACTGTAAGAACTTTTTTAATAATTGCGATAGGTATCAATCTTGCCTCATTTATTCCCTTCATATCTTTTGCTAAAATTAATTTTGGTGACCCAAACTTCTTCCTGTTTATTATCCTTTTTTCGGTTTTAAATGGTACACTGGAAGAAATCCTTTGGAGGGGAATCGTCTTAACAAGACTAGTAGATTTAGCCGGTGAAAAAGCTGCGGTTATCTTTTCGGGATTAGGCTTTGGCTTATCACATCTTGCCTTTGGCTATTCATGGTGGCTATGTTTGCTCTATGCATTGGGCGGTATCTTCTATGCTGGAATAACCATTCGTTCAGGAAGCATCCTGCCAGCCATCATCTGGCATATGGTATTCAATATTTTAATGATTTTAAGCGGGATTATTACGTATATAGGGTGATGAACGGCCAATGATAGTATGAAGGAGGATGTCATGATGAAAATACATATTAGCGATGAAGCTGCTGCTTGGTATGAAGATGAAATGTTTTTAAGCAAAGGAGATTATGTTCGTTTCTTTGCACGATATGGTGGATGCAGTACTGTTCAGCAAGGGTTCTCATTAGGTATTTCAAAGGAGGAACCTGTGAATGCAGGTGCTGAAACTGCTAAGAATGGAATCACTTATTTTATTGAAGAAAAAGATATTTGGTATTTTGATAATCATGATTTGTATGTTGAATTTAATGCTAAAGCAAAAGAGCCAGATTATAAGTATCTATAAAAAACCTTTTCATTCACCTAATTTCATGGGAGAATGAAAAGGTTTTTTCTTAATAGGCTTTTTGTTGTTTTATTTCAATGAAGAAAATAATGGGTTATCTCACCTTTAGTTTCCGAATTTGCTCTAATAAGCCTTCTTTTTCAAGAATTTCAGCCTGCTTCTCGCCTAAAAGATCATAATGAGAATAGCCATCCTTCCTTTGATGTATCCATTGGGCTCTCAATCCATACTTCTTTCCCCATTCAGCCAGCTTATCCAAATCATTACATCCAACCTTGGTGACAGTTGTACAGTCTGGAAAGCGATCATCGAGCCAATAGTGGGTTAAAAAAGCGATGTCTCCTCGATTGATTTTCCGCTTCCATTCTTTTAGCTCTTCTTTTTTTATGCCAAATGCCAAAGATGCCTCTCTCCTTAATATTGATAATTATACTAAAATTTCACACATTTACAGAATGCTTTTTTGCTTTTTCGTAGGCTTCATGCCATATTGGGTAATGTTTCTTAACAGATATTGGACGGAATGATTCCTTTTTGACACAGACATGCTTGGACATGCCTGTAACTGCAATTTCTCCTTCTTCTGTATATATTTCGTAGCCGTAGCTGACACGCAAGCCATCGTATTCCTCAATCCATGTTTTGATTATTGCGTTTTCACCATAATGAAGAGGCTTTTTGTAGGATGCTTGAATATCTAAGACAGGCGAAATAATCCCATCCTTCTCCATCTCTGCATAATTAAAGCCTAAATCCTTAATGAGCTGAGTTCGTCCTAATTCCATCCAAATTAAATAGTTAGCATGGTAAACAACACCCATTTGGTCTGTCTCCGCGTATCTAACTTCAATTTCCTTTGTTGAAACTAACATCTTTATTCCCCTTTTCCCATTCGCTTGAGAGCTGTTTCAAAATCTTCTTTTTCAAGATAGGATACATATTTTAGCAGCGTATCCCTATCGTCCCCAGTAAGAATTCTCATCGCTTGTGATTGAATCGTTTCATCCACTAGATTTGTCGCAAATCGTCCATTACCACTTATTGCAATTGTTGTTAATTCCACTTTAAGGTAATCTATCGCAATATCAGTTATTTGGTATTGAAATTGTGAAGCATAATTGATGATAATTTGGAGCAGCTCTTCTGCAGAGTAATCATTAAAATGGAAAAACTTTTTAAATCTTGATTTTAATCCCGGATTACTTTGCAGTAAGGCTTCCATTTCATTCGGATACCCTGCTAATATAACGACTAAGTTCTCATTATGCTTTGTCATTTCATCAACTAGAGTATTGATGACTTCCTTGCCAAAATCCCCTTGTGCTGCCGATAGTAAGGAATAAGCTTCATCGATAAATAACACACCGCCAAGTGCTTCTTTCAATTTCTTTTTCGTTTTTATAGCAGTTTGTCCGACATACCCAGCGACAAAGTCCGCACGGCTTGCAACAATTAAATGCCCTCTTTTTAAAAACCCGCATTCCTTTAAAAGTTCAGCATAAATTTTGGCAACGGTAGTTTTGCCTGTTCCAGGGTTTCCGATAAAAACGGAATGGAGCTGGATCGGTACGACTGGAAGTCCCTTTTCTCTTCTAATTTGCTGCATCCTTACAAATGATGTTAACATATTCACTTCATTTTTGACGGCTTCAAGACCGATCAAATTCATTAATTGTTCTTTTGGATTTATTTGTGTATCAGGTGTAGTCATTTCAAAATCTGTTTTATCAAGAAGTGAGAAGTCTAATATGGAACTTTCACCATCTTCTATATGAGCACCTTTTTTAAAAATAGCGTCCAAGACAATGTTTTTTACAGCCCGGGCATTTCCAAACGTATCATCGACCTTTTCCAATTCAATCCTTTTTTCAAGCTCCTGTTTTGCTTCAACTGTCAGAACATAGTCATTTTCTAAAGCAAGTTTATTGGCAATCATAATGAGCTCATCATTTGAATAGTCCGGCAGATGAATGAGGTTTGATTGAGGAAAACGACTTCTTAGCCCTGGATTCGCATCAAGGAACTGGCGCATTTCATCCGGATATCCAGCCATAATAACAGCAAATTTCCCGCCATATTCTTGGCCTGTCATTAATGACACGAGAGTATCTATGACTGTTTGTCCGTAATCACTGCTAGATTGGCCATCCCTTTTTAAACTATAGGCCTCATCGATAAATAAAATCCCTCCAAGTGCTTTTTTGACTGCAGCCCGTACATTTTCCTCTGTTTGGCCAACAAAAGCACCGACAAGCTGTGAACGATCTACTTCTACGACAGCTTCCTTAGATAATGCACCAAGCTGATAATATATTTTAGCCAATAACCTGGCTAAAGTTGATTTCCCTGTACCAGGGTTTCCTGTTAGAATCATATGTAGGCTTAATTCATCCTTTAATTGAAAGCCATGCGCCTTTCTTTCCTTCTGATACTTTAAATATCGGTAAAAATCTCTTACTCGGCCTTTTACATTTTCAAGTCCGATTAAATTCTCCAATTCTTCTAATGGGTTTACTGCATTTTCAGCTTCCATTGATTCCTCTGTAAAATACAATTGCCAGCTCTTCTTTATCTCTTCAATCCTGTCTAAAGTATCTTTCACTTCAGCATAATATGTGGAATGATAAAAGACCCCGACAACTGATTGAATATAATCTTCACTTGCTTTAAGAAGCTTTAATATCTCTTCCTCAGCCTTTTCCAACAGTACCATCATGCTTGAATACAGTTCGATCAAATGGCTATCCGTCAGTTTTTCTTGAGTTTTAGCAAGTTGTTCCTTCTCCTCTTCAGCTATATCTAAGAACATTCTGCATTTTACTTGAATCTCCTCGATAGCTTGCAATTTCGCTTGTTTATTATCTGTTTCGCGAAGCGGCGGAAACGATAATATATCTAATAATAATTCTCTGTTTTTCCAATTCATTTGCTCGATCATTTCAGCAGCTCTAGTATTATTTGGATTTAAGCTGTAAGCTTTTTGTATCCATACAAGTCCTAGAGTATCTTCCTTTGTTTTCGCGAGTCTAGAAAGACCGGCGAGCGTGAGTAATTCTGATACGAGTTCCCTATTTTCACTCTGATCGATCGTTTTGATATACGCTAATAATGAAGCTTCATTTTCAAGAAATCCATTTTGCTGAAATTCCAATTCCCAATTCCTTATTTGACTGTTCAAATACGTGTTCTGTCTTTGTTTTTCCATCTGCATCACTTCTTTTTTCATAGTCCAATAACTATCATATCATACTTAATAATAAGGAAAAAAATTTGAATAAAAAAGAAGACCTTATTATTGAAATCAGGTCTTCTAACTTAGCTTATTTATTTATAACCATTTTGTCGTGCTTGGCTTTCATCTTGAATTTCCTCACGCATGGCTTCTATGCTTTCCTTACGACGTTCGTTTTTCGCCGCAATCCTTGCACGATCCTCTTCGTTAGAGAACTGCATCGTCTCTTCTGCATCGTTCATATTTTCAATCGTGTTCTGTACCATCGTCTGAAGCTTTTCAACGTTATCACTGCGGTCATCTGGTTTTGGTTTATTTGAGTATTCCATAAGAAATAACCTCCTTATTGAAGATGTGGTAATACAAAATTAGTTTGTGAAGTCGAATGAAAATTTATCAACGGAAAAGAGTGGCTAATTCTATTAAAAGGGGTGACCCGGTTATTAGTCACCCATCCATAATTTATTCACCTTTAGTTTGTATTACTTGGGGGACTCCGCCAGTATTGCTTTGCATTTTTTTTCCATTATTTCCGCCATATCCGCGTGGCTGTGTTCCAATATGGTTAGGGTTAAATTTTCTTGCGTCCCTTTTTGGATTACTCATAAAAATCCCTCCTCTTTAAAAGTATGTCCAGTTGAGAAGGGCTGCATTTATGGTAAAGAATGTTATTCTGCTTTATTTAAGCGCTTTTCCTCTAATCTCTCTTCAATTTTTTCCATAGCTGCTTGATCTTTTAAAATTTGTCGCTTATTTTCTGAAACAAGTTCGGCGAATGAGCGTTTTCGTGGTTTTCTCATCTTTATTTCACCTTCCTTCAAACCTATATTAACTTTTATTATGGTCAATAACCGTTTAAATTATTACAAATTTTCGAAAATTATATTTTTATACAGAAAAAAACACCAGCTAATGCTGATGCTTTTCTCATTTCGTGTATTCTCGCATCATTTCAATTGTCATTGCACTTAAATGCTTATGTGTAATGATTCCTTTTTCATTAATAAAGAAAGTCGTTGGAATGGTTAAGATTTTATATGCAGTATTTACCTCGTCTTTATCATCGAGAAGAATGGGAAAATGAATGTCCATTTCCTTAGCGAACCCAGCAACGTCATACTCAGGATCAATATTAATGGCAAGTATGACTATTTCATCATCGACTTCTTCGTAAAAATTTTGCATAGCAGGCATTTCTGCTTTACAAGGCGGACACCATGTTGCCCAGAAGTTTAAAATGACTTTTTTCCCTTTATAATCAGAAAGCCTTACAGTTTCGCCTTCTAAGTTTTTTAATTCAAAATCAGGTGCTTTTAATCCAACCTTTAGCCCTGGAAGATTCTCCGTTTTCGGTTCTTCCTTATCCATCGCGTGAACAATTGCTGCTGCCATCAAGCCAAAAATAATACTAGCTGATACGATCTTTTTAATCATTTGCTGTTCAACACCCTTATTATCTATTTAATCGTATTGTAACCTAGACAAGCAGAAAAAATAAGGTTCTGAACAGCCAAAAACCAACGAAAAATGTGACAATTCCATAAACAATCAACGTAAACCAGCTTTTAAACGGCCAGTTTCCTTTTCGATATTTTTTATATAAATAAATTACTGCGATTAATAGGCCAAGCAGTTTGCCCTTGGTTCCGCCAGTTGAATAAAGAATGGATAATGGCTCTTCCATCATGAGCCTCGCCTGGAAAATAACGGAACTAAATTTATAAACTATAAATCCAATCAGAACAGCGTTTAAAAATGAACTTAAAAATAATTCCTGAAAAGAACGGTCCTCTTTTGACATAAGCTTCATAAATAAATAAGCAGTCAAACTAGCAAGTAAAAATATAATCCATTCATATTTCAGCATAAAGGGCCCTAACATCATTGCACCCATCAACTTTCCTCCCAAACAAAGTTTCTTGCTATAAACATACAAAAGTCCATTGTGTTTGTAAAAATATGTGCTTGAACGAAAAAGCGCGTAGGTATCAAAAACCCACGCGCTCTTTTTAAATAAAGATTAATTAGCTAATTTTTCACGTAAAACCATTTGTAAAATCCCGCCATGACGGTAGTAGTCGATTTCTACTTCTGAATCGAAACGAACAAGAACTTCAAATTTTTTCTTGTTGCCTTCTTCATCAGTTGCAGTTACCTTTACAAGATCACGTGGTCTTACATTTTCATCGATTCTAACATCGATTGTTTCTTTTCCTGTTAAACCAAGAGTTTCTGCACTATCACCATCTTTGAATTGAAGTGGAAGAACTCCCATCAATACAAGGTTAGAACGATGGATACGCTCGTAGCTTTCAGCAATAACTGTCTTAATTCCAAGTAAATTTGTACCCTTTGCAGCCCAGTCACGTGAAGAGCCCATTCCATAATCTTTACCTGCTAGAACAACAAGACCAGTACCTTCCTCTTTGTACTTCATGCAAGCATCGTAAATAGACATCACTTCACCAGTTGGCCAGTGAGTAGTGAAACCGCCTTCTGTTCCTGGTGCAATTTGGTTACGGATACGAATATTAGCAAATGTTCCGCGCATCATTACTTCATGGTTACCACGGCGAGAACCATAAGAATTAAAGTCACGTACCTCTACTCCGTTTTCTAATAAATATTTACCAGCAGGTGTATTCTTGCCAATTGCACCAGCAGGAGAAATATGGTCAGTCGTAACAGAATCTCCAAACTTCCCAACTACGCGAAGACTATTTAATGGCTTCACTTCATCCGGATCTGCTTTTAACCCTTCAAAGAAAGGAGGATTTTGAATATATGTTGATGTTTCATCGAATGTATAAAGCGGCTCATTGCTTGTTTGGATTTTATTCCAAAGAGCATTGTCACCAAATACGTTCTCATATTCTTTACGGAATAATTCAGGTGTTACCGTTTGCTTAACAACTTCATTAACCTCAGCAGTAGTTGGCCAAATATCTTTAAAGAATACGTCATTTCCATCTTTATCTTTTCCAATAGCATCCTTCTGAAGGTCAATATCAACTGTACCAGCTAACGCATAAGCAACAACTAATGGTGGTGAAGCCAAGTAGTTAGCTTTTACTAATGGATGAATACGTCCTTCAAAGTTACGGTTACCAGAAAGAACTGATGTTACTAGAAGATCGCTTTCAGCGATAGCCTTTTCGATTTCGTCTTTAAGTGGTCCAGAGTTTCCGATACAAGTAGTACAGCCATAACCAACAATGTTAAAGCCTAATTGATCAAGATAAGGCTGAAGACCTGAATCTCGAAGGTAACCAGTTACAACTTTAGAACCTGGTGCTAAAGAAGTCTTAACAAACTTTGGAACTTCCATACCAAGTTCAACGGCTTTTTTCGCAACTAAACCAGCACCCACTAATACATATGGGTTAGATGTATTTGTACAGCTCGTAATGGCAGCAATTGCAACAGCACCTGTTTTCATTTCTGTTGTATCGCCATTATTAAATTTAACTGTTACTTCCTTATCGATTTCTTTCTCATCTAAACCAAAGCCTTGGTTGCCTTGTGGAGCAGTTAATGCTTTATTAAATTCCTGTTTCATTGCTGAAAGTGGAATTAAGTCCTGTGGACGTTTTGGACCAGAAAGGTTTGCTTCGATATCTGAAAGATTAATCTCTACAACATTTGTATAAACTGGCTCTAATGAAGGATCGAAGAATAATCCATTTTCTTTAGAGTATGTTTCTACCAATTTAATTTGTTCCTCAGAACGGCCAGTTAAGCGCATGTATTCAAGTGATTCCTCGTCAACTGGGAAGAATCCGCAAGTTGCGCCATATTCAGGTGCCATGTTAGCAATTGTTGCACGGTCAGCAAGCGGCAGTTCAGTTACTCCAGGACCAAAGAATTCAACAAATTTTCCGACAACACCATGAGCACGAAGAACTTGTGTTACTTTTAATGCTAAGTCAGTCGCTGTTGCACCGTCTGGAAGTTCTCCAATTAGCTTCACACCTACAACCTCTGGTACAGGGAAATATGAAGGCTGTCCAAGCATTCCTGCTTCCGCTTCAATTCCTCCAACACCCCAGCCAAGTACACCAATACCGTTGATCATAGTTGTATGGGAATCTGTACCTACTAATGTGTCTGGGAATGCTTCGAATTCTCCATCTTCATTTTCAATTGCATGAACAACACTTGCAAGAAACTCAAGGTTTACTTGGTGTACAATACCTGTAGCAGGCGGTACAGCACGGTAGTTATCGAACGCTTTTTGAGCCCAGCTTAGGAATTGATAACGCTCGGCATTTCTTTCAAATTCAAGCTTCATGTTAGCATCTAATGCTTCAGGAGAACCGAATTGGTCAACTTGTACAGAGTGGTCAATGACAAGGTCAACCGGCTTCAGCGGGTTAATCTTATCTGGGTCCCCACCCATGTCTGCCATCGCCTTACGAAGAGAAGCTAAATCTACAACCGCAGGAACTCCGGTAAAGTCTTGCAGAATAACACGTGAAGGCTTGAATGGTACGTCAACCTCTTTAACCTCATCTGTGCCCCATTTTGCTAAGTTTTCTACATGTTCTTGCGTAATAACACGCCCGTCATATTGACGAAGAACAGATTCTAATAATACTTTAATAGAGTACGGCAGATTTGCTACATTGCCGACACCAGATTTTTCCAAAGCGCCTAAATGATAATAGTGATAACGCTTCCCGTTTAATTCAAATGACTTTCGGGCATTAAATACATCATTTTTCACCATGGGTTTATCCCCCTTTTACATATTTAATCAAGTATAAAGAGTTAGAAATTTGTCGAATAGATGGCATTTTTGTCCATCTTACTCTTCTCAAGAACAATCTTAATACAATGTGTTACATAAGTAAATAACAAGAAAGTTATTGTTTTTGATAAGTTTTTCTTATGTCGTTAACAATAATGCATCTATTTATACATTTTAACGCATTTTATTGAGATTTTTATTTTGTCATTAACATTTGTACAATTGATCAAAATATTTTACCAAAATATTTTAACCTCACATAAGTAATAAAAAGGATTATGGAGTCGACATAATTTGAAGAAATTTGCAAAAAATAGCAGTTGGAGGTGATTGAAGTGGCTAAAAGGAAATCAAATCATATTGTTCCAGGGATGAATGCGGCAAAAGGGCAAGGAATGGGTGCAGGTTATAACGAGGAATTTTCAAATGAACCGTTAACAGAAATGCAGAAGCAAAATAATAAAAAGCGAAAGAAAAATCAATAAATTATGGCGGATGATCCTCCGGATTAATTTGCTATAAACGAAAGGAAGCGATCATTTTTTCGCTTCCTTTATCAACTATTAAATAGGTTTTTATATTAATGGTATTGATTAACTTCATTAACAATTGCGCTTAAGTCCTGCTGGAATTTCTCTAATTGCGTTCTTTGCGTTTCAGAAGCAACCTCGAGTGCATTTTCAATTTGTTCGTAAGCTTCATTTACCTCTTGTTTTAAATGCTTAAGCTGATGACCGTAATTGGCAGAATCCCTGACAATTTCATGGTAAAGCTCCTGCGCATCCTCCATTCCCTGCTGTGCAGCCTGAAATGCTTGCTGTTTATTTTTATGATATGGCATCCCCTGTCTCACTCCTTTTTCAAAATGTACATTTAAATTGTGCAGTCTCCCAATAAAATATTCTGTATAAAATTTGAAGCTTCCTTCCATGCTATTCTTTAGGAGGGATGATGAAATGAATAAAAACGATGGCAAGGATATGCGTAAAAATGCACCTAAAGGAGATAATTCGGGACAGCCAGAACCATTAAGCGGCTCTAAAAAGGTCAAAAACCGTAATCATACAAGACAAAAACATAATTCTGGTCACGATATGTAATGAAAAAAAACAGCTGCAGCTTTTTTATGCCGCAGCTGTTTTACCTCATAGGGAGAAGAAATTTGCTCATATTGCTTGAAGAGCTTCAATAATATAAACTTCTTCCTCATTTGTAACAGTTCTCAGATCTATTAATACTTCTTCTTTCTGAATACGGACTATAATGGAAGAAGAGAATTCTGTTCTTAATTTTTTTGCAAGCTGCTCCGCTCCCCATGTATTATGCTTAATGACAGCAACAATAGAAGGAAGACTAACCTCTGGCATCGTTCCTCCGCCTATTTGTGCAAAACTTTCTCTAATTGAAAGGTCGTACTGATGTGAAACGCTTTGCAATTTTTTGATAAAGGCCTCTGTCCTTGCCTTAAGATCCTTTTGTGATACTAAAATATCTCTAATAACAGGGATATTCTTTAAGCCTTCCATTCCTTTAACATAATCCAGCAAGGTCCCCTCAAGAGCTGCAAGCGTCATTTTATCCACTCTTAAAACACGAGAAAGCTGGTGTTTTTTTAAAAGGCTTATTAGCTCTTTCTTGCCAGCAATAATTCCTGCTTGCGGTCCACCTAAAAGCTTATCCCCGCTAAAGGAAACGAGATCAGCCCCCTGCTTGATTACGTCTTTCACAACAGGTTCCTCACCAATTCCATGCTTTTGGAAATCATACAGAGCCCCACTTCCCAAGTCCTCATACAAAATGATATTTTTTTCCCTAGACAGCTCTGCTAATTCATCTGTTCCAACCGTTTTTGTGAATCCGATTACTTTATAGTTACTAGTATGTACTTTTAATATCATCGCTGTTTGCTCAGTAATGGCATTTTCATAGTCAGCCAGATGTGTTTTATTCGTTGTCCCAATTTCAACAAGCTTGGCTCCGCTTTCTTCCATAATTGAGGAGATTCTGAAAGAGCCGCCAATTTCAACAAGCTGACCGCGTGATACGACTACTTCCTTATTATTTGCTATAGCTTTTAATATCAAATAAACAGCAGCCGCATTATTATTAACAACCATCGCTGCTTCTGCACCGGTTAGCTCCTTTATCAGCGCCTCTACATGACTATGCCTAGAGCCGCGCTTCCCTTCCTCTAATTGATACTCCAAATTGGAATAATGAAGGGCTATTTCAAGCATGTGCTGGGCAGCGCTTTCACTCAAACGTGCTCTGCCAAGATTTGTATGAAGGATTGTCCCTGTCGTATTGATCACCCTTTTTAATGTATAATTCAGTTGTTTTTGAAGGGTGGTTTCTAGCCTATTAAAAATCTCATCGTTGAAATCTCTGCTGCCAGGTATTGCGCCGAGCCATTTATTTAAAGTCAATTCTTCTCGAATCTTTGAAAGGACCATTTTTAGCTGATTTGTCATATATATAAGATCAATCCCGTGATTTTCTGCCAACATAATAAACCGATTTTCCTTTTGAAGCTCATGTACAGGGGGAATATTTCTAAGCAAGTGTTTCATCGTTATCACTCCTATCTACGCTAAACATTATATCATTAATTACTAGCAAAATTCCCCATACTTTCATGGCGAAAAAGGATTTAGTTTACATAATAATATTATTTTATCATAGGTAAATGTAAAAAAACCTTCCCCATTTAGAAGAAGATTTATTCTGCCATTTTGCTCTGAATTATTTCTATAAGATCATTTGTTTTTGGGAATAATCCAGTTTCATCTTTGGAATAGATTTTTACGTCATTTACAATCACTTCAAATACTCCACCCTTGCTAGGTATGAGTTCTAATTTTTCGATATCATGACGGAAATGTGTCAGTAATTCTTCTGCGGCACGCGCAGCTTTAGGTGCATAATTTCACATCATGCAAAATTCTATTATGACATTTAATTTATTCAAATTTCGGCCTCCTCTATTAAAATTTTCACATTTTATATATGACCCATTTTATAATATTCACGTTTTTTCCTCAAACAATTGATATTTATTTTGTGATTTAATTTTTAAATAAAGGTATACTGAGTGTGGAGGTGACATAATGAGCGAGCATGAAAAAATTCGTTTGACTTCCTTGTCAACAAAAGCTGGCTGAGGCTGCAAAATTGGTCCAGAGGACTTGACGCAAGTTTTGCGTCTATTACCAAAGCAAGAACGAGTACCCGAGCTGCTTGTCGGCCATGAAACATCAGATGATGCTGGTGTATATCAATTAACCGATTCTATTGCATTAATTCAAACTGTTGATTACTTTACTCCAATTGTTGATGACCCATACATGTTTGGTCAAATTGCTGCCGCAAATGCTTTAAGTGATGTATATGCTATGGGCGGTCAGCCAAAAACAGTGCTTAATATCGTTGGCTATCCCGTGAAAAAACTAGGTCCTGATATGCTGGCTGAGATTTTAAGAGGTGCGGCCGATAAAGTGAATGAAGCTGGTGCGATTACGGTTGGCGGGCATTCTGTTGATGATCAGGAACCGAAATTCGGTCTATCTGTAACTGGGATTGTACATCCCGAACGTTTTTGGAAAAATGTCGGTGCAAGGCCAGGAGATTCCCTTGTTTTAACAAAACCTATTGGTGTTGGGATTTTAACTACAGGGATCAAAAGAGGTGCTGTAACCGAGGAACAGGAGCGAGCGGTTACCGATACAATGGCAATGCTAAATAAAGCGGCTGCAGAAATTTTGACTGCATTTGAACCCCATGCCGTGACAGATGTTACCGGATTCGGATTACTTGGACACGGAAGTGAAATGGCCCGTGGAAGTGATGCAAGCCTAGAAATTTACTACGACAATGTTCCACTTTTAGATGGTACATATAAGCTTGCTGAACAAGGAATCGTCCCAGGGGGATCGAAGGCAAACCATAAATGGCTGATTGAAGATGTACAATATGAAAATATCTCGATAGAAAGCCAATTAATATTATGTGATGCGATTACTTCTGGAGGCTTACTTGTTTCTATGCCTGAAAATCAGGCTGCAGCCTATGTAACAAAATTACATGAGTCAGGAATGCCTTATGCATCCATTATTGGCAAGGTAGTTTCTAAACAGGAAAAATTAATTTATGTCAAATAAAATTGCTTCCCTTTTACTTTAAAATCATTTTTAAAGGATGATTTTCATGGAAGTTCAAAAATACTTAAAAAGATTAGAAGTTGAGAAAAATTCTCCAACGCTTGACTACCTATCAAAATTGCAAAAGTATCACATGGAAAAGATCCCTTTCGAAAATCTCGATGTTACAAGAAAGGTGAAAATTGAGTTAGATGTTTGCCGAATTTACAAAAAAGTAATTGGCCATCATCGTGGTGGTTTTTGCTATGAGCTAAATGGTCTTTTTCAGCAATTATTAACTAAACTCGGTTTTAAGGCTCATTTAATTGCTTGCACGGTCAATAAACCGACCGGATGGGCAATGCCAAATACCCATGCTGCAATCATGGTACTGCTTGATCAACCCTACCTTGTCGATGTTGGCTTCGGTGACTCTGTCAGGCAGCCAGTACCATTAACTGGAGAAGAACGTACCGATGTGAGTGGGACCTATCGGGTCAATAATGCGGCTGAAGGGATCTATGATCTCCAAAGATATGAAGAGCAGAAGTGGAAAATATTATACCGCTTTGCTGACTTACCGAAACAAATCGGTGAGTTCACTGAAGGATGCCATTACAATCAAACATCCCCTGAATCAACATTTACACATGGAGATATCGTTACTATCGCAACTAAGACAGGCAGAATAACACTAAATGGATTAACAGTTACTGAAACCAAAAACAAGCAGAAAAATAAGTGGGATTTAACTGAAGAAGAAAAAAAGCAGTTTTTAAAAGAAGCATTTCAAATTACGATTTAATTTACGTTTTTATATAATTTGAGGTAAAGCAGGATCATACTATAAAAAAATGACTATCAAATTAACATACAATTTGATAGTCATTTTTACATTATTATTGTTTGTAATTGCTAAACAATACGCTTTGCTTTCATTTTTTGAACGCAAAAAAGGACAGCAATGGGTATTGATGTGCTCTCTCCCCCTTCTCTGTCCTTTTACCTGAGAGTTTAACTCTTTATAAGAGTCTTCCCCTTGGTGGCGTTTAGTTTCACGCATACTAGAAAAAGGCAGCAAATAATGCTGCCTTTTGGTTTGCATTTTTACTTATTTTCGAAGCTTCTCTAACATATCCTTCGTCATTTTAGCTAAGTCATATTCTGCTTTAAAGCCCCACTCTTCTCTTGCAGCTGTGGCATCAAGCGAGTTTGGCCAGCTGTCAGCAATCGTTTGACGAATAGGGTCTACCTGGTAATCCATCGTAAACTCTGGAATAGATTTTCTAATTTCGGCAGCAATTTGTTCAGGTTCAAAACTCATTGCTGTTACATTAAATGAATTACGATGATTTAATTTTGAAGGGTCTGCCTCCATTAGGTCTACAATTGCATTCAATGCGTCAGGCATATACATCATATCCATATAAGTTCCTTCGGCAATATAAGAAGTATAATGTTTATTTTTGATCGCTTCATAGTAAATTTCTACAGCATAATCGGTTGTACCGCCTCCAGGAGGGGTCACATGCGAGATTAACCCTGGAAATCTCAAGCCTCTCGTATCAACGCCAAATTTATAATAGTAATAATCTGCTAGTAATTCCCCTGCCACTTTATTAACCCCATACATAGTCGTAGGGCGCTGTATTGTATCCTGCGGGGTGTTATCCTTTGGTGTTGATGGACCAAAGGCACCAATTGAGCTTGGTGTGAAAAATTTGCAGTTTAACTCACGGGCAGCTTCTAAGGCATTCACTAGTCCGCCCATATTTAAATTCCAAGCAAATACTGGGTTTTTTTCAGCTGTTGCGGAAAGTAAAGCAGCCATATGAATTATAGTATCTACTTGATACTTCTTAGCAGTTTCAATCATCGTTTTCGTGTCTGTTACATCCACAACTTCAAAAGGACCAGAAAGAGCAGCCTCTGAATCATTCTTTCTAATATCAGTGGCAATTACATTATCTGCCCCGTATATATCTCTTAGTTTCAACGTTAACTCTGAGCCAATTTGACCTAATGCTCCTGTAATAAAAACCTTTTTCATATGATCTCCAAACCTTCCCTCTGAAAAATTCTCGTATGTCTCTATAGCATTCTGCTTTAAAAAATTTTGAAGTGTGTGGGGCTAGTTACTTAAATAACCCCCATCTCTTTCCCTACCTTTTCATAAATAGCAATCGCTTGATCAAGCATTTCCTTCGTATGTGCGGCTGTTGGCATATTTCTAACCCTTCCGGTGCCTTGTGGAACAGTCGGGAAAACGATTGATTTCGCATAAACGCCAGCTTCGTTTAATTTCTTACTGAATTCCTGTGTCCTCACTTCATCGCCAATAATACAAGGCGTGATTGGTGTTTCACTATCACCAATATCAAAGCCTAAGCCTTTTAAACCAGCTTTCAAATAGTTGACATTCTCCCAAAGCTTCTCATTCAATTCAGTACTTTCCATTAATGTTTCAATTGCCATAATACTGGCAGCCACATCTGCAGGAGTTAATGAGGTAGAGAATAAGAATGGTCTGCTTCTTACCTTTAACCAATCAATTAACTCTTGTTTCCCAGCAACATATCCGCCAACAACACCAATTGCTTTTGAGAGCGTACCAATTTGAAAATCAATTTTATCAGAAAGACCGAAATGCTTAACGGTTCCTGCCCCTTCTCCTAAAACCCCTGATCCATGAGCATCATCAACATAAGTAATCAGGTCGAATTCTTCTGCAATTTTCACAATTTCTGGAAGCTTAGCAATATCACCATCCATTGAGAACACGCCATCGGTGATGACCATGATTTTATTGTATAAGCCTGATTCCTTTGCTTCCTTTGCTTTTGCTCTTAAATCTTCCATGTCAGAATGATTAAAACGGATGATCTTTGCCTTCGATAATCGGCAGCCATCAATGATAGAGGCATGATTCAATTCATCGGATAGAATCGCGTCATTTTTGTCCATGACAGCTGAGATGGCAGCCATATTGCAATTGAAGCCAGATTGATAGGCAATAGCAGCCTCTGTATGTTTAAATTCTGCAAGTTTTTCTTCAAGCTTTACATGCAGTTCTAATGTTCCATTAATCGTTCGAACGGCTCCCGCTCCAACCCCGTATTTATTAATCGCTTCAGTTGCAGCTTCCTTTAATCGTTCATCAGTAGCTAACCCTAAATAGTTATTTGAAGATAGATTAATCAGCTCTCTGCCATTAATCTTAATAATGGGTCCGTTTGGACTTTCTAAAGGATCGATAATATTATATAGACCCTTTCCTCTTAAATCTTCAAGGTTTTCCTTTAAAAAAACATCTAATGTATTGCTTGACATAATTATAGCCCCCCATACGATATTCAGTTCCCATTTGTAGCTTTCCTAGAAACAAATGTCTCCTCCAGAAAGACAGTCGTTTTCACAATAAAGCTAGATATATAAAGGATTATTATGTACTACTTTATCACAATATATTTTTTTGTACATATCTAAAGGACAGTTTTTACTTCTAAATTTATAATTATTGCAGCCCCTCTTCAAAATAGTTTGTCCAATTTTCTAAAAGTGTTCCAACTTACATTTGATGAATATACCTCTGATCCTTAACAGTACTGCAAATTAAAGGTGTGAATTTGAAGCATTCCTCGAACTTGAAAACACAATGTTTTTTAAGTCTTTCCATTAAAAAAGAAGTTCTTTTGTCCAAGTTTGAAAATATAGATATATTAATGCCACTAGTAAGTGCCTGTTTCTATTAATATTTGCTGTCTTAATTAAAAGCCGCTTCAGAAGCTCTCTATTGAGAACCACTATTTACTGTAATTATGTTAATTATCTTTAAAACACTTATTAATTTATATTAATTATAAACTAAGATTGATTTTTCTTTGAGAAGTGTTATCATTAAATATGTGAGTAACTTATTTAAATATTTATAATCAAAAAAATGCTAGGAGGTAATTTTTCATGACTAAGAATGATAATCAAAAGAAATTGACTACTGCAGCAGGCGCCCCTGTTGTTGATAATCAGAACTCAATGACGGCAGGTCCAAGAGGCCCGATTCTATTGCAGGATGTATGGTTATTAGAAAAGCTAGCTCATTTTGACAGAGAAGTAATTCCTGAGAGACGAATGCATGCGAAGGGATCCGGTGCCTTTGGTACGTTTACAGTCACGCATGATATTACAAAATATACAAAGGCAAAAATTTTTTCTGAGATTGGTAAACAAACAGATATGTTTGTACGTTTTTCTACCGTTGCTGGTGAGCGTGGTGCGGCAGATGCTGAACGGGATATTCGTGGATTCTCTATGAGATTTTATACGGAAGAAGGAAACTGGGATCTTGTTGGAAATAATACACCTGTGTTCTTCTTCAGAGACCCGATGCAATTCCCTGATTTGAACCATGCCGTTAAGCGTGACCCTCGCACGAATATGCGAAGCGCTAACAACAACTGGGACTTCTGGACTTCACTTCCCGAAGCTTTACACCAAGTTACCATCGTCATGAGTGACCGCGGCATTCCAAAGTCGTATCGTACGATGCATGGATTCGGAAGCCATACATTCAGTATGATCAATGATGAAAATGAACGAGTATGGGTGAAATTCCACATGCGTTCTCAACAAGGCATTGAAAATTTAACTGACGAAGAAGCAGAAGTGCTTGTTGGAAAAGATCGTGAAAGCCATCAGAGAGATCTCTATGAAAATATCGAAAATGGCAACTTCCCGAAATGGAAAATGTATATCCAGGTGATGACAGAGGAACAAGCAAGAAATCATCCTGATAACCCATTTGATTTAACGAAAGTATGGTACAAGAAGGACTACCCTCTCATTGAGGTTGGTGAATGGGTTCTCAATCGCAATCCGGAAAACTATTTCGCTGAAGTAGAACAAGCTGCCTTTACACCGGCTAATGTCGTACCGGGTATTAGCTTCTCACCAGATAGAATGCTACAAGGCAGATTATTCTCTTACGGGGATGCGCAGCGGTACCGTTTAGGTGTGAATCACCATCAAATTCCAGTTAACCAGCCAAAATGTCCTTTCCACAGCTTCCACCGTGATGGAGCAATGAGAGTGGACGGTAACAAAGGAAGCACCATTCACTATGAACCAAATAGTTATGGGGAATGGAAAGAACAACCTAAGTATAAAGAACCGTATCTTGCTCTCCAAGGGGATGCCGGTCAGTGGGACTTTAGAGAAGATGATGACAACTACTTTGAACAGCCTGGCCGTCTCTTCAACATAATGAGCAAAGAACAACAACAAGTATTGTTTGAAAATACGGCTCGTAATATGAATGGTGTTGAAAGACATATTCAAATTCGCCATATCAAACATTGCTATCAAGCGGACCCTGCTTATGGTGAAGGTGTCGCAAAAGCTATTGGCATCCCGATGAGTGAAATCGAAGTTGAAGCAAAGGAAGAAAGATAAATTTAGACAAAAGGATTTTGTAAATATAAATAATAATAGAAAAGCACACCGAATATTATCTTGATTTGGTGTGCTTTTGGCATGCCTCTTATGATTAATCCTCCATAAAAACTCTCGCATAATACAAACTTTCCTCGTCTAAATTACCATTTTCTTTTGCTTCTTTTAATGAAGTCTTCTGCTCTTCAGTGACAACCTGAAAGCTTCCTGAGACATTCGGAACTGGTTCATTATTCTCCTTTTTTATGATCATTCATCCCCTTTCATTCCTATACTTATAATGTGGTTTGTTATTTTGTAATTATTCATATTAAAAAAGTCCTGCTCTTTTTTGAATAAGTGGTTTATTTAAAGTTCTTAGTTATTTTACTAAGCAAGCTTCTTTTTTCCTTTATAGCCAATCATTTTCCACCTTTCTAGCAGCAAAAATGCTAGTTTTATAAGAAAAAATCTTGTATTATGTAAAAATGGATTACTTTCGATGAAGTGGTGATTAATAATGAGTTTATTAAATGTTGAAAAATTAAGTCATACTTTTGGTGACCGAACATTATTTAAAGATGTCTCCTTTCGTTTACTTGCCGAGGATCATGTAGGTTTAGTTGGTGCGAATGGGGTTGGGAAATCGACCTTGATGAATATTATTACTAAGCAATTGATTCATGATGCAGGTCGTGTGGAATGGACACCTAATGTTCATTATGGGTACCTTGATCAGCATACGGTTTTGACACCGGGAAGAACAATGCGGGATGTCCTAAAAGATGCTTTTCTTCCGCTTTTTGAACAAGAAAAGGCACTTAATGAAGTGACTTCAAAAATGGCTGAGGCAACACCTGAAGAACTGGAAGTGTTATTAGAGGAAATGGGAGAAATCCAGGATCGCCTGGATGCAGGCGGATTTTATTCCCTTGATATTAAAATTGAAGAAGCAGCACGCGGGCTTGGACTAGATGCCATCGGACTGGATCGGGATGTTTCCGCTCTCAGTGGCGGGCAGCGTACGAAAGTGTTATTGGCTAAGCTCCTTTTAGAACAGCCACAAGTCCTATTGCTTGATGAGCCGACCAACTATTTGGACGTTGAACATATTCGCTGGCTGACGAATTACTTGAAAGAGTATCCATATGCTTTCATGTTAATTTCCCATGATACGGAATTTATGAACCAAGTCTCAAATACTATTTTCCATCTTGAATTTTCGAAACTGACTCGCTATACAGCAAGCTATGATAAATTCCTTGAATTAGCGGAAATTAATAAAAACCAGCATATTAATGCGTATGAGAAACAGAAAGAATTTATTAAGAAACAAGAAGATTTCATTGCGAAAAATAAAGCGAGATATTCAACGACAGGTCGAGCAAAGAGCCGACAAAAGCAGCTTGATCGCATGGAAAGAATTGATCGTCCTGAAACAGCATTGAAACCAACCTTTGAATTTAAAGAATCCCGTGGAAGCAGCCGTTATGTTTTTGACGGGCAGGATTTCGAAATTGGTTACACACATGCATTATTGCCGAAAATGTCAATCACGATTGAACGCGGTGAAAAGATAGCGATTGTTGGCTGTAACGGTGTCGGTAAGTCTACCCTCTTAAAGACAATGCTTGGAAAGATAAACCCAATTAGTGGTAAAGTGGAGCGTGGAGACTTCCTCTTCCCTTCTTATTTTGAACAAGAAGTAAAAGCTGACAACATAACTCCGATTGATGATGTTTGGAGTGAATTTCCTTCCATGGATCAGCATCAAGTACGTGCTGCTCTCGCTCGATGCGGCTTGAAGAATGAGCATATTTCTCGTCCTTTAAATCAATTAAGCGGTGGCGAGCAAGCAAAAGTTCGCTTATGCAAGCTCCTTATGAATGAAAGTAACTGGCTTCTATTCGATGAGCCTACAAACCATCTTGATGTGGTGGCAAAGGAAGAATTAAAACGTGCATTAAAAGCGTATAAAGGTACAATTGTGCTAGTTTGCCACGAACCAGATTTCTATGAAGACTGGGTAACGAAGGTTTGGGATGTAGAGAAATGGTCCCAACAGCTCCAATCTTAATAAATTCGATAAATAACCCCTGATTTTTCAGGGGTTATTTGCTTATATGTGAGCAATCAATGAACTTTAACATCGGGACTTTTAAACGCTTACAATTAGTGTATAATAAGACAGACCCGGCAAATACGAACTAAAGTAATGAATATTTTTAACAATATTCTTCTTATAATACAGATCCTATATTTGTCAATATATTGGCATTGCCTTTTTAGCGGGTTAATTTTTTATAAAGGAAAAATGAATTTATGACAACCAAAAAGATTGCTTGGATTACTGACAGCACTGCATATATTACAGATGAGCTGCGGAATCATCCTGATGTATATGTCATCCCGCTCTCCATCACATTTGGTGATGAAACCTTTGAGGATGGGATTGATTTAAATACAAATCAATTATATTCCCGCATCCGTTCATCAAGAGAAATACCAAAAACCTCACAGCCTTCAGCAGGTAGATTTGCAGAGCTATTAGAAAATTTAAAGGGTAAATACGACTCAGCTATAGCCGTTCATATTTCTGGAAAATTAAGCGGGACCATTAATAGCTGTCTTTCAGGAGCTGCCCTTGCTGGATTTCCGGTTGATACAGTCGATTCTAAATCGATGTCCTATGCTATTACAACTTTAATATATAAGGGTATGAATCTATTAAAAGATGGCATGCCTGCTAAAAATATTGCAGAAATACTTCAGCTAGAAGCAGAAAAGTCCGAAAATTATATTTTGTTAGGCAGTCTTGAACAATTTTATAAAGGTGGCAGGATGTCAGGCACTGCCTATTTACTCGGCAGCCTTCTTAAAATAAAACCGATAATACGAATAAACCCAAATGGGGAATTTGAACTTTTTGACAAGGTTCGATCTGAGAAAAAGGCAATTAAACGTATGCTAGAGCTGCTTGGAGAATCCTACAAAAAGCATTCTATATTACAAGTGCAAATTCTCCATGGGAATGTATTGGATAAAGCAAATGAACTTGCTTCAGAAATAAAAACACTCTTCCCTAAACTCGATATTTTCATCGGCGAAATAAGCTCCACCATTGCAGCACATGCTGGAGAAGGAACACTTGCAACCATTTGGCATAAAGAATATTAAGATAAAGGTGCCGGACTGTTCTATATAGTTCGGTTTTGTGGAGAAACTTGTAAATAGAATACAAACTAGCAGACCAAACCGGACATGGTTTGGTCTTTTATTACTGTTAGCATATAAAATCGGTGAACTATAAAAATATGAAATAACTATTTGACAAACACTATTGTCAGTCATTCAATAAGTACATTTAAACAAAAAACACCGATTTATCCCTTTACTTTTTATTTATTCCACTCCACTTTCTAAAATCGCGAAAGACTGCTTATCACAATTAATTTCTGCCATTACACCATATGGCAAAATAAATTTAGGTTCGGTATGACCAAAATTTAAATTAAAAAGAATCGGCAAATCCTCCAAATTAAATTCCTTCATGACTTTTAGAACTACTTCTTTATACTCATCGTAATACTTTTCATCTTGCGGTTTACCAAAAATGATTCCATTAGTTTTATGTAGAATGCCTTGAATAGCATAATTTCGCAGCCAATACTTAATAAAATCTGGTTCTGGCTTTTCTTCAGAAGTTTCAAAGAAAAGAATACTATCATTCCAATATTTCTTATCTGGCCAAAGTTCTGTTCCTTTCGTAAACTCAAGAACTTCAATACAACCACCAATCAAATGTCCTTGTGCTACACCTGATCCTTGAAGTACCTCGTATCCTAAGTTTTTCCGCATCGTCCTTCTTCGGTTCTTATTCTCTTCAATCCATTCCAAACGCTCGCTCGTCCATTCTTTGGCCGGCTGGATTTCACCAATAATCTCATTTGAAAAGAGCGTTCGATTGACCATTTCAATTGTATATGGATCCATTTCAACGTTTTCAGCAAAATCGGTTAAAATTGCTGGACCGTAAAAAGAAGAAATTCCTGCTTTATGACAAAATAAATGGGAAACAGTCACATCAGAGTAACCAATAAAAATTTTTGGATTTTCACGTATTACATCAAAATCAATATAAGGAAGTAGGCGAATACTATCTTCTCCACCTATATTTGCAAAGATTCCTTTAATACTTTCATCCTTAAATGCCGTCATTAAATCTTCAGCACGAGCTTGTGGATTTTTATAAAGATAGTCTGCACCTTTCAAACTATTTGGCATTGGGATAACTTTTAGCCCAAAAACATCTTCTAGTCTCTTTACACCTTGCTCATATCGCCATCTAAGTTCTGGATCACCTGCCCCGCCCCAAGAAGGACTTACTGTTGCAACACAATCCCCCTGTTGCAATTTCTTTGGCTTTATTAACACATTAACTCCCTCCTTATATATTTCGCTTAGCTGCAAATAAACAATGCTGTTAGTTAAAGAACATATCGTATATGACTTTAATTTCTACAACATCAACAAATTTACCTGCAGGATTTCAAGAAACTGGTCCTAACATAAACCTTAAACTATTTAGGAATATACATAATAATCCATCTTTCAAAAAAAATTATATGAGTGTTCTGATCATTGATGATTTACGAATACTTCAAGAAATTAGTTGCTGAAGGGTACACTTTTTAATATTGATAGCCATATAAATATGTTACTCCTTTGTATATTTAATAATCTCTCTTATCGGAAGTTCAATAAGACCCCAAAAATTCTGTTTCAAGTTCAATCTCCCTAACCTGCTGATCATATAAAACTCTATATGCCTTAGCATTTGGTCTGGAACTTACAATTCTATTAATATCTTGTTCAATGTGAATAGCAACGCCGTCATCCGTTGCAATTCCAGGCTTAATTTTATTTGAAGCGATTAATTTATGGTAGGAAGGCCTTCTGTCTGTTTCTCCATCGTAATGAGGGCAATTACTCCCCTTTAAAAACCCCAAACATTTTAATGGTTCTAGCCCCCCACCATAAGAATCCGTAACTCCCTCTTCAAACCAGCAAATGGCACCGGCACTTATTCCAGCTAATAAAATTCCTTGTTCCCAAGCCTTTTTCAAAACACTATCTAGTCCCCATTCCTTCCATAAAACTAATAAGTTCTTGGTATTTCCACCACCAACATAAATGATTTCTTTTTCTAATAAAAAGCTCTCTAGATCTCTAGTGGGTGGTTTAAATAATGATAAGTGCGAGGGTTGACAATGATGTTTTTCGAAGAAGTGATAATATCTATAAATGTAAGTATCTGAGTCTCCACTTGCAGTAGGAATAAAGCATATTTTTGGATTTATTTTACCAGACTGATTGAGTATGTATTTATCTAACAAAGGATTCTCAGGTTCAATTGAAAATCCTCCGCCGCCTAATGCAATTATTTGTCTCACTATCATTCATCCTTTCGAAATAATTTGTGGGGGCAATTTAAAATAAATTAGTAGCATATGTATTAATCCTGCTTCCCCAAAGCATATTCCCAATATGTTAATTAAACTTTTGTTTCTTTAATTGTTTATTTTTCTTTTCGTTGTATAACAAAAATACATTAACTGCTAAACCGAAAAGTATATATTTCATTAGCCCATCAGAAAAATAATCAACAATTGCCATGGTTAGCAGCAAACCAAAGGTACTTAACAAAATTCTTATTATTACTTTCATTTAGACTCCTTCTTCTAGGTCATTATTCGATTCGACTCTACCTTAACTATATTGCAATTTTAATACAATTAGTCTAAGACAATATCAGCAATGCACGCAGTTACCCATCTGTAAAAATTAAAAAAAGAGCTGCCTAATGATGTAACAGCTCATTGATCAAAAATACAAATTATTTTTTGAAAACTGGTATCCAAATTTCGCTTTTCACAGATGGTGAGGTTAAATCTTTTGTTTTAATCGACAAAATTTCGGGTCCTTTTATTACTTGATAATTTGAAGATGGAAACCACTCAGAATAAATCCTTCCCCAAGTTTCCTGGAGCGAATTAGGAAAAGGTCCCGTAGATTCAAATATCGCCCATGTTATTGCTGGAACTTCAAGTTTTGAAAAGTTTTCAGGGCATTCATGTGTAGTTGCGACTCCTATATATTGATCAAGCTCTCCTTTTTCTTCCATGCGGCCTTCAGAAAAGTTTGTAGATGCTTGAATCATCCCTTTAGGTTCTACATTAGAAAGCTTTTGTAATTGATCTATTTTTTCCATAGTCAAAGATTTCCACATTGCAGTAATTTCTGGGTTTTCACCTTCAAAAATAATTGGAACTCTTTTCATAATACCAACTAAATTAAATGCCTCTTTTTGTTCGATTCGGTATTTCATTTCATTTCCTCCTCTAATTGATAATTGGAAGGTCATTAGCGGAAAGGCTTTTAATTGCTGTCCATTGTTTCTTGCTTCTGATGGTGTTACACCATGTAAATTTTGAAAAGCTCTTGTAAAAGAGTCAGGTGAATTGTATCCATATTTAACTGCAATATCAATTATTTTTATATCACTATTTGTAAGCTCAAATGCTGCCAAGCTCAGTCGGCGACGGCGGATATATTCTGATAATGAAATACCTGCAAGAAAAGAAAACATTCTTTTAAAATGATATTCGGAACAATGAGCGATCCTTGCCACCACTTTGAAGTCTATATCGTTCGTTAGGTTATCCTCGATATGCCTCATTGCATCATTTATGCTTTTAAGCAAATCCATTATTTGACCTCCCTCTATAAATGTTGATATATCAATGGTTTAACCCATTGTTGAGGTGTCAAAAAAATATTTTTCGACACGATTCCTAACAATATTTTTATATTATGTGAAACTATTCCAACATATGGGTACGCTTCGCGGTCACTACTGGATAATAATAGAAAGTAGTGATAGGAAATTATGAGATGCACAATGGATCTCTGCGTAGCTTATGATGACGTACCCTCCCATGTCTCTGGGCATCAGTGTGCCTACATTCCTTCGTTCGGTCTAGTCATAAGGCAGAGGCTAGCGAAGCTCCTTTAGGGACTCTCGGTCGAATGGTGAAAATATTGCCAGCTTCTCCGTGTCATCCTTTTGTCTAGGTATAAGGGGACGTAGAGCTTTACGCAGCCTCTACGAGACTAGGAATATCCCTCATCATTCGCTGTTCGTCAAACGCTTTGTGCTTAGTGCTTATCCCATGTAGTACTTTTAATAGCTTACCGCATAGAACTACGATGGATTGCTTCTTGCGTAAGGGATTAACCTTACGGTTTGTATAATACTCGTGTAACTTTTTAAAGGCTTCGTTGTGGAGAATCATCGGCATCATCACTCGGAACAGGAGGGCACGTAGTTTTCTTCTGCCTCGTTTGGAGATGCGCTTTTGTCCTTTGTGCAAGCCAGAGGAGTTTTCACGTAACGTTAATCCCGCGAGTTTGATTAGTTGGCGTGGATCTTCGTAGTGAGAAAAGCTTCCGATTTCAGCTAATAAATCGACAATTGTTGTATCTCCAAGCCCTGGAACCGTTGATAACCATTCATATTCTACAGTCGTTTTTACAAGATTAACTAAGTGTTGAGAAATGCTTTCGATATCTTTTTCGAGCTGATGGTAACGGCGGACAAGTGTGGCTATTTCAATACGGGCCATCTTATGTCCTTCAGTTACACCAATAGACCTCTCGGCGACTTCAATGATTCTCGTTGCTTTCGGTCTTTGAGGGGATTTTAACCCATCGACCTTCCGATAAAGCGCTAAAATTTCTTCAGGCTGTTTCTGGTGAAGATCACTTGGAAATGGAGTACATTCAAGTACGGCCATAGCCATTTTTCCGAATGATGGGAAAACCTGAGTGAATTCAGGAAAATAGCGATCTAACCAGCGAATGATCATGTTTTTTACAGACCCTAGTTCTTCTGTCAATTTGCTTCTTAACGTTGACCCGACGCGAAGTTCAGCTTCCATACCTTTCAAGATACGGGGATAGCTGAACCGTCCGTCTTTTAAAAGACGAGCAATCACAAGTGCATCTTTGCGGTCATGCTTCGTTGGCAAATTATCATCCAACTCTTTCGACCGTCTAACATGCATAGGATTAACCATGACTAGGGGGATGCCCCGTTCCTCAAGGAAATAGGCGATATTGAGCCAATAATGGCCAGTCGGTTCAATCCCGATAATGACTTCTGTTTTTCCGTTTTCTCTCATTGCAGCGAGAATACGTTGATAGAAAAGCTCGAATCCATCTCCAGATTGAGAAACAGAGAATGATTTTTGGAGCACTCGTCCACGGTCATCTACAAAACAAGCGAAGTGTGTCCGCTTGGCAATGTCGATTCCCACAACTAGTGTTTTTTCGGTGACTTGATTTATTTTCTGATTTTGTTTAAAATCCATTTTGGAGTCCTCCTTGGTTAACTAAGTTAGGGGTCAATTCGCCACACGATTTGACACCCCGTATCATACCAAGAGGGCTCTTTTTTTTTCAAGTCCCCGAAAATACTTCTAACAGGAATGCTCCTTTCATCAATAGAATAACAGGGATTGCATCCGTCAGTCCGACATTTTGTGCACCATTTTGTCGGTTTAATCTTAAACTTTTACTAACCTGACCTATTGTTTAAGTGCATCTTCTCCAAAAACTACTATCAACATGTATATCAAATTTATTATATACAGAAAATGATTCATTGAAATTTTACTATTCTACCTTTAGAAAGCAAGGAGTTAATGTTACACTATAAATAGAAAAAACTGGATATACATTCACGAAATGGGGATTAAGATAATGGAAGAAGTTATATTAGAAATTACTGATTTGAAAAAGAATTATGGTCCAAAGTCAGTCTTAAATGGTGTTTCTCTTCAAGTGAAAAAAGGAGAAATCATTGGGTATATTGGACCGAATGGAGCCGGGAAAAGTACCACTGTGAAACTCATACTTGGCATTGAAGACAATTATTTAGGCGAGATCAAAATCTTCGGTCATGATATTTCAGATGGAAATATCGAGTATAAAAGAAAAATTGGTTATGTACCGGAAATTGCCGAAGTATACGACAATTTAACTGCCCAAGAATATTTAACCTTTATTGGCGAAATGTATGGTCTGGACCTTGACCTCGCTGATTATAAGGCAAAAAGCCTAATGGAACTGTTCGGGGTAGGTGAAGTCTATCATTCTCGAATTGCATCTTACTCAAAAGGAATGCGTCAAAAGCTTTTAATTATTTCGAGCTTATTACATAATCCAGAACTTTTATTCTTTGATGAACCGATCAATGGTTTGGATGCAAACAGCGTGATGATTTTTAAAGAAATCATGACACAGCTTGCCGAACAAGGAAAAACAATTTTCTACTCTTCTCATATTATGGATGTGGTCGAAAAAATAAGCAGCCGCATCATTCTTCTGCATGACGGTAAAATTGCTGCAGATGGTACATTTGAAGAGTTAAAACAGCAAAATACGAGGGGGTCACTAGAACAAATTTTTAATCAACTTACCGGTTTTAATGAACATAAAGAACTTGGTGCAAGATTTGTATCGGTTATAAGGGAGATGTAAGAATGCAAGACTATCGGACGCTGAAACTATTGGATCGTTTTGAGAAAGTTTTTAGCAGCTTTGGCGTAGATTACAAGATAATGAGAAAGATTTTACAAGTTAAGTTAACGATGGATGGCCGGCGTGTGCCAACCATTTTCTCACAAAATGCGAAAAAAAAAGACAAGGAAACGAACAATCAGTATATTAAATCTTTATGGATTTACGTATTATTCGGTCTGTTTATGATTCCATTTGTACTTATGGGTGAAAATTATCTTTTTCAAATGAGTCTCTTCTTTGGGATTTTTACCTTTTTTGTCATGACCTCCATGATTGCCGATTTTTCTTCTGTTTTACTAGACATCCGTGATCGAAACATCCTGTTTCCAAAGCCAGTTGATCGAAAAACAATTAGCACGGCGAAAATGGTGCATGTTGTCATTTATTTGTCTTTCCTTACTATAGCACTTGTCAGTATCCCTTTGATTGTGGGGCTTATCAAAAATGGATTCTTATTTTTCCTAGTTTCAGTCTTAAATATCATCTTGATTGACCTGTTAATCGTTGGGTTAACCGCCCTTATCTATTTATCTATTTTACGATTTTTTGATGGAGAAAAGTTAAAAGATATTATTAATTATGTCCAAATTGGGTTGTCCATTATGATTATGGTTGGGTACCAATTGCTTGTTCGCTCTTTTCAGTTTATTAACTTAACCATTTCGCTTGAACCGCAATGGTGGCAAATATTTATCTTTCCCATGTGGTATGGGGCAAATATGGAAATGGTGGTGAAAGGGGCCTTTCAGCCATTTTACCTTATAGTTTCAGTATTAGGAGTCCTAATTCCCCTCCTATCCATTTGGATTTTTATGAAATTTAATGATGCTTTTGAGCAAAATCTTCAAAAGCTCACTTTTCATGGGAAATCAAAGGTAAATAAACGTAGTAAGATTGGTCAATTATTCCTTCGAGTCATATGTCACTCAAATGAAGAAAAAGCCTTTTTCCGATTTGCCAGTTCCATGATGAAAAATGAACGAGAATTTAAATTGAAGGTCTATCCATCTTTGGGATTTTCCATTGTGATTCCTTTTATTTTTATTATGAACGGCTTTACCGATCTTGATAATCTGTCCACTAGCAAATCATATTTAGCCATTTACTTTAGCTTAATCATCATCCCGACCATCATGATCTTGCTTAAGTTTTCAGGAAAATATAAGGGTGCGTGGATTTACAGGGTTACTCCTATACAACAACCAAAACCGATATTTAGTGGTACGATAAAGGCGTTTATCTTTAAATTATATTTACCAGTTTACTTGCTTTTAAGTGCAGTATTTATTGCATTATTCGGAGTAAGAGTTCTTCCAGATCTTGTAGTTGTATTTTTAAATGCGTGCACTTTTGCCGTCATTTGTTTTATGATTCTAAAAAAGTCCATTCCTTTCTCAGAGTCTTTTGATCAAAGCAATCAAAGCAGCAATGGTGCCATTGTATTCGGTTTAATGCTGATGGTTGCATTGTTTGCTAGTCTCCATTTTATCAGCACTTTGTTCTCATACGGAATCTATCTATATTTGGTGATTGTCATCATTTGTTTGGCTGCTCTATGGAAACTAGCTTTCAATATTACTTGGGAAAAGATAATTGGATGATTTAATTGGAACCAGCCAAATATGCCACAACCCGAAGAACGGGGCTGTCTCAAAAATGAACAGCCCCGTTTTCTTATTTCAGCTCTAGTGTAGCGAAAAGCCATTTGCATCCGCTTTTTATTGATGAAAAATCTGGATAGCGCTCTTTTTAGGTGAATGGGAAAAACTTTTTTATTGATACCTTTTCGTCTTCTTTTTTCGCAATCCAATAAATAATATTATTACTATTAAAATGAGAAATGGGAAAGGATTTGAAAATAAATTCATCCAATGAAAAGGAGCTTTATTAACATAGACAGCTTTCATCCACTTCCCCTCTTCTTTTTTGACAGCAATAGCAGTATCTGTGGATATACCGCTTATTTCGAAATATTCCGTTCCTTTCGGATAATAATTTGATGCATTTCCATAGTAGTTCCCAGTCATGTCGTTAGGCTTTGTTTTGACCTTACCTATACGCTTGCCAATTAGACGACCCATTAACTCTTCATCGGTGACTTCGTATACCTTTCCATTCCAAACTACAAAGGGGAATGCCCAACTTAAAGCCTGAACAGTAGAATTAGTTAAAAGTATTATTATAACAAAGAACAGTGTAGTTTTTTTCATATATACTGATTCCCCAATACACCATTTTACCCATTCTAACCATTTCTCACTCATTTTTTATTCCTTTATCTACATGATCAACAAGCTGCTGATAATGTTTATTATGTTAGATAACTTAATATTCTATCGAAAGAATTGATCTCGGCATATGGTTTTATTTCGGTATCATTCTTGATCATATGAGGATTGAACCATAATCCCTTTATATTTGCATTTTGACAACCAGCAATATCCTTTTCTATGTCATCTCCAACGAATAATGCAGCTTCCGGTTGCACATTAAGCTTATTTAATGCTAATTCAAATATGCGTTTGTCAGGTTTACTAAATCCCACTTCTTCAGAAATAATTAGTATATCAAAACAACTATTTAATTTAGTGTTAATTATTTTAGCTTTCTGTCTCTGAGTTGAGCCGTTTGTTATAATTGCAACTTTAGCTTGCATCTTTATAGTATTTACGATATTTATAGTATTTTGGTTTGTAGAAAAACATTGAGGAAAATTATTATTCCAAAAATCTAGAATGTAATGGCGTGGCAATCTAGGCAGCTCATTCAGTAAGAGGATCCAAAAACTATCTTGGAGCACTGTATAGGCGTACAGCATCTGGAAAAAGCAAAAAACGTGCAGGTATTGTAGTAGCTCACTCAATGTTACGTATCTCCTATTATCTATTAACTCGAAAAGAAATGTATGTAGACTTAGGTGAAGACTACTTTGATAGGCAGAGACAACAATCTATCGTTCGGCATTCACTGAGAAGACTCGAAAGTTTAGGATACACAGTTACGATAGAAGAACCTAAAGCTTCTTAATCCAGTCACGATTTTAAACCATAAATCCATGAATTTGGCGCTCTCCCCTTTTAAAAAAAATGAATGAACTGCGTCTATTTAGTATTGCCATTTTACGGATATCACAAAAAATAATTTTCATGGTAGCTTAAGTACAATATTTCACAATTCCTTTTTACAACACAATAAAAAGGATGAAACCATAGCGATTCATCCTACATACTTCATTTTTTAATTCCTTCTAACAAATGAAGGTATCTGGAGTTTTCAGCTTTAGTTATGTTCCGATACTTACCCTGCAATTGATTGGTTTGTAATAGGCTATTACCTAACACTCCTTACCTATGTTTACCTTTTGCATATGCATTATTAATTTCGACTATCCCATCTCCAAAATTGCCTGGATATTGTTAAATCGATTAGGCACCTTTCTATTGTGATAATTTTATTGGTAATCTAACTTCAACCATAGTACCATCGTTTTCTTTACTTTTTACTATTATGCTCCCATTATGTTGCCGAACAATTTTATAACATAACATTAAACCCAGACCTGTACCTTTTTCTTTATTGCTGTAGTACGGTTCACCTAATCGTTTAATACGTTCTTTACTTATACCAATTCCATTATCAATAATTTTCATTAGAAGATTTCCATCTTCTACATAACCCTCAATTTTCACAAATCCTCCATTAGGAATTGCTTCAATACTATTTTTTATAATATTAATGAAAACTTGTTTTATTTGGTTCATATCGCACAAAATTTGTGGAATATTTGGTTGAAATTCTTGAGAAATCTCTACGTTTCTCAAATCTGCTTCGGACATAAGTAATATTGTAACATCATTAAAAATAGTTTGAATATTAACCTTTTTCAATTGAATCTCCTGTGGTTTTGCAAGAGTTAAAAATTCTTTTAGAATTTCCTCAATTTGATCAAATTCTTTAAACATGATTTCAAAATATTCTTTGTTGTTGCTTCCTTGCTCAAGAAGTTGGATAAACCCTTTTATTGACGTCAGAGGGTTTCTAACTTCATGTGCTACTCCTGCTGCAAGTTGACCAACAATAGATAGTTTTTCAGCTTTTGAAAGCTGTTCTTCTATTATCCTTTTTTCGGTAATGTCTCTTCCAACCAAAATAAAGTGTTCTGGCTCTCCATTTTTCCCAAGTACCGGAGTGCCAACGCCTTCAAATAATACGGAATTTCCACTGACTGTCAAAAAATTTGCTTCCATCCTAGTTGGTGTTATAGTTTCCATGACTTGTTGAAACCCCATTATTATGCTTTGTTTGTCTTCGGGATGTATTAAATCAAATGAACACTCACCTACAAATGATCTCAACGGGTAACCGATTACATTTGCTAAGGATGGTGATGAATATAATATCTTTCCATTGATGTCCAATAACATTATAATGTCAGTCATATTTTCAGCAATAAGGCGATATTTAAACTCACTCTCCTTTAAAGCTTTCTCTGCTTTTTTTCGTGCAGTTATATCAATACAAGACCCAATAACTTCAACTATTTCTCCTCCCTTTTTTATTGGGCGTAAAGTGGCTAAATAACAAATCCCATTTAATTCGTCCTCATAAGTAACAAATTCTTCTCCTTCCCATGACCTATTGTAGACGGAAGTTTTTTCGATAGCATTTTCATGAGGCAGAAATTCCTCTAAACTTTTACCAATAACTTGAGAAGGAATTATTCCAAATCGGTACAGTAATTCCCCATCGCAGAGTGTATGAATAAATCGATCATTAATTTTTTTAAACTTGAAAATCATACCTTGTTGTAATCGAACAGTATCTTGTAACTCTCTTTTAGCTTTTTCAAATAATTCTTTCATCCACATCTTTTCGATTAGATCCCCAGGGATCCCTTTGTCTTGAACAATTTGTTCAATCCTAGAAAGTTTTTGTTCTAAATCATTGGCTAGTAACGGCTTACTTAAGAAAAATCCTTGCCCTTCGTCGCATAAATGGTGCTGCAGAAAAACAAGTTGCTCCTTTGTTTCAATTCCTTCTGCAACTACTTTCAAATTTAAATTATGAGCCATTGAAATGATAGTTTTAACGATTGTTTCATAGTTAGGATTGTTATGAAGTTTTCTAACAAATGATTGGTTAATCTTTAAGATGTCTACAGGGAAATATTTTAAATAGATTAAAGAACTAAACCCAGTTCCAAAATCATCAATACTTATACGAACACCAATCTTTTTTAGATGCTGTAACATTAGTATTGTACTCTCAATATCAGCCATCATGCTTTCAGTAATTCCAATTTCTAAAAAATGTGGTTCAAGTCCTGTCTTTTGAAGAACAGTTTCAATTGTATCCATTAGATTAGGTTGATTAAATTGAATCTCTAACAAATTGACAGAAACAACTGTTTTAAATCCTCGTTCTTGCCATATTTTGTTTTGTTTACAAGCAACATTCAAAGCCCATTCACCGATAGGTACTATTAATCCAGTTTCTTCAGCTATTGGAATAAATGTCCCAGGTGGAACCAATCCCCACTCTGGATGTTCCCAACGAATTAAAGCTTCTACCCCCACTATTTTTCCTGTATTTAAATTTATTTTAGGTTGATAGTGGAGGAATAATTGATCTTGGTCTATAGCTTTATAAAGATCCATCTCCAGCTTTAATGGGTCAATACTTCCTTCACCATGATTACTGGAATAGAATTTAAAATTATTTCCTCTTACTTTTTTAGCTCTATTCATTGCGAATGCTGCATATTTCATTAGTAATTCTACGCTATGTCCATCCTTTGGAGACTGACTTATGCCAATACTTAGTGAAGTTTTTAGTTCAAAGCCATTAATTAAAAATGGACTTGAAACTGATTCTATTACTTGATCAATAATAGAAGATATCTCCTTTTGATCATAGTATTCTAAAGCCACAAGAAACTCATCTCCAGAATAACGAGCAATAAACCCTAATGGGTCTACAATTTTCTTTAGACGTTCTGCAGTTTGTTTTATTAATTGGTCACCTGCTTCATGACCAAACGTATTATTTACTTTTTTTATTTTGTTCATAGATATAAACACAACTGCAATAGACTTCTCAAGAGCTTGTAACTTATCATTTAAGTAATTATTAAAAAAATATCGGTTGGGTAAATCTGTTAAAATATCATAATTAGCTAGATAATTCATTTTTTGATACTCTTGCTTTTGTTGCGTAATATCTCTAAAAAATACGGACAAACCTTCAGCAGAAGGAAAAGCCCTTATCTCATACCATCTATTGTTAAAATACTCTTTAAATTCTACCGTAATTTGTTTTAATAAAGCCCTTTTGTATCGGTTTACAAATTTCTGTATATCATTGTGTGGTAATACTATATATATATATTTTCCTATCACTTTTTCACGTTTAATTTGTAAGAGTCTTTCGGTTACATTATTTATGTATTCAAATTTTAAATCTTTATTTAACGAATAAAATGCATCAGAAATTCTTTCCAAAATGACCTCAGTATTGCTTGTCTTACTCAAAATCTTATCTCCTTTCAATTAGAGTATTGATTATTTATACCCAACATAACATAGTCACAAATAGAATTTGGGCAAATTTACCAAATGATGAAATCATTAGGATTCCATCCTTAGTTACTTCCTTTTTTCCCATAAATAAAAGACGGAATCCGTAGCAAACCAACCTGAGCCTTCTTTTTTACGATCTCAGCAAACATACTTAATTCTATTAGATAGTTGTTTATAGTAATAGAACTTAATCTTTCAATTACTTTTGCGGATATGAACAACCCTATTTTATCCTCAGATATGGATGAACCTCTTCTAATTTAACCTTTTTAATATAGTATTCTGATAGAACAGTAGATATTTTGTTCTTTGTTTTTTCCACTTCTATATTAGGATACAACTCCATTAAAACTGCCACTAAATCGGATAATATTTGCTCCCCTACGTTCATAATCGACTCCTTAGTTTTTAAAAACAAGGATTACCTAATTAAACAACAAAAATACTTAGATTTTTTTTATAGAGATCGAATAGTTTTGTGTTTTCAGTTATACCCTTTAATTTTCTATTCTGATAAAGCATTTTTCATAAATATCTATTGTTTCAATTTTCGGATTATTTAAATTAATCTTCAAATCATCCTCACGCTCTTCCTCTTCTTCACCTAACCAACAAATATAGATTTCACAATAATCACCTTTCGGAAGCAACTCTTTTAGTAGGTGACATAAATAGAGAAAAGTCTTTTTGGATTTCTCGAAATTATGTGGAGAATGAATCTTTTGATATTCATTCATTTGCCAAATAGGATGACCTTTTTCAGAAACTTCATAAATATATAGCGTAGTAAAATGCTTCTGCTTAACTACATTTCGATTTTCTTCATCAGAGAAAACATAATCAAATCCAACTTCATCCTCTGTATAATATTCATTAAGTTTTACGGGAAAATTTAAACCAATAAAGGTTGCCATACTCATTTTCATAATCTCCTTGTTATAGGGTGAACTTTCATTTTTTCCCTCACTGTTTTATTATATCTTATTCAATCCCCTCTTTGATACGAATATCTCTTGAATGCTCACTTATTCACAGGACTTCATATCCCTTGAAAAAGGAATTACGGATAATAGAAACGAGTTCGGGTCATTTTGGCTTCGTGAAGGCATAGTTAAATAAAGGAGTTAGCTAATAATCCGTATTTTACCATATTATGTAGCCCTGGAGGCTGCTAAAGGGATTATAGCTTGTACTTTATGTGGATAATAAGACTCGTTTCGTCGTGCTATTTCTACAAAAATCCTTGCTAATTTACCTATCGTTTCATGATTTGTTTCATTTTCTCTACTATCTTTTCATTCACATTATGGGAATGGATAGATTTAAACTCAGGGTTGTTCATCACAAGGCTCATAGTTGCTATGTAGAGGAAGCGTCGAAGTCTCGACCTAAATTTCATATAGGGCTTCCTCCTTAAGTATTTGAGTTAGAGTGGTGTCTATACTCATAATCTTACCGAGGGGGCTCTATTTTTTTTCAAACCTGATATTTAACGATCTAAACGAATGCTAACAGGGCTTTATATATAGTAACCAATCTAAACATTGATATAGTGCACACTTTATCATGTCCCTCTGTCCATATTCTGTATAAATTTATTGTTTTTACAGACACTATTAAAAAAGGTTAAAGGATAGGTTACGAATGACAGAGCGTCATAATAATGGCAACTTCCCAGGTTATGAAAAAATTAAATCCATTCTTAATGAATCACCCGATTTGATCTGTCGAAAGCTTGAAGTTGGTCAAGAGGGGATTCATATTATTTTTATGAAGAATTTAATTAAGCCAGAGATTCTAAATGAATTTGTCATTAAATACATTGAAGAACTTTCTGTAGGAAACTTACATTACACCTATTTAATGAAAAACATACCTATAGAAGAAATAAAGGTAAATTTAAACGAACAAGAGGTAATCTCTTCCCTATTAAATGGATTTGCTTATATTTATTTTTTAGATGAGAAAAAGGCATTCATTGCGAACTGCGCAAATCCCATTGAACGCTCTATTGAGAAAGCAGAAACAGAATCGTTAGTATATGGACCTAAAATTTCGTTCACTGAATCATTAACTTCTAACGTTAAGATAATCAGACAAAATCTAAAAGATTATAATTTGTGCACGGATGAAATAAAGATTGGGGAACGCGTTGAAAAGCAAGTAAGAATTGTATATATAAAAGATATCGCGAACCATGACACTCTTCAGACACTTAAGGACAGGATTAAACAATTAAAAACAGAAAATATAATTGACAGTTCCGTTTTGGCTCAATGCCTAGAAGATAATCATTACTCTTTATTTCCACAATTTATATTAACAGAGCTGCCCGATCGATTCATCTACTCGATTTTAAACGGGCGAATTGGTGTTTTTATAGATGGTAGCCCAGTAGCGATTATAGGTCCTGCTAATTTTTTCTCATTTTTCGAATCAACAGAAGATATCTATTTGAGATGGTCTTTAAGTACATTTATTCGTTTCATCCGATTATTTGCTATGGTAGGTTCTCTTTTTTTAACAGCCATTTATGTTGCTGCCATGACGTATCATTTTGAACTCATACCATCTAAATTGTTATTTATCATTGGACAATCACGTTCACAAGTTCCTTTTCCACCCTTATTAGAAGCACTCTTACTAGAATTGTTAATTGAGTTACTTAGAGAAGCTGGGGCCCGCCTTCCTTCAAAAGTAGGACAAACAATGGGAATTGTAGGAGGTATTGTCATTGGCCAAGCAACGGTTGAGGCAGGGTTAACTAGCAATATTTTAATTATCATTGTTGCATTTAGTGCATTAGGGGCATTTTCGGCTCCTATTTATGAAATGGGCACTGCTGTCAGAATTGCTAGATTTCCAATCATTATTTTAGCAGGTGTTTGGGGGTTAAATGGAATCATTGTCGGTATATGTATTCTAATGGTTCACTTGTTAAAATTAACTTCTTTAAATAAACCCTATCTTGCACCTCTATATCCGCTAAGAATGAAAGATTTGCAATATTTTTTAATACGTCTCCCCCACCATTTTTATATGAGGCGACCGTTAGTAAATCGACCAAAAGACTCCATTCGCCTAATGGATCGATTAAAAAATATAACAGATTTAGATGAATCTTGAGGTGCAAAATGAAATCAAATATAAGTTTTGTTAACGCCTTTATGGCGTTTTATATCATACACACTTCGCAAATTGGCATGGGAATTCTTGGAGTTCCAAGAATTATGTATCTAGAATCAAAAAAAGATGCTTGGATATCCATTTTACTATCTGGTTTATTCGTTAGCTTGATTACATGGTTAATGATTTCTATCCTAAAAAAAAATGAAGGTGGTACTCTTTATGAAATTCATGAACATATATTCGGACGCTTGATTGGTAGTATTTTTAACTTCCTTATTGTCATTTACTTTATTGCCGTCCATTATTCGATCACCATTAGTTTTGTCGAGTTGTCACTAACATGGGGATATGAAGGTGTCTATGAATGGGTCGGGGTATTGGCTTTATTAATAATAACCATTTATGCTGTATCCGGCGGATTTAGAGTAGTGACCGGTGTTTGCTTCTTATCCTTTTTATTGACTATATGGTTGCTATTTGTTGTGTACCAACCACTTCAAACCATAAACCTAACTAGGATTTTACCTATTATGACGACAACTCCTTCAGAAATTATGAAAGGAGTTTTCAAGAGCAGTTATACAATGTTAGGTTTCGAGACGTTACTTTTTATTTTTCCATTTATAAAGGAGAAAAATAAACTACAGCTGTTTAGTCAAATAGCAGTCTGGTTTACGACCATTCTTGTTTTAATAACAACTGTTGTTTCTATTTTATTTTTTAGCGCGAATGAATTAGAGAAGAATGTATGGCCTGTTGTCAGCATGATTAGCACGGTCCATTTTCCATTTATTGAGCGCTTTGAATTTGTTGCGGTTCCATTATGGATTTTAGTTATTTTTCCAAACCTATGTATCACTCTATATATTTCTTCCAAGGGTATTAAACAGATTTTTCATATAAAACAGAAATATGGAATATGGCTCATCTCCATTATCCTTTTTATCTGCAGTTTTTTAATTACTACAAGAGTAGATAATAATTATTTTTTTGATCAAATTGGCAAAACTGGATTTTTCCTGTGGTTTATCTATCCGATTTTCTTGTATGGAATAACCATTATAAAATCAAAAATCAATACTCGTACCAGACGGAGTTGAAAGAATGAAAAAAATTGTTATTCTGCTGTGTTCTCTTCTTTGTTCTGCATGTATGGCCCCTGAAAAAATAATAGAAATGCAAGGGATTTCAACGATTATTGGTTATGACTTACTTGATGACAATACATACAAAGGCACTATCAGTTTGTTACAATTTGACCGAAAAGAAGAAAAGACGAGTGTAACCCTTTCTGCTGACGGAACGACTAGTAAACAAATCAGACAAAAACTAGAGGAACAGACAAGCCATGACATTACGTCTGGTCAATTAAGGACCATACTGTTTAATAAAAATATGGCAGAAACAGTAGGAATTTCTTCTTTTCTGGATACAATGCAACGAGATAGCAGTATCAGTTCTTTAATCTTTTTGGCCATTACTGATAGTGCTGAGGAGACGATCAACAATACAAACTATGAAGAATATCCCGAAATGGGATCCTATATCTATCAACTATTGGATAAACAAGAAAAGAAAGAAATGTTAGTCAACTCCAACTTACATGATTTTATAACCACATTATATGAAATTGGTATCGATCCTACCCTACCCATGATAAAAAATGCAAATGGGGTAGCACCTTCTATAGATGGTGTGGCATTATTCAAAGAAGATAAAATTGTTGGATCTATTTCGTTGATAAACACCCTTTACATAAAATTATTCACAAATAACAAGGCATTTTTAGGTGATATAACTGTAGAGATTGCTGCTGAAGAATTAGAGAAAAGGGGTATTGCCGAACTCAACCTTCCTAAAAGTGATATTTATAAGATTACACTTCATCCAATAAAGTACAAAGGAAACATTGAAATAAAGAACGAAGAATTGGTTCATTTAAATGCAACGATTTCCGTTTCAACATTAGAATTTCAACCATCTACTTCTGTGAAAAATAAAGATTCACTAAACAAAATGGAGCAACTAATTGGTGAAGCCCTAAACAAAGAATTTGGATATATTCTTGAGGAATTAAAAAATTTAAATACGGATCCCATTGGCATCGGAAGAAAAATAAGAAGTGTTAGAAAATATTCCCATTTAACTGAGGGAGATTTAAGACAAAAATATTCAGCACTAAAGATAAAACCAAATATAAAGGTGGAAATTAAGCGAACTGGATCAGTTGATTAACATGTTTTTAGGAACATAATCGCTAACGCGACTTAAACCACGTCCCAAGTGAGTATTATTCTCTTGGGACATTTATTCCTCGCTCTTTGCATTGAACCATTACAAAAAGGATAGACAACTTCCACTTCTTCATTTTCTTCCAAGTCTAAATGAAATTCTTCTACAACATAATCTGGAACTTCATCTTCTTTTCCGCAATCAATACATCTAAAAATAATAAATTCTATTTCTTCATTTAAGCCGAATGGGTCCTCTTCATCCAACCACTTAATAAAATCACCCTGCTCTTTGTTTTTGGCCAAGATTTAGCCTCCTCATTGTTTTGATAGACTTCACACCTTTCATATAATTGTACAAATATCCATAATGAGCATCCCATATTTCAACTCGATGGGAATCCCACCCGCTATATGATACGACCTATGCTTGGCCGCACACCTGCCCGTTAGCTTAAGTACATTCTTTCTCAAAGTTACCTAAAAATGAAGAAATTTAATGTGCACTTTTTAGTCAAATACGAAATGACGATCACATTGAATGCAATCGTCGTAGCTAATACAACTTCCAAATCAACATCAAGAATATGGCAAGGGTAATCAATCTTAATTTCTCCTTTTTTTAATGCGGCTTTGAAATTAGGATTTGTACAAAATTGTACAAAAACAGTACAGGCTCGATGAATATTATCTGGGTCAGATGTATGCCAAAATGAGGCACCAAAGGAAACACGGTTATACCTTTTCTGTCCATTTAGCTCTCCGTAGGAGGATGGAACTAACTTATATCCCCATTCTTCAAAAGGTGGCTGCTTCTTCATAATTATCACCTCAAAAAAATTACTTGAGATAATCATAGCCGTTTTTAAAGTAAAACTCATCATTCAAATCCTGTTGTTTTTTCTATTCTGTTCCTATAACGAATGTAAAAAACTCTTGAATACTCCTAGGTTCTTACCTTTTCATTAGGCTTTGTTAGTACTGCGCAGTAATTGTCTAATGTCAATTATTGAATTAGATATCTTTTATGCTGCTCTCGCTTTCGCTCATGAGTAATCCTTGCATACCTTAGTGTCGTATCAGGTGGACTATTCAGCACCATTATTTAATGTTAAAGTAGCAAAAGTGTGTCTTAAAACATGGGGACTTACTTTGTCTTGTAAACCTGCTTTTTGAGCGATTATACCTATTTCTCTTTGTATTCCTCGTTTTGATAACCTTCTGTAAGGTTTTCTCTCCGTAATCATCAAAGCTTCACAGTTGTCATTTCTTCCTTTTAAATATTTATCTAAATGATACATTGCTCTAATCGAAAAATAGACTTCCCTTTGTTTATCACCTTTACCAATAACTAATGTGCTCATATTTTGTAGATTGATATCAGCTTTATCTAATCCATGAACTTCAGACAATCTACAACCCGTCGCATATAAAATTTCTAGAAAAGCACGCTGCCTGACTGTATCGCAGGATTCTCTTAGCATTTCTAGTTCTTGAATTGATAATGATTTAGGAAGACGGTATTCCTCTTTTGGAGCTATTAATTTGGTCGTTGGATCACGTTTAATATATTCTTCTGAAGCTAACCAACTAAAAAAACTCTTTATTACAGATAATTTCTTTCTAATTGTGCTCATTTTTAAGGTCCCATCTTGACTTAAATACATTCGAACATCTGCTGTAGTTATGTCCTCTGCCTTCTTTTTTACGATATCAGCAAACATACTTAATTCCATGAGGTAGTTGTCTAGAGTAATAGAACTTAAACCTTCTAGTTTTTTTGCCGAGATGAACAATTGTATTTTATCCTCAAGGTCAGGATGTACCTCATCTAACTCAACTCTTTGAAAATAATACTCTGATAGAACAGTAGATAATTTATTCTTTGTAGTTTCCACTTCAATATTAGGATACAACTTTTAAAGTAGCAACTAAATCTGATAATATTTGCTCACCTAGATTCATAATAATCAACTCTCCTTAGCTCTAATTAGTAACTAAGGATTACCTATACATACAGCAAAAATACCACTGAGTAGGAACAGCTTCTTAATTTCTTAGATTTTATCCTTCGAATAAGAAAGAGACGATTACTTTTAGGGTAATCGTCTCTTAAAGATTATGTATTGCCAGTATCGTTGTACTGTGCAATAAATTTATCTGTTGTTTTTCATCGTGCTTATTCAACATTAGAATCCGTTCAATATCCATGTAGCGTAAAATCTAAGTCCTCTATCATCCCTTTGGCGAGCCATTTTACCTCACACAAATTCTTGTAGCGTTCTATAGGCTTATCGGTATTGAAAAGCCGAATATTATCTGGACGAATATCATTATCAACCCATCTGAAATTAAAAAGCTTCACCAAAAACGGAAAGTACACTTTACATTATTTGCATTGTGCGATATACCCCCCTTATGGAAAGTCAACTTTCCATGAGGAGGATAAACGATGAACAACCGTTTAGAAGAAATCCGCAATCAACGCGGAATTATACAAGAAGAATTAGCAAAGGCTCTTGAAGTATCAAGGCAAACTATCGGTTCGCTGGAAAACGGACGTTATAACCCATCAATTCTTTTAGCATTTAAGATTGCACGTTTTTTCGGTATGACTATTGAAGAAATCTTTATTTATGAGGAGGACGATAAGGTATGAAAAAATCTATTTCCGCTTATATTCTTACCGTTGTAGGTTTAGGCCTACTATCAGGAGGTCTGTACTTCATCAAAACAAATGAAGGTCTACAAGGTATGCTGGGAGCATTGCCTTATATCTGTGTTGGGCTGGGCTGTGTTATTTTCGGTCACGGTATGGGAGAAATAGTCCTCCAACGTGCTATGAAGAGTGCTCCCGCCGCAGCAAAGCAGCTGGAGATTGGCAAAAATGATGAGCGTAATTTGGCAATCGCTAATCAGGCAAAAGCGAAAGCTTATGACATGATGGTTTTTGTGTTTGGAGCCTTAATGTTAGCATTTACCTTGATGGGTATAGATTTAGTAGTGTTATTGCTATTTGTTTTTTCCTATCTGCTTATCCTTGTATATGGCACTTATTACCGTTTCAAGTTTAATAAAGAGATGTAATAAAATTCATCTACTTCTTTATGTGTAATCAAACACTGCTACTTTTTTTCATGCTGTTAGTTTAGAAGACATATGGCAAAAGAGCAGCGTGGTTTGGAGAACTACATGAAGATATTCGACAAAGTCTCTATCAAATTCGTGATTCATCACCAATATTTCAATCTATGTCACATAAGTATCAGTTAAAGGGATAGGAACAGAAATTATTCAACAATTAGTACTGCAATATGGTTTTGAAGAATTAATATTGCATCGAGTGGATTTAAGAAAGGAACTACAGCGAATAAAGTAGAACACTTCAATAATCTGCGGAATGCTATTGCTTCCCATACAGCCCTTATATATAGGGGTTTCCAAGGTAGAGATATGAAATCGGTTTAATTTGAAACGAGGTGATAACTATGGCACACGAGGGTAAAAAGCTTATACCCGGACTAGGCACTCTAGTTAAGATACAACCCGATGAGGTTAGTTTTCAGATAGAGCACCAAACTGACTCTACTGCACTACACTACCTGAGTTAGTAGCAAACTTTAATGAGCTATTAGCAAAGCTTCAAGCAGCAGGTATTATGAAAAAGCAATAGTCCATAATTAGGACAGGCGCATAGCCTCTAGCTTATTCTAGAATTTAACAAACGTGCATTAAAACGTAATAAAAAATGTGGTTTTATATTCTATTAATCCTAAACCCACAAAGAAAATTGTTTTTTTTAAGGAGAAAATGTGACGAAGCTTAGCGTTCTCTCCATGGATAGTAAGGACCTAACGGAAAGCAACTCTTTCGTACCTATTATTTACCCGATGTACCTATTTAATAAATAATTATATTGGATTGGAGTGTTTAATTTGAATATAACAAAGACAGAAAAGAATGGACATATCATTGCAATTGCTCGTGCAGATTCATTGTTTTTATCTGATGAACAAAGTGCATTGGATTTTATAATGACTCTTAGCAGCGAAACAGGCAGTAACCGAATTGCACTAAACAAGGATGGATTTTCTGAAGAATTCTTTAATCTCAGTACAAAACTTGCAGGCGGTATCCTTCAAAAATTCATTATCTACAATATTAAGTTTGCAATCTTAGGGGATTTTTCTTCTTATACTAGTAAACCACTTAAAGATTTCATTTATGAATGTAATAAGGGTAACAAAATATTTTTTGTTTCATCAGAACAAGATGCAATAGATAAATTATCTAATGCAATATAAGGTTTTTAAAGAAGGTTCGGGCAATTTCTGGCTCGTTTTTTCCGTCTCGCTCGATTAAAAGTTTTTTCAACAGTATTTTTGTACTGCGCAGCTGGAAAGTTGTTCTTCTTAAAGATAAGCGCCCTACAGATCAAAAAGAGATAGTAAGTTAATCATTTACATCTTCCTTGCATATTTTAACTAACTAGCTGCCATAACGCGTTGTTTTCTTTATTTTTCGGTCCAAGCCTTTTACAATTTTCATATTGAGGCTTTGAATTCCTTTATTTTTTGCATTAAACCTAATAAATTTTTCAAAGGTAACTAATTATTATGCCGTTTGTTAACTTCAATCGTAATGAACTCCGGTAAATAGCTGGGCGTACATCCTTTTGCTACTATTTCATCTTTGTAAAGACCCGTTTTCTCACCAAGTTTAATACAACGTGCACGATTCTTTTCATCATAAACGCCTATCCAGCCGGCGGTGAAATTCATAGCCCATTGAACTTCCGGTTCTTCCTGCGTAATATTTGCTTCTAATGCAGATAGTAAGTCTGATGTGTTATCAGGCGGTGTTTGTCCAGTCCATCTCAATCGCGCTTGATAATACCAGAAAGCTCGCCTTTGAAGAGCAGAAGGGCTATTTTCCCATGACTCCATCAATGCAATTTTCTTCTTGTCTTTGGTGAGCTGATTAGCCATTAACCAATCCATTAAGTTATTTCGCTCATCAAAAGTGTGAGTCTGCATATCCTTATCAAGCTTATTTAGCACATCTTGTGAAAGAAGTTTTTTATCCATAATTAAGATTGCCAATAGTCTGGGCAAAAACTCTTCGGTTGACCAAAGTTCCATAGCTAGTTCGTGATCTTTTTTAATGTCCTTCGCGATTTTTCGTAAGTCGCCTAGCTTAGTTTTACTATTGATCTGAGGTAGAATGTTTTCTGCTTTTGAAAAGCGTTTTATTTCTGTACCTTTATTTTCATTCATTTTATACAACTCCCTCTATAAATGTTGATATATCAATGGTTTAACCCATTGTTGAGGTGTCAAAAAAATATTTTTCGACACGATTCCTAACAATATTTTTATATTATGTGAAACTATTCCAACATATGGGTACGCTTCGCGGTCACTACTGGATAATAATAGAAAGTAGTGATAGGAAATTATGAGATGCACAATGGATCTCTGCGTAGCTTATGATGACGTACCCTCCCATGTCTCTGGGCATCAGTGTGCCTACATTCCTTCGTTCGGTCTAGTCATAAGGCAGAGGCTAGCGAAGCTCCTTTAGGGACTCTCGGTCGAATGGTGAAAATATTGCCAGCTTCTCCGTGTCATCCTTTTGTCTAGGTATAAGGGGACGTAGAGCTTTACGCAGCCTCTACGAGACTAGGAATATCCCTCATCATTCGCTGTTCGTCAAACGCTTTGTGCTTAGTGCTTATCCCATGTAGTACTTTTAATAGCTTACCGCATAGAACTACGATGGATTGCTTCTTGCGTAAGGGATTAACCTTACGGTTTGTATAATACTCGTGTAACTTTTTAAAGGCTTCGTTGTGGAGAATCATCGGCATCATCACTCGGAACAGGAGGGCACGTAGTTTTCTTCTGCCTCGTTTGGAGATGCGCTTTTGTCCTTTGTGCAAGCCAGAGGAGTTTTCACGTAACGTTAATCCCGCGAGTTTGATTAGTTGGCGTGGATCTTCGTAGTGAGAAAAGCTTCCGATTTCAGCTAATAAATCGACAATTGTTGTATCTCCAAGCCCTGGAACCGTTGATAACCATTCATATTCTACAGTCGTTTTTACAAGATTAACTAAGTGTTGAGAAATGCTTTCGATATCTTTTTCGAGCTGATGGTAACGGCGGACAAGTGTGGCTATTTCAATACGGGCCATCTTATGTCCTTCAGTTACACCAATAGACCTCTCGGCGACTTCAATGATTCTCGTTGCTTTCGGTCTTTGAGGGGATTTTAACCCATCGACCTTCCGATAAAGCGCTAAAATTTCTTCAGGCTGTTTCTGGTGAAGATCACTTGGAAATGGAGTACATTCAAGTACGGCCATAGCCATTTTTCCGAATGATGGGAAAACCTGAGTGAATTCAGGAAAATAGCGATCTAACCAGCGAATGATCATGTTTTTTACAGACCCTAGTTCTTCTGTCAATTTGCTTCTTAACGTTGACCCGACGCGAAGTTCAGCTTCCATACCTTTCAAGATACGGGGATAGCTGAACCGTCCGTCTTTTAAAAGACGAGCAATCACAAGTGCATCTTTGCGGTCATGCTTCGTTGGCAAATTATCATCCAACTCTTTCGACCGTCTAACATGCATAGGATTAACCATGACTAGGGGGATGCCCCGTTCCTCAAGGAAATAGGCGATATTGAGCCAATAATGGCCAGTCGGTTCAATCCCGATAATGACTTCTGTTTTTCCGTTTTCTCTCATTGCAGCGAGAATACGTTGATAGAAAAGCTCGAATCCATCTCCAGATTGAGAAACAGAGAATGATTTTTGGAGCACTCGTCCACGGTCATCTACAAAACAAGCGAAGTGTGTCCGCTTGGCAATGTCGATTCCCACAACTAGTGTTTTTTCGGTGACTTGATTTATTTTCTGATTTTGTTTAAAATCCATTTTGGAGTCCTCCTTGGTTAACTAAGTTAGGGGTCAATTCGCCACACGATTTGACACCCCGTATCATACCAAGAGGGCTCTTTTTTTTTCAAGTCCCCGAAAATACTTCTAACAGGAATGCTCCTTTATTAAAGCACTGTTTCATAATATGTCCTTGATGGGATATATCAAGAACTTAATTTCGTTAAAAGTCTTATTGCAGTGGTGTACCTCCAAAGTTTACCTTTTTTAATATTGTAAAATATATCGTTTTAAAGCTTTCTCCACCTATAATAGAAGAGCAAATATCTTTAATATAATAATAACATTTACTTCCTTTTAATTGGATACGAAAAGAGCATTCCTTTTTAAAGAAACGCCCCCGATATTTTAAGTACAATTCTTCACAATCTTGAGGAAAAGAGTGCTTGATTATTTTAATTTACTATTAACTAAATTCTCCCAATCCTCAAATGAAAACTTTTCTGTGATATGTTTTAATTCATTGGGAACGTCAACATAACACACCAATTCTAAACTATTTCCATCTGGGTCATCAAAGTAAACCGAAGCATTTCCTTGATTTGGTCTTACAAAAGGATCAATTGAAATTCTACTTCCAAATGGAACAGGTTCAACTTGTATGGATTCAAGCCATTTTAATGATTCTTTTAAATTCTGATATGTGACACGAAAAGCAATATGCCTTAAAGAAGGATGATATGGAGTTTGGTATTCATTTCCTTCCCACAATCCCAACCAACTTTTCCCTTCTTCTATCCAAAAGAATGCAGTATCTTCATCACGCCAAGCAAATTTTAAACCTAATTTTCTGTAAAATTCAATCGAAACTTCTAAATTTTTCACAGGTAAATGTGCTTCATAAAGCCCCTTTATCATTTTACCCATCCCCCATATATAGAAATTTTGTACTTTAAACTTTACGTTAAAAGAATATCTTCTTCAACAATCCTGCTCCGTTAGCTTTGTTTCACAAAGTCACCTAATAATCATCATATTTATTGCTCAGTATAGGTTTACTACGTATAGAAGACTGATTAGAAGGATTTGCAGTGGTAAACATTGTGTCATTCTATGGTAAACTTATCATTTAGTGGTAAATACTATGTCGGTACATTTAAATGGCTGTAATCATTGGTTTCATGCCATTCATCTTTCTCCCAAAAAACAGCATATCCTGATTGAACTTTAATATATTCTCTTTTTTACCTCGAACATAAACATCCTCATTTAAAATTAATTGAAATTGAGGTACTACTGCTTTATGAAGGCCAATAATTCCGTTTTCTTCTAAGTACATGTAACCTACATGAATTGTCTTTTCAGTTTGATTAATACTTTACATAACAAAATCTGCATTAAATTTTGAGATCCTCTTACCACTATCTTTGCTAAATACATAAAGCTCCATTTTGCAACTCCAAAAAAGCTTAAATATATACTACTCATTCAAGATTGTCCTAGAATAATCTTCTATTGTTATTGCATAAACCTGAACTTAATTCAACAAGAGAATGGTTATCGTTTATTGAGCAATCGCAATCCTTTAGCTGATAAGGATTATGTTTTTCACTAATTGATAGGATACTAACGCTTTCATAATTTTCAACATATCTTCTCCAGTAGATACCACTCCACCGCCTGCTTAATCAAGACCAGCATATCCTTTGTGAATGGTTAACATAAAAGTCTGCTAAATTTTGGGTATCTTTATCTAATGGATTAGAATAGTGCAGCACTGATGAATTCTCATATGATGGGCTGATAAATTACCATATAGATATTAATTTATTATTATCAATTATTAGTTTTAGGTAGTTTTTATTCGGCAATCTAGCCCCTTAATAGAACAACTGTTATTAAATGATTTTAGGTAAACCCTCTTTATGGTTTGACAAAGGCTAAATTTCCCATTATCATCAACTCTAACTTACTTACGGGGAGAGGTAAAGATGAAAATTTATGTTGATGCAGATGCTTGTCCGGTGAAAGATATCATTATCTCTGAAGGTACGAATGCTGAAATTCCCGTTATCCTTGTTACAAGCTTTTCTCATTTTTCTAATGCGGAACAACCATCAGGAGTGGAAACCATCTATGTTGATTCTGGAGCAGATGCTGCTGATTATCGGATTATGAAGTTAGCAGAAAAAGGAGATCTAATCGTTACGCAAGATTATGGTCTTGCTTCACTAGGTTTAGCAAAGGGGTGTGCTGTACTTCACCATAATGGGTCTAGTTATACAAATGAAAACATTGACCAATTATTACAAACACGTTATTTAAGTGCAATGGCTCGAAAAAGTGGTAAGCGTACAAAGGGGCCAAAACCATTTACAGCAGAAGATAGGGAGAAGTTTAAGAGGCTTTTTAAAAGAGCGATTTCAATTTAAAAAAGAACCGTTCATTTTTAAGAAAAACCTTAAAAAATAAATTGTGACAAATATAAAATTAACCTGCCCCAGCAGAAAAGGAAAAAAGCGAACTCCTTTAAAGGAGCTCGCACACGTTGGGTAATTAAATATTGTATTTATTCAGCATTCGCTATATTTTTCGGATAAGTACTTTAACTTTTGCTCGTGGGGTCATTTTCAACATCCGTTTTTTTTGTACCTTTACTTATATAAGGTTTTGCACTCCTTTTTTTGTTTGCACTAGCTTGCCAACGATTCCATCCCTTCTTGTCTGTTCCTCTCCCTGTTCCACCTTTTCCTTTAGCTTTACTCATAAAATCACTCCATTATTATTCTAGGTTAAGTTACCTATCTGGTTAGTTTCAGTCATTTAACTCGGTTATTAACCAAACATATTGCAATAAGTAACATCCTTCCAGTTACCCATACCATTGTAAAGTATACTTTTTCCATAAAAAAGTTTTATCATTTTCATCCAATAATTTTCTGCAATCGGGCCCGAATATGGAACAACCACCACTCCTAATAGGAATATTTTAAATTTCCAATACTTCTTTTACCGCTGAGGGAAGTGAAATACTCTACAATTCACTGAAAATATTCGCACAATAAGAAAAGAAGTCGGCTCGCCGACTTCACTATCATCTTTTACTTCTTCCTTATGAAGGTGTTACAATGGCTGCCGGGGATGTACCTATTTCAGGCTCACCATCTTCGTTGCTGAATTTTGCCTGCAATTCAAGGTTTGCTGTTGTTTCCTCAGTACTTCCTTTTGTTGTGCCATTGACCTTACCATCTTCGAGTTGTTCAATGATTTTGATTTCTGCCTCGGCAACCTCATTAGCTGATTTCCGCTCGTTCACAATAATCAACTCCATATTTAATTTTAATCTGTATAATCCCCAATAAAAACTTTTATAATCTCTTTATTTAAATAAGCATTTCGCCTTCGCGTGGATGAACTGTCGAATTTAAAATTAATGGAAGGGTAATAAAAAATGTCCTTAAACCACCCTTACGTTAACAACCTATCCTAGCGTGTTATTAATAAAAGCATTATTAATGACTTCCTCTAATCCTCTGTTTACCTCGGGGCTTTTAACATATCTTTTGATAAGATTTAAATCCTTAATGCCAGCAAGTTTTGAAACAACTTCAAGATCGACATTAGAATCAACGAGCCGTTGGCAGAAAGTATGTCTTAATTGATTTGGGGTTACATCATAATTTTTAAGCATGTATTGGATGGTTCTTTCTGTTAATCGGTTACCTGTTTTCGAGATGAAAATCGCCTGTTGCTTTAATGGATGGACCCTAAAATACTCATTTAAATGCTCTCTTGCATCCTTAGATAGAGGAATGGCACGTCTTTCTTCTTCTTTTTCAATAGTTATCTCATTTTTTTCAAAGTTGACATGCTCCCAGTTTAAATTACATAATTCTGAAACACGAATTCCAGTGTGCAACAGGATATAGACGATAGCCCGATCTCGCAGATCACTATTACGATATACCTTTTCTATCAAAACTTGATACTGTGCATCAGATAATGTTTCAAATTCTTCATTTCTTACTACAGGTTTTAGTTCAATACCAAAAGTAAGTTCAGGTTGCTGCAGGTACTTCGCAAAAGTACGTATGACACCAACTATTTTATCAATTGTTGCTAGGCTTTTTTGCTGCTGTTCTAAGTGAGTAATATAATATTTAATATCACTCTTACGCAAATGGTTTAAATCAGAATCGTTCTTTTGAAGCCATTCTTGAAACCTTTCAAGTTCTCGGCCGTATGTTTTAACTGTATTAGCGGATTTATTTTGCTCGACTAGCCATTTACAAAAATCAAGAATCAGCGGAATAACCTCTCCAGAATAATTTGTCAACTTATGTCCCTCCTAGCTAATAATACTTTTATTATAACCGCAATAAAACAAGAAGTAAACTTCTGCGAAAATAATATATAAAAAAAAGCACCCCTAATGGATGCCTATTCATTGCCTGGCGACGTCCTACTCTCACATGGGGACAGCCCCACACTACTATCGGCGCTGAGAAGCTTAACTTCCGTGTTCGGGATGGGAACGGGTGTGACCTTCTCGCTATTGCCACTAGACCTTTTTAATTGTTGAAGGTTTGTACCTTCAAAACTAGATATTGGCCAATTCATATTCACTTTGTATCACGCTTCAATGTGGTTAAGTCCTCGACCGATTAGTATTTGTCAGCTCCACGTGTCGCCACGCTTCCACCTCAAACCTATCAACCTGATCATCTTTCAGGGGTCTTACTAGCTTGACGCTATGGGAAATCTCATCTCGAGGGGGGCTTCATGCTTAGATGCTTTCAGCACTTATCCCGTCCGCACATAGCTACCCAGCTATGCCTTTGGCAAGACAACTGGTACACCAGCGGTGCGTCCATCCCGGTCCTCTCGTACTAAGGACAGCTCCTCTCAAATTTCCTGCGCCCACGACGGATAGGGACCGAACTGTCTCACGACGTTCTGAACCCAGCTCGCGTACCGCTTTAATGGGCGAACAGCCCAACCCTTGGGACCGACTACAGCCCCAGGATGCGATGAGCCGACATCGAGGTGCCAAACCTCCCCGTCGATGTGGACTCTTGGGGGAGATAAGCCTGTTATCCCCGGGGTAGCTTTTATCCGTTGAGCGATGGCCCTTCCATGCGGAACCACCGGATCACTAAGCCCGACTTTCGTCCCTGCTCGACTTGTAGGTCTCGCAGTCAAGCTCCCTTATGCCTTTACACTCTTCGAATGATTTCCAACCATTCTGAGGGAACCTTTGGGCGCCTCCGTTACTCTTTAGGAGGCGACCGCCCCAGTCAAACTGCCCACCTGACACTGTCTCCCGCCCCGATCAGGGGCGCGGGTTAGAATTTCAATACAGCCAGGGTAGTATCCCACCAATGCCTCCACCGAAGCTGGCGCTCCGGCTTCCAAGGCTCCTACCTATCCTGTACAAGCTGTACCGAAATTCAATATCAGGCTACAGTAAAGCTCCACGGGGTCTTTCCGTCCTGTCGCGGGTAACCTGCATCTTCACAGGTACTATAATTTCACCGAGTCTCTCGTTGAGACAGTGCCCAGATCGTTACGCCTTTCGTGCGGGTCAGAACTTACCTGACAAGGAATTTCGCTACCTTAGGACCGTTATAGTTACGGCCGCCGTTTACTGGGGCTTCAATTCAGAGCTTCGCTTGCGCTAACCCCTCCTCTTAACCTTCCAGCACCGGGCAGGCGTCAGCCCCTATACTTCGCCTTGCGGCTTCGCAGAGACCTGTGTTTTTGCTAAACAGTCGCCTGGGCCTATTCACTGCGGCTCATCCGGGCTATTCACCCAAATGAGCACCCCTTCTCCCGAAGTTACGGGGTGATTTTGCCGAGTTCCTTAACGAGAGTTCTCTCGCTCACCTTAGGATTCTCTCCTCGCCTACCTGTGTCGGTTTGCGGTACGGGCACCTTTTCCCTCGCTAGAGGCTTTTCTTGGCAGTGTGGATTCAGGAACTTCGGTACTATATTTCCCTCGCTATCACAGCTCAAGCTTAACGCAAGCGGGATTTGCCTCGCTTGCACTCTAACTGCTTAGACGCGCTATTCCAGCAGCGCGCTTACCCTATCCTCCTGCGTCCCCCCATTGCTCAAACGGTAAAGAGGTGGTACAGGAATATCAACCTGTTGTCCATCGCCTACGCTTTTCAGCCTCGGCTTAGGTCCCGACTAACCCTGAGCGGACGAGCCTTCCTCAGGAAACCTTAGGCATTCGGTGGATGGGATTCTCACCCATCTTTCGCTACTCATACCGGCATTCTCACTTCTAAGCGCTCCACCAGTCCTTACGGTCTAGCTTCAACGCCCTTAGAACGCTCTCCTACCACGGACATCGCAGATGTCCATCCACAGCTTCGGTGATACGTTTAGCCCCGGTACATTTTCGGCGCAGAGTCACTCGACCAGTGAGCTATTACGCACTCTTTAAATGGTGGCTGCTTCTAAGCCAACATCCTGGTTGTCTAAGCAACTCCACATCCTTTTCCACTTAACGTATACTTTGGGACCTTAACTGGTGGTCTGGGCTGTTTCCCTCTTGACTACGGATCTTATCACTCGCAGTCTGACTCCCATGGATAAATCTTTGGCATTCGGAGTTTGTCTGAATTCGGTAACCCGATGAGGGCCCCTAGTCCAAACAGTGCTCTACCTCCAAGATTCTAACAACATGAGGCTAGCCCTAAAGCTATTTCGGAGAGAACCAGCTATCTCCAAGTTCGATTGGAATTTCTCCGCTACCCACACCTCATCCCCGCACTTTTCAACGTGCGTGGGTTCGGTCCTCCATCCAGTGTTACCTGGACTTCAACCTGGACATGGGTAGGTCACCTGGTTTCGGGTCTACGACCACATACTCAATTCGCCCTATTCAGACTCGCTTTCGCTGCGGCTCCGTCTATTCAACTTAACCTTGCATGTAATCGTAACTCGCCGGTTCATTCTACAAAAGGCACGCCATCACCCGTTAAAGGGCTCTGACTACTTGTAGGCACACGGTTTCAGGAACTATTTCACTCCCCTTCCGGGGTGCTTTTCACCTTTCCCTCACGGTACTGGTTCACTATCGGTCACTAGGGAGTATTTAGCCTTGGGAGATGGTCCTCCCTGCTTCCGACGGGATTTCACGTGTCCCGCCGTACTCAGGATCCACTCTGGAGGGAACGAAGTTTCAACTACAGGGCTTTTACCTTCTCTGGCCGGCCTTTCCAGACCTGTTCATTTACCTCGTTCCTTTGTAACTCCGTATAGAGTGTCCTACAACCCCAAGAGGCAAGCCTCTTGGTTTGGGCTAATCCCGTTTCGCTCGCCGCTACTCAGGGAATCGCGTTTGCTTTCTCTTCCTCCGGGTACTTAGATGTTTCAGTTCCCCGGGTCTGCCTTCAATACCCTATGTATTCAGGTAAAGATACTGTTCCATTACGAACAGTGGGTTCCCCCATTCGGAAATCTCCGGATCAAAGCTTACTTACAGCTCCCCGAAGCATATCGGTGTTAGTCCCGTCCTTCATCGGCTCCTAGTGCCAAGGCATTCACCGTGCGCCCTTATTAACTTAACCTGTTCGGCAAATGATAAGCGGCGCATCTCTGCGTCAGCTCTCTCGCTGTGCTCCTCACGTACCAACTGCGTACGTTCCGGTGCTCGTTCGGTCGCTTCCTTGATCTGCTTGCTTCTCATTTCCCTCACGATTTCGTAAATCGTGATTGGCTTTTTCTCTATTCAAATAAAGAGAATCACTAAATTAAGCGTTAAACTCAGTCAATTTTGAATTGGTTCAATATCTAGTTTTCAAGGAACAAGGCTACTGACTTCAATCACATCGTGATTTGGCATCGTAGCATTTCTTCATGCTACCTTGCGACGAGCTGAGGATTTGCCTCCTCAAATCACTGCGGCGCAGGAGCAATATACTGAGAGATAATTCTCTCAAAACTAAACAAAGTCAAAAACGTCTTTTATTAAAGCATTAACTGCTTTAATTCATCCTTAGAAAGGAGGTGATCCAGCCGCACCTTCCGATACGGCTACCTTGTTACGACTTCACCCCAATCATCTGTCCCACCTTAGGCGGCTGGCTCCAAAAGGTTACCCCACCGACTTCGGGTGTTACAAACTCTCGTGGTGTGACGGGCGGTGTGTACAAGGCCCGGGAACGTATTCACCGCGGCATGCTGATCCGCGATTACTAGCGATTCCGGCTTCATGCAGGCGAGTTGCAGCCTGCAATCCGAACTGAGAATGGTTTTATGGGATTGGCTAAACCTCGCGGTCTTGCAGCCCTTTGTACCATCCATTGTAGCACGTGTGTAGCCCAGGTCATAAGGGGCATGATGATTTGACGTCATCCCCACCTTCCTCCGGTTTGTCACCGGCAGTCACCTTAGAGTGCCCAACTGAATGCTGGCAACTAAGATCAAGGGTTGCGCTCGTTGCGGGACTTAACCCAACATCTCACGACACGAGCTGACGACAACCATGCACCACCTGTCACTCTGTCCCCCGAAGGGGAAAGTCCTATCTCTAGGATTGTCAGAGGATGTCAAGACCTGGTAAGGTTCTTCGCGTTGCTTCGAATTAAACCACATGCTCCACCGCTTGTGCGGGCCCCCGTCAATTCCTTTGAGTTTCAGCCTTGCGGCCGTACTCCCCAGGCGGAGTGCTTAATGCGTTTGCTGCAGCACTAAAGGGCGGAAACCCTCTAACACTTAGCACTCATCGTTTACGGCGTGGACTACCAGGGTATCTAATCCTGTTCGCTCCCCACGCTTTCGCGCCTCAGCGTCAGTTACAGACCAGAGAGTCGCCTTCGCCACTGGTGTTCCTCCACATCTCTACGCATTTCACCGCTACACGTGGAATTCCACTCTCCTCTTCTGCACTCAAGTCCCCCAGTTTCCAATGACCCTCCACGGTTGAGCCGTGGGCTTTCACATCAGACTTAAAGGACCGCCTGCGCGCGCTTTACGCCCAATAATTCCGGACAACGCTTGCCACCTACGTATTACCGCGGCTGCTGGCACGTAGTTAGCCGTGGCTTTCTGGTTAGGTACCGTCAAGGTACCGGCAGTTACTCCGGTACTTGTTCTTCCCTAACAACAGAGTTTTACGATCCGAAAACCTTCATCACTCACGCGGCGTTGCTCCGTCAGACTTTCGTCCATTGCGGAAGATTCCCTACTGCTGCCTCCCGTAGGAGTCTGGGCCGTGTCTCAGTCCCAGTGTGGCCGATCACCCTCTCAGGTCGGCTACGCATCGTTGCCTTGGTGAGCCATTACCTCACCAACTAGCTAATGCGCCGCGGGCCCATCTGCAAGTGATAGCCGAAACCATCTTTCAGCTTTCCCTCATGAGAGAGAAAGAATTATCCGGTATTAGCTCCGGTTTCCCGAAGTTATCCCAGTCTTACAGGCAGGTTGCCCACGTGTTACTCACCCGTCCGCCGCTAACTTCCCGAGAGAAAGCTCCCGCAAGTTCGCTCGACTTGCATGTATTAGGCACGCCGCCAGCGTTCGTCCTGAGCCAGGATCAAACTCTCCAATAAATTGTGAGTTGATTAGCTCATAAATGTCTTTTTTAAAAAAAGACTAAAAGTTAAACGTTGACGTTTTTGCTTTGTTTAGTTTTCAAAGAACTAACTTGCTACAAAACTTATTATATCAGTTAACTTCGCAGAAGTCAACTTCTATTTTTAAAAAGTTTTTCAAAGCGATTTAAGTTGTTCATGATTGCCAACCAACGCTTCGTTATTACTATACCACCCATTTTCACAGAAGTCAACTTCTGTTTTACTTTTTTTATAAAAAATATCTCCAGATAATATTGTATAAATTAATTCTTAATCGGAGAATTACTATATTACTACCTATTGAAATAAAAGTAAACACAAAAGAAGAATTTTTATTTTTTATTTTTTAATCAAAAATACCTTACAAACTTGCATTTTTATAGATTTTTACTAATTGAGTAAGTTCAGTTCATAAAGAAGTTACTATTACTACTCGTAATACTTAAACTTTTTCTTCATTTTAACCACAAGCAAACTATTCCTTCTTTCACTAAACTCCCCAATAGTTTAATCAGAAACCTTCAAAATTTTATCATCTAAACCTTAGTATTAGTATCCAGCTCCCTGTAAATATGTTTTTTTAAAAAATCTAGACCTGTCAAGAAAGAATGGTGCACGATAACAAAAAACCTTGCATTAGCAAGGTTTTCATTTGTCCTGTAAAGTATTAGTCTTCTTGCATTATTTCATCAAAGGCTGAAGAAACTCTGTCGAATTCCTCATTGCTTTCAATGGCTATGAAATTTCCATCCTGGTTGACTTTTAAAAAGAAAATATCAATGTCTTCCTCGATTTCTTCTTGAAGATCCTCCACAAATCCGAGTGCAACGTAATCTGTCCCTTCCATATTTACCACCGCCAGCACTTCAATTTCCTCGCCCTGGTCATTTGTAAATATTTCACCTACTTCAACGTTTTCCATGAGGTAACCCCTCTCCTTTTTTAATATTGTCTTGCACGAAACTTTGTTTAGAAGGATTCATAATCATTTTATTTCCAAAGTAGATTCTTGAAGGAAATAAAGATTTAAACATTAAACTTAAAATTAATATGTAACAAAATTACATGAAGGTTTGAACTACCACTAACCTGCTCCGCTATCTAAAGAAGAATAAAGCATCCCAATTAAAGCAGAATGCAAATGTTTTTTGTAATGATTCCTTCAAATAATATTGTTTGCCATTAGGTTCATTTAACGCTGTACATTCAATCCTGTTTTTCTTTTATCTGTTCACGGATCCTTTGAAGTTCTTCCAAAGACAGTTCACCTAAAGATTCCCTAATTTCTTCCTCAATTAGTTTCCTGTTGCTTTCTCGATATAGATTCCACCATTCTCGAAGACCTTCCGTCTTTTCCAAAATGTATTGGACATCTATCTCATCTACTTCTTCATCTGACAGATAGTCCAACACTGCTGCTAACATACGAGAAAGGTTACCAACTTCGTCATTGTTTTGTTCATTATTTGGCAAATGAATAATATTTTCCGTATCCATCGCTTCATTTGTCTGTGCAGACCTTCGTGGCATCTTCTCGCTCCTTACTTATCTTAATCATATATATTCTTAGTATAACCATTAAAAATTAATCGCTTAATTTACTTCGGGTAGGTAAATACCTCCATTACCCAGCCCTTTAGGCAGCCATGCAGGACAAAATCAGTCTGCACCACAGAGTATGAAAATAGTTAGGAAGCGCCATAATGGGAGTTCAAAAAAATTTAAGTAACCTGCACCCATAGCGAGTATTGAGGAGAAAATCTTATAAAACTGAGAGAGTTTAAATACAATCTTCCATAAACACCACACTAGCAATACCATATGTATTCAATTTCTCTTTAAATTCTTCCTCCATTAAATGACCCTTAGAGGCCAATAGAGCGCAATTCATATTTTTGAATCGCGCCAAATTATTAAAGATCTTAACTACTTTTTCTTGTTGAATGTTCCAGTTAGTTGAAGAACATCACATAGGTTTCTTCTCCAGGATTCTTTTGATCATTCGGTAATTTGATTAAAATAAAATCATTACTGTTTTTTAGTTTTGCTACGGTGCCTCAAATACTTGACGTAATTCAATTTGACCTTCCCCATGTCCTTGCGGGTCCGGCATCCGCATGGCCCACTCGATGGCTTCTTCCCTCGACTTCACATCAATCAGAATGAATCCGGCAATCAATTCTTTCGATTCCGTAAATGGGCCATTCGTAACAACCGGCTTTTCCCCTGGTTTCGGATACGAAATGCGAATCCCATTTGAACTTGGATGAAGTCCTTTAGCTGCAACTCGCACGCCTGCCTTAACTAATTCCTCATTGTACTTCGTCATGGCTTCAATGAGCTCAGAACTCGGAAGCTTTCCGGCTTCTGAATTCTTCGAGGCTTTGACAATCATCATAAACAGCATAAAAATTTCCTCCCTCTTTTTTAGAGACAAATCCCCTAATTAACTCTTTTTAAATACAACCAACTGGTTTCTACAAAATGGACACATTGATAAAAATCTAAAAATGTGATCGTTGCATAAAATTTTGTTCTTCTCAGTCGATATTAATGTTTAGGTCTTCCTAAGGTTCTATAGTTACAACGGAAACGCCACAATTTTTTGCCTGGCTAACAGCAATCTGTCCAGTGCCAGGTCCGACTTCCAATACCCGCATTCCTGCTTGCAGGTTCCACGCTTTAACTAATGGCAAAGCTATTCTCAATGGAATCAGGTACTAACTGTTGTGGATCTTTAATAAATAATCTTATTTTCTGGAAAAAAACCTGTAACAATCGTTCCCTTGTTAAATAGGTCCAAATATCTTGACTTTTAAAATATATTATTTATTAGGATAATACCAAGCAATTTACCTATTATATATCGGTAGTTTTGATGTTCTTATGCCATTTCCATCCTTAAGTGTCACTTCAGTATAAATTAGAAAATAAGGCTTATATGAAGCCCCATTAGAATGTGGCTTATGCTTATTTATGATCTCTCCAATATTATCATTTGTATATTTCCATCCATCTGTAGGGTTTGTATCACTAAACACTAATATTGGGCCTTCTTCTGACTCCAATCTCAAGCTATAAAATTCTACTTTCTTAGCATTTTCATATTCTAATAATTCAATTTGAAAATAGTCCTCATTGATCACATACCAATCATCTTTAATAACATAATCGGATTTTATGTTATAAATATTTTTCAAATTATCAAAGGTGTCTTTATTATCATCTAATCTGGCGTAGGATGAAAATCTAACCATATCCAGACTTTCTCTTAGTTCTCCTAATTTAGTAGTTTCATCTGAATTAACCTTTTTTAGATGGTTTATCGCTTCATCTTTTTCAGATATATGTTTCTTTAATTCTAAAATCTCATTAGTTAATCGTACTTTTTCTTCATTAAAAGATTCTAAATCTTTATTAGAGCATGCTGAAATTAGCAATAAACCTAAACCTATTAACAATACAATAAATGTTTTTTTCATTTAACCTCCTTTCAACCTCCTTCTGTTATTTGTCGCTCATAATAATAATAGTGTATATTTTATGAATATTATTCAACATTACCATTAAACTTAGAATAGGCTGATAAACATAACTACTCCTTTATTTCAATAAGAAAGAGCTATTATCCTTCTTTCACTAAACTGCCGTTCGAGGAAGAAGAAAAAAAGCCGCCGAAGCAGCTGAAGATTTTAAATTATAGTAACCCGCTACTTGAATAACACATATCAAGCCTTATTAGGTAAATACTACCTATTGAGGTGAAATCAATGATATTAAAATTATTTTTTGCTTTAAATATCTTAACAGCATTCCAACCAAATATTAGTCAAGATATTCCTTCGCAATCACCTAATCCAAGAATTTTAAGTATTAGTACAGACTATCCAAACGATGGAAATTGGATACAGGTACCTAAAGGGACAAAAGAAATAACATTTAAGGTTAAAGCAGCAAACACGGAGTCCGTTTTATATTGGCTAATTCCTACTGGTACTAAAACATGGACAGAAAGAAAACTAATAGGCTATGACATTAAGGAAAATGATACCGATAATAACTTTTCTTTGACCTGGAACATTGATAAGCCATACCTACATGACCATTTACATATTCAAGCAATAGGTGAAGGAATAGTAACAAATGACATAATCTATTTATTAATGAACTAAAGGCTAGTGCTTCTTCACATACTCTATTTGTACGTAAAAAGCTAATTAACCATTGAGCATAATTTAATTAAAAGGCCAATACAAAAAGAAAAAGCGTCATTCTTATTCTGAAATTTCGTCCTTTTCTTGAATAAGAGTAATCAAATGTAATTGATTAAGAAGAATGTTAATAAGATCAATGGAATTTAATAAGGTTATAGTTAGTTCCATTTTTAAAGTACTGAACTCATTCTATTAAATTAAAAAAAGTAAATTAACGGCTGTTACCGGATATTATTTGTTGACATTCACATTTTGGTTTAAGAACAAGATCTGCTTCCTAAACTAATAGGCAAAAAAACCTAGTACTCGGAGTACTAGGTTTAAGAAATGTATTATTCGTTCCCTTTACCATTGTCTTTCTTATTTTCAGCGCCTTTATTTTGGGCGTTTTGTTTCTTTTCATTTTCTTTTTGTTGTTTATCAACTTTCTTTACTTGAGCTTCTTGCTTTTTAGCAACACCTTTTGCCTGACCTTCAGCACGCTTTTCTGCAGCCTTAGCCTTTGCTTCTTCTTTCTTAGCTAATCCTGGAGCAACAACAGTAGTTTCTTTAGGTTCTTCTGCAACTTCAGTCTCAGCTTGTTCGTCTGTTACTGTTTCTTCTACCGCTGTTTCCTCTGTTACTTCTTCTACTACTGTTTCTTCAGTTACGACTTCCTCAACTACTGTTTCCTTTGTTGCTTCTTCTACTGGGGTTTCTTCTGTTGCCGCAGTTTCAGTATCTACTGCTGCTTCTTCCTCAACAATTTTATCATCATCAGTAGTTTCAACTGCGAATTTTGCTGCTTTTGCTTCAAGCTTTGCAAGCTTCTTGTCTAATTTCGCAAAAGACTTTTGAATATTTTTCATTAATGCTAATTGAGCTGTAGGGTTTTTAACATGTGATAATGCTGCAGCTAATGCATCAATGTTTTGAGCAAGTTTCGCTTCTACTTCATCTTCTATCGCTTCATCTTCTGCTGCAGCTTCTTCGCCTTCCGATGTTTCTGTTTCTGTTGTTTCTGTTGTTTCTGTTGTTTCTGTTGTCGTTTCAGTGTCTTCAGCTGCCTGATCTTCAGTCACTTCAGTTTCATCAGCAGCTTCCTCTGTCGCTACTGTATCTTCAACAGCAATTTCTTCTGATTTTGCTAAACTATCAGTAGCTTCCTTTTGAATATTTATTGCCTCTTCTAAAAGTGCTGTTGCCTCTTCAGTTTTTCCCTCTGCAAGCAATGCATTTGCTTCAGCAATACGCTCAGCAGCAAAATCAGCTAAAAGACGAGCTTCCTTGTAATCATCAAATGTAACAGCAAGTCTTATTTTTTCCATCATAATTTTCACAAAGTAGAAGAAATCTCCAGGAACCAAAGCTGGTGCCTCTTCTTGCTCTTGAACCGTTTCTTCTGTTGTTTCTGTGTCATCTGCTTCTTCAGTAGCAGAATTTTCTTCAGTTACCTCTTCCTCTGTTGCATCTTCCTCATCCGTAGTCACTTCTTCCGAAGCTTCATCTTCTGCAGTAGCTTCTTCATCAGCTAAATTTTCTTCTACCGCTGCCGCTTCATCGTTTACATCAACTTCTACTACTTCTTCCGTATCCGGTGTGGTTGGTTCAACTGCATCCTCATTTGCATATGCAGCGCTTGTTCCTAAAGAAGAAAGAATAAGTGCTGATGCTGCTGCACCGCTTATTAGTGATTTTTTAATTTTCATAGTCTGTTTCCTCCTGATCTGATTTTCATAATACCCTTCGACAAAAGCAGACAGGTTTGTGTCGGTATATCTGAAAAAAGTTAATATAATTTTTCGAAATTGGGAATGTGAATTATTTTACAGCAAGACAAAACCTAAGTACAAAGTAATCAGCAATACAAATATATTAAGAAGTTTTCTTGTTTTTATTATCGTAAATTTGCAATTAAGTTAATCCATTTTAAAACCTCTAACAGCATACCCCATGCTAATTAGCATGGGGGTAAAAATAATTGTTTAATTCTTGGTGCAAATATCCCTGCACTAAAAAATATTACAGTAGAGTTGTTTAAATCTTAAAGTTATTTTATAATCATGCCCTTTAACAGAATAACGTAGAAGCTTTTATATTTTCTAAAAATACTTTCCCAATTCATAGCAGCTTATTAAGAAAATCTATGTTTTGGAAGAGAATCAGCCATTCTTATTTTGGCTTTTTATGGCTGACGAATTAGGAACTATGTAGGGATAGACTGAAAAGAGCTGTATCCCAGTTCTTCGAGAAACCAGCCCCCAAAAATAATTGAATTAATCAAGTTTGATACATATATTTCAATATGACGAAGAAGCCTTTTTACCGATAATTTTCCTCCATTTCATAGATAGCTGTTATTTAGGTTCTTTTTTAAAAAAATGAAAGCACCTTCTCTTATTCTCCAAAATGTTCCAATTCAAAAGAAAAGCACTCTTACTGTTTATCTTTTGGCAATGATTGTCGCCACAGTTCACTAAACCTATACAATGAATTTACTTAAATTTAATATTCAGATGATAAGATTGCTTTAGCAACGAATAAGGAGGCAAAAGAAATGAATGTGCGTGCAATATTTATTGATATGGATGGTACACTATTAAAAGCCTCAAACTCCATTTCCAGCCGAAATAAAGAAGCTATTTATAAGCTTGTTAATCAGGGAGTTAAGGTTTTTCTAGCTACTGGTCGGCACTATGACATAACTGTTCCCTACCATAAAGAAATTGGATTACAAACGCCGATAATCTGTTTGAATGGTGCTGCTATTCATGATGCAGAGACAGGAAGCATTATACGTATGAAAACCGTCCGATTAAACGAAGAACGATTTCACAATCTGACTGCTGAACGTCCTTGTAATGTTATTATCCATACAGCAAATGGGATTTATTATAAGGAAACAAATAGAGAAATCGATTATTGGGCAAAAGTTGGACAAATTCCACCGGTGTATATTGGAGATTTAAGACAAGCAAAGTATCAAGATGTTCTTAAATACAGTGTTCGAACAGGTGGACCATGTCCTGAATTATCCTCTTTGTTTAAAAAGGAAGCAGAAGTCATCGATTGGAATGACGGGTTTGAGCTGGTTGCTCCAAATGTGTCCAAATGGTTTGCCATTAAAAGCTTACTTACCGAATTTCGAATGAGTCCAAGTGAAGTTGTAGCCATTGGAGACGGACCGAATGATATAGAGATGCTTCGTCATGCTGGTACTGGTGTGGCCATGGGAAACGCCAGCGAAAAGGTTAAATCATCAGCTAACTTTGTTACTGGACACCACGAAAATGATGGATTAGCTGAGTTTATCGAACGTAATCTTCTTAAATCATCTAAATCCTATGCGATTTAGAGTTTTTTTTATGACTTTTTTGGGACTCCTCTATTCGTTAATTCATAAGGTCCAGCAGGCTTCAACTCGTTGAATAAATTCATGCTCTACTATATATGAAAGATCTTTCGCAATTTGCTGTGGAGCTTTTTTTAATTGTTTAGCTAATACAAAACAAGGGAAATGCATAATCCCCCATTTCTTGTTGAGGAGGAATCTCGAGAATTTTTTCAATCTCCTCGTGAGTTAAAGATGAATCACACTTTTTTTTAATGCGTATTCAATGGATGATATGACAATCTGTTTATATCCTTAAAAATAAAAAACCCCGTCTCCATATATAGAGTCGAGGTATTAATTCGCGGTACCACTCTACTTGCTTACGAATAAGCCAGCTTGAAAAAATAACGGTTATAACCGAGTTAATCTACTAATTTCAATTAACCTTCTCCGAGGTGCGCTTCATAACTAAATTCGTACCAGACTCCCACCAACACTGGCTCGCTCTCAACGAAAATGCAATTACTACTCACCTTAAATTAATCAATGTATCCAAATTGTTATGGCATTAGAAAAAACCTATTAACTCAAATTAAAATAGACGATTTCCCATATATGTCCATCAAGATCTTTAAAGTATCCTGAATATCCCCAATCATATTCCTTTGGCTGATTAGGTAGAAGTGTTGCACCAAATTCTGTTGCATTTTTTAAAATCGAATCAACCTCTTCTTTACTTTCAGCAGCATGGCTCAGAATCACCTTGGAAGACTCTTCGACTGAATTTGATTGATTAAACTCCCTAAGTTCCGAACGAAGATATAGAACTAATGATAGATCGCCTTCCATTTCAAATATAATATGATCTGCACCTTCAACTAACCCTCCAGTTGGTAAACCTAATCCATCTTTATAAAACGCTATCGACTTTTCCAAATCATTAACAGCAAGTGTAATAATATTTATTTTCGGTTTCATATTAAATATCCTCCAACGATAATTTATATTCTGGAAACTATTCTAATTTCTTTAACCGTATTCTGCTGCATTTATACAAGATGCGACTGTTGAATTTTTGCACCAGTTAATTAAGTAAAGTACATCACAAATTGTAGTTTATTATTCGTTAAATGATAACCCTTCTTCTTCTAATGAAGTTCTCAAAATAGGTAAGGAAGATGGCCCAATACCATGAAATTTCAATATTTCTTTTCCAGTGTACTTTGATAGTTCCTTCAAAGTGTCGATCCCTTCGTGAACCAATGCATTTCTTGCAGGTGAACTGAGTTTCGAAAGGAAGCCACTTTTAGGCTTATTCTCTTTATAACAGGTAGGACAACTTGGACACTCACTACTTTTGTAATACTTATGGCCCTATTCACAAACCCTTAAACTTTTTTCTACTTTCAAAATAATCCCCTCCAGACAAATTCTGTATTGAATTTAAACAAAGTATATATTGCAAATTAGTTATACAATCTCGACAAAAACTATGTATGTCCCCATTCAGCAATCCTGCCCCGATAGCTGATTATAGAATAAACCGCCTAGTAGCTACTTATACTTCAACTCTAGCTACCTTTAAGGTTGAGTAAATTTTTTTCAAGAATAATTTTATGTATTCCTTTTTCATCTGTATAAGTATCAATGACATCAAATCCATTTTTTATATTCAAAACTAACATATTACGCCATTTATTCATTGTTTTTGTTTGAACAACACCATTCATAGCGGTAATAATTAATAATTGCGGTTTACTTCCCATTTTGTTAATCAAATCATTAGAATTCCCAAAAATGTCTTTATGTAATTCTACAATGTCACTTAATATATCATCGTCAGGCATTGAATTAAAAATATGGGTATCAAAGTTCATTTGTATTTCACTCCCCTTCCAAAAAATTAATAATACATAATTTATATTTAAAGTATCGTTTTTCTCATTCCAGCTCTGTAGGATGCATTCGTTTTGTCATTCCAGTATTGAATCACTTCGGAAAAAGGGTTAGTATCTTTCTCTGTTGTAGTCTCTGTAGTAATCTCTGGTATTGCTTGTGTCATCCTGCCATCCTGTTCAGCGCAATCTGAAGTTCTGTTTGGCTCAATTTGAGCAGCCGGCTGTTCAATAAGAGCTACATTACGCCCACCCAATTCTGAAAGCTTCTCATATTCGATGCTTTATCACTTGGTCTTATCCATTTGCTCACTGCTTTCAATCTTTATATATGTAAAATTTGAAGAAAAGGATATGGTAAAAAAAAACGCTGGATAACAATTTAAGGGTTCCGTTTTGGGAAAGAAAAGTCATATTGACTACACAAATAACTCCATAAATAACTGGCAATTAGAAGTAGTTTTAACACAAAAAGAAGCACTGTGTTTAATGCTTCTTTTTTTACTAAAAAACATCATTTCCAATTTTAGTCGTTCTCTCTTCCCAATCTCGTGTAATTTTTAAATCTTCGATGGATAATTGCCCCTTTTTCTCAACAACCTCTATCGTTTCATCATCATAAAACTTCAATTTTAGCGTGTAATTCCAATAGTCCGAAAAATCTTTTAATAATTTTTGACCTCCCTTATTAATTCTTTGAGTTTCATATAATACGTTCTTACTTTAAATGAGTTTCATTTTTCTAATAATTTCCCTTTATAATAATATCCATTTACTATCGTAAATAAAATATCCCGTATTTTTAAGGCTGTTTTCTGTAAGATTGTTGCTTTGACTATCAGTTTCTTCCTAATAACCATTCACATGGTTTAACATAATCCAATCACTAAAATGGGTAGTTTTGGTATCGGCAACCATACAAAAGTCTCGGTTAAAGTTCACAATTTTATGCATTTCATTAATTTAAAGCTCTGTATATTATGTATAATGAGGATATAATAATAAATTTTAATCTATCAAAAGAATGAGCATAAAGAGGAGAATACATATATGGAATTTATAGAATTAGCAAAAAGCAGACGTTCTGCTATCAATTTTCAATCGGACGTAAAAATCTCAGCTTCTGAATTACAAGAAATTTTTGAAATCGTTAAAACACATCCTTCTTCATATAACATCCAAACTACCCATTATTATGTTGTCACATCGGAGGAAAAGAAAGCACTTGTCAAGAAAGCCTCATATGAACAGCATAAAACCCTTAGTGCTTCTGCAACGATCATCGTTTGTGGAGATAGTGATGGATACAAGGAAGCCCCTCGATTATATGAAGGTATGAAAATGCTTGGAATTATAGACGAGTTAGAATACAATGATACGATTGAAACAATTAATAAATTATATAGTAATAACCCTACACTAATAGAAGAAGATAATTTACGAAATGCTAGTTTATCTGCAATGCTATTTATGTTAGCTGCCAAAGATAAGGGATGGGATACTTGCCCAATGCATGTGAAAAATGAACACATCATTAAAGAAATTTACAACATTCCAGAGAACCACCAGCCTGTATTAATGATTACATTGGGCAAATCTGTAACAGATAATATAAGACCAAGAGGGTATAGAAAACCTGTTGGTGAGTTTGTTCATTTTGTTGATTAATAACTAATTTATCCTAAAAAATAAGTTTTAATTGAGTTTTCATCCATAATATATGTTTGTAAATACAAGTATTGAATAGTAAAGCAAACTTGCAATTATTGTTGCAATATTCTTTTTGTTTTATTTAGCTTTCGGGTTTCCCAAGAGTCAATTTAATTGCAATATTTTTGCATAATTTTTTAGAAAAAACTAGGAATGTCTATTTCTTGATGGGCATTCTTTTTTATTATTCTGATAAAACGTAATAACCACCAATTTCCATTTAACTTAAGTAATTAACAATTATTCTAATCTTAATTGTCTACTTGAAAATTGTCTTGTTATAAGTGTTGAAAAATTATTTCATATATTCTTCAACTAATTCGTAGCATCTTTCATGATTTTCTCAGTTACTTTACCGTGAAGATTGTAAAAAGACAAATTAGTACTAAATCTTATTAGCTCTAACTAGTATTTCCCCGTTCTAAATTTAGGACGGGGTTAAATAAGCTCTATTGTTTGTCAGCAACGTTTCAGCACTTCTTCTATTTCGGCTGTCAGTTTTTCCGGTTCTGTCTGTGGAGCAAAACGCTTTACCACCTTCCCTTTTCGGTCCACTAGAAATTTTGTGAAATTCCATTTGACCGCCTGCGACCCTAATGCGCCTTTGGCCTCCTTTTTAATGTATTGATAAAGTGGGTCCGCATTCGCACCATTTACGTCTACTTTTGCAAACATTGGAAAGTTCACATTGTAATTCAAATCGCAAAACTGCTGAATTTCCTCGTTCGTTCCTGGTTCTTGTTGACCGAATTGATTACAAGGAAATCCTAGAATCTCCAATCCTAAATCACGGTACTTATCATACAGCGTTTGTAACCCCTTATACTGTGGGGTGAAGCCACACTTGCTCGCCGTATTGACGATAAGAACGACTTTTCCTTCGTAACGAGACAACGGCTCTGTTTGACCATCGATTTTTTTTACAGTAAAGTCATACACGCTCATTTTTTTCACATCCCTTTCAAGATATCCATTAATTGCACTAATCCTTTAGACATCATCTTTTAGCGAGTTTAGCATTCCTTCAGAATCACATCTAAATATTAATATATATTCCGATTTCAGAAATCTTACTTGATCACCATTCAACGTTAAGGTAACTAATATACAAAGCAAGCCTTAAGAAATCCAATGGACTTCTTAAAAATAATTATGTAACTGTAAAATCTCTTGAAATATTATGTCTGATAGCATTTAAGTTACCGATTAATTTTCACAATTTTAATATGAAGAGAGAGGCCCTCCATTTCTGGACAGCCCCCTTACGCTAATGATAAAACTGCTAGTAAAACTCTTTATCTTTTCATTAGTTACTATCTTTGCTTCACAGGAAGTTTCTCCAAATATGAAGCGACTTTCAATCTTTGAATATTATGCGAATACGGCAATTTTACGAGCAATAGATTCTGTTAAACGAGAGGCTACTTTAGGAACAGCCCATTTAATAATTGGTGTTAACACCGCACCTGATAATCCGCCTGCATGGACTTCTACGGTACATGTCATGATTGTCATACCATTCCTATCTTCTGCAGTAAAATTTTATACAATCTTCGCATAAAAATTCTTGAAGCCGAAGAAATAGTTTTCTTAGTGTGAATGCACAACATATGAAAGCAGTTCCTGGCCGTAAAACAGATGTGAAAGATGCAGAATGGATAGTTTAATCAAATAATGTTTCCTTTTCAGGGGTCCGCAAAAATTCAAAGAGAGTATTAATTTGTGACTCGGTATTTCTGTTAGTAGAAAGCTGCGGTAAATTGTGTTGCGAAAAAAATTGAATGTTATTTGTTTCAATACCGATAGTAGCTTCCCCTCCAATAATCTCGCACAAAATAAATATCTTATAGTAGTGATATGGTTCCGGAGGATGTGGGTGTTTATTTTTATCCAATAAAGCAATTAATTTGATTGGGATTACGTCATAACCAGATTCCTCTTTAATTTCCTTTACTACATTCTCTGAAGGGGATAATCCAATATCACAAAACCCACCTGGTAAAGCCCACTTATCATCAATATTTTCTTTTACCATTAAAATCTGATTGTTTTTAAAAACAACACCACGAACATCTACTTTTGGAGTTTGGTAACCCGTTTCATTCGCAAATAAATCCCTAAGCTTGTTCATTTCAAGTTCTGTGTATTCTGACATAATTTCTAAACTAATCTTACGTAATTCCTTATAACGCTCGATATCATATATATCTTTGGAAAAGGATAATCCTGCCTGAGATATTGCTTGAATTCTTTTAGCCCACTCCAACCATTGATTACTCATATGCTCCCTACCTTAAATAAACTTTTAAATTCCATTACACTTTTTAATATTAAATCTGGTTGTTCGCTAAAGGCTGATGTTTGGTATTCAGGTAACCACTGGACACCAATTGTAAAAACATCAGCTTGTGCACCTGCAACTATATCAGCATCACTATCTCCAATATAAATCGCTTCAGAAGGACCAAACATTTCTTTAATTTCATTTGAACTAAGATCCGTATTATCATATTCTTTAAATACATTTTGAAAAGCATAAAAACAAATTGGTAATGTATTCGCAAATGTCCCATCAAAATCAAACACTATAGCTTTCATAATTAGCTCCCTTCAGTTGCTTAATCACTGAAACTGCATGATAGTCATAAATAATCTTAATTTTTTTATATTAAGTTTCCTAATAGTTATTCCACATTTACCCATTAAATCCTTCTTCAACTCCCTCAGCTTCGATAGTTCAATATCCTTAACAAAAAAGAGCGTGAATCCTTCTTGGATTAACGCCCCTGTTAGCTTTATAAAATTCTATATCTCTGAGATAAGGTTAAAAGTGATATTCACGTCATCAATATCATCTGCGTTAGATACCATTTCAAATATCCTGCAATTACCGCATTTTTTACATTCAAACATATATCTTACTTCTTCGTTATATTACCAAGCGTTTTCTGCACTATCAAATTCTGTTTTAAGTGTGCTTTTAAACCATTGATTATCGAAACATATATCACATTTTAATTCTTTACCCCATATTTTTACTGCATTTAGCATAAAAAAGATACCTTACTTTTTACCACGGGTTTAATCGTCTATTACAGCTTTTCCTTGTTCACGTAACGTTTTTAAAGATGACAGCATATGATTTATTTCTTCATCGGAATGCCTTTCCCATGAACCTAGTTCGGCTATTATTTTCAAAGGAGATTTTGACCTATAAGAACGTGTTGGGTTTCCAGAAAATCTTTTGTTAGTTAAGTTCGGATCATTTTCAAAATCACCTAATGGTTCTACAATATAAATTCTTTCCTTTGATTTAGATGTTGCTAATTCAGCACCCCATTTAGCAGCATCTAATGTTGCAGTAAAATATATATAGTTAGATTTTTTATCTTGATAATTTGATAAGTGTTGTGGTTCTAATAAATCTCCAATTTTTAGTTCCGCTTTAGTGCCATGGAAAAATGGGCCGTTATCTAAGACATCTTTTTTGTCACTCATACTGATACACCTCATATTTTTTGATTTGTGTATAACATTATAGTATAGAATTACAGAAAGAGTAGTCTATAAATAATTGATAAATAATAGTATAATATAGGTAGAGATAATGATATTACATATTTTTACGTTTTTAATTGGCAATCAAGATTTTGATTGCTGAGGATTTTATGGACTGGCATATGGTTTTGTATTTTCAAGTAATCTTTTGAGTTAATAAAAAATAAAAAATCCCGATAATTTTCTCAATTTGAAGAGAAAATCGGGATTTTTTAATTGATTGTGAAAGTAATATTGTTTTAAAAGAATGTGGGGTTTTAATATTTGTACCTAATTAAACCCAAGTATACATATACTTCTCATCTTCAATGGCTAAAGCTTGTTTTACCACTCGGAGAGGCTTAAATGTATCAATCATAACTGCCAATTCCAGTGTTTCCTTCTTCCCGATACTTGCTTCTGTCGTACCTGGATGGGGACCATGAGGAATCCCGCTCGGATGAAGAGTAATCGATTCCTTATTAATCCCCTTCCTGCTCATGAAATTCCCTTCTACATAGTATAGCAATTCATCGCTATTTACATTGCTGTGATAATAGGGTGCGGGAATCGCTTCAGGATGATAGTCGAATAATCTTGGCACGAAGGAACAAACAACAAAATTGTGTCCTTCAAAGGTTTGATGAACTGGTGGCGGCTGATGCACTCTTCCCGTTATCGGCTCGAAATCTTCTACATTAAATGCCCATGGATAAAGATAGCCGTCCCACCCAACAACATCTAAAGGGTGATGATTTAATATATGAGAATGAAGGTAGCCCCTCGTCTTTGTAATAACTTCAAATTCTCCCTTTTCATCAAAAGTTGCTAAAAACTCTGGCCCCCTAATGTCACGCTCACAAAATGGACTATGCTCCAATAATTGCCCAAACTCATTCCGGTATCTTCGCGGTGTAACAATTTGGCTAAAAGACTCGACAATTAGTGCCTTTGTTTCCTCATTTTCATCCGGAATTACCCGGTAAATGGTACCAATTGGGATCATCACATAATCTCCTGGACGATAGGTAATCGTTCCAAACATTGTCTCAATAACCCCTGAACCGTAATGAATAAAAAGCATTTCATCTCCATCGCCATTTCGATAGAAGCTTTTCATCGGCTGATTTATTTTTGCCGTGCCGATGAGCAAATCATCGTTCCCTAATAAATATTCCCTCGCTTGCAGTGCATCCCCTTTTTTCTGAAGCTTATCTGTCATCAAATGCCGGTGCTTTAATGGTGCCTGATCCTCATACTCTGGCAAATATTTGCCGATTAGTTCCGAACGGACTACTTCTGTCGGCATGTAATGATGATAAAGAATTGATTGAGTGCCGGAAAAACCTTTTGTTCCCATAACTTGTTCTCTGAATAGACTGCCGTCTTCTTTTTTAAACATCGTGTGGCGCTTGTGAGGGATTTTCCCCATCTGCCTGTAAAACATTGTTCCACCTCACTTTATAAGATAATGTTTTTTAAAGCACCGAGTGCGGTTATTTCTAGTTCGACTTCATCACCAGGCTCCAGCCAGCGGTGGACATCTGTTCCGAGCTCTAATATACAGCCGCTCCCCACTGTTCCAGAACCAATTAAGTCACCAGGATACAGGGTTACTCCGTCTGATGCCCTTTCAATCATTTCAGCAAATGAATAATAAATATCACTCATATTCCCTTCTGAAAGCAGAACATTATTCACCATCGCTGTCATCGTTAAGTCATACCCATTTTCAACGCGGTACTTTTCTAATTCATCCTTAGTAACAATGTAAGGACCTATCGATGTTGCAAAGTCCTTTCCTTTCGCAGGACCTAGTCCAACCTTCATTTCTTTTCTCTGAATATCTCGAGCACTCCAGTCGTTTAAAATGCAATAGCCAAAAATATAATCATCCGCATTCTTAGCCTCAATGTCCGTTCCTTCCTTCCCAATCACGCAAGCAATTTCCAATTCATAATCAAGCCAATGACAATGTTTTGGTCTAGTGATCATTTCATTCGGCCCTTTAATGGCTAAATGATTAGAAAAGTAAAAGACGGGAATATCATACCATTCTGGAATCATTTCTAGACCGCGATTTTCTCTAGCGGTTTTTACATGTTCTTCAAATGCATAAAAATCTCGAAAGCTTTTAGGGTTTGGCAGCGGCGCTTTAAGTATCACTTTTTCAAGGGGATACACGCCATAATCTGTAGTTATCATTGTAGAAATATAATTTAGGAAGAATGGATGGTTTTCCAAAAAAGAAAGCATATCTTTAGGCAGTACTCCTTTTGAAGCTTCATGCATATCCATCACATGGCTATGCCCAATCATCCAGCCCGCTCTAATACAACCGTCCTCTTTTTGAAAGGTTACAAATTTCATATCATCACCCTGGATTTATTTTACGGATTAATTCAAACATATCTGCCAATGGCTTCGTATACAATTGACCTGCAAGCCGGCCGATAGGCTTTAATTTCTCCGAGTTTATTCTTCCCTTTTCATAGAGTTCATCGGCAACATGAACATGCTCAACCTTTCCAATGACTAGACTGCCAGATCCTGCCTGTTCGCCAAAGTGAAGAGCTTCGTACAGCGTACATTCAAGGTGGATCTTTGACTCTCCTATTCTTGGAGGCTTTACACTATGGCTTTTTAATTTCGTAAGGCCCGCTACTTCCATTTCGTCTATCTCAGAAGGAAACTCAGTTGCACACATATTCATCTTTTCCACAAAATCTTCGCTGACAATATTAATAACGAAATCTTTTGTAGTTTCAATGTTTGTAAGTGTGTCTTTTTTTGCTCCGTCCGTCCCTCTTCTCATCGGCGAGAAGCAAATCAGCAAAGGGTCTGCACAGATGGCTGTGAAGAAGCTAAATGGAGCTGCATTGACAATTCCTTTATCATCAATCGTTGTAACAAATGCAATTGGGCGCGGTAAAATAGAACCAACTAATAGCTTATATGCCTCTCTCCAATCAAGATTACCTGGTGATATTTCCACCCTCACACCGCCCATCATTTATTATTTGGCTAAGGACATGCAGGAAAGCTTCATTATCGCTCCTTGTACCTAAAGTGATTCTAAATGCGTCAGTGTAGCCGCTGAGCTTCATTGGCCGGACAAGAAAACCATTCGAAATTAACTTTTTCGAAATGGGATGCTGGCTGTAAACGAATAGAAAATTTGCTTCGGAAGGAAAAAATTCTATTTCAAAATTACGGAGCCCATCAGAGACAAATTTTCTTTCCACAGCATTTTTTTCAGCACATACCGTGATAAACTCGCGGTCTTTAAGTGCCTGAACAGCAGCTGCCTGCGCCAGCACGTTTACATTAAACACTTCCCTTACTTTATGCAGTTCTTTTACAATGGAAGGATGCATCATTCCGTAGCCGACACGCAGCCCAGCAAGCCCATATATTTTCGAAAAGGTCCTTAAAATAATTAAATTCGGATGGTTACTCAGAAGAGGGATGGATTGTAAATAATCCTGGGATGTCACATATTCGTAATAAGCCTCATCTAGAACAATCAGGATATTTTCCGGAATGTTTTCAATAAAGTTATTTAATTCCTCATTTCCTACAATTGTTCCTGTAGGATTATTAGGGTTGCAAATAAAGATTATTTTAGTTTTTGGTGTAATCATATTAAGCATAGCTGTTAAATGATGAACTCCGTTTGCCAAAGGGACTTTGACCGATGTCCCGCCCTCTATCACAACATTCGTTTCATATCGGGGAAAGGTGATATCAGCCATTATAGCCTCATCACCTTTATTGATATAAGCTCGGGTAAGCATTCTAATAATTTCGTCTGATCCGTTGCCAGCAATAAGCTGATCCTCCTCAACGTGGTAAAAATTAGCGAGCCTGCTTACTAACTCAGAGGTATTTCCGTCAGGATATAAATGAAGCGTTTGCAGATGCTGATAGATAGCCTCTTTTACCTTTGGCGGGCACCCATAAACGTTTTCATTATCAGACATTTTCCATACTCTATTAAGACTGTACTTCTCTTTTATTTCCTTTTGCGAAAGTCCAAGGGGATATGATTGAATTTCTTCTAGTATACTTTTTGTTTTGATTTTGACCATAAAGTTATAGATTACCTCTTCTTTCCTGCTCTCGTTCAATGGATTCAAACAAAGCCTTGAAATTCCCTTCACCAAATCCTCTTGCGCCTTTACGCTGGATTACTTCAATAAATAATGTTGGTCTATCAACAACTGGCTTCGTAAAGATTTGCAGTAAATAACCCTCATCATCACGATCTACTAAAATGCTTAATTCTTTCAGCTTTTCAATTTCCTCATCAATTTTTCCAACACGCTTTGATAAAGCCTCATCATAATACGCGGCAGGTGTATTCAAGAATTCTACTCCATTTTTGCGAAGGATGCTGACCGTACTGACAATATCTTCTGTAAGAAGCGCCAGATGCTGAACACCAGGTCCATTGTAAAATTCTAGATACTCTTCAATTTGTGATTTTCGTTTTCCTTCAGCTGGCTCGTTGATCGGGAATTTAATACGGCCGCCATTATGCATGACCTTTGACATTAGTGCAGAATATTCCGTGCTAATATCTTTGTCCGTGAAGTGTGTCATCTCTTTAAAGCCCATAACATTTGCATAATAATTAACCCATTCTTCCATACTTTCGACATTGCCGACCACATGGTCAATTCCAATAAAGCCGGCATCTTCAAATGGTATGTTCATAGCAAATGGCTCGTAGCCTGGCATGAAAACCCCTGTATAGTTATTCCGTTCTACTAATGTGTGGATCGTATCTCCATATGTTCCGATAACTGCCTTTTTTACAGTACCATGATCATCTTTGATTTCGAACGGAGGCATAATTTCAATGGCCCCTCTTGAAACAGCTTCTTTATATGCTTTCTCCACATCATCTACCGTTAAAGCAACATCCTTTACTCCGTCTCCATGCTTTTTCACAAAAGAAGAGACTCTGCTCGATTCAGTTAAGGATCCTGTAATGACTAGACGGATCTTTCTTTGCTGAAGAACATAGGAAACAGTTTCTCTATTGCCTGTCTCCAGTCCAGAATATGCCACAGGTTTAAAGCCAAAGGCAGAGCAAAAAAAGTAACAGGATTGTTTGGCGTTACCTGTGTAAATTTCTAAATAATCAACTTCCTTAACAGGAAAAAAATCCTCCACTTTTTCCTTGCTTGCCGTTATTTTTTCTTTCATTTTAGCTCCCCCTAATTGTAAAAATTAATAATATTCTGAATTAATATTATATGGATAGTGCCAATGTTCTCAAGAGTACAAGTTAAAGCTATAATGCACATCTGCATTAAAGTAATATACGATTTAAACCTTTATTTTTTTCCTCATATTTGGAGGTAGATGGATGGCTTGGTTCTTTATTGCTTCTACTGCTTCTAGTAACCCCTCGTTTATGCTTGGATGCGGGTATAGCGGAAACAGCAAATCCTCGTCTCTTGCTGCCATCTCTAGCGACAGCACTCCGCTGGAAATTAGTTCAACGGCCCCATACCCAATGATGTGTATGCCAAGTAAAAGATCATTATCTTTATCAAATATTACTTTAATCAATCCATCTTTTTTTCCAAGGATGGCGGCATAGCCATTTCCTGAAAGCGGGAATTGCGCTGTTTCAACTGAGTGCCCTTGCTTAATAGCTTCTTCCTCAGTTAAACCCACATAGGCAATCGGAGGGCTAGTATGAGCAATGACTGGCAGAAAACGCAAATCTGCTTCAGCCTTTATACCTGTGATTGCTTCCGCAGCTGTCTTGCCCTGCTTAATGGCTTTAATGGCTAAACTTGGTCCTTCTGTCACATCGCCAATCGCAAATATATGATTCTTTGAAGTACGGCACTCGTGATTAACGACAATGAATCCGCTCTTTGTCGTTTCAACACCTATACGATTTATTCCTAAATGATTAGTGTTTGGGGTATTGCTGCCAGAAACAAATAAATGCGAACCCTTTAATTCCTCTGTGCCTGTCTTATTTTTAATAAAAATGGTTACTCCCTCATCCTTAGTATATGCTTCTGAAATGAAGTTGTTTTTGAGGATCCCTATCTGTTTTTTCTTTAATATTCGCATGAGCTCACGGTTAATGGATGAATCAAACATGAAATCATCGTGTTCATTTATAAGTACAACTTCAGAGCCAATAGAGTTATAGGCCATGGCGATTTCTAACGCAATATAGTCATGACCATAAACGAAAAGCTTTTCGGGCACTACTTTAAGATTAGTGATCGACCAGGAATTTAGAACTCTCTCATGATCAATCTTTATGCCCTCCGGTGATTTCGGATAGCCTCCAGTCGCGATGATTGCATGATTAAAACGATAAATATCATATTGATCCCCATTTTCAACACCAATCCGTTCTTCTGAAAGAAAAAACGCGGATCCTTTTATAATTTCAATTTTATTCGCTTTACATAAGGATAGGACGCCATCTCGAAGCTGGGTAATCGTTTTATTTTTGTAAGCTTGTAGTTTATCCATATTAAACTTAATACTATTAATCTCTATTCCTAGTTGATCTATTTCCTTAAATGAGGCAAATTCAGCGGCGCCATGGGTCAGGACTTTAGACGGGATACAGCCTTTATTTAGGCATACACCTCCAAGCTCCCCCTTTTCAATTAGGGTAACAGATTGCCCAAGCTGAGCAGCTCGAATAGCCGCATGATATCCTCCTGGTCCACCGCCAATAATTACTAAATCACGTTCATGGGCAAGGTCGCCGACAACCATCTAAACCAACTCCAGCAAAAGCATTTTTGGATTTTGAATGAATTGTGCAAATCTGTTTGTAAAACGGACAGCACTCGCCCCGTCTGCCACCCGATGATCGAAGGACATTGAAATATTCATGATAGACCGGATCACAATTTGATCATCCTCTGTCACTACAGGCATTTTCTTCGTCTTATGGAAGGATACAAGCGCCACTTCAGGATGCTGAATAATCGGCGTTGCCCCAAAGCTTCCACCAAGGGGGCCAACATTACTAATCGTAAACGTTCCGCCTGTTATATCCTTCATGCTTAATTTATTGGCTAATGCTTTTTCCGTAACTATTTTCATTTCGTCATGAATGGCTCGTATTGATTTTTTCTCCACATGGCGAAGCACGGGAACGATAAGACCATCTTCCGCATCCACCGCCATTCCGATATGATGTTCTTTTAGAAGATGAATCACCTCATTTTCCTCGTCAAGCCGAGCATTAAAAATCGGAAATTCCGTAAGACATACAGACAAAGCCTTTATGAAAAAGGCAGTTGCTGTAATCGTTTGATTGATATTCTTTAATTCCGCTCGAAATTGAATCAGTTCCGTAACATCTACTTCTTCAAAATGAGTACAATGGGGAATCGTATTTAAGGATTGAACCATTTTTTTCGCGATTTGCTTTCTTCTGCCTCTGAAAGGAATGGTGTCTGATTTTAATGGGGGTAGTTCTGCAGGTGCGATTGTCGTATTTCTTGTGGGCTGGCTGTTTCTCTCCGAATCCTGTTGTTGTGAAGAAGCCATTAATTGATAAATATCTTCATCAGTAATTCTTCCGGCTGGACCAGACCCCTTAACAACTTCAATATTTATCCCGTTTTCTCTCGCAATTTTCCTTGTATACGGTGATGCGAGAATACGTTTTTTATAATCTTTTACATTCGTCATAGAATGATCAACTGTCATTGTAGCGGGTGATATCGGTTGTTTATTTAAGCTGCCTTCTTCTTCCAAGATTAATAAAGTTGTTCCAACAGGAACGGTCTGCCCGATTTCTACTTTAAACTCTCGAATATACCCAGTGCGCGGGGCAGGAATTTCCGCAGTCATTTTGTCTGTTTGTATTTCAATGATAGGTTCATCGGCTCGGACAAAATCACCTGCCTTTACTAAAAAGCAATTAATGTCTGCTTCGGTCATTCCTTCTCCAATATCATGTAATTTGACTTCCATTCCTTCCCTCCTAGAACGACATGACTTTATGAATGGCAAATTTCACTCGATCTGCCGTTGGTAAATAATGATCCTCAAAACCAAAGTATGGAACAGGGGCATCAAATCCAGTAACCCTTTCTGCTGGCGCTTTTTGATATAAAAACGATGTGTCATTGATGATGGCTAATACATCATTTCCAACCCCACCAGTGGCATGTGCCTCATGAACAATAACTGTCCGGCCTGTTTTTTGGACCGATTCAGCAATGATCTCTTTATCGATCGGGTATAAGGTTCTTAAATCGATCACATCACAATGAATGCCTTGAATCTGCATTTCTTTCGCTGCTTTCATGACAACCGGAACCATCGCTCCCCAAGTAATGATGGACACATCGTCCCCTTCCAGCATTTTTTTTCCTTTACCAATTTCTATTTTGTATTTTCCTTCTGGCACCTCTTCCTTGCCAGCTCGGTAACACCTCATTGGTTCCATAAATAATACAGGATCTGGATCTTCAATTGCTGCAATAAGCAAACCCTTAGCATCATAAGGACTGGACGGGCATACGACCTTTATTCCTGGCATATGGGTAAATATTGCTTCTGGACTATCGCAATGGATTTCGGGAGCCCTGACTCCCGCTCCGTATGGGGCACGAATGACCATTGGAACAGTAAAATGCCCCATCGTCCTCATCCGTAGTCTAGAAGCATGTGTCATGATTTGTTCATAGGCTGGATAAATAAAGCTAAGAAACTGAATTTCTATGACAGGTAAAAATCCATTAACCGCCATACCAATTCCTGCTCCAACGAACCCCGCTTCACTTAAAGGTGTATCAATAACCCGGTCAGCGCCGTATTTCTCTTGAAGTCCTTCAGTAGCGCGAAATACTCCGCCATTTTTTCCGATGTCCTCTCCTAAGAGCAGTACTTCGGATCTTTCCTCAAGCATTGTATCCAGAGCATCAGTAATGGCTTGTATGAGTGTGAACGTTTTTGTTTTGATTGCCGTACTCATCTCCCTTCACCCCCTATGAATCTAAGATACTCTTCTTTTTGCTGAGCGATTTGCCATGTTGGCTCCGCAAAGACATGATCAAATATATTAGCAGGATCTGCGGGAGGAAGATCTTCCATTTCTTCAACTGCTTTCTCAATTTCCTGTGTGGCTTCCGCTTCCACATCACGCAACCATTTTTCATCATATAATCCTTCATTTTTCATCCACTTTTCAAGGCGAAGAATAGGATCTGTTTCTGTTCGGCGGTTATTGCTCTCTACTTGGCAGCGGTATTTCGATGGGTCATCAGCGGTCGTATGAGCCCCATATCTCCAGGTGACAGCTTCAATTAATGTCGGTCCATTACCCTTTCTCGCTCTCTCCAAAGCCTTTAACGTTTCAAAATAAACAATGAAAACATCGTTTCCATCGATCCGGACACCAGGAATATCATAGGCTAAGGACTTTTGGGCAATCGTCTTAGAATTCATTTGCTTGTCAATTGGAACTGAAATGGCAAATTGATTATTTTGATTAAAGAAAACGACAGGTGCTTTAAATACACTCGCGAAATTAAGCCCTTCATGAAAGTCCCCTTCAGATGTGGCACCATCACCGAAGTAAGCAATGGCTGCATTGGTTGTTCCCTTTTTCTTTTCTGCTAAGGCGGCCCCTGCTGCGTGAGGAATCTGGGTGGCAATCGGGATACCTGGAGGGAAAATCTTTTTTCCCGCTGGAGGGATACACCCTTCGTTTCGGCCATTCCAAAATAAAAGAATATTCCTTAATGAGTGGCCAAAAACAAAGGCTGCCCCATGGTCACGGTACGTTGGAAACATCCAATCCCATTCGTTTAATGCAAGAGCACTACCTACCTGTGAAGCCTCCTGCCCTTCGAATGGTGCATATGTGCCTATCCTTCCTTGTCGCTGCAGGCTTACCGCCTTCCGATCAAAAAGGCGGATTCTAACGAGCTGCCTATAAAAGTTTCTGGCCAATTCCTCTGTAATCTTCTCCTTATATTGGGGTGCTGCTATTTGTCCGTTTGGATCCATTACTTGAAGCACTGGAAACTGACTGTCCATTTTCTCACCCTTTGCTTTATATTATTTAGAACCTATTAGGGCACAAAAACAAAAAAATATTATCACATTATTAATGTTGTTATTACATTAAAAAATTACGTTCTCACTGCCCATTTTGGACGCTTCTTATGAGAAAAAAAGCTATTTCTGCGTGCTCGCGCTTCAATACGTTTTTCACAAAATTGATTAGCCGCTTCCACTGTTGTTATTCCTTCCGCATTTGCATACTCGTAAATATGGAGTAAAGAGTTATAAATGGCTTTTGTTTTTTGCAGGACTCTTTCTTTATTCGGTGTATACAGTTCATCTGCTACTTGAATTAAACCACCGGAGTTGACAATATAATCAGGAGCAAATAAAATCCCTTTATCCATTAGCTTTTGTGCATGATGAAGCTCCAAAAGCTGGTTATTCGCTGAACCGACAACGGCCTTTACAGATAGATACTGAATGGTTTCGTCATTAATAATGCCACCCATTGCACATGGAATAAAGATATCTGCGTTAGCCTCATAGATCTCATCACTCGATAAAACTTTTACTGTGGCTCCTAATGTTTTCGCTTTAGATAGCAGCCTATTGATTGCTTGCTGATTGATATCGGACACGTATAAATCTGCTCCATCCTCCAGCAGCCTTTCTGCAACCTTGAATCCCACTTTACCAAGTCCCTGGACCACATAGCTTTTTCCGCTTAGTTGATCAGAGCCTGTTAATATTTTATTTGTTGCTTGAATTCCATAAATAACGCCTTGTGCAGTCGGCACAGAAGAGTCCCCGCTTCCCCCGTAAACCTCATCAACGCCAACGATACAATTCGTTTCCCTTAACGCATGAATGAAATCATCTGGTGAAGTTCCCATATCTGTACCCGTATAGAATCTGCCATTCAATGATTCTACGAACTGCCCGAACGCACGGAATAGCTCCGGTGTCTTATCTTTATGAGGGTCGCCAATAATAACTGCTTTTCCGCCGCCAAAATCAACATCCGCAGCAGCGCATTTGTATGTCATACCTCGCGAAAGACGCAGTACATCTTCAAGCGCCTCCTCTTCACTTGAATAAGGGAGCATCCTGCAGCCGCCTAGGGCTGGACCTAGCTTTGTACTATGGATAGCAATAATAGCCTTTAAGCCAGTTAATTCATCATTACAAAACACAACCTGTTCATGGTCTTTTATCTTCGAAAACATATTCATGAACATTTCCCCCTAACGATTATGTTAACGCTTACAAACTGAGTCATCTTTAGGTTTGCTGTTAATATAAAAACAGATTAGTAAATAGCATGATAATTATGCTAGCATGCTCTTAATTTTCGCTTTCGGAAGAATTACCTGCGTAACCTCCCCAGTGCCAATTAGCTTAGTATCATTGATAACAAAAACATCGGTAATAATCTTATTGTCTTTCTTTTCAGTTAGGACTGCCTTTATGTTCAATTTAGATCCTTCCCGAGCCGGCAATATATGTTTAGCGGAAACAGACAACCCCATTCCCTCCTCATGCTCTTCTAAAAAAGGCAAAATGATTTGCCTAGACGCCCATTCCATATGGTAAATCATCATTACGGTCGAATAGGTTGGATGAACCATTTTCCCTTCAAATTGAGCAAACATTTCACGAGTCACTACTGCCTCAATCGTAACCGAATAACCTGCCGTTAAACCTGGTTTCATTCGATCCCTCCATAGTTTATACAATAATAAGTATGACGTTTAATTAACGATATGATACCATTTCGTATAACGAATAGTCAATAAATTGTAAAAGTTTAAAAAATTCTTTCTTCTTGATTATATGGCCAATACATAATAAAAAGGATTAATTAGTGAATAACGCCTAATTAATCCCTTTTTTATATTCAATATTAAGATAGTAGAGCCCGATCACTTGCCATTTTCGAACCTCGAATTCTCTGAAACTCATTTAATAACTGTTCGATCGTCAAGTTTCCTTTTTGATCTTCTTCAACCTCCAGGATAATTTGACCTTTATCCATCATGATTAGTCTATTTCCTAAATCAAGTGCCTGCTGCATATTATGTGTGACCATTAATGTCGTCAAATTGTATTTTTCGACAATTTCCTTTGTTAAATTCGTGATAAGCTCGGCACGTGCTGGGTCAAGGGCGGCTGTATGCTCATCAAGCAAAAGAATGGCTGGCTCCGTAAACGTGGCCATCAATAATGATAGCGCCTGCCTTTCCCCACCTGACAGCAATCCAACTTTGGCCGTGAGCCGGTTTTCTAACCCAAGATGAAGCGATTGGAGCACTTCTTGAAAATATTCCTTTCGCTTCTTCGTAACCCCTTTTCTTAACGTTCTCTGCTTATTTCTGGAATAAGCCATTGCTAAATTTTCTTCAATCGTCATACTCGGAGCTGTTCCAGCCATCGGGTCTTGAAACACACGTCCGATTAACTTTGCTCTTTTGTATTCCGACATCATCGTAACATTCTGTCTATCAATCGATACAGTGCCAACGTCAGGTATCATGACGCCAGAGATCATATTCATTAAGGTAGATTTCCCAGCCCCATTACTGCCGATTACGGTAACAAAATCTCCTTTATTTAACTTTAAATGAATACGATCCAAGGCAATTTTTTCGTCAGGTGTTCCTTCATTAAAAACTTTATGAATGTGTTTGAGCTCAAGCATATGGCCCCTCCTTTCTATCTGAAGGAATATTGCTTAAAGCCAAACTCTCCGCCTGCTTTCTCGCTTTCCGCTTTTTCTCTTTTGAAGAATCAATTATTTTTGGAAGAATGAGTGCTAAAATAACAATGGTTGCAGTAATTAATTTCATATCACCAGGTTCAAGGAAATCTACCCTCAAAGCAAGTGTCACAACGATTCGGTAAATGATCGCGCCACCGATAACCGCTAACGTTGTTCTTGCAATTGTTTTTGTTCCAAACAGAGCCTCTCCGATTATGACTGATGCCAGACCAATAATAATCATCCCAATACCCATACCAACATCAGCAAAGCCACCCTGCTGAGCGATAAGTGCTCCAGAAAATGCAACCATGGAGTTGGAAATGCCAAGTCCTAGAATGACAGTTAAATTTGTATTGGCTGATAAGCTTCTAATCATTCGCTTATTGTCCCCAGTCGCTCTAATGGCCAGACCAATTTCGGTCTGGAGGAATTTATCTGTCAGGAATTTTAACAAAAAGGTAACAATCACCATGAAAATTAAAATACCCCATGACCTTGGCAAGCTGTCTCCAAGCCCTACTGCAGAAAGAATACTATTAAAAATGGAGTCTAATCCCGTTTTATCCCAAGTTTCTCTAACATTAGTCATAGCTGTTTCTGTATTCAATAACGGTACATTTGATTTCCCCATAATTCGGAGATTTATCGAATAAAGAGCAATCATCATTAATATCCCAGATAGGAGTGCATTGATCTTCCCAAACGTATGAAGGACCCCCGTAATACAGCCTGCAGCAAACCCAGCAATAAGTGCGAAAACAGTGGCAAGAAATGGATTTATCCCGCTAACAATCATTGTCGCTGCAACAGCCGCACCAGTTACAAAGCTTCCATCTACCGTTAAGTCTGGAAAATCCAGCACTCGGAAGGACAAATAAACTCCGAGTGCCATAATCGCATAGATAATTCCAGCTTCAAACGCTCCAAATACTGCCGTGAACATTATGAATCACACCCTCTGTTATTCGCCTTCATAAAACTCCGCAATTTTCTCCCATTCTTGCTTAACTTCAAGCCCTTGCTGTTCAGCCGCTTTCTTATTAATCATTAATGTTAAACTGCTTGGAAGCTCAACAGGAATTTCAGATGGCTTTTTATTTCCTTTTAAAATTTCTGCAGCCATTTTTCCAGTCTGGTAGCCGAGATCATAATAGCTAAATCCGCTTGCTGCAACTGCTCCACGCTTCATAGAGTCAAGCTCTCCTACGAATAGCGGCAGCTTCTCGCTATCTGCAACAGATATAACAGATTCTAAGGCGGAAACAACCGTATTATCTGTCGGGACATAAATGGCATCTACTCTGCCTACTAATGATTCAGTAGCCTGCTTTACTTCGGCAGATGTTGATACGGAAGCTTCAACGATCGTTGCACCCTTCGCTTCAGCAAGCTTCTTCACTTCTGCCACCTGCACCTCTGAATTCTGTTCACCCGCATTAAATATGACACCAATCGTCTGCGCTCCAGCTTCATCAATGATAAAATGAATCGTTTTTGCGGTGCCTTCCGGATGATTGTCCGTTGTACCTGTAATATTATCGCCTGGTTTATCGAATGCTTCTACAAGTCCCGCTCCTACAGGATCCGTTACAGATGTAAATAAAATTGGTATATCCCTTGTAGCATTTAGTGCACTAACAGCACTTGGAGTAGCATTAGCAAAAATTAAATCAACCTTATCACCAACAAAGTTATTGGCAATCGTCTGTGTGTTATTCATATCTGCCTGTGCATTTTGGAAATTATATTCGACATTTTCCCCTTCTTTAAATCCTTCATCCTCTAATGCCTTTTTAAATCCTTCTGTTGCTGCATCTAAGGAAGGGTGGGCAACAAACTGGGTAATGCCAATCTTGTGCTTTTCCTGTTCTTTTTCTTTTTCGGCCTCAGCAGGTTGGGCTGCCTCCTCTTTTCCCTTTTCAGCCTCAGCAGGTTGGACTGCCTCCTCTTTTCCACATGCACTAAGCATGAGCAGTACTGCTGCCAATAGGAAGAATAAAACTTTTAAAGACCTTTTCATCTTGAAATACCCCCTCTTTTTAATAAATATTAAACACTGCAAAAATAGCAGCGTGGACTACCTATGTATGAAGATGCTGAATTTATATGATAAATAACATGGATAACGTAAATATATCGTTATATTATCATTTTACGAAGCTGATAGTCAATAATATTCAAAAAATTTAATATATTTAGATTAATATATTATCAGTTTAGAAGCAAGAAGAAAAGCATACAGAAATAGTTCTGTATGCCTAAAAACAGGTGCAAGGCACCACGATTTAATATAAGTGTCAAATTAGTGGTGACTTTAAATATTAGTATTATTGTGAAGCTATGCACCTTACAGGAACAAGTGGTGCCATTCTATTCAACAATATATGGGTGATCGAGCACATCATAATGAACATCCTTGTGCTTAATCTCATTTCCTTCTCTAAACACAGCCTCAAAAAAACGGGAAGCTGGCTTTGCCAATTCTTTATAATACTCACTAAACAATGATGCAGCGTGGCTGCCTAACCATTTTTCAGGAAGCAACTCTTCAGGCAGTCCTGGATCAACAAACAAGAATTTTCTATATTCATGGACGAGCTTTGTCCTTTCCACAAAGCATTCTGCATCAGACATTTGTCCCTTTTGAATTTTATTTTTATCGATGATATATTTCTGACTATATTCGGAAATGAACACTTGATACTTGGAATTAATATCCTCTAAGTTCCAGCTCTTTTCAACTAAACGGAAATTATCATGCGGCCCCTCATATTTTGCGATAAAAAAATCGACATATTGACCGATATCATATTTATCAATTATTTCATTCACATGATTTTCAAGATTATTGGCTGATATCCAGCAGCTATTAGATAAGGAGCCAAATCCGCTCCAGACTAATTCTTTTCTAAGTTCATCCCTAACTGTCCGAATTTCCTCTGGAATAGTGTACATTAATATTCTCCACTGCCCATCCCATTTTTCCGGCATAAGCTTAAATATCCTTTTAGCTGCCTCATCAATCCTTTTTTGACCGCGGTCTGTTAAAGAATAATAGCTTTTATTGCCGACTTTATCGGACTGAACCCAGCCTTGCTTATTCATCCTAGAAATAGCTGCCCGAACAGATTGATCATTATGACCAAACTCATTTAATAACCGAATTAAACTTCCAATCCAAATTTTACTGCCATAATGCGATATATAGTCTCCATATAAAGTAAAAATCATTGATCTAGTATTCAATTACCTTCATTCCTCACTTCATTTCATATAGATAGAATGCCGAAATATAAACGTCATAAAATAATTCTACTATATCAAATGAAATTTTCACAACATTTTAAATTCTAAATAATAATAAGTACCCACCCTATCTCCCATTAAAATTCGGCCTTCTTTTTTCTTGAAAAGCCTTCATGCCTTCTTTTTGATCTTCGGTTGAAAATAATAGATAGAAATTTTTCCTTTCAAAATGCATGCCTTCTTCAAGAGAGGCATCTACCGCTTTCAGCACGGATTCCTTTATTAAGCGAATCGATATTGGCGCTTGATTAGCAATATGCCTTGCAATTTTAATCGTTTCTTCCATAAGAACCTCACGAGCAAACAATTGGTTGACCATTCCAAATTGGAGAGCTTCTTTTGCTAGGATTCTTTTTCCTGTAAAAAGCCATTCCATCGCCTTTGTTTTACCAGCTAGCTTTGTTAACCGCTGCGTTCCCCCTGCACCAGGCATAACACCAAGATTTACTTCAGGAAATCCGAATTCCGCATCCTCCGCGGCATAAAGAAGATCGCAGCAGAGGGCAAGCTCAAAGCCCCCGCCAAGTGCAAATCCTTGAACGGCTCCAATTATTGGCTTCTTTATCATGGCTAATCGGTCCCAATCCTTGAATTGATTGCGCAACTCAAAATCGATTGAATTGTCATTAGCCATTTCTTCAATATCAGCCCCTGCAGCAAATGCCCTCCCTTTGCCGCTCAATATGATGACTTTGACATCATCATTTTCATCAAATTCCTCCATAACAGTCAAAATTTCCGATACCATTTTGCGATTAATGGCATTGAGTACCTTTGGACGATTTAAGGCTATGAATCCAAGCTTTCCTTCAATGGCAGCTTCAATATATTCATAGTCATTGCCCATCTACATCTTCACCAATCATTAATGTGATTAAATCACCTGCAAATTTCATCGCATCTTTGCCTGAAGCCTTCCCTTCGTCCGTTCTCATTGCCGTTTGAAGTGACTCCAGACTTTCATAATGCATTTCACACATGAGGTAATATTTCCCATCCCCGCCCATTGGGCTGCCTATAATCCTAGTAACCTCCATTTTGCGAAGGCCCGGAATTTTTGCCGTAAGAGGAGCGTGTGTTTCAAAGTAATGCTTATCAAAAGCTTCTTTGTTTTCAGGGTGCTTGTATAAAGCGATAAGTTTTGCCATATTATTTTCTTCCCTTCAAATTGTATTTATATTGTAGAAACAGGTTTCATGGCTTCAAAAGGGTTTTTGCAAGTCCTGCAGTATAGAATGCTGCGACAGGCAGTTGGTCCAAAGAGGTTGTCTAGTGTTGTATAGATGGAGTCGCAGAACGGGCAATTCACTTGCCATTCTCCAGTTTCGCGGATATGTTTTGGAGGAGGGGCAATTCCGAATTCTTTTAAGTCCTCTCTCCCCTTAGCTGTAATTCTGTCTGACGTCCATGGTGGATGGTAAATGAATTGTACATCAATTTGCTCAAAGTCAAATTGAGATTTAATCTCTTTAACTACGTTTTGACGGATAACTTCAAGAGCTGGGCAGCCCATAAAAGTTGGGAGCAGCTCAATTGTTATCGATTGGCCGTCCACCGTCACCCTTTCTAACATTCCTAAATCAACGATCGAAATGGAGTCTATTTCTGGATCTTTAACTTGATGAAGCGCTTTAATAACTTTGTCTGCAGAAGTAGTTGTTTTCTTCATACTTAATCAATCCCTCTTCCTACCAATTAGCGGCAGGATCTGCATGATATACTTCGGAAAGAATGGCTAAAGCAATATCGAGTTCCTTTGTGTGTTCGCCTATACGTCCATTCCCGCTCTTCATACCGAATGATTCCGGCAACGCCAGATTGATCGCTTCAAAGACCGGAAGCATGGCAGACCTCCACTTTTGTTTCAATAGTTCTTCATCCTCAATTAATCCAAATTTAGCCATATCACTCCCCAGTGGCCCTAAAGTCAGTACACCTTCGAAATCAGAAAACACCTTCGCAACAGCAGCTTCCATTCTTTTTCTTGCCTCACCCCTGGCATTCATTAATTGCACAAACCAGGTTTTCCAATGCAGAAGATGGTAGAAGAGCTCCATATTAACATTGATTGCCATATGGGCCAGTGGTTGATAGGATGAATTTTTCAAGGAATCCATGCGAATTTTCTTTGCCTGAACGTAGAAGTAGTTTCTGACAACTGCAAACGCAAAGTCATACTGGGGTTTTGATAAATAGTTTCCTGGCCCATTTACCATCTCAAGCAAAACAGCATTTCTTCGGTCCTTCGCCTTTCGTGAATGCGCTAATTCATCAATACTGCCTTCACCAAGCTCTTCTAGAAGCTGATAAAACATGGCCGCATGCCCCATTGTATCTTGGCTAATGGAGGAAAAGGCAACATCCTCCTCTATATGAGGAGCAAGCCCAAGCCATTCCGACCCCCGGTATGCAATAATGAAATCATCATCGGCGAGCTGGTATAAGAGTGCTGTTAATGAAGATTTATATGCAGGATTCAGTGGCGAAAGATCAGTCTTGTTCACTCTTTTTCAATCCTCCCCATGACAAAATTTCCTTTTCATCAAGCATTGCTTGCTCATACTGACGCCATTTTTTCTTTAGATATCCATATCCCTTTGTATTTCGATAATCTTTATTATCAAGCCGCCTTAATGTCTGCTTTTCCTCAGGTGACATTTTGCGAATATCCGAGCTTTTTATAACCCAAATATCTGCTACCGGCTCCCGCCGCATGAAATTTTCCTGTGCCATGACTAGTGCAAGTTCTTGATTAGGGGCAAGCAAGGAAAATTGATATTGTAACGGTGAGGTATCTGTCCTTTTACTGAAAACCTCGAATTCCTGGTAAAATCCTCCACTGCTCAAAGAGTCTCCTCCTATCAAAATTTTTCATAAAATCAATGATTCGAATTAGCCAGTGCATCACGAACCCACTGATTTTCAACGTAAGTTATTTGCCGCAACTCTAAACGTTCCTTTGATTTCGGACCATTATTCCTGACGATTTCCTTAAATCGCTCCCAATCAGGCTGCTTATAAAGCCATTTTCCCTGATTATTATCAAAATGCATCGTTTCATCTGGGATTGTTAATCCAAGTGATAAGACTCTAGGGATATATTTCGAAAAGAAATCCTGTCTCAGTTGTTCATTTGTTTTTGTTCGAATTCGATATTTAATTGTTATATCTTGCTTAGAAGTTCCTGTCGTTGATGCATCTGCTGGACCGAAGAACATCAGAAGGGAATCCCACCATCTATTAATGGCACCCTGTACCATCTCTCTTTGTTCCTTTGTACCTTCAGCCAATGCCATAATAATTGACTCGCCATGCTGGGCATGAAAAACTTCCTCCGCACAAATTCTTTTCAAAGCTCTTGCGTAAGGCCCGTATGAAGCATCAAGCATATTCGTCTGAGAGATAATGGCTGCTCCATCGACAAGCCACCCAATTAGTCCTGCGTCTCCCCATGTTGGGGCTTCCATATGAAATACATTATGAAATTTCAGCCTTCCGGTAAATAAATCTTGCATAATATCTTCTCGGGTTTTACCGTATGGCTTCATTAGATCCTCTGCAACCCTTAATAACAGCTGTCCGTGACCCATTTCATCTTGTACCTTAGCCATGATCCCGAGCTTTCTTTTTAATGAAGGTGCTTTCGGGACCCATTCCTTTTCAGGCAACGCCCCCATAATTTCACTTATTCCATGCATTGAAATTAATTTAATAAGTGTTATTCGATATTCATCCGGCATCCAATCATCTGCTTCAATTTTTTCCCCATTATTAATGCGATGCATAAAGTGCTCGTATTTCGCCCCTTCTGTTAAATGCTCGCCAAAAATCGTTTCTGACAAATTACTCACCCCCAAATATTAATGAATTTTCTATAACGTCATGCAATTCGCTTGCTTGAATATAAATATTTATGCTTCAAGAAAATTTATATAACGTAAATTTATCGTGCTGTATATTATGTGTCATATATTTAACACAAAGATACCGTGGAAATGATTAAAAGTCAATTAGTTTTCTGAAAATTTTATATATTCTTTTAACCTATTTTTTTTATTGAACATCCGATGCCTTTCTATAGTTGTTTAGGGTTTTTATCAAAACGGCGGCCTATGTTATATTTAAATAGGACAGACAATTTGGAAGGATTATGTAATGGTCATTCTGGAATTTTTACAAAGGAAATGGAGGAACGGATAATGGATCAAGCAGTATTGGATTTTCTACAAGATAAAAGAGAAATTCATCTTAAGGAGCTTTTCGAATTTTTAGCGATACCAAGTATTAGTGCCCTGCCCGACCATAAAGGCGATGTACAAAGGGCAGCACAATGGACGGCTGATTCACTGACAAAAATAGGAATGGAACATGTAGAAATTTATGAAACAAAAGGACATCCCGTTGTTTATGGAGACTGGTTAAAGGCCGAAGGAAAACCAACAGTTCTTATCTACGGCCACTATGATGTACAGCCAGTTGATCCCCTTCATTTATGGGAGACTTCTCCATTTGAAGCAGACATTAGAGATGAAAAAATATATGCACGTGGGGCCAGTGATGATAAAGGACAAGTATTCATGCATTTGAAAGCCATTGAAGCGATTCTTCAAACAACTGGCACACTTCCGGTAAACTTCAAGTTTTGCATTGAAGGTGAAGAGGAGATTGGAAGTCCTAACCTTCCAACATTTGTTGAAGAGAATAAAGTGCTTTTATCAGCTGATGTGATTGTTATATCGGATACAGGCATGATTGATAAAGGAAGGCCTACTATTTGCTATGGTCTACGCGGTTTATGCGGCTTACAAATTGATGTGAAAGGTGCAAAAGGAGATCTGCATTCGGGGTTATATGGCGGAGCTGTACAAAACCCTATTCACGCTCTAGTCCAACTAGTTAATACATTTCATGATATCGATGGCAAAATCACAGTAGATGGATTTTATGATCAAGTTCAGCCTTTAACTGAAGATGAAAAACAAGCATATGATGCATTGGAAATGAATGATGAAAGCTTTAAGCAGCAAGCTGGTGTTACAGAATTATTCGGGGAACTTGGATTTTCGACATTAGAAAGATTATGGGTTAGACCAACACTTGAAGTAAATGGAATTTATGGAGGTTTCCAAGGAGAAGGCATTAAAACAGTCATCCCTTCTGAAGCTACGGCAAAGATCACTTGCCGCTTAGTTCCAAATCAAGATCCTGATGAAATTGTCAGCCTTCTAAAGCAACATATCGAGAAAAATAAACCAAAGGGTGTAGAAGTGAATATTTCTCTATTTGATAAAGGTTCACCGTATGTCACTCCTTTTGACCATCCGGCTATCCAGGCTGCTGGCCGTGCCTATGAAAAGGTTTATGGAGTTCCTACATCCTATACACGTGGAGGCGGATCCATTCCGATCGTAGCGGCATTTGATCAAATATTACAGCTTCCTGTTGTATTAATGGGTTTTGGTCTGCCTGATGAAAATTTCCATGCGCCAAATGAGCATTTCCATTTGGAGAACTTTGACAAAGGCCTTGATACTCTTTGTCATTATTGGTATGAACTAGAGAAATCAATATAAGGGAAAAGACGCCACTTTAGCTGGCGTCTTTCCATTTATCCAAGCACTTTACTACCGACTGTACCGGCATGGCTTTTTCGCATATATAAAAACATAAAAAAGAAAAGTATGGCGCTAGCACCTCTTATAATCGTAGAAATAATCATCGCCACGTCCATACTCGTATTCTCAAGGAGGAAAACACCGAACTGTGGAGCAATAAACGCTACAAGTGCTAACAATATATTATAATTCGAAATATAGGTACTGCGATTATCCTCTTTCGTAACCTCTAATAAATGATTAAATAATAATAACACGGTCCCCGAGACAAATAAGCCAGAGGAGGCATTTACAATGACAAGATAAACTAAATTAGTGGAAAGAACAGTCAAAATAGGAGTACTGGCCATTCCTAAAGATACGAAAATCAGCATCTTTGCATTGCTGTGTTTATCGGCCATTCTCCCCCACCATTTAAAACTGGCTATCTGTGCAATTTGATTGGAAACTGTAAATAAACTGATCCATAAAGCAGTCGCTCCTGCATATTTTATTTGGTAAATACTAAATAATGACCACGCCATTTGCCACCCAAAATTAAAAAACAAGCAGCAAACTAAAAAATAGACAAATGGTTTATGTTTATAAACATAGATGCCAAGATTTAGTTTCTTCTTTTCTATTTTTTTATCATTCTTTTTTTCCTTATGCTTCATTAAATAGTAAACTTCCATTAATCCGAAAAGGAATGCACAAATAAATAGCAGCTGAAATGGCAAAGCATTGCTTTTATCAAATTGCTGTAAGAGAATACCTATCAAGAAGGTTGATATCATCCCAACAATGGTCATCATTTTATTTCTCTCACTAAAAAAGCCGCTTCTTCTATCGTCAGGAATAAGATCTCCTATAAAGGATTGCCAGCTTAAATTGGCAAACGAACCTGGTAAATTCATCAACCCCACTAAAAGAACAAATACCCAGCTCCGATACTCAACAGGGAGAAAAATGACAAAAAACATCGCGATGAGAAACAAACGAGCAGCCAGAAAGGAGTAAGCGGTAAATTTCTTTTTTTCTTCTAATCTGCTTAAAATAATTGATCCAATCAGCATCGCGAACATCCCGACAAATTGTGGCAATGAGCTAATTAATCCAACCTGATAATTAGTAGCCCCAAGAACACTGATGGCGAACAAGGGAAAATAATTATTGCTAATATTTAGGATTATCGTTGTTGCTATTCCATTTCGAATACTAAGCTTTTCATTTGCCTTTAAAGTACTATAGGACTGTGGCATTTGTCTCTCTTCCTTCATTCATGTAACTATTTATTTCGATATTCTAAATAAATTTTCTCTAGCTATCATAATCCCTCTTCCTATAAGTTGCAAGAGGGTTTCTGCAGTTTTACGAAAATTTTTATACCTGCGAACTACTACTTTCAGAAAATGAAAAAGAAGCCGATTTCCGGCCTCTTCATATAGAGTAAATTTCAAAAAATAATCAGCTGACCTTGTTCTTTTCCTTCATCATCAAAATCGCTTCTTCGTTTTTGGCAATTTTCGTTAATTGTGCATCTAGGCGCTGATTAATACAAAGTAATTCTTCGCTGAATATTTTAATTGAAGCCCCCTTCAAATACTGAAAAAAGTCATTTAATTCTTCTTTTTGGTAGGATTCCATTTTTGAAACTATATCCTTAATATCAGACAAATCAATTTGATTCACTTCTATTCGATGTTCAATGCTATCGACTTTTTCCAGTCTATCCAGCCGTCTCTCCAGTGATTTAATGTTATCGCTGATTTCTGCCACTTGGTCTCTAATGTCATTCATTCCATGCAATATTTTCGTTAATATCTCCTCCATCACCTATCGCTCCTTATTATTATTACTTTCATCTTACCACCATAAACTAGATGGAATCTGTGGACATTTATTTACAATTATTTTGATTTTCTAAACTATGTCAGATATGTGAATAACAAAAACAAACGAAGAAAATACATTGAAACTGAACAATAAAAAACCTGGACATTTATCATATCCAGGCCACTCATGTTTATTATTTTTTTTCGCCAAATATTTCTGCTTCAAGTCTTCGTCCTGTTGGAGTTGCTGCAAGGCCGCCTTCAGCCGTTTCTCTTAATGCTGACGGCATCGACTGACCGATTAAGAACATCGCATGAATGACTTCATCACATGGAATTCGGCTTTTAATGCCAGCTAGAGCCATATCAGCTGCAGTCATCGCATTTGAAGCCCCCATTGCATTACGTTTCACACAAGGTACTTCTACTAATCCTGCAACAGGGTCACATACTAAGCCAAGCATATTTTTCAATGTTATGGCCATTGCCTCAGCAGCTTGTCTAGGTGTACCGCCGGCAAGTTCGACAATAGAGGCAGCCGCCATTCCGCTTGCCGATCCTACCTCAGCCTGACAGCCGCCAGCCGCACCAGAGATTGACGCATTGTTTGCCACTACAAATCCAAAGGCTGCAGAGGTAAACAAGAATTCAATCATTTCCATTCTCGTTGGATTTAAAACTTCCTTCACTGCAAATAATGTACCAGGTACAACACCTGCAGAACCTGCAGTTGGAGTTGCGCAAATAGTCCCCATCGCTGCGTTAACCTCATTCGTTGCAACTGCTTTACTTACCGCATCGAGCAGAATATTACCAGATAATGATTTCCCGCTTTTAATATAATTTTGCAGAAGAACTGCATCTCCGCCTGTTAAACCAGAGACTGAAGTTACTCCTTTAAGACCGCGTTCAACAGCTTCCTCCATCACTGTTAAGTTACGATCCATCTTGGCAATAATTTCTTCTCTAGTAAGCCCAGTCACTTCAATTTCCTGCTGAATCATAATTTCTGCTATTTTCACTTGTTTACTTTCGGCAAGCTTAACAAGTTCAGCTACATTTCTAAATAAAATCATCTTTCCACCCCTATTCCTGGCTTATAATCAAATGCACCCTGGCATTAGTCAACCATTCTAATAATTTGAGTTACATTTGGAACATTTTCTATTTCAACAATGACGTCCTGATGGATTTTTTGATCCACCTCTATTACCATTAAGGCCATTTTTCCTTTTTCCTTACGGGAAACCTCCATATGACCAATATTGATTTCATGATTGGCAAGTATTTGGGTAACAGATGAGATAACCCCAAATTGATCGTTATGAACAACAAGAATTGCTGGGTGCTCCCCAGACAATTTAAGCTTAAATGAATTTAGTTCCGTTATTTCAATCGTGCCTCCACCAATTGAAATTCCAACAACCTCTAAATCACCTGTTTCATCGTATAAATTAATCCGAACGGTATTTGGGTGATCCGGTATCATTTCTTCTACGGAAAATACTATCTCCATTCCCGCCTCCTCGGCAAGCTTCAGTGAAGAAGGAATACGCTCATCGAACGTATCAAAATCTAAGAGCCCGCCAACAATTGCTACATCCGTACCATGGCCTTTATAGGTCTTGGCAAATGAACCGTATAATGAAATAACTGCTTTTTTTGGAAGCCGATTAAACAAAGTTCTCGCCACACGGCCAATTCTTGCAGCTCCTGCCGTATGAGAGCTGGATGGGCCGATCATAACCGGACCGATAATATCAAAAGCTGATCTATATTTCATATCGAATGCTCCTTTATTCTTAATTTATGAGATTAAAATTATTTATGTTCTGCAAGCTCTTCTGGCTGAAGTTCATTTATTGTTCTAATTTTTTGCAAATAATTGTATACAGTGAATTTCGAAACTCCGAGAACTGATGCTACATAATCTGTTGCACCCTTTATTAGAAAGGTTCCTTTTTCATCAAGCTGGCGAACACACTCCACTTTTTCGTCCAGACTCATTAAGGATGGCGCTTTCTTGAATCCGAGCAAAACTTGTTCAACCATTTCATGAATCACCTCTTGTACAGAGGTGAAGAAGTTTTCTGATTTTGTATGCTGCTGTTCATCAAAGCTAATAAATTCTTCCAGTTCCCCGCTAAACTGCATTAAAAGACTTATATCATAATTAATACATAAAGCACCGATAATCTTACTGTGTGAATCACGAAGGAAGATTGTTGCTGATTTCATCACATTCCCTTTGCTTGACTGTGTTTTATAGCTCGGAATATCCTCGATATCCTGATCCTTCTTTGCCAGCTCATGCAACACGAGATCCGTTATGGGAGAACCAATTTTTCTTCCAGTCACACTCCCTGCAAGATGAATAAGCGACCTTTTCAAATCAGAGAAATCATGAACGGCCACTTCACAACGAGAACCAAACATCCTTACAAGCATATCGGCTGTGCGAATTGCTAAATCAAATATTGGGCGATTAGATTCCCTCAATTCTCCACATCCTTCACAAACTCTTTATTAATATTAGTAATATCATAATATCACAAAATTTGTGTAGTTAAAATAATATTTTAATAGCTACAAAAATTTTGCAACAGCCATTCGTAAAAAAAGAAGACTCTGCTTAACAGGTCTTCTTTCAAATTCCAATTTATACATTTTTTAAAACTAAATTCAAGCGATTTTCCCGCTGCTCTTTTTCATCTTCTGTGGCCAAATCATATTTCTTCAACAGGTGAAAAACTTCATTCAATATATCCTGTGTATGTTCTTGATTAAAGAAAGTCTCAAAAAGAGGAGCCATTTCATGAGGTAAAAAAGCCTTTTGCTGCTCGTACTTCAGTCTTACATCTTCATGTGAATGATCCAATTTACACTCGCTCATTATTAATTCCTCCTGACTGATTAAGCTTATAACATTAATTTACTATATTGATGATCGATAGTCTAATTTATAACAGCTTTATTTACATAATACTATTATGTTAAATATAATATTTGCATCTCACAAAGCTATAGCTGTAAGCAGCTTTAATGCAAAAAAGAGCGAAGATTTACTCTTCGCTCTTACCATTATTCTACACTGCCCGACTGTCTTCCTGTTTCACTTAGGATCGGGTCTTCTTTTTTTATATACTGATAATCATTTCTGTTAATTGGTTCAAAGCCATCTGGCTGATAGAATCTTAAAAGGTCTTTATACACGATGTTATCTGATATTTGCAGTTCAGCTTTTGCTTTTTCAACTAAATGTGCATATTCTTCTCCATCTACAAGTTCACCTGTTTCATTGGAATAGAATTTTTCATCCACTTGGGTCACTTTCGGAGAGACAAAGTCTCCATTGCGGAATGGTACGATTTCACGGTGCTTTTCAGATAATAGGTCAGAGCCAATTTCTAAATAATCCTTCGTATCAATTCCTAATAAATGCAGCACTGTTGGACGAACATCTACTTGGCCGCCAATTTGATGCTGAGCTCCGCCTTCTACACCAGGTACATGGATGAATACCGGAATTCTTTGCAGATTTCTAGCATATTCAAAAGGAGTAACTTCTTTACCGATAATTTCAGCCATCGCATCATTATGGTTCTCTGAAATGCCATAATGGTCACCATACATGACAATAACTGTATTATCGTATAATCCAGATGCTTTAAGGTCATTAAAGAACTGTTCAATTGCCTGATCCATATAATGTGCAGACTGGAAGTATTGATTCACTACCTTATTGTCAGTTTCAGCAGCTGGGAAAGCAGTATCCCCTTCATCCATTTTAAATGGAAAGTGATTAGATAAAGTAATAAATTTTGTATAGAAAGGCTGTGGCAGACTTTCAAGTAATGGCATGGATTCAGTAAAGAATGGTTTATCCTTCATACCATAGTTTTTCGTATTTTCTTCACTCATATCATAGTATTCGGCATCGAAAAAGTGATCATAGCCTAAAGAACGGTACATTTCGTTTCGGTTCCAAAACGTTTTATAGTTGCCGTGGAAAGCTGCAGACGTATATCCATGTGTTTTCAAAATAGCTGGTGCAGCATGATACGTATTTTGAGCTTTTGTTACATAGACAGAACCTTGCGACATCGGATATAAGGAATTATCCATAATAAATTCAGCATCCGATGTTTTTCCTTGACCTGTTTGGTTAATAATATTATCAAAATAGAAGGTTTCGCCATTATGTGCTAATGAGTTCAAAAATGGAGTAACCTCTTGCCCATTTAACTTGTAATCAATAATAAAGGTTTGAAGTGATTCTAAAGAAATGTAAATCACATTCATTCCCTTAGCTTTACCAAAGTATTCAGGATTTGGAGCCGCATAATTAGCTTTAATATAGTTCTCCACTTCCGTAATGTCATTTGAATCAGCCAATGCTCTTTGACTAGCTGATCGTGCATTCTGAATAACATCATAAACAGAGAAATTGTAAGCACCTAAATATTTCACAAGATAATTTCTGTCGAAAGAACGAGTAAGCAATTGTGGACGATCTGATTCAGCCAATCCAAGATTAATAATAAATGTTAGGATAGCTGCCGTAATTACATATTTCGCCGGCTTTCTGCTCACTGTCTTACTAGGGTTGTACCATTTTTTAAAGACAAAAATTGCAAGAATAATTGTATCAATAAAGTAAAATACATCAAAAGGACTCATTAAGGATAAAGCACTTTCGCCTAATTGCCCTCCATTCGTCTTTGTTTGCATGATTACTGGAACGGTAATAAAGTCATCAAAGAATCGGTAATAAACAATATTTGCATACAATAAAAACGACATCAGGAAGTTCATCGTAATGAATAATGCGGATTGTAATCTTCCTTTAAAAAATAATGCAAAACCTAGGAATAATAATGCTGAACTTAATGGATTAAGAATCAATAAAAATTCTTGAAGTTTATTATCAATTCCTAAACTAAATTCTATTCTATAAGCTGCATATGTCTTTAACCAAAAGAGAATGACAATAAAGAAGAAAATTCTCATTCTTTTTTCTTTCATCAATTCCTTTGTTAAAGGTAATAATTTTTTCATAATTTACACCTCACAATTGTAAAAATCAGAAAAACTTAGCAATCGCTAAGTTTACATAAGTTATTTATTCGTAATCAAATGAATATGGGTTTGGTGAACGATTTATAATATAACATAAAAAAAATAAAAATTAAACAGGGATTTACAATATATTATTAGTATTATTTCTTCAAAATTCTGCAAAAAATTCAATAATTAGTTCGATGAAAAGTTAAGCTGCCTACTAATAATTACCATAAAAAATTCACTCTAAATAAGTTCTTATACCCAAACAACCCCCTCTCTTTTTACATAAATTGTAGTAAAGGAGGGATATTCATGCATTCATTAGCTTTACTTTATTTAGCATGTATTTTGGCTGGATTTGCATTAATTAAAGTTCCTACATCTGCTGTGATCTCGGCAGGGATTGCGAGTTTTTTTCATATCTTAGGCGGAATTGCAATCATTGTTTTCTCTTTAGCGCTGCTTTATCTAGGAGTCAAAGCGCTAATTGGTAAATAAATCTTAAACTAGGGGATCTTTGCTTGATCCCCTGCCATACATAATGATAAGTAAGCAAAATGTAACTTTTTAATAATTATTTCGTCAAACAATTAAAGGAGATTAAACGATGAACAAATACTTATTTATTCTCATTGGATTTCTTTTATTAACGGGGTGTACCGAAAAACAACCCCAATCACCAAAACCAAAATTTTCTCCCGAAGAAATAAAGATTGATGAGTATTTTCCTCAGGCAAATAAAAAATATGAATATCATGGTGAGGGGAATGAATATGCAGCCTTTACAGAAGTTTTTTATCAAAGAACAGATAGCTATCTTCCTTCCATAATTGACAATGGCGGCACTAGAATATTAAGAATTTATAAGTTTACAGATGACGGAATTTATAGGGTTTACGAGCAGCCTGAATATTATGATGAGACGATTCCATCATTGGAAGAATTAAAAAAGCATTTTAAACCTGTTCCTCTGTTAATAAAACCATTGCAAGCTGGAAAAACATTTAATGGCTTTACGATAACTCATACAAATGCCGAGCTGGCACTCCCTATCGGCAATGTAAAAAATGTCATCATCATAGAGCAGCAGGATAAAGAAAATGAGACGATTGTTCGAAAGTATTGGGCACCAGGAATGGGTATGGTCAAGCAGGAATTTATTTCATCAGAAAAGAATACGGATGATTACTCAGTTACTTCAGAGCTTGAAAATATTCAATGATAAATTTGTGAGGCATGCTAAATGAACCATTTCGGTTATTAAGCATGCCTCTAATTCATTTATTATGACAGTATAAAGAAGTATAATATGGAAGATGCATGATTTTCTTAGAGAGGGGCCATACATATGTCATATTCTCATACGGATGAGATTATTCAATTAATATCTAAGCTTGTTTCCATTCCAAGTCCATCTGGAAATACAAATGAGGTTATTACCTTCGTTGAAAATTACCTGAGTGAATTAGAGATCGAAACAAAACGAAATCGAAAAGGCGGTCTAATTGCAACGATTAGCGGCCAGGATGAAAAGAATCATCGAATGCTTACAGCTCACGTAGACACGCTTGGAGCTATCGTTAAAGAAATTAAACCGAGCGGAAGGTTGAAGCTCGACCTAATTGGCGGATTTAAATACAATTCAATTGAAGGGGAATATTGCGAAATTGAAACGACTTCAGGAAAAAAATACACCGGGACAATTTTAATGCATCAGACATCCGTCCACGTTTACAAAGATGCCGGTAAATTTGAGAGAAACCAAGAAAATATGGAAGTGCGTTTAGATGAAGTAGTACATAATGCAGAGGACGTTCGTGCCTTAGGGATTGAGGTTGGAGATTTTATTTCCTTTGACCCCCGAGTGGAAATAACGCCAGCCGGATTTATTAAATCAAGACATTTAGACGATAAAGCAAGTGTCGGAATTCTCCTGCAATTAATAAAGCAAATCAAGCTTGAGAAAATCGAACTACCTTATACTACCCATTTTTTAATTTCTAATAATGAGGAAATTGGTTATGGAGGTAATTCGAACATTACTCCAGAAACAGTTGAATATTTGGCAGTAGATATGGGAGCGATGGGTGATGGTCAGTCGACCGATGAATACACAGTATCTATTTGTGTAAAGGATGCGAGTGGACCTTATCACTATGGTTTAAGAAAAAAACTTGTTCAGCTTGCAATCGATAACCAGATTGAATATAAGCTTGATATTTATCCATATTATGGTTCAGATGCATCTGCCGCAATCCGTTCAGGTCATGATATCGTTCATGGATTAGTTGGACCTGGGATTGATTCCTCCCATGCTTTTGAACGTACTCATAAGTCATCCATTGATCATACAGCTAAATTACTCTATCATTACGTGTTGTCAGATATGATAGAGTAAACATTGGTAAACCAAGCCTTAGTTAGTGGCTTGGTTTACTTTTTGCTGCAAACTTCCGAATGGATTATTTACTTTCCTGCCAAACCCTTTTATTTTCGACTCTCTTTGTATAACCTAAAGAATCAAGCTTCTCAAGAAACGGAATCATATATTTCCGCGAAAGATCGAGAATGTCTTTTGCATCACCGACTTCAAATTCTATCGCAGTTCCACTTCTTAATTGCTCTACAGCTTGATTAAAGTGCTCCGCATGCCAATAAAATTGTTCATCAAGAGAGATCACTTCTTCGGTATCCGCCAGAAACTTCGTTAAGTCGAGTGCTAAATCACTTGGAATGCCAGCTTTTGTTATATAATCATTGAAATACTTAACCTTTAATCCATCTTTTTTCAAATCTGCAAGCATATTTTCTGTGCGCTTCTGCCAGCTTTTTGGTACATGAGGTGTAAACTCGCTATGGAAAATAAATTGGTCCTTTTTACCAAAAATAGTAGTTTCTATCCCCTTTTCTAACACATATTCTGCTAGTCTCTTCGGATATTGCTTACTAATTAATTGCAATAGCTCCGCCTTATTCATCCCAAGTTTCAAAGGATTCTCACCGTGGAAGCCTTGTAATAAAGTGATCATGTCTTTTTCAATTGATTCCTTGATGATAAGCAGTGTGTACTCTTTTCCTCCATATAGGAGAAATTCTTCATCTATTAAATAGTTTTGCAGATCTTGTTCAGAAATGGATGTTCTTTTCAAAATCTCTTGAAACGGCAAACTTTTGGCCTCATGAAGGGCAGCATAAATTCTTTCTTTCGGTGTACCTTCTTTTTTCTTTTCAAGCTCATCAACTGTCTTTTGGCCAAATCGATATTTTTCCCCTTTAGGATCAATGACCCATCCGCCGCCGATTGTCTCCTGTGGACTAGGACGTCTTAAAATAAAGCGGTCTCCTCTTTTTGTGACAATCTCCTCTTCCAAGCGGATTTGACAAAGAATTTCCTCCGCGTCCGTCTTAATGTCATTACGGTCAAATAACACAATCCGCCCCATTACTTCAGCTGTTCCAAGATGACATTTAATAGGCATACGCTGCTTCACCATGTATTCCAAATCACCTGCCAGACGAAGGGCGACATCAATCGTTTGTGTGACAATAAAATGTTCTGAAGAGACTAGAACATCACCACGCTGGATGTCCTCCTTTGCGATTCCGGATAAATTTATTGCTGTCCGTTGACCAGCATAGGCGCTATTAGCCGATTTGTGATGGACCTGAAGCTGTCTTGCACGGGTTCCCAGCCCTTTTGGCATAATCTTTAATGCTTGTCCTTCCTCTACTGATCCTTCATAGACAGTCCCTCTGACAACAGTACCTTGCCCTTTCACAGAGAACACTTGATCAATAGGAAGACGAAAAGCACCTTTACTGTCTCTAGTTTCCCGTTTTTTTAGTTCGTCAATAATTAAATGTTTCAAATCCTCTATTCCTTGTCCAGTTAAACTATCGACAAGCATCAATGGTGCATGTTCAAATACAGTATCTTTTAATTCATCCAAAATATCATCCTTAACAAGGTCAATAAAATCATTTTCAACACGATTAATTTTTGTAACCGCAATAATTCCGTTCTTAATTCCTAATAAACCAAGTATATGTAAATGCTCTCGGGTTTGCGGCATGACTCCTTCATCAGCTGCAACAACGAGTATAACTAAATCGATCCCTGCAACACCTGCAATCATCTGTCTAATAAAACGTTCATGACCTGGAACATCAACAACGGAAATTTCCAGTTCATGATCTTCATATAAAGAAGCAAACCCAAGTTCAATGGAGATTTGTCTTTCCTTCTCCTCTTTCAATCTATCTGTATCAACATTTGTCAGCGCTTTCGTAAGCGTTGTCTTCCCATGATCGATATGGCCAGCCATACCGATAGTGAAATATCGTTTCATATTCAAATGCTGTCACCTACCTCTGAATTTCTTTTAGCTTAACTTTATTGCAGATTACGAGCAAAAGGAAGAAGAAGAATAAGGCCGCTCCCTCTAAAGTTACAATATAATAAGGAAACGGACCAAAATAATTTAATAATGAGGCATTGGATGGTTTAAATGCTAGAAACATATAATTCCCGCCAGTCATTCTATTCGCAGCAAAGGCAAGACATGCACTTCCATTTAGAAATAAAAATGACATGATTAGCCCCTTGCCATTAGGTGAGTATTCGTGAATCATCCAAAAATAAAAACAAGTCCAAATGATAAAGATATGAGTAATAAAAAATTGGAAATATCGAAAATGAGGAAAACCAAGAAATAACTCAGGAGTTATTACCGCCATTGTTGCCCCCGTAATTCCAATATAGAATACAATTTGAAATATAAATTTTGATTTAGTCGTCAGTAAAATAAGACAAAGAATAAGACTTAACGAACAAAGCTGAAGCGGCAGCGTAAAGGATATATCCCAATAACCATCTTTAAAAAGCCATATATGATACATAGCTTCCAAAACAAACAGACTTAAAAACATGAGGATTCTTACAGCCTTATCATGTTCTTTCAAATAGTTTTTCTTTGCATAAAGGAGAATCGTACCGCCTATTAAGATAACAATCATCATCAAATGCTGAAAAGAAAATGCCTCAAAAGGGAAAAGAGAATATTCATGACCAAATGTATTGTTCAATGAAGGATTCCTCTCTTTTATTTAATATTTGTTGATCCTTGTTAAATACAATCCTTTGCCTGTAGTTCATACTGGCTAAATTCCAGTTTTTTCGTAGTCTCTAATTGAATAATTTCCGGATTCTTAAGGATAATACTTTGCTTAAACAACGGTCCATCATATACAAATGAATGATATTCACCCGACTCACCCATCGGACACATTTCCTTCGTCTTTACATCTTCAAAAAATGAAAAGTCCAGTTGCCTTCCTAACCACGTTTCATCTAGAATATCCTCCCTAATACGAATAACTGTTGCCTTATAACCAGATTGGAGATAATCGTCAAGCATACGAAGAGCATCTTCCTGCTTTCCCCATAGCGGGTATATCGCTTGAAGACCAGCTGCATCTGCCATTTTTTCTCCCCACTCACGATGACCTTCCAAATACAAATCACCAAAGGCGATGGCTTCTAGATGATACTTATCTTTTAATATCGTTAATTTATTGATGAAGCTTTCAGTATACTTCTCAAAGGTGGTGGAAATAAACTCGACAGGGATATCCAAGCACTCCCCTTGGAGCTTTACTAATTCTAAATTTTCACCATGACCAAAGGTTCTGCCTAATTCAACCGGTACTGTCGTCACTAAACAAACAACATCAATTCCATTCTTTGTTAATACATCCAGACTGAGGCAGCCATCTTTTCCGCCGCTCCAGGATAAAGCCACTCTTTTTTTCATAATAATCATCCTTCTATCTAACTTATTCCTATATTAGCATAAATTGTACTCCGTTTATGAAAAAAGAAAGGATTGAATCATCGGATTCGCTCCTTTCCATCGTATTAAGATAAAAATTGAAATTCAGTCTGGCTTCCTGTTTGGGTTGCAATCACTTCAAGGCGGGCATCTATTCTTTCCTTGAGCTCAGGTACATGAGAAATAATTCCTACCAGTCTTCCGCTGCTTTGTATATCCATTAAAGCTTCAATCGCTTGATCAAGGGACTCTGGATCAAGAGTTCCAAATCCCTCATCTATAAACATTGTTTCTAGTGAAACACCGCCGGCATATTGCTGAACAACATCTGCTAATCCCAAGGCAAGAGCTAATGCTGCTTTAAAGCTCTCTCCTCCAGATAGGGTTTTCACATGTCTTTCTTGTCCAGTATATTGATCAAAAACAAGCAGCTCTAAGCCGCTTTGAACATTCCCCTTTGACCGATCGGTTTTTCTTAACAACTCATATCTTCCACTCGTCATTTTTCTCAATCTTCCATTTGCTTCTCTTAAAATATCATCAAGAAAAGCGGCCAAAACAAATCGCTCAAAAGTAATACGGTACGTGTTTTGTCCCTTTGCGATTTCATATAAATGACCAATTAACTTGTACCTGTCTTCCAGTGCTTTCATACGCTTATTGATTTCTATTATTTTTTCTGCTGTTTCTTCATTATGTTTTTTCTTCATAAACAAGTCGGTATATTGCTCTTGAAGCAAACGAATATGTTCCTCATTTTCTTTAAAGGATTCACTAATTTGTTCTAAATCAGGCATTTCTACGTCTTTTAACAGCATAGTAAGCTCTTCATAACGGTCATGGACGGATCGAAGCTCTTCCCGGTAATCCCTTAATGATTGATCTAGCAACTGTATCTCCTGTTCAGACTTTTTCGATTCATTGTATTCTGAGTAGGTTCCAAAACCCTGATCATTCATTTTCTGAACAAAAGCTTCTCTTTCCATTGTCAATCTTTCTTTCAATCTATCAGCTTGTTTTTTGATCGTTTCAAATTTAGCCGATTCTCCGAGGAATCTTCCCTTTGTGTCCTGATATTGCTGCTGCACAGTTTCCAATAGCTTTATAAGATCCTCTTGCTTTTTAATGGCGTTCTTCAAGCGTGATTCAAAAACCTCAGCCGAATGTAGATCAGGTGGTATTTTCGCTATCATTCTTGTTAAATGTGTTTTTTTCTCGGTAAAAATAATAGTTTCATTATTTATTTGTTCCATGTTCAATTTAAGCTTCTTTGAAAATTTCTCTCTATCCTGCTCCAATAATTTAAGCTCATTTAAGCAAGCTGGCATTTTAGCTTGTCTTTTGGATAAAACGCTTTGTTTCTGAACAAGATCGTCTCTCTCCGCCAATATCGTTTCTTTCACCATCGGTAATGAATTAATTGTCAGATCATCACGCTGATTCTTAATTTCTTTCAGCTGTGATTCTAGCGACTCTTTTATTGAATTTACTATAGACTGAGATTCATAAAAAGATGATTCAGCCTTTGCTTTTTCCTTTTCAAGCTCATCTGCCTGTTTTTTTGCGGCTTTTAAATCTTTTTCATCAGGGATTGAATCTGACATAGCTGCTATATTGGGGTGTTCCCTTGATCCGCAAACAGGGCATGCTTCTCCAACATGAAGCTTATTTGCAAGTAGACTAGCTTGTCCGTGAAGCCATTTTTGCTCCAGTTGTTCGATTGTTTCCTTTACATCAGCTAATCGCGAAACGTAATGATCATGATGACCTTTTCGTTTTTCAAAATTCAATTTTGCTTGATCATAGCGGAGAATAAGTTCTTCGTATTTATTAAACCTTAACAATTCTTCTTCTAATTTCTCTAATTGTTGAGCATTTTGAAGAAAAGTAAGCTGTTCTCTCTCAATCTGTTGTTTTTCTTCTTGTAAAAGTAGGATAGCCTGTTCTGATTTCTTTAGGGAATCTTCAAGCTCTAATTTTTCAATCTTGCTTTTTTCAAGAGCTTTTTCAAGTAAAGTTACCTCATTTTTCACGAAGGACAGGGATTCAATTTCCTCTTTCATATTTTTAAGAGAACTGATTTCCTCTGCTAGTGCCCTTCTTTCATCTTCCCGACCTTTTTCTTCTTCCCATTTCTTTTCCTGCTCATATAAAAGAGCTGACAGTGACGTAATCTTTGAATTTAACGACTGAAGCTCATTATTAGCCTCATCTGATTCTTTTTTCAAATGATGACAGAGCTCTTCCTGCTGGGCTAGCACGGCTGCTTTTTGGGCAAGATTAATTTTTTTCTCAATTTGACTGTAGACATCCTTCTCATTATGAAGTTCAGTCTTCCGTTTTTCTAATTCATCTTTAGCCTTTAGCTGTTTTACAATTGTCTCTGCTTCAAATAGCTTCTGCTGAAGTAAATCCCGTTTTTCTTGTTTATCCTTTAATTGATCTGCGAGCTTTCCCAGCTCTCCAGTCATGGATTCCATTTCTAATTGTAATAAAGGCATGATGAGCGTATCATTCACACTCCCTGCATTTAAATACCCTTTTAGCTCCTCATTAAAAAGAGCTGAAATTTGCTGAATGGCTTGATCACGGTTTTCTACTTGCTTTTCAACTGATTTCTTTAGATCGATTGCATCTTCCTTTAGCTTTTCCTCGATCCGCTTATATATTTGAGTATGGAATAGCCGCTGCAAAATGACTTCCTTATCCTTACTCTCCGATGTAAGGAGCTTCCTGAATTCTCCTTGAGGAATCATGAGGATTTGCCTGAACTGATTACTGTCAATAATCATGATTTCTTTAATCTTTTCATCTACATCACGTATATTTGAGGCAAGAAGCTGCTTGTCCCCATCACTATTGATCATGTACAATTCAGCTTTTGCACTAATGGTTGTCATTCCATCCCCGCGTTCCTTCTTCTTTTCCTGCTGAGGGGATCTTGTAATAATGAACGTCTTATTTCTTAAAGAAAACTTAAGTGTCACCTCTGTTAATAATTCATTCCTAGCAAATTGACTCCTTAATTCAGGCCCATTACGATCTTCCCCACTTGCTTTCCCATAAATAGCATAGCTAATTCCATCAAAAATAGTCGTTTTTCCTGAGCCGGTCTTTCCAGAAATTACAAACATTGTTCTATTCCCAAGCATTGTAAAATCTATCGTTTCTGTTCCTGCATATGGCCCAAACGCCTGCATGATTAACTTTAAAGGTCTCATATCGCTGCACCATCCTTCAAAGCTTTTTCAATCACATCAGTCATAACAGCCTTCTTGTCATCGGTAAATTCCGAAGTTGTCATTTCCTGATAAAATTGCTGAAAAAGTTCAAGCTCTGTCTTTTTTTCTTCCTTTACTGATGTGAAAAACTGTTTCTTCTTCATATCAGTAATGTGGATTTTTCGTTCTAGATGAAGAACATTTGGATAGATTTGCCGAAGCTTATTAATCGGATCTATTAAGGCACCTTCATCATGGAGAATGATTTTCAAATAATCTTCTGCCATTTGTTTCTCGTAAAATGCTGGATCCATCAATTCATCTAAAAATCCTTCTATTTCCCTCATATCCTTTTGTGGAGATAGTTTACGAACCCGCAAATCAAAATGACCCTTTTCGTCCATTTCGATAATGGAAACTGACTTTTCCTGTTTCGACTCCGAAAACGAATACTTTAGAAGAGAACCAGAATAACGAATCCTTTCATGTTTAAGAGCATCAGGACTATGAAGATGCCCAAGTGCTGTATAGGAAAACGGTTCAAATAATTCTGCCCCAACACATCCAGAACCTCCTACAGAAAGAGTTCTCTCTGAATCGCTAGTTTTTCCGCCTAGAACAAAAGCATGACCAACTAATACATTTGCTTCATTAGGGTTTAAGGTATCTTCAATTTTTCCAATAATCGCTTTCATCGCGTCCTGATGCGTATGAATGGTGTCATCTCCGAACATTTGCCGAACTATTCCCGGCTCAGCATATGGTACCAGATAAAAATTAACACCGCCTATATGTATTGGATGAACGTTAGAATCAAGCTTACCTGATAAATATAACTGACTTTTTCGGTACCACGAGCTTCCAAAAGACAATCGTTCCGCACTATCATGATTGCCGCCAATTGCTACAATAGGTGTATTTAACTCTACATTGATTTTGAATAATACGTCATTAAGCAGTTCCACCGCCTCTGTTGGCGGTACGGACCGATCATATAAATCTCCGGCGATTACAACAGCGTCCGGCTTTTCTTCCGCAACAAGATCAACAAATTGCTTCAAGAAGTAACGCTGGTCTTCGGTCATATAAATTCCATGTACAAGCTTTCCCAAATGCCAATCTGCTGTATGAATAAATTTCAAAATCTTCACCTTCTTATCTTTATATTACTAGTCTCAAATACACTCATTATATCAAATTTATGTTTTTATAGGTCTGGTGTAGACGTCTGAGGAAGTAATTACTAGGTGGATACCAAAAAACGAACATATGTACCTATTATAACAATATCTACAGAAGGATTTCCAATTTTCAATTAAATATAATCAAATAAAAAACAGCCCCACAAAAGCAGGACTGTTTATAGTTTATGATTATAGTTTATTTACGTTAGCAGCTTGTGGTCCACGAGCACCTTCAACAACTTCAAAAGATACTTCTTGACCTTCTTCTAATGTTTTGAATCCTTCAGTTTGGATTGCAGAGTAATGTACGAATACATCGTTTCCGTCTTCACCTTCGATGAATCCGAAACCTTTTTCAGCATTAAACCATTTAACTTTACCGTTTTTCATGTAAAAAAATCCTCCTATAGGCTGTTAAAAGCCATGTGTTAATTCACCATTCACAACGATTATAGCTTTACTCCTTATTACTCATCCAAACAAAAGAATACTTTGGAAAATTGCTTGCAAAAATATAATGCGATGCATAACGGCTGATTTAAATTTAGCATTTTTGGAATTGAAAGTCAATAAATGTTAACTACTAGGCTTACTCCTTTAGACGGTCAGGAAGCCCCTGAATGGAATTTACCACTACGTCTAGCTTCGCTTCTATTCTGTGCAGCAAAAATAGCGTCACAATTATTGGAAAGCCTACTTCGCTTATCAATGGTAAAAGATCCTCCATGTTTCGCACTCCCTCTATAAATGTTGATATATCAATGGTTTAACCCATTGTTGAGGTGTCAAAAAAATATTTTTCGACACGATTCCTAACAATATTTTTATATTATGTGAAACTATTCCAACATATGGGTACGCTTCGCGGTCACTACTGGATAATAATAGAAAGTAGTGATAGGAAATTATGAGATGCACAATGGATCTCTGCGTAGCTTATGATGACGTACCCTCCCATGTCTCTGGGCATCAGTGTGCCTACATTCCTTCGTTCGGTCTAGTCATAAGGCAGAGGCTAGCGAAGCTCCTTTAGGGACTCTCGGTCGAATGGTGAAAATATTGCCAGCTTCTCCGTGTCATCCTTTTGTCTAGGTATAAGGGGACGTAGAGCTTTACGCAGCCTCTACGAGACTAGGAATATCCCTCATCATTCGCTGTTCGTCAAACGCTTTGTGCTTAGTGCTTATCCCATGTAGTACTTTTAATAGCTTACCGCATAGAACTACGATGGATTGCTTCTTGCGTAAGGGATTAACCTTACGGTTTGTATAATACTCGTGTAACTTTTTAAAGGCTTCGTTGTGGAGAATCATCGGCATCATCACTCGGAACAGGAGGGCACGTAGTTTTCTTCTGCCTCGTTTGGAGATGCGCTTTTGTCCTTTGTGCAAGCCAGAGGAGTTTTCACGTAACGTTAATCCCGCGAGTTTGATTAGTTGGCGTGGATCTTCGTAGTGAGAAAAGCTTCCGATTTCAGCTAATAAATCGACAATTGTTGTATCTCCAAGCCCTGGAACCGTTGATAACCATTCATATTCTACAGTCGTTTTTACAAGATTAACTAAGTGTTGAGAAATGCTTTCGATATCTTTTTCGAGCTGATGGTAACGGCGGACAAGTGTGGCTATTTCAATACGGGCCATCTTATGTCCTTCAGTTACACCAATAGACCTCTCGGCGACTTCAATGATTCTCGTTGCTTTCGGTCTTTGAGGGGATTTTAACCCATCGACCTTCCGATAAAGCGCTAAAATTTCTTCAGGCTGTTTCTGGTGAAGATCACTTGGAAATGGAGTACATTCAAGTACGGCCATAGCCATTTTTCCGAATGATGGGAAAACCTGAGTGAATTCAGGAAAATAGCGATCTAACCAGCGAATGATCATGTTTTTTACAGACCCTAGTTCTTCTGTCAATTTGCTTCTTAACGTTGACCCGACGCGAAGTTCAGCTTCCATACCTTTCAAGATACGGGGATAGCTGAACCGTCCGTCTTTTAAAAGACGAGCAATCACAAGTGCATCTTTGCGGTCATGCTTCGTTGGCAAATTATCATCCAACTCTTTCGACCGTCTAACATGCATAGGATTAACCATGACTAGGGGGATGCCCCGTTCCTCAAGGAAATAGGCGATATTGAGCCAATAATGGCCAGTCGGTTCAATCCCGATAATGACTTCTGTTTTTCCGTTTTCTCTCATTGCAGCGAGAATACGTTGATAGAAAAGCTCGAATCCATCTCCAGATTGAGAAACAGAGAATGATTTTTGGAGCACTCGTCCACGGTCATCTACAAAACAAGCGAAGTGTGTCCGCTTGGCAATGTCGATTCCCACAACTAGTGTTTTTTCGGTGACTTGATTTATTTTCTGATTTTGTTTAAAATCCATTTTGGAGTCCTCCTTGGTTAACTAAGTTAGGGGTCAATTCGCCACACGATTTGACACCCCGTATCATACCAAGAGGGCTCTTTTTTTTTCAAGTCCCCGAAAATACTTCTAACAGGAATGCTCCTTTCTAATATAATAATAAATTTAAAGATCACCTCCTGTTACTTTCTATATATAGGTGCTGATCTAAAAAGGATATGGCCGCTATGTATTCTTCCATTCCGTATAATTTAGGAGATAAAACAAGCCAAATTTCTTGATTTGCATAAAATATATAAATGTGGAAATAGGAGGTGACTTTTTTGAATCTTATTGATTATTTAAATCAGAATTATATTATGCTAGTACCTGCCCTTTGGGTGCTGGGGTTTGCCCTTAAACAAACACCAGCCATCCCTGATTGGTTGATTATTTGGATACTCTTTATCGCATCGATCACAGTCGGAAGCGTGGCATTTGGATTTTCTATAGATGGACTTGTAAACGGTATCACTGCTGCCGGAGTTGCTGTGTTAGGACATCAAATGTACAAGCAAACAAAAATTAGAAATAGCTCGAAAAAAAGTAAGAAAGGACAATAAAAACGAGAATGGCCTCCGTTGAAGAGGCCTTTTCCATTATGCCAAAAAAATGACCGTTCATTGATATGAACGGTAAAGTGTAGTTCACAAGACCTAAGGGAGGAGATCTTCCATATTATTTTATTAAAGTTGTGCCATTTGGCTTGGACAATCCCTTCCGCTTTTTCATTATTTTTTCAAACCACTTACATATTCATAAAATTTTTACATTTCTAACAGAATCAATAAATGACAAAAAACATGTATAATTATCATTGAATGTATTCATATGTTAGAAACTAAGGTTTAGGAGTGAGGAAAATTAAATGAAATTCATTAAAGGAATCATACTAGCTGTCATTTTATTATTCATGCTAATCATGGGTATTGCAGTACCATTTGCATTTATTGGGACAGCTGTGTTTTTAATTGGGTTATATTTATCCAATCAAAAGAAAAAGGGAAACATTATAGTTAAGAAACCAGGATTGATAGTTACAGCAGGATTGATCTTGTTTTTAATTCTAGGGGTTTCATTTGCTGATACAACCGAAACAGCAGATAAAAATAACGAAAATCAGTTAGCAAGTACAACTGCGCAAAAAGATTCGGCGGAAAAAGAAGCGGCGGAAATAGCTAAGAAAGAGGAAGAAGAAGAAAAAGCTAAAGCAGAAGCAGAGGCGAGAGCAAAAGAAGAAGCGAAAGCTGAAGAGGAACGATTAGAAAAAGAGAAACTCGAAGCAGAACAAAATGCAAAAGAAGAACAGGCTAGCACGTTAGGATTAGAATTAGTGACAATTAGCAGAGTTGTAGACGGAGATACAGTCGAAACCTCAGACGGCAGAAAAGTTCGCCTTGTAGGTGTGAATACACCTGAGTCTACTACGAAAACTGAAGAATACGGCAAGGAAGCAAGCAACTATACCACTTCAAAGCTCGAAGGGAAACAAGTATACTTACAGAAGGACGTATCAGATACTGATCGCTATGCTCGATATCTTCGAATTGTTTGGCTTGATATTCCAACGAACGATATGGATGAAAATGAAATTCGCTCAAAAATGTTTAATGCCGATCTTGTTTTAAATGGATATGCAGAACCTTCTACTTATCCGCCTGACGTGAAATACAGTGATTACTTTGTAAAATTTGCCCGCGAAGCGAGAGAACAAAATACCGGTTTATGGGCTTTCGGAGCGGAAGGTACTACAAAAGGTGATCTGGATTCAAAGACAACAGCATCCAGCAGCGGCTCAACATCTTCATCATCAAACAACACAAATAACAATACAAAATCAAGCACAAATTCGAATACAGGCTCCACTCCTGCTGCCCCTTCAACTAGCAGCAACGAGTCATATAAAAACTGTACGGAATTAAGGAAGGTTTATCCTAACGGAGTTCCTGCTGATCACCCTGCTTACGATTCAAAACATGACCGAGATAAAGACAATTGGGCATGTGAGCGATAAAAAGAGATGAAAAAACACTTGGAAAAATATCCAAGTGTTTTTTAATTAATTTCTGCCTGTTATATTAAATTGGTTGGTGTCAATAATTTTATATAAGAAACATCCCTAGTTTAATATGGCGGGACTGCCTGGGAATCGAACCCAGCTGACCACACACGGTGGTCACAGATAGTTTTGAAGACTACGGAGGACACCAGTACCCCATTCAGCCCCTTGATTAGACATGTTTAATTATAGTAGTTTAAGAACTATAGAGCAAGGAATTAATCTGAAATCATTATTAGGTTCTCATTACTTGTCTCCAATCTGTCAAGAGTTTATAATATAATAAGGAAAATTTATTTGTAGGTGAAGATACATGCTTGATGGATGGTTTTTGTGGTTTATTCTATTTTGGGTTGTTATTCTGACAGGTTCTTTTGCCATTGGCGGCTTTTTTATGTTTCGAAAGTTCTTGAAAAAGATGCCAAAGGTAGACGGAAAATCGGATATGGATTGGGAAGAATATTATGTGAATGAATCAAAGCATCTTTGGAATCAAGAGGGAAAAAAATTGCTTGAGGAGCTTGTTAGTCCTGTACCCGAGCTGTTCCGTGATGTAGCAAGGCATAAAATCGCTGGAAAAATTGGCGAGCTTGCACTAAAGGAAAAGGTTACTTTAATTAATGAAGATTTAATAATAAGAGGATATATTGTCGCGACACCAAAAAGAGATCATAAATTCTTAAGAAAAAGACTAACTGAAAAAGAAATAAACATGGCTCCATACGAGCATTTATTTTGACCATTCTCAAAGGAGAATGGTTTTAATATTACAAATGCCACAGATTTTGTCTAATCTGTGGCATTTATATTATCTATCAATTCGATAAAGTGAAACTTTAAACAGCAAGGTTCTTACAGCCGCTTAATCTCAGCTAAACTTAACTCACGCTGCAATTTACGATAGTTCAAATACATAGCTACTCTCCATGGAACAATCATACCAAAAGCTAATATCCAAAACATGCCGCCCAGCTGCCCGAGATCAATGTAAGAACTCAAAACCAATTTTCCGGCAATTCTAAGTATGAGTAAACCGATTAAGATTAAGAGAAATGCCTTTGACCGCTTTAAATATATTTGATTGTCTCTGATTTCAAATTTAGAGGTTTTAATCAGTAAAATGGAAAATAACATCCCCACTAAAAGAGCTTCCAAGATTTCAAGGGCTGTCACCCTAAAATACGGAAAAATGAACATAAGGGCACCAGTACTCATAAAAATAGGCGGCAAAATAATTTTTTTGGCTGATGCTGGTTTTTTAGCTGCCTTCATACGTAGAAACATGGCAAATATAGCCATACCAATGGCACCAATTGATGAAACAATAACCATATCCATAGTTTTACATCCCTTATCTAATGATAATTTGCATTTTTTATTATATCGTAATTCTTTCATATAGGGAAAGAAAATGAAATTAAAACTGCCTCTGCTTAATCCGAACTTGTCTACGTTCAGATTAAGCAGAGGCAGTGTTCCTTAAATATTAACTTAGTACTCTATTAACAGCTTCCAATACTCTACCTTCATCAAACGGCTTTACAATAAAGTCTTTTGCTCCCAATTCGATCGCTTCTACGACCATCTTTTGTTGCCCCATCGCAGAACACATGATTACTTTTGCACTTGGATATTGCCTTTTTATTTCCTTCACTGCTTCAAGTCCGCTCATTTCTGGCATTGTAATATCCATTGTCACTAAATCTGGCAATAACGCATCATATAATTGAACAGCCTCTTTGCCGTTTTCACCTTCTCCAACAATCTCATGATTTGCTTTTTTTAGAATATTTGATAATGTAATCCTCATAAACTTTGCATCATCAACAATTAGTATTCTTGCCATTGCTGCTTCCCCCTCGACAACTACATCGGAAGTTTATCTAATAACTCCTACTTTTAATAGGTTTAATGTACTAAAAAAAGACTTTATCTAAGCTAATTTATTCTTTTTCTAAAGAAGAACATACTATAAAATATATCTAAAATTATGTAAAATTTCAATTTAAAGAGAACGACAAATTTCGCCCATAATTGTAATCCGTTATATCCTATCAAGTCAATTATAAAAATTTTACAAACAGGCTAGACTAAAAGCCAGTAAATCCTCCGAATAAAGGTGATAGTATTGCAATAATTTTCGTCATCCAATCAAAAAACAAGACAACACCCATTGCCATCATAATGTAACCGCCTACTCTCATAATAAGCAAACTATTTTTTCTAATCCATTTAAGCTTCCCAATAAAGAAAGATAGGACAAAGAACGGAACAGCAAAACCAAGAATATAGGCTATCATATAAATCATTGCTGAATTAGGATTTGAAACCGCAAGTGAGAATACGGCGCCAAGTATAGGACCTGTGCATGGTGTCCAACCTGCAGCAAATGCCATTCCTATCAATATTGATCCTAGTAAGCCTGAAGGACGGTTTTTAAACTCAAATCTTCTTTCCTTCATTAAAAACTCCGGTTTAAGAAAACCGACTACCATTAAACCAAAGAAGAAGATAAATATAGCGCCAATTTGTCTGATCAAATCTTGGTAATCCATAAAGAATGTTCCAAGAAATGAAGAACTAAAACCGATCGCAATAAAAATAAGTGAAAATCCAATTAAGAAAAACAATGTATGCAACATGCTTCGCCTTTGGAGCATCGCATTTTCCTCTTTAAGTTCACCAACAGACATACCTGTAATATAAGATAAAAAAGCTGGGTACAAAGGCAAGCAACATGGTGAAATAAAACTTAAAAATCCAGCCCCTAACGCAATGAACACATTTAAGTCAGCCATCATAACATCTCCTGTTCAAAACGATTCATTCTCCATTCTAACAAATGTTATTAGGAAATGATAATGATTAGATTTGAACAATTTGTGTCTCTATCTTCAACACGAAAAAATTATTTATTTATTATAGAAGTTTCTTTTGAATTTATTCCCAAAATTCGCTATACTATAGCATATGTTAACAAATTTTGTTTTAATCTATCATGTTTTTACATTTCTAGAAACAACAAGTTCTTTAGTAATGCTATCTTCTTTATAACGATCTGAAAGGATAACTAGATGTGTCTAACAAAGATTTACTCAATTTAATTGAACAGAAAAGACTTGAACTGATACAAGTGGCGATGAAAAATGGCTTAGCCTCGTCCACGGCCATCAAATACAGCCAAGAACTTGATCATTTGCTGAATGAGTATCACCGAAAGCTTAGCCAAAAAATACCTACACATTAAAAAAACCAGCCTAGGTGAACATACCCAAGCTGGATTTTCTTTTTTGAAGGGCTTCTTTACTAGAAGACTTATACGACATCTCCCACTTTTTCTCCCGAACTATTCTGCAATAAATACATTTTATGATATAAACCTTGTTTTGCCAGAAGCTCTTGATGGCTTCCTCTCTCGACAATTTCTCCCTGGTGCAGGACGAGGATTAACTCTGCATCTTGAATCGTAAAAAGGCGATGGGCAATGGCAATTGTCGTTCTCCCTTTTCGCATTTTTTCTAAAGCAAACTGAATTGCTTCTTCCGTTTCTGTATCAATATTAGCGGTCGCTTCATCCAATACGAGTATTTTTGGATTTGCAGCAATCGTTCTAGCGAAAGCGATTAGCTGTCTTTGTCCACTTGAAAAGGTAGACCCTCTTTCTACCACCTGCTGATTATAGCCATTATCTAATTTTTCTATGAAAGCATGGGCCTGCACAAATTGGGCTGCATCCACGATTTCTTGATCACTTAGTTCATGGTTATGAAGTCGAATATTATCTTTTATTGTACCGAAAAAAAGGAATGGATCCTGAAGAACTAATCCCATTTTAACCCTTAGCTCTTCCTTGCTATAGGATTTGATTGACTGTCCATCAATAAAGATCTCTCCTCTTTCAAATTCATAGAAACGCATCATGAGATTAATAATTGAGCTCTTACCACTTCCTGTGTGTCCTACTAGGGCAACAGTTTCTCCAGGTTTAGCTGTAAATGAAATATTCTTCAAAATGTCTCTCTTTCCATCATAGGAAAAGCTTACATTGCGAAATTCAATTTCCCCCTCCTGAATTTGCTTTTTGGCGTTCTCCGGCTGTTCCGGGGAAAGCTCTGTTTCATCAACAAGCTTAAATACCCTCGATGCTGCGACAATGGCCTGCTGGTACATGGAAAGTCTCATCATCATTTGATTAACAGGCTCAAAGAAACGATCTAAATAACTGATAAATGCATAGATAACTCCGATTTCGATTGGGCTGTTGAATGAAGTAATTCCAAAAAAGCTTAATATCATGATTAATGCAAAAACATACACTAAATCAATAGCTGGACGTAATAACAGACTATCAATTTTAATATTTTTCATCCCTGCATGATAGTGCTCTTCATTAATGTTTCCAAATTCCTGTCTTAGCCGTTTTTCTTGGCGGAAAACTTGAATGATTGACATGCCTTGCAATGACTCACTTAACTTCGCATTAAGCTGACTCAGCCTCTCCCTCATATCCTGATAAAAAATAGAGCTATACCTTCTATAAGTCTGCATGATATAAAACAGGATTGGCAGGATTATTAAACAAAATAAAGCGAGTCTAACATTTAATATAAACATGGCAATAAAAATACCCGCTAAAAGAAATGCCCCTTGAATGAACGTTACAATCACACTGACAAACATATCCTTTATTGCTTCTGTATCATTGGTTACCCTTGAGACGATACTGCCAGCAGGTGTTTTATCAAAAAACCTCAGCCCAAGCTTCTGGACCTTCGTAAAAACGTCTACACGAAGCTGTTGAATAATCTTTAAGGCGATCTCCTGAAATTTCAGCAATTGAAAATAAGAAACAAGGACATTCATGATTTGAATCCCAATAAAGGCTGCCCCTAATGCAAATAGAGGTTCAAATTCTAGATTTCCGGGTCTTAAATGGTCATCAATGAAAATTTTAATTAATATCGGCCCTAAAACATCGCCAATTGTTGTCAATAGCAGCAGACTAAAGGCTAGGACCATCGTTTTCATATGAGGCTTTGTGTAGGACAGAAGTCGAAAAAGAATCTTCCTCTGTTCCTTTCCTTCTATTCCCTTTATTTCATCCATTATCCTAACCTCCCTGCTCAACCAATTCTTCTAGCTGCTGTTGTAAATACATCTCTTTATACCAGCCATTCTCACACATTAATTGCTCATGAGTGCCCCGTTGGACAATTTTTCCGTTATCAAGAACAATAATAAGATTAGCATGTTGAATGGCACTTAAACGATGGGCAGTAATAATCGTTGTCTTTCCTTCACGTTCTTGTCTTAAGGCAGATAAAATCGCTTCTTCCGTTTTCGCATCAACAGCCGACAATGAATCATCCAATATCAATACCTCGGGCTGCATTAGTAGAGCCCTGGCAATAGAAATACGCTGTTTTTGCCCTCCAGAAAGTGACACGCCACGTTCACCGACAACCGTTTCGTAGCCATCTGTGAACAGTAAAATATCGTCATGAATATTTGCTAGCCTTGCAGCAGCATATATCTCTTCAATATCTGCAAGTGGCTTTGTAAAAGCAATATTTTCAGCAATGGTTGCCGAAAATAAAAAATGGTCCTGTGGCACATAGCCAATTGCTTCTCTTAGCTTATCAATTTGATAATGACTTAATGGGTTTCCAGCAAACATGATCGAGCCTTCATACCCTTCAAATTCACGAATTAATAATTTTAATAAAGTTGTTTTACCCGCACCAGTTCTACCTACGACCCCTAATGTTTCTCCTCTTTTTAAAGTAAAATGGATATCCTTCAATAAAGGCTTCTTATCCTCTGGATATGTAAATTTAGATAGATTAAATTCAACATCCCCGCTTGGAACGACTTCTAACGCGTTAGGAAGATCATAAATATCAACCTTTTCCGAAAGGAGTGAGGTAACGCGGTCATTTGAAGCACGCCCTCTTTCGACAATATTAAATAGCCACCCAAATGCCAGCATTGGCCAAATAAGCAGTCCTAAATAAGTCGTAAACGAAACTAGCTCACCAATTGTCATTTCATTGTTTAGTACAAATTTTGCACCAAAAGCAATGGATAGGAAAAACGAAATACCTACTATAATAGATATGGTGGGATCGAATAATGAATCAACTCTAGCTACAGAGATGTTCTTTTTAACAACATCCTCGGATTGCTTCCTAAAGTCCTCAATATCCTCGTTCTCTTGACCGAATGTTTTGATCACTTTAATCCCTGTTACACTTTCCTGCGTTTTATCATTTAAGGCAGAAAATGCCTCCTGTGCCTTATGAAAACGCTTATGAAGCATAGTTCCGTACCAGCTTGTTAAAATGGCCATGAGGGGCATCGGAATTAGACTGATTAAAGTAAGCTTCCAGCTAATTGTTGCGGCCATGGCGATAATAACAAATCCTCCAGTTGCTAATGAATCCACAAGTGTCAATACGCCTGCCCCGGCTGTTTGCTGAATAGCCTGAAGATCATTTGTTGCGTGTGCCATCAAATCACCGACCCGCTTCTTTTGATAAAAGGATTGGGACATTGTTGTGAAATGATGATAGAGTTTATTCCTTAATAATTTCGATAGTTTAACAGCTGAGCCAAAAATCATAATTCGCCAATAATAGCGTAAAGCATACATAAGAACGGCAGCACCAATTAAAGCACCTAATAATTGAAAAAGGTTGTTCCAAGTTAAAGTTTGATCCTTAACATGATCAACAAAAATACCTATCACTTTAGGGGGAACAAGCTGCAGCAAAGCTACAAGCAATAACATTAGGATACCTATTAAATAAGCTTTTTTCTCTTGTTTAAAGAACCACATTAAATCTAAGAATACTCTCATCTCTTTAGTCCTCCAGGATTAAAAAAACTGCATCTTACCTTTGAACCTTTAAAAAGGTTTCCAATCAATGGAATTTGTCCTTTTTACCTTTATGACATAGCTTAAATATTTTATCAAATATTACAAAAAATAGGAAGATTTATAATTTGGATAAATAAAAAAGCACCCATTTCTGAGTGCCCGTCCACCATTATTTTGTTTGCTTATTCATGGCTGCCATCATTTGATTGATTTTCTTCTGAGATGGCTTTTGACCCATCTGCATCATCATCATTTTTAGCATTTGTTCATTAATTGGCGGATTTTTCTTTAAATAGCTCATCATATATTTTCGAGCAATGAAAAATCCTAGTGCTAAACCAGCAAGAAGTGCTAGGATACCAACTAGAATATAAGTCCACATTTCATATTTCCTCCTTCATGTTGTCTAACATACAGTGTACTAAACCAAAGGCTATTATACAATATTTGCTTTGTGATTTTATCATTTTTTTAAACTAATTTTCTTTCCTTAATTGGTTTTAGCCAACCGTATCGATGATGTTCAGTATCAATCGCAAGAAAAGATGATTCGCTTTTTCTTAGCACCTCAAAAAAGATGGTTTCAGCATCATAATTTCCACTCGCTTCTAAAAGCAGGCAGCGGTCTTTAATTTCTAGTTTAGCTCTACTTCTTTTTCCCATCTCAATATAATATATCCCTTTATTTGTTAAAAAATCTTTATTTCTATACAATTGCTGGTTAATATATTGATGGAGTTTTAATCCCGGTATCGGCTTTGTTATATATTGAATTTGTCTAGCCAGTATGTATTCCATAGTACCAGCTGCGTGCTCGAATTCTTGAAATAACTGAAAAAACATTCTCTCCCTGCCAAAATAATGGGAGGCAAATTCATCTTCAATTAAATATAACTGATAGGATCTCATCCAAACCTCTCCTTCCGGGACAACCCCCTTTCTTCTCATTATAATCATATTATTTTGAACATTGTGTCTTAAACCGTCAAAAACATTCGCTAATTTTGTCGAAACAAAGAATTTTTAGAAAATAAAAGCTATTAATGACAAAAAAAGAAGAGCAGCTAGTGCTCTTCTTAATCTTATTAGTTCTACAATAATGATTTTACACGGGCCACAACATTTTCAACTGTGAAACCATATTCCGCCATAATTTTTTCGCCAGGAGCAGATGCACCAAATTGATCAATGCCAAGGACATCTCCCTCATCTCCAGCATAGCGGTGCCATCCAAGAGAAGAACCCATTTCAATCGCTAATCTTTTCTTTACATCTTTAGGAATTACACTTTCCTTGTATTCCTTCGATTGAGCTTCAAAACGATCCCATGAAGGCATACTGATAACTGCTGCAGATATACCATCAGCTTCTAAAGCTTTCTGGGCTTCAACTGCTAAGCTTACCTCTGATCCAGAAGCAATTAATAATGCATCAGCTGTTTCTTTGCTAGCAGGTGATACAACATATGCGCCTTTTGAAACGCCATCGTATGCTGTCTCTTTTGTACCTTTTAATGTTGGCAGATCTTGTCTCGTTAATACGAGGGCTGTCGGTTTATCTTTCGATTCAACCGCTAATTTCCAAGCTGCTGCTGTTTCATTTCCATCTGCAGGACGAATAACAGATAGATTAGGCATTGCTCTCAAAGCAGCTAATTGTTCAATTGGTTCATGTGTTGGTCCATCTTCACCAACCGCAATACTATCATGTGTAAACACATACGTAACTGGCAGCTTCATCAACGCTGCAAGACGAATGGCCGGACGCAGGTAGTCAGAGAATACAAAGAAGGTACCTCCAAAAACTTTTAATCCACCATGTAAAGCCATTCCATTTAATGCAGCTCCCATTGCAAATTCACGAACACCAAACCAAATGTTTTTTCCATCAAAAGTCTCTGGTGTAAAGTCTGCTGTACCCTTAATCATCGTCTTATTTGAACCTGCAAGGTCCGCAGATCCTCCGATAAAGGACGGAAGGTTTTTGGCAATGGCATTCAATGCCTCTCCAGATGATGCACGGCTCGCAATGCTTTTTCCTTCCTCATAAGCAGGGATATCATTTGCCCATCCCTGTTTAAGCTCACCAGTGATTACTTGCTCGAGCTGACTTGCGAGCTCAGGAAACTCATTTCTGTATTGAGAGAATAAGTCATTCCATTCTTGCTCTTTCTTTTCTCCTTGTTCCACTACAAGCTTTCTGAAATGCTCATACACTTCTTCAGGAACGTAGAAGTCTTCTTCAAAGGTCCACTTATAAGCTTCCTTCGTTAACTTTAATTCATCTGCCCCAAGAGGAGCTCCATGAACATCAGATTTTCCAGACTTGTTTGGTGAGCCATAGCCGATGACTGTTTTTACTTCAATAAGTGTTGGATGGTTAATATCTTGCTTCGCTTCTTCAATCGCATTTGCGATTTCAGTCAAATTGTTCCCGTCTTCCACTCTTAAGTATTGCCAGCCATATGATTTAAATCTTTGTTCTACACTTTCAGAGAACGACTTATTTAAGTCGCCATCAAGGGAAATATCATTGGAGTCGTAAAGCACTATTAATCTCCCAAGGTTAAGATGGCCAGCAAGAGATGCTGCTTCAGCGGAAACCCCTTCCATTAAATCCCCGTCACCGCAAATGCTGTATGTATAATGGTCAACCATATTAAATTGATTTTTGTTGTATACAGCTGCTAAATGGCGTTCAGCCATTGCCATTCCAACTGACATAGCTATTCCTTGTCCAAGAGGACCAGTAGTTGCATCTACACCTGGCGTATGACCAAACTCAGGATGTCCTGGTGTTTTGCTTCCCCATTGCCTAAAGTTCTTAATATCTTCCATTGATACATCGTATCCCGAAAGATGAAGAAGGCTATATAGAAGCATGGAACCGTGGCCTGCTGACAGAACAAAACGGTCGCGATTAAACCACTGAGGATTTTTAGGATTATGATTCATAAATTGAGTCCAAAGTGTATAAGCCATTGGCGCAGCTCCCATTGGCATACCCGGGTGACCTGATTTTGCTTTTTCAATTGCATCGATAGATAATGTACGGATGGAACTTATGGATAAAGCATCGTTTTGATCAAACATGTGATACATCCCTTCTACTAATTATTATTACTCTTCTAATATTAAAGTTACTGCCCTTCTAATACAACAAAATGAATAAATAATAATTAAAAATCTAATTATTACTAATATTGCCTTAATAAATTATGTATATGTAAAGAAGGAAACATTTGCTGTTTTCCTTCATTCACGTTCCAAAATTCTCAATGTAAAAGATCTTTGTTTTTTTGAATCTTTTTAAGTTTCTCAGGTGTAACATCATTTCCTTTAGGGTCAACAATGGTAACACCTTTAAGTGTAGTCAGCATAGATGATCGAAAGGTCTGCAAATATTCTTTGCGAAGTGCTGACTGTTCCTTGGCCTCTGTTTCATTTAATCCTACTTCCTTTGCTTTCCTTGCAAGCGCATTAATTCGATCTAGTTTATCTTTTGGCAGCATAGTTTAGCTCCTTTATATTTCATTGAATCCCATTGCCATGTTACTAAAAAAGAGTCCTTTTGACAAGAAAGGCATATTAAGAAAAAAACTCTACCCAATTTGATAAAGTTTTAATAATTTATATAAAGGAGTATCAGTTTACTTTTTAATTTCTGTTTTTGTATCTATGTATTCCTGGTATCTTCGATGTACTGTAGCTTTTGATATTTGATAACCAAGGCCTGTTAGGGTTGCTGCAATTTCTGAGAATGTCAGTTCATTGTTCCTAAGTCTTACTATTTCTTCAATCGGAACCTCAATACGATCCCTGCCAGAATGTATGCCTAGATTTGTAAGATTTTTCTCAGGTCTGTATCCTTTTTGAACTGCACGCTTCATTCCCCGCTTTATTTTAATATTATGTATTTTTCTCTGGTATTCCTCTACTAAACTCACAATATTTAATACCATTGAATCCGACTCAGAAAGCTGAAGCTCCCCGTTATGGCTAACACTATATAATGAAACACCTTCTTTTAATATACAGTGTAGAATAGCCATCTTTGCATTGCCTCTGCCAAGTCTAGTCTCATCCTGGATGAGAACATATTTTACGTCTTTATCTTTAATCAGTGAGAGAAGCTCAATAATTCCATCGCGATCTAAACCATAGCCGCTGGCCTGTTCACGAATTACCTGAACAATTTCAAAGCCATTTTTATTTGCTAACTCTGTTAATTCTTCCTCTTGTCTAGCAAGTGAGGTTTCCTGTGATTCTTTAGTTGTGCTTACCCTGCAGTAAATAATTGCTTTCATATGTAATGCCCTTCCCTAAAGATATATTAATGGGAACTTGCTAACTCGGTATGCACTTGTGAAGAATAATCCTCTAATACAGGAATAACGAGTTCATCTCCTGGAAAGATCCTTTCCCCCGAAATTCCGTTATTCCGCTCGACCCAGTTAATAAACTCCATTGCTGTTAATTCATGATTCGTTGAAAAGTCTTCAGCTATTTGCCATAGTGTATCACCATCATTAACAGTGATTTTCATATAATTTATATTTTCAGATTCTCCAAGCTGATTAATTACGATGAATACAGTAAGAAAGCTTAAAACGAATAGAATAATAGCATACGAATATTGATTCCACAATTTTTTCATACTTACACACCTCATTAAGAATATATGTTCGCTTATTTAACTATATTATAAACCGAACATTTGTTTTGTGTCAACGATTATTCGAACTTATGTTTGTACTATATGGTAAGTGATGCTATAATTAGGGAAAGAAAATCATAAGAGGTGTGATTATGATGGCGAAATTATCAAAAAGGCAGCAGGATATATTAAATTTTATTAAAGATGAAGTTAAACAAAAAGGTTATCCACCATCTGTTAGAGAAATTGGCGAAGCAGTAGGTTTAGCCTCTAGCTCTACTGTCCATGGCCACCTTGCTAGATTAGAAAGCAAAGGCTTAATCCGGAGAGATCCAACGAAACCGCGCGCTATTGAAATATTAGATTTAGAAGGAACTGTACAGGCCCCTGATTATAAGATCGTAAATGTGCCTATTGTGGGAAAAGTAACAGCTGGTCAGCCAATAACAGCTATTGAAAATGTTGAGGAATATTTTCCTCTGCCTGAAAGACTGGCACCTGATGCAGAGCAGGTTTTTATGCTTGAAATTATGGGTGAGAGTATGATGGAGGCAGGAATACTAGACGGGGATTATGTCATTGTAAGGCAGCAGCAAACAGCTAATAATGGTGATATTATTGTTGCGATGACTGAGGATGACGAAGCAACTGTTAAGAGATTTTTTAAGGAAAAAGATTATATTAGACTTCAGCCAGAAAACTCTACAATGGAACCAATTATTCTTCGTAATGTTTCCATTTTAGGCAAGGTGATTGGCGTATATCGGCAGATTCATTAGTATGAATGAAAGCGGGCATCTATTTGCCGGCTTTTCTTTAATATCAATACATAAGTAGGATACCTTCTTATTTTTAAATAAAACATATGATTTCTATACTATTAATTTTTCCAAAAAATGAATATTTATACACATTCTATTTATTGGAAAATTCTATAAAATAATAATACACCCAGAATCAACCTAAGGTCGCTTTAAAAAATCTCGACTTTAGGAGGTGAAGTACAAATGTATTTGAACATTTTCTTCGCTGTTTTGATTGGTGGACTTGTCGGTGCTGCAGGACATATTAGTAAAGAAGGAAGAATAATTAAGCCTAGAAAAACAAAAAAATTCATTTACCTCGGGTATTTAGAAGAAGTTATTTTAGGTGGACTTGCTGCTGCTTGTTTAGTCACTTTTTACGAGCCTGATTCAGCATTTAAAGTTGTTTCCTTATCAATTATTGCCGGTTTAGGCGGAGACACTCTGCTTAAATGTCTTGAATTCTTAAAATTAAGAAAAGAAGATCGGAATCAATAGAATATTATCTTTTCCCTGCTAATAAAAGCGGGGATTTTTCTTCATACGTTCTTCCCCCAAGTTCTTATTGAATGACAGAGTAAAAGCCCTGAACAAATCAGGGCTTCAAATATTAATACATCGTCATATACTGCTCCCGCTCCCACGGATGCACTTGCGTACGGAACATATCCCACTCAATCTCTTTTGCCTCTACAAAGTGTTCAAAAATATGTCCGCCTAATGCTGAAACGATAACCTCATTTGCTTTCAGCTTATCAAGTGCTTCTGCTAATGTTGAAGGAAGATCATCAATTCCTTCAGCCATTCTTTCTTCTTTACTCATAACATAAATGTTTCGGTCAACAGATGCAGGTGGAATAAGGCCATGCTTAATGCCATCCAGTCCAGCTTTTAATAAGACAGCCATTGCAAGATAAGGGTTTGCAGCTGGATCAACACTTCTAACCTCTACACGTGTGCTTATTCCTCTTGATGATGGTATGCGCACTAATGGAGAACGGTTCTGTGCTGACCAAGCTACATAGCATGGTGCTTCATATCCTGGCACCAACCGCTTATAGGAATTTACTGTCGGATTAGTAACAGCAGTAAAGCCTGTTGAATGCTTCAAAATACCTGCAATAAATTGGCGGGCATAATCACTTAGCTGCAAATTGCCCTTATCATCGAAGAAGGCATTTTTCCCTTCTTTAAATAGAGACACATTGCAGTGCATCCCTGATCCTGCCACACCGAAAAGAGGCTTTGGCATAAATGTAGCATGAAGGCCATGTTTACGAGCAATCGTTTTTACGACTAATTTAAATGTTTGAATTTGGTCGCAAGCTGTTAGGGCATCCGCGTATTTGAAATCAATTTCATGCTGTCCTGGAGCTACCTCATGGTGAGATGCTTCAATTTCAAAACCCATTTCTTCTAGTTCAAGAACGATATCTCGGCGGCAGTTTTCACCAAGATCTGTAGGAGCAAGATCAAAGTAGCCACCATTATCATTCAGTTCAAGAGATGGATCTCCATTCTGATCAAGCTTGAATAAGAAGAATTCTGGCTCAGGTCCAAGATTAAAGTCCGTAAAACCCATTTCTTCCATTTCCTTCAAAATACGTTTTAAATTATTTCGCGGGTCCCCTTGGAATGGTGTTCCATCTGCATTATGAATATCACAGATTAGACGAGCAACCTTTCCCTTCTCAGCAGTCCATGGAAAAACAACCCATGTATCTAGATCTGGAAATAAATACATATCAGATTCTTCAATACGAACAAAACCTTCAATGGAGGAACCATCAAACATCATTTTATTATCAAGAGCTTTTTCTAGCTGACTGATCGGGATTTCAACGTTTTTAATCGTTCCTAATATATCAGTAAACTGGAGACGAATAAATTTAACGTTTTCTTCATCTGAAATTCTTCTAATGTCTTCTTTCGTGAACTTTGCCATTAATAGGTTCCTCCTTAGTTGTTAAACAAAATCGTTAATGAAAAAAACGATTCATATTTACTTGATGAGATGATGGTAAATGAAATCGACCTGCCCTCACAATTTCCTTGCGCAGATGTCTTCTAATTTCATCATTTGTCAGCTCTCGTTCTGCTTTTTCATCTTTTAATAGATCTGCAGGCCTTTGATCCTTGATAGAAAACAGCTGTTTAATTCCAGCCATATTTACCCCTTGGTCAATGAGATCTTTAATTTCCAGGAGCTTATCAATATCGTTTAGTGAGAACATTCTTCTATTACCTTCTGTTCTAGCTGGAGAAATCAATTGGTGCTCCTCATAGTACCGAATTTGACGCGCAGATAATTCGGTTAACTGCATGACTGGGCCAATTGGGAAAAGCGGCATGGAACGGCGAATCTTGCTTCCAGTCACTTATTTCTCCTCCCTTTTCTTATTTACAACTTAATATAACCGGATGTTAGGTTTCTTGTCAACATGATGTTAGGTTTCCTAACATGAAATTTTAAAAAATGAAAAGGACAGCTTATGTATTCGCTGTCCTTAGTATGTTCAATTAGTCAATATGAATTAAACCCTTTTCGATTAACCCATTTATCGCTGTACAAATGGCAATTTTTACGTGAGAATAAGTGAGTCCGCCTTGAACATATGCCACATATGGCGGTCTAATCGGACCGTCTGCTGACAATTCAATGCTAGCTCCTTGTACAAAAGCTCCGGCTGCCATAATCACCTCATCTTCATATCCAGGCATCGCACTTGGATATGGTGTAACATGTGAATTAATCGGTGCAGCATATTGGATAGCCTGACAAAATGCAATCATCTTGTCACGGTCATCAAATTGGACAGATTGAATTAAATCCGTTCTTTTCGCATCCCATTTTGGTGAAGAATTCATTCCAAGCCTCTCTAAAAATGCGGAGGTAAAAACAGCTCCCTTTAGTGCTTGGCCGACAATATGAGGAGCTAGGAAAAAGCCTTGATACATTTCCTGCAGGCTGTATAATGATGCACCGGCTTCAGCACCGATTCCTGGAGAAGTCATGCGATATGAGCATGCCTCTACCCATTTCTCTTTACCCACTATATAGCCGCCTGTTTTAGCCAGTCCGCCTCCAGGGTTTTTAATTAATGAACCTGCCATTAAATCAGCACCTACATGGCATGGTTCTTTTGTTTCAACAAATTCTCCGTAGCAGTTATCGACAAAAACTACTACATCTGATTTAATTTCCTTCACGAATTTAATCATTTCTTCAATTTGAGCAATAGTAAAGGAAGGTCTAGTTGCATACCCTTTTGAACGCTGTATGCCGATCATTTTTGTTTGTGGCTTAATTGCTTTTGCTACAGCTTCATAATCAACTGCCCCATCTGCCGTTAAGTTAACAGCATTATATGTAATGCCGAATTCCTTCAAGGAACCAACACCATTGCCCCTTAGGCCTACTATTTCTTCTAATGTGTCATATGGTTTTCCAGTTATATACAGAAGTTCATCTCCAGGACGAAGGACCCCGAATAAGGCAATAGAGATGGCATGTGTTCCGGAAATAATTTGCGGACGGACGACTGCCGATTCTCCTCCAAATACCTCTGCATAGATCCTTTCTAGAGTATCCCTGCCCATATCATCGTAGCCATAGCCAGTCGTTGGAATAAAATGAGAATCACTTACCCGATTGTTTTGAAAGCTATTAAGCACACGAAATTGATTTTCATCAATTTTTTTATCGATCCCTACTAATACATTAGCAATTTGCTGCTCAATTTCAGTAACAATTGGCTGCAGCTTTTCCCCATTTGATAACTGTTGAAACATGATGTTCTCCTATCTACATTTTGTATTTATTTATCTGCCCACCAATATGGTGGTTCTCAAGGTAATAGCCCTTACATACATAGATTTGCTTTTCTTCATGGAAAAATAGTTCCCGTAATATTGTTTCATTTTTGAGCTGGGACAGAAGCTTTCCTTCTGAAGAAGGTACCTCTACATGATAATAATTCATCATTTCCAGAATCATTTCTTCAATCATGCTTTTTAGCCCATTGCGGTCTTGCTCGTCAAATGCACTGATTAGAATAGCCTTTGTTTTTGCAATTGGAACAAAATCAGGGTGCTTAATATCTCTCTTATTATATACAGTTAGTTGTGGTATCTTTTCGTTTTCAAGTTCCTTCAATAGTTCATTTACCGTTTCTTCATGCTGATAATAATCTGGACTTCCACTGTCAACAACATGCAGGATTAAATCCGCCTCTTTAACCTCTTCAAGGGTCGAGCGGAATGCAGCTATTAGCGTAGTTGGCAAATCTTGAATAAAACCTACTGTATCCGTCAGAAGAGTCGTAAATCCGCTTGGCATAATTAACTTTCTAGTCATCGGATCAAGGGTTGCAAATAGCTGATTTTCTTCAAAGGAATCTGCCTCTGTCAATCTGTTAAACAATGTCGATTTCCCAGCATTTGTATAGCCTACAATTGCGATTTGGAACGCTTTGTTCTTTTTTCTTCTTTCTCTATACCTGTCCCGATGCTGAACAATAACAGATAGTTGGTTTTTAATTTCATTGATGCGACCTCGAATATGTCTTCTATCAGATTCTAATTTTGTTTCACCTGGTCCTCTAGTGCCAATTCCTCCTCCTAGCCTTGAAAGCTGTGTTCCCTGACCTGTCAATCTTGGCAGCAAGTATTGCAGCTGAGCTAGTTCAACCTGCAGCTTCCCCTCTTTCGAACGTGCTCTCTGTGCAAAAATATCTAATATTAATTGTGTCCGGTCAATTATTTTTGCATCTACATTTGCTGCAAGATTTCGTACTTGGCTTGGCGATAATTCATCATTAAAGATAATTAAATCTGCTTCTAATTCTTCTTGGAGGGCCGTTAATTCCTCAACCTTGCCCTTTCCAATATATGTAGCCGAATGGATGCGATCACGTTTTTGCGATAAGGTTGCAACGACTTTCCCTTTTGCTGTCTCAGTTAAAGAGCCTAATTCTTCTATCGAATACGCAAATTGCTGATCATCTTCATTAGTCTGACATCCAACGAGAATTACTTTTTCAAAATTATGCTTTTGCTCCAATCAGCATCCTTCTTTCCTTTTATACTTTATTACGGAAATCACTTAATCCTATCATAACAAAACCAAGAAATTAACTCTAATTTGTGTGTGATTATCGTTATTTTACGAAAAAATAAAGGTGCAATACTCTTTAGGACTCCCCTTCAGTGTATTGAAAAAGGATTCCTGTTAAGTGGAATCCTTCTGTTCTTAATCCCCTTCAAATACTAAATCATTGCTCCGGATTGTCACTAGCTCATGCCTGTCATAGCTATTCTGCATTAATAGCCTCATTGCCTGAGCTCTTATCGACTTTTCTATGACGTTTCGAATATACCTGCCATTTGAGAAGCTTACCGGATTTAAATGAGTTTTGATCCATAGTAAATGGTCATGCAGCTTTTTTTCCGCTTCATGGCTTAACGTATATTCCCGATCTTTTAACATTCTGTCCCCAATTTCCATGAGCTGAGCAACGGAGTAATCAGGAAAATCAATCACTAATGGAAATCGTGAATGCAATCCAGGATTTAAGGTGAGAAAGTAATCCATTTCCCTCGAATAGCCTGCAAGGATAAGAATAAATTCATGCTGTTTATCTTCCATATGTTTAACCAGCGTATCGATGGCTTCCTTTCCAAAATCCTTTTCTCCGCCTCTTCCAAGAGAATAAGCTTCATCAATAAACAGGATCCCGCCTAAAGCTTTTTTGATCAAATCCCGCGTCTTCTGTGCTGTATGGCCAATATATTCACCAACGAGATCCGCACGTTCTGCTTCAATTAAATGTCCTTTTGATAAAACATTCATTTTTTGAAAAAGCTTTCCGATTAATCTGGCAACCGTTGTCTTACCTGTGCCAGGGTTTCCTTTAAACATCATATGAAGTGCCTGTTTTCCTGCCTTTAGGCCTGCATCTTCACGTTTTTTATTCACATATATCCATGCATAAATTTCCTTTATCATTCTTTTCATTTCTTCCATTCCTACAAGAGCACCTAATTCTTCTTCAATATCTTTGAGTGCCGTATGCTCTGGTGGAATTACTTTAGGTAAGGCTTGAGATTCAGGCAGTTCTTTCGTTAAGGTTTTGCGATTTTGCGAATTAAGGACAATGCTAATCTGTCCATTATTCTTCATTCGAATTGGCTGGTCCAAAAGCTTTCACCTCACGTTCTCAGAAACAGTATACGCATAGAAGTTTAGATTGTGACAAAAGCCCATTTTCTTCATAGGATCAAGATTCCACTTATTGTTAGTGAAAAAATTCCTTATCTATATGTATTCATTTGATTCTTACTTCATTAAAGGTTTTTGTAAAAGCCTAATTTACACCCTGTTTGGTTTCCAATAAAAATATAAAGGGTTCCACTTCCTAAGAAGTGGAACCCTTATTCAACTCGAGTAGTAATTATTGGTTCTCCATATCGATTTGAACATTGCGCTGAGGCGCGAATGTAGAAATTGCATGTTTATATACAAGCTGTTGCTTTCCTTCAGATTCAAAAAGAACTGTGAAATTATCAAAGCCTTTTATTTGGCCTCTAATTTGGAATCCGTTTAATAAAAACACGGTTACATTTGTATTGTCCTTCCGAAGCTGGTTTAAAAATTGGTCTTGAATATTAATAGATGTTTTCATCTTATATCCTCCTCTTTTATCTCTACTCTATGTATTCGATTTTATTTGCAGCTTTCCTTCAATATGCGTTGAAATTTCCGCAAGTTTTTTTTCAAACATGCCTGACGTAACAACTTCCGACATATCAAACCAATCAACATTCATTTTATTTCGAAACCATGTGAGCTGCCTTTTTGCATAACGGCGTGAATTCTGCTTTAACAGAGAAATCGCTTCCTCTAATGAAATGCTATGGCTAAAATATTCATAGAGTTCCTTATAGCCTATTGCCTGAATTGATTGACAATCCTTAATATCCTGATTAAATAACCATTCAACCTCTTCAAGGAGTCCTTCTTTGATCATCAAATCGACTCTCGTATTGATTCGCTGATATAATATGTCCCTATCCATTGTTAGCCCAATAATAGCTGCATTATACATAAGCTCTGGCTTCTGGTTTTCCTGTAATTTGTTTATCGTTTTACCAGTACAATGATAAACTTCCAATGCTCTTATGACTCGGCGAATATTATTAGGATGAATTCTTTCTGCGCTTTCGGGATCAACCTTGCTTAATTCGAGATGTACACTTTCATTTCCCTCGGCCTCTGCCTTTTTTTCAAGCATATGACGAAAAGCCTCATCAGATGGGGCATCTGAAAAGTGATAATCGAAAATAACAGACTGGATATACAAGCCAGTTCCACCAACAATCATCGGCATTTTTCCTCTTAAGGTAATCTCGGAAATTTTCTCCCTCACAAGTTCCTGAAATTCTGCAACAGAAAAAGGCTCATCTGGATCTTTAATATCAATTAAATGATGGGGAATACCCTCCATTTCATCCTGTTTAATTTTTGCAGTGCCAATATCCATGCCTCTATAGATTTGCATCGAATCACCGCTAATAATTTCTCCATTCAGCCTTTTAGCTAACTCAATACTTAGCTTCGTTTTCCCGACCGCAGTTGGCCCAATGAGCACAACAAGCTTTTCTTTTCCCATTTATCTGTTCACACTGCCTTTATTGAACTACATTAGTCAATAGCACCTCTTTACGTTAGGAAGAAAGGCGCTGTTCCCCTATAGTATCATAAACATGAACTACTTTCAGTGGTTATGCATGTAAATGGTTGGATTCGTTTTTCACATTTAAACATTATTGTCATGATTCCATTCATTTATTCATTATTCTTATTTTATTCTACTAAGGTTTTCATGTTTATGGTTTTATTTTCTTGTTTCATTACAATTTATTAACGATTTCATAACAATTCAATCGATACCCCCTTAATCATGATAGTTTAGTAGAAGAATATCGAGAGTAATTAGATATTCAGTAATAGATTAGGTGGGAGTAAATAATGATATCAACTTCTGAATTAGGCATTGATTTAGGAACAGCTAATATCTTAGTATATAGTAAAAATAAAGGAATCACTTTTAATGAACCTTCTGTTGTAGCGCTTGATGCGAATACGAAAAAGGTGTTGGCTGTAGGAAAAGAAGCAAAGGAAATGATCGGGAAAACACCCGGAAGAATTATTGCCATTCGCCCATTAAAGGATGGTGTTATAGCTGACTATGATACGACTACTGAAATGCTGCGCTATGTAATTGCAAAAGCTACTAAAAAGGCTGGCTTTGCCATTAGAAAACCTAATGTAGTAATTTGTACTCCATCAGGATCTACAAGTGTTGAAAGAAGAGCCATTCATGATGCTGTTCGTCATGCTGGGGCAAAACATGTTCATTTAATAGAGGAGCCCGTAGCAGCGGCGATTGGGGCTGGTTTGCCTGTAGATGAACCAATAGCCAATGTTGTAGTGGACATTGGCGGCGGGTCGACAGAAGTAGCTATTATTTCCTATGGTGGCGTTGTGGCCTGTCATTCCATCCGAGTAGGCGGTGACAGGTTGGATGAAGATATTATCCAATATGTTCGAAAAGATTTTAACGTTTTAATTGGAGAACGGACTGCCGAAAAAGTAAAAATGGAAATAGGTTATGCACTCATAGACCACGAAGAGTTACAAATGGAAATTCGCGGACGGGATCTTGTTACAGGCCTTCCCAAAACCATTACTTTATCATCCTATGCCATTCGGGATGCTATTAAAGAATCGTTGCTTCACATACTTGAGGCCATTCGCGCCACTTTAGAAGAGAGTCCTGCTGAATTGTCGGGAGATATTGTAGATAGAGGCGTTATTCTATCAGGCGGAGGCGCACTTATTAACGGAATGCAGCAATGGCTTTCTAAAGAGATTTCTGTTCCAGTTCATCTTGCGCCAAGTCCACTTGAATCTGTGGCAATTGGGACAGGCAAGGCATTGAAATATATAGGAAAATTACAAACTGCTATTAAGTAAATATATATACGAAGGGAGCATTATCCATATGGAAAATGCTCCCTTTATTTGATTTTAGTTTACATAATATTATTATCGGTATCTTTATGAATATCTAGTTGTCACATAACACGCTTAAACATTTTTTCCATGTCATAAGTAGAATAATGAATAATGATCGGGCGGCCATGCGGACAAGTGAAGGGGTCAGAGGTCTGCCTTAATTCATCAAGCAATGCCTGAATTTCATCATTCCTTAAATGATGGTTAGCTTTGATAGAAGCCTTGCAGCTCATCATGATCGCCGCTTCTTCCCTAAGCTTCTTAATATCAACCCTCTTCATAGACAGGAGCTGCTCAATCATATCCTCGATGATCTCCTTCTCTTCTCCTTTAGGCAGCCATTGCGGATGAGAGCGGATGATAAAGCTGTTATGACCAAACGGCTCAAGGAAAACGCCGACCTTTTCTAACTCTCCTTTATATTCATTAATTTTTATATAATCATCTGTTGAGTAATCAAAGGTAAGCGGTATGAGCATTTCCTGTAGTTCACTTGCCACTTGTCCAACCTTTTCTTTAAAAAATTCATATTTAATCCGCTCTTGAGCTGCGTGCTGATCGATGATAAATAATCCCTTTTCATTTTGAGCGAAAATATACGTTCCGTGCATTTGTCCAATAGGATACAACGGTGGAATTCGCGTTCGCTCTTGCCGATCCACTTGTTCCATATTCGAAATCCCCGTGGTTTCCGCTCTTTTTTCATTTGTGCTGAAATCGTGTTCAACATATGTTGAGACTATTTCTGACTTCGGCTCCGAATCATCTGCAGTCATCTCAGTACTCATACTTTCTTCCCTAACAATAGATGAAATAGCTGGGTGGACAAAGCTTTCCTCTTTAAATTCCTTTTTTTCAGGAATATGATCTAGTTGCAAAAAGATCTGTTCCTGTTTCGGCTGCATTAATTTTGGCTCGGTAAACCCTGCCGGAATCAACTCTTCCTTCTTAAAGGCAGCTTTAATTGTTTTGATGACAAGCTCATATAATTCCTGCTCCTTACTTAATCGGACTTCCATTTTAGAAGGATGGACATTGACATCAACAAGTAAAGGATCCATATTAATATTAATTAAAACAATTGGATATCGGCCTATAGGCAGAAGGGTATGGTAGCCTTCCTGGATTGCCTTCGCTAATGCATAATTCTTAATGAATCTGCCATTTATCATCGTTGAAATATAATTTCTCGAGGCTCTTGTTACTTCAGGATATGCAGCATAGCCGCTTATTTGAAAATCCAGAGAGCTCGCTTTAATAGGAATCATTTTTTTCACGATGTTCATTCCATATATGGCAGCTAAAACTTGGCGAACATCTCCGTTTCCATTCGTTTGAAGCAGCTTTCGATCATTATGAATAAGCCGGATTGATACCTTTGGATGTGCTAGAGCCAAACGATTGACAACATCTGTAATATTACCAAGCTCGGTATGAATGGTTTTCATATATTTTAAACGTGCAGGTGTATTAAAGAATAAATCAGAAACAACTAAGTCTGTCCCTTTTCTAGCGGGTGCTTTTTCTACTGCTCCTAGCTTACCGCCTTCAACAACGATTCTTGTACCGGTTTCCCCAGTCGAGGTTTTCATTTCGACTTTTGAAACAGAAGCAATACTTGGCAATGCTTCACCACGGAAACCTAGTGTACGAATACGAAATAAGTCATTTTCATCCTTTATTTTACTTGTCGCATGACGCTGGAAAGCAGTAAGCACATCTTCTTCAGCAATACCGTCCCCATTATCAATGATTCGAATCTTGGCTAATCCTGCTTCCTCTGTTTCAATCTCAATAATTGTACTTCCTGCATCTATTGAATTTTCCACTAGTTCTTTCACAACGGATGCTGGACGCTCCACAACCTCGCCTGCTGCTATTTTATTTGAAAGTGCATCATCGAGCTGAATAATTTTCCCCACTCAGCTTCACCTCCCCATTTTAGAAAGTTCTCTATTATTTGTAACGAGGGGCTAATTCCCCCTTAAATTTTTAGCTTTTTGTGAAGTTCATAAAGGGTATTTAATGCTTGCATTGGTGTCATATCTAGAATATCTAGTGATTTTACTTTTTCCAGAACCTGTTTTTCCTTTGAATTGACAGGGTTTTCTTTTACTAATATGGGCTCGTCAAAGAATGATAGCTGGGAATCGGACTCTGCAGATGTTTGTAATTCTTTTTTTGGCGGTACGGCAGCATGTACTGGTACCTTCTGCTCAAAGCCCGTTAAGATCTCGTTTGCTCTATGAATTAGTTCTTCAGGCAATTCAGCAAGCTGTGCTACATGAATACCATAGCTTTTATCCGCTGCTCCTTCTTTAATCTTATGAAGGAAAACAACTTTCCCATCTTGTTCCACGGCACTTACATGCACATTTTTTAATTTTTCAAGACTTTCTTCCAAGACTGTTAATTCATGATAATGAGTAGAAAATAACGTTTTCGCACCAATTCGATCATGGATATACTCTATCATCGCTTGAGCTAACGCCATTCCATCATATGTGGATGTTCCGCGTCCGATTTCATCAAAGAGAATAAGACTGTTTTGCGTTGCATGGATGATGGCATTTTTCGCTTCAAGCATTTCAACCATAAAGGTACTTTGACCCGAGATTAAATCATCCGCTGCACCAATTCTTGTAAAAACTTGATCAAAAATAGGTAAAACCGCCTCTGAGGCTGGTACATAACAGCCAATTTGCGCCAGAATTGCTGTTAGGGCAATTTGTCTCATATAAGTACTTTTACCTGACATATTAGGACCTGTGATTAAGAACATTTCACTTTCAGCATCCATATAACAATCATTTGGTACATAGCTTTGCGCATTCATCACTTTTTCAACGACTGGATGTCTGCCATCCTTGATTAAGACTCTGTTTTCCTTAGAAAACATTGGCTTCACATAATGTCTCTCTTCACTCACTGTTGCAAAGCATTGAAGAACATCAAGCTCACTAATTAATTTTGCTAACGCCTGAAGTCTAGGAATAAATCCCTTTATATGCTCACGAAGATTTAAGAAAAGCTCATATTCCAGCTCTACGCTTTTTTCCTCTGCCTGCAGAATCAGTGCCTCTTTTTCTTTTAGCTCTGGCGTAATAAACCTTTCTGCGTTTGTTAACGTTTGTTTCCTCTCGTATTGACCTTCTTTTAATAAGTGAAGATTAGCTCTAGTCACCTCAATATAGTAGCCAAAAACGCGATTATAACCCACCTTAAGAGATTTAATTCCCGTCTTCTCCCGCTCCTGTTTCTCTAGCTGAGCAATCCACGTTTTCCCATTTCGGGTAGCATCACGGAACTTATCAAGTTCATCGTTATACCCATCCTTTATCATATTCCCGTCTTTAACTGAAAGCGGGGGGTTTTCTGCAATTGCCCTATCAAGCAGATCAACAATCTCCTCACAAGGATCGAGACCATTAGAGAAATGCTGTGCCTCTGAACTGGAAAGATTCAATAACAGGTCCTTTATTCCAGGAATTTGCAGTAAAGAACGTCTGAGCTGGAGTAAATCCCGAGCATTCACATTTCCGAAGGCAACCCTTCCGGCAAGCCGTTCAAGGTCATAGACCTCCTTTAGCTTCTCCCTTAGTTCTTCCCTTTCAAAGTATGAGGTTTTAAATGTTTCAACTAGATTCTGGCGGCGAATAATTTCCTGCTCATTCACAAGCGGACGATCGATCCATTGTTTTAATAATCTGCCGCCCATGGCTGTCTGTGTTTCATCTAGAAGCCATAGCAAAGATCCCTTTTTCCCTTTGGAACGTATCGTTTCAGTTAGCTCTAGATTCCGCTTTGAGAAATAATCGATTTTCATATACTGATGTGTTCGATAGATTGTAACTTTCTGAAGATGGTCCAAGCTTCTCTTTTGTGTTCGATATAGATAGTTAAACAGTCTGGAAACGGTTTGGTGAAACTTGTCCTGATTAATTTCTTCAAGTAAATGTTGGTAATGATCCTTTTGAATATGATCGTCTTCAATGGAAAAGGTCATTTCTGTCCGTTCTTTCATTTTCTGCTGCCATTCCTCGTTAAAGCCGGAAGAAATAACAACTTCCTTCGCACCTAAAAGTGAAATTTCATTTAACACTTCATCAAAGCCAGAAGTCAAAAGGGTAACCTTCGTTTCTCCAGTAGAAAGATCATTAAAGGCAAATCCGAAAGAACTATCATCAAAATGTGAAATAGAAGCTAAATAATTATTTTCTTTTTCATGAAGGCCTTTGCCCTCCATCATCGTCCCGGGGGTAATCAGCTGAACGACCTCTCTTTTCACCACACCCTTTGCTTGTTTCGGGTCTTCCGTTTGCTCACAAATCGCTACTTTATACCCCTTCTCTATTAATTGTTCAACATAGCCAGGAGCAGAATGATAGGGTACACCGCACATCGGAATCCGCTCCTCCGTGCCCCCCTCCCTGCTCGTTAACGTTATTTCGAGTTCCTGTGAAGCTTTTATTGCATCCTCAAAAAACATCTCATAAAAATCGCCAAGGCGAAAAAATAAAAAGGCATCTTTGTAATCTGCCTTTACACTTAAGTATTGCTGTATCATAGGCGTATAACCAGCCATAGTATCCTCCATAGTAACATTTATATCAATATGATTATTTTTCTCAGCAGCTTCGGCTGAAAATGATATCCTCATTATAACATAATCATCTAAAATGAATGTTCTGACAAAAATAATAATGCAGCAACCCTTTTGAAAGATCGCTGCATTTACTAGAAACATAGATACTAAGAACATGACAAATTAGTTTTTTTCCAAAGCAAGCTTTATGCCAAAAAGTATAAGAATGCCTCCTGTTAACCCCTCTACCGCCTTCATAGTAGAAGGCTTTTTCATAAATTCACTAATATAATTGATTAAGTATATATAGAAAATAAACCATAGCAGTGTTAAGACTGTATAGGTTAAGCCCAAAGCTAAAAATTCAAAAAAAGCATTATCCCCTTTACCTGCAAATTGAGGCAAAAAAGTCAAAAAGAATACAGCAACCTTAGGATTTAGAAGATTAGTTAGGAAACCCTGACGGTAGTAAGATGCATTTTTATATTTTTCAGCTTGATTTAAATCTTGACTTGTCTGAGGATGCTTTTTCAGAATATATAGGATTGATTTACAGCCAAGATAGATTAAATAAATGGCACCAACATATTTTAAAATTGAAAATAGAAAAGCTGACTTTACAATTAGAGCAGACAAACCAAATACAGCTGCTAGGGTATGAATGAGCAGAGCAGTAAGAGTTCCAAATGTAGTTTTCATTCCTGCAGCTTTTCGTTTTGAAATTGTATTTCTAGTAATAATGGCTGTATCAGGCCCTGGCAAAATAATTAGCATTATACACATAAAGACAAAAAGCCAATAATTCTCCATTTGTTCTACCTCCTTTTAAATTTTTATTCATTATATAACAAGTTTGAATATTTAAACATATATTCTTTTTAAAAAAAGAAAAACTAGGAGCAAAACCTCCTAGTTAACTTTTATTCCTCTTCATCTCCAACTAAGAAATCTGGATTTAAATCTTCAAACTCTTCGTCTTCGACGTCCAGTCCCCATGCATCGTCATCTTCACAATCGCATTTTCCTTGATGGATAGCAACACAAACCTTTGTTTCACCGATCACTTCAACGAGAAATTCTCTTTCAACATGGACAATGATTCTATTTCCATTTGGTGAAATGACAGCTTCAGTACAGTTAGGCTGCTGTAATACGCGTGCGATTACTTCTTGGTCATCTAAACTATCCGGGTCACGGTATTTAAGTTTTATGACATCTGTATATTCGACACGTTCAGTAACAACTTCTGTTCTTGTATTATTATCAAAGGAATACCAAACGTTAATGTCATATTTGCCGCAAACTTCGACTGTTTTCCCGACCTTTTTCGCATCGTACTTATGGTTTATGATCCAACAGCCTAGAATGCTTGATGGATGATGTTTAGGGCTAATCGTATGATTGGATTGAGTAAATTTACGTCCTTTCGCTACGACCGCCTTGGTTATAATCTCTCTGTATTCTCCCATTGCGAGCGAACCTCCTCATTCATTTTCACTTCATCCTATGCGGGATATTAGACTAGTGTGCGATATTTATTGATGAATGTTTGAGTAAAAGTATTGGCATAATTCATAATATGCTTTTTCTCTAGGAGTGTGCCCACAATAGTAATTCATAAGATTTAACAAAAAAAATAAACCCCTTTCGGAAAATGATCCAAAAGGGGCTCTTGTATTATTAATGATGGTGTGAACAGTCGCTATTTTTAATTTGAGCACCTGTTTCTCCGCTTAGAAGGTCACCGCCAGTTGTCAAAATGATCTCGTCTGTGACAGTATTAGAAATGACTGATGCAACTAGCTGAAGGAGTTCATTTACATCAATTTGTGATTGCTTAAACTCCTGCACGACAGGAATTTCATCCAGCTCGTTCTGTAAGGATTCAATTTTATCCTCAGTCTTTTTTAATGCTTCCATTTTGCCGAAATGCTGCAAATTAACGGCTTGCTTTTGCAAACCTTTAATATTGGAAATTGTTGCCTTAACCTTAGCATTTTCATGAATTTGGGCTTCAGCACGTTTAAAAAAGTCAACCTCTTCCGTTTCTGCAATCATTTGTGCAAGCTCTTTTGCTCTTGCTATAATGTCATCCTTTGTGTATTTCCCCATCTTACTCCACCTCTACCGCATCTAGTTCTTCAACCATTTCTCCGTTTAATGACCAAGTTTTTGCATCTGTGATTTTCACATTAACAATTTTACCAATTGCTGATTTTGGACCAATAAAATTAACTAGCTTATTTTTTCTCGTATAGCCAGCTAACACATCTGGATTATTTTTACTTTCACCTTCCACTAATACCTCTACCGTTTGGCCTTGATACTTCTTCATTGCTTCAGCAGAAAGTTCATTAACTAATGCATTCAAACGCTGTAAACGTTCTTTCTTGACTTCCATTGGAACATTATCCTGCATTTTTGCTGCAGGTGTGCCTTCACGAGGGGAATAGATAAAGGTATAGGCTGCTTCATACCCTACTTCCCGATATAAGGAGAGCGTTTCTTGGAACTGCTCTTCTGTTTCATTCGGATACCCAACAATAATGTCAGTAGTGAATGTTGCATTAGGGATTGCCGCTTTTATTTTTCGAATAAGCTCTAAATAATGCTCTCTTGAGTATTTACGAGCCATGATTTTAAGCACTTCTGTTGAACCAGATTGAACAGGCAAGTGAATATGTTCTACGAGATTTCCGCCTTTTGCCAAGACCTCAATAAGATGGTCATCAAAATCTCGCGGATGACTTGTCGTAAACCGAACACGCGGGATGTCAATTTTACGAATCTCATCCATTAGATCTCCAAGACCGTATTTAATATCTTCAAAGTCTTTCCCGTAAGCATTAACATTTTGTCCAAGCAGGGTAATTTCTTGATAGCCTTGTGCCGCTAATTGTCTAACTTCTTGAATAATGTCCTCTGGTCGGCGGCTTCGCTCTTTCCCCCGTGTAAATGGTACAATACAATAAGTGCAGAACTTATCACAGCCATACATAATATTAACCCAAGCTTTAATATTGCCGCGGCGTACTTTAGGAAGATTTTCGATGACATCTCCCTCTTTTGACCATACTTCAATGACCATTTCTTTTGACATATATGCTTCCTTCAGGATGTTAGGAAGACGGTGAATATTATGTGTTCCGAAAATCATATCGACTTGATTATAGGTTTTAAGAATTTTGTTTACGACAGACTCCTCTTGGGACATACAGCCGCAAACACCTAAAAGCAAGTCAGGTTTTTCTTTTTTCAAATGCTTTAAGTGTCCAAGTTCACCAAACACTTTATTTTCAGCGTTTTCGCGAATGGCACATGTATTTAAGAGAATGACGTTGGCATCTTCCACAGAATCAGTTGGTTCATAGCCAAGCCCCATAAAGATCCCCGCCATGACTTCTGTATCATGTTCATTCATTTGGCAGCCATATGTGCGGATATAGAACTTTCGGCCCTGTCCCATTCCATGAAATTCTTCCGGAATATCAAAATCTTTATGATATTTTACTTCTTCTTTTCCACGTTTTTTGGCATCCTTCAAGGATGGCGTTGTAAACACGGTCTCAAAGTATTTACTATAATCCTTTTCGGATTTTTTGTCCGAAGGATCGGCTGCTTTCACTTGTTGACCTTCAAGTCTTTGCTTTTCATTCATATTTTAATCCCCTTTCTAACATATCCGGGTTTAAGAGAGTTATGTTTTTATCATGTATTTTAATAAGGTTAGGTTGAGCAATGGTAAATTTAAAGCAATTCACATTAGTATAGTATAATGCTTTTAGGCTCTTAAAACAATAGATATACTGATTTGAAGCCATTAACTTCTTCCCAAGATTCTATTATGTAAATGATAAAAACTATTCACAAATATTTATCGCAGATTAACGGGCTGTAAGATCCTTACTGCAAGAAGTTGAGTAAAAACAAAAATTTCTAAAGTGGAGGATCAACAGCCTGTAAAGGCCCGATTGGTTCAACTAACAATCAGTGGGGGATGAAGGCCCCCCCCACTGATTAAAGTTTCACTTTATCTTATAGGAATCTAATTTAATTGTACGTGACTATAATCACGATTTCATGGTCATTTTTTAAAATTTATCTTTTAGCATAAAAAAGAAACCCATGGAGATGGGTTTCTTTTCAGCCAAAACGGCTTAAATAAATTCTTGAATTAATTTATCAAAGTGAGCCTGATCTAAATTAAGGTCAGCTTGAGTTAATGGCTGCTCAGAATAGCCTTTTAATAACTCTTGGTATGATTTACGCTCAGTGTTTTGATAGATAAGGCCTGTTACTAGACCATCATGCTTCATTAATGTTTGCATAGCCAGTTCACGGTTAGAAGAATCATAGCCTTCAACATCGCTAAGCTTTGTTAAGTTCTCTTTAAACCAGTCATATGTGTTCACTTTATTATAAGTTACACATGGGCTGAATACATTAATTAATGAGAAACCATCATGCTTAATACCAGCTTCAATTAACGCTGTTAAATCTTTAAGGTCAGTTGAAAAGCTTTGGGCAACAAATGTTGCGCCAGCTGTTAAAGCCATTTCCATAGGAGCAATAGCTTGTTCAATTGAACCTTCAGGCGTTGATTTTGTTTTAAAGCCTGTTGCAGAACGTGGGGACGTTTGCCCTTTCGTTAATCCATAGATTTGGTTATCCATAACAATATACGTAATATTTACATTACGGCGAATGGCGTGTATCGTATGCCCCATTCCAATAGCAAAGCCATCACCGTCACCACCAGAAGCAATAACTGTTAAATCACGGTTTGCCATTTTAACACCTTGTGCAATTGGCAGGGAACGTCCATGAATTCCATGGAAGCCATATGAATTAATATATCCGGAAATACGTCCAGAACACCCGATACCTGAAATAACTGCTAAATTCTCAGGCTCTAAACCGACATTTGCAGCCGCACGCTGGATAGCCGCTTGTACAGAGAAGTCTCCACAGCCTGGGCACCAGTTTGGTTTTACATTATTTCGAAAATCTTTAAATGTTGCCATTTAGAACAACTCCTTGCAATTTGTGTGAATTTCATGTGGCAAGAATGGATTTCCGTCGTATTTTAACATCTTTTCAATTTTCTCAGCATGTCCGACGTTCATCTTAATAATGTTTGCCAATTGCCCAGTAGCGTTGTTTTCAACAACAGCGATTTTTTTAGCAGATTTTACGAGCGGCAATACTTCATCAGTAGGGAACGGATGAATTAAACGTATTTGTGCATGGTTCACTTTCAAACCATCCTTTTCAAGGCGGCCCATTGCTTCTTCAATAACCCCACGAGTTGAGTTAAAGCCAATGATTAGTAAGTCAGCTTCTTCATGTGGTGCATTTTTGTAAACAGGTGTATTGAATTTAATGTTTTCGATTTTACGGAAACGTTTATCCATTTGCGCTTTACGATTTACCGCAGATTCAGATGGCTTTCCTGTTTCATCATGCTCAACACCTGTTACATGGTGAATACCATTTTTCATACCTGGAATAACACGTGGTGAAACCCCATCTTCAGTAACTTCGTATCTCTTAAAGTAGCCACCTTCTGCCTCTGGTAATTCTCCAGTTTGAAGCTTTCCACGGCGCACTTCAACTTTATCTAATTCTAGCGGTTCAACTGTTTGTTTCCCTAGAGACAGCTGAAGATCAGAAAGAATAATGACAGGGCATTGATATTCTTCAGCAAGGTTAAACGCTTCTGCTGTATCATAGAACGCTTCTTGTACCGTACTTGGAGCCATTACGATTTTTGGAATTTCTCCATGTGTACCATAAATCATAGACATTAGGTCAGACTGTTCTTGTTTCGTCGGCAGACCTGTTGAAGGACCTCCACGCTGTGTATCAACAATTACAAGTGGAGTTTCAGTCATACCGGATAAACCGATGGCTTCCATTTTCAATGCTAGACCTGGTCCAGCTGAAGCAGTTAGGGAACGCACTCCGCCATAGTTAGCTCCGATTGCCATTGTAACTGCAGCAATTTCATCTTCGGTTTGGATAACAGCTCCGCCTAGAGGTGGAAGCTTCTTAATTAAATATTCCATAATTTCAGACGCTGGTGTAATTGGGTAAGCAGCCATGAAACGGCAACCGCCAGCAAGAGCGCCTAATGCGATCGCATCGTTACCAATCATAAATAAACGCTTTTTGCCATCTGCTTTTTCAAGCTCCATTAATTCTGTTGTGTCGGCAAGGTTTTCCTTCATAAAATCAAAGCCAGCTTTAATGGCTTCCATATTTTTATCAACAACTTGTTGGCCTTTTCGTCCAAATATCTCTTGAACTACTTCTTTAAATACGTTAATATCTAAGTTCAGTACTGCGCAAGTTGCCCCAACAGCAACCATGTTTTTCATTAGGGATGTTCCTAGTTCAGTTGCTAATTCTGTGAAAGGAACAGCATACATAGCCGCATTTGTATCTTCAGGCTTTGTAGGATTGAATTTTGCATCCGCAATAATTACACCTTTATCATGTAATTCCTTATAGTTTAGATCAATTGTCTCTTGGTCAAAAGCTACCAAAATATCTAGATCATCAGAAATGGATCTTACTTGTGTTGTACTTACACGAATTTTATTATTCGTATGTCCGCCCTTTATTCGTGAAGAAAAATGACGGTAACCATACAAATAGTAGCCTAACCGATTTAATGCTATTGAGAATATTTCTCCAGTACTCTCAATACCTTCCCCTTGTTGCCCTCCAACTTTCCATGAAAGTTGATTGATCATGACTTACACCCCTTTGGATACGTTAAAAAAATATATGAAAACGTTTTTTTTAAGCAGAATAGCACTCAATCAAATTCGATATTTACTGTTCTAAAAACCAGTCTAACATTGGATTTTTGAATGGGTACTAAACGCTTTCAATTCTAGACCTAGTTCTTAAAAAAAGCAACCCTTTCAGATCATTTTTGGCGAAAATTTGAATATTTTCTTTTTGAAAACAATATAATAATTAAGTTGATGCCATGTAATCTTTTAAAGCCTTTTTCATCGCAAAAAAAAGACCTGTTTGCATTCACGCAACAGGTCTGCATTCTTCAAAACTACCACATTTCTTTTTACCTTGGTTCTACAATTAATTTAATCGCTGTTCGTTCTTCCCCATCAATCTTAATATCTGTGAATGCCGGGATACAAATCAAATCCACTCCGCTAGGCGCGACAAATCCTCTTGCGATAGCTACTGCTTTAACCGCTTGATTTAGTGCGCCCGCACCAATCGCTTGGATTTCTGCGCCGCCTCTTTCTCGCAAAACACCTGCAAGCGCACCAGCTACAGAATTAGGATTAGATTTTGCTGAAACTTTTAATATTTCCATTCCTAGCTCCTCCTTGTTTTCCCCTCCCGCATGTTCATGACCTTAGCTTCCTACGTGCCTACTTTTGGAAAATGAACATATCAGGTATAGATCATTCCATTGCTACTATATTCATTTCTCAATTCACATATTCCGGCTTGGACAAAATTATAGAATATTCCTTCTTGAATTAACTCCTTTAAATAAAAAATAACTGCATCTCATTTACCATTTTCGGCAAATTGACGCAGTTATTTGTTTAAGAATAAAAAGGATGATCCTCATTAATTAATATCGGAGTCATTTTCTTTGCTTTTCCGGTTTGATTATCTATTTCAATAAGTACAGCACTCAATTGTGTACGCCCTTCTTTCGGAACTTCAAATCTCACAGGCAAGCTTGAGATAAACCTTTTTAACACAGCTTCCCTCTCTACTCCTAATATTCCATCATATGGGCCTGTCATGCCAACATCTGACATAAAAGCTGTTCCATTAGGCAGAATGCGATGATCTGCTGTTTGCACATGTGTATGAGTGCCGATAACGGAGGTAACTCTTCCATCTAAGTACCAGCCCATTGCTTGCTTTTCACTAGTTGCTTCTGCATGAAAGTCGACAAATATAATGGGTGTTCTTTTTCGAGCCTCAAGAACCAGTTCATCTGCTTTGCGAAATGGACAATCTATTGCAGGCAAAAATGTTCTCCCTTGCAAACTGATAACGGCTACTTCGATTGCATTATATTTTAAGTAAACAATTCCTTTGCCCGGATTTCCTTCTGGGAAGTTTGCCGGACGCACCAAATACTTTGCATCGTCAATAAAATCGAATATTTCCTTATTGTCCCAAGTGTGATTACCAAGTGTAACTGCCTGTGCTCCTGCTTCCAAGAAACCACGGTAAATCTTCTCTGTAATTCCTTTGCCGCCTGCAGCATTTTCCCCATTGATAATTGTAATTTGTGGACGGTATTTTCCCTTAAGCTTTGGAACATATTCCTTTATCATATCTCTTCCTAATGAGCCAACAACATCCCCTACAAATAATATGTTCATATATTTGTCCCTTCTTTGCTATATTCTTCTGATTTGCCGCAATAGGCAGTGCATGTTTATATTCCCATTCTTTCTAAAAGTTTATTTATGTATTTTATTTGGAAAAAAATAAAGCGATGCTAAGCACCGCTTTATTTTGCATATTCCACGGCTCGTGTTTCACGAATAACCGTAACTTTTATATGTCCTGGATAATCAAGCTCTTCTTCGATCTTCTTACGAATATCTCTCGCAAGACGATGTGCTTCAAGGTCATCAATTTGTTCTGGTTTTACTAATATCCGAATTTCTCGTCCAGCTTGGATGGCAAAAGACTTTTCAACACCATCATAAGATTCAGAAATCTCTTCCAGCTTTTCAAGACGTCGAATATAATTTTCCAATGTCTCTCTTCTCGCCCCAGGTCTTGCTGCTGAAAGTGCATCAGCTGCAGCTACTAGAACGGCAATAATTGAAGTTGGCTCAGTGTCCCCATGATGTGAAGCAATACTATTAATAACAATTGGGTGCTCTTTGTATTTCGTTGCAAGCTCAACCCCAATTTCAACATGGCTTCCTTCCACTTCATGGTCAATAGCTTTTCCAATGTCATGAAGCAAGCCTGCTCGTCTCGCAAGAACCTCGTCCTGACCTAGTTCTGCTGCAAGTAATCCTGACAATTGTGCTACTTCCATAGAATGCTTTAAAACATTCTGGCCATAGCTTGTCCTGAATTTCAGGCGGCCGAGAATTTTTATAAGATCCGGATGGAGTCCATGTACCCCGACTTCAAATGTTGTCTGCTCGCCAATTTCACGGATATGTTCATCCACTTCACGGCGTGCTTTATCAACCATTTCTTCAATGCGCGCAGGGTGTATACGACCGTCCTGTACGAGCTTGTCTAAAGCTAAACGGGCAGTCTCGCGGCGAATTGGATCAAACCCTGATAAGATGACTGCTTCTGGTGTATCATCAATAATAAGATCAATTCCTGTAAGCGTTTCAAGTGTACGAATATTCCGGCCTTCACGACCGATAATTCGCCCCTTCATTTCATCATTAGGCAGGTTAACTACAGAAACTGTTGTTTCTGCAACATGATCCGCTGCGCATCGTTGGATTGCCAGTGACAAGATATCCTTCGCCTTCTTATCGGCTTCCTCTTTCGCTCTAATCTCGCCCTCTTTAATCATTATAGCGACATCATGAGCCACTTCCTGCTCTACACGCTCTAAAATGATGGACTTAGCCGCTTCACGGGTTAAGCCTGAGATGCGTTCTAGCTCAGCTTGTTGTGTTCGTACCATCTCGTCCACTTTGCTTTCCATCTCTTCAATATGCTGTTGTCTTTTGTTAAGAGAATCGTCCCTCTTCTCTAAAAGTGTTTCACGTTTATCTAACGTTTCATCTTTACGATCAAGATTTTCTTCTTTTTGCAGTAAACGATTTTCTTGTTTTTGAAGCTCATTTCTTCGATCACGAATTTCACGCTCCGCTTCTGTCCGAAGCTTGTGAATCTCATCCTTTGCTTCAAGCAAGGCTTCCTTCTTTAAAGCATCTGCTTCACGCTTGGAGTCTTCCAATATCTGCTCTGCAGAATCCTTGGCTCCTGCGATCTTTGCTTGAGCAATGGACTTACAAACAAAATAGCTAACAACTGCACCGACGAATAGGCCAAGCAAACTGGAGATGATGATTGCTGTTAATAGTTCCATCATTTCACCTCCTCTTGCTATGAACTTTTTGTGTTACGTTTCTAAAGTGTCGGCATGTATATTGTCCCATTCAACATACAGCACAAAGGCTTTTCAACGTTTTCATTCATCATAAAATGTAAAATATACATTTTTAATTGTAAAGGTGTGGAATTTCATTGTCAAGGCTTTGTCTGCTCAGCACTTGTTTATATCGGAATTCACATTCGAGCAACGGCAAATAATATTTAAAAATTTATAATATTTTTTATTTGTGATAAATAGCTATAAAAAAAGCAAAGCCACTTAGTAAACGGCTTTGCCTTTTGAAAAAGACTACTCGACAAGCTGGAATTCCTCTTGCTCATCATCATTTATTGTTTTCACATCATCTAGACCATAATGTTCACGAATTTGCTTTTGAATTTGTAAGCGAATATCAGGGTTTTCCTTTAAGAACTGTTTTGCATTTTCTCGTCCTTGGCCAATTCGCTCTTCATTGTAGGAATACCACGAACCGCTCTTTTGAACAATTTCCAGCTCTGAGCCTATATCAATGATTTCCCCTTCCTTTGAAATTCCTTCTCCATACATAATATCTACTTCAGCTACACGGAATGGAGGAGCAACCTTATTTTTTACGACTTTTATCTTCGTTTTATTACCAACCATCTCAGTGCCTTGCTTTAATTGTTCAGCGCGGCGTACTTCAAGACGGATAGTTGAGTAGAATTTAAGAGCGCGTCCGCCCGGAGTTGTTTCAGGGTTTCCGAACATAACTCCTACTTTTTCACGAATCTGGTTAATAAAGATAGCGATAGTTTTTGACTTATTAATAGCACCTGATAGTTTTCTTAGTGCTTGGGACATTAATCGTGCCTGTAAGCCGATATGGGAGTCGCCCATTTCTCCTTCAATCTCTGCCTTCGGAACTAGTGCAGCAACAGAGTCAATAACAAGAATGTCGACCGCGCCACTTCGAACAAGTGCTTCAGCGATCTCTAATGCCTGCTCACCTGTATCAGGCTGAGAAAGCAGCAATTCATCAATATTTACGCCAAGCTTTTGTGCGTAAACAGGATCAAGTGCATGTTCTGCATCAATAAATGCTGCTTGTCCTCCGGTTGCTTGCACTTCTGCAATAGCATGTAATGCCACTGTTGTTTTACCAGAACTCTCAGGACCGTAAATTTCAATGATCCGCCCTCTAGGGTAACCGCCTACTCCAAGTGCTGCGTCTAATGCTAGTGAACCACTAGGAATAGCAGAAACCCTTCGATCCGTCTGCTCTCCCAGTTTCATAATAGATCCTTTACCAAATTGCTTTTCTATTTGTTTTAATGCCATCTCAAGTGCTGCTTGACGATCGCTCATTTTTCTTCCTCCTTTATCGTAACAAAAACACATTTGTTTATACTAAATCTAAATAACCTATCTTTACTATAACTGTTTTTCATTTGTTTGTCGAGAAAAAATTCGAACATTCATTCGGGTTTTTTTCATCGTAAAACTTTAAAGAAAATGATATTTTCACTAGAAGAAATTGATATTTTCATAGGGGTACTTGCATGGAAAATGAAAATATAGCTAGTTAACTATTATTAAAAGCAACTATTAAAAAATCAGAATGCCTTATTTGACATTCTGAATGGATTTGAGATACTTCAATAGAAAATAACAGCCATATTTCACACTTCTAACCCGAATGGCTTCTCTTGTACCTCCTAAGTTTAACTTTTCTGCATGAACAGGCTTCCCTTTCAAATAAATCCCTATAAAGACAGTGCCAACAGGCTTGCCTTCAAGTTCATCCGGACCAGCTACACCAGTAAAGCTAATCCCTATATCCGAATTCATCAGTGCTGAAACATTAGCAGCCAATTCCATTGCACATTGTGCACTCACAACACCATCTTCATGAATGGTCTCTTTTCTAACATGAAGAACACTTGCTTTTACTTCATTTGTATAACACACAATGCCACCCTTCAATAAGGAGCCGGCACCTGGAATGGATGTAAATGTCTGTTGAAACATTCCCCCAGTTAAGCTTTCAGCACAGCTAATAGTTAAGTCATTTTCTTTAAGTAATTTAATCGTCTCAATCATAAGAGAAGTATCATCATAACCATAGAAATATTCTCCTACACGGGCAAGAATGGCTTCTTCTGCTTCATCCAATAATTGAAGAACCGTTTCCATCTGATTATGCTTGGCTGTAAGTCTAAGTGATACCTCTCCATCTGAAGCAAGCGGAGCAATGGTTGGATTGGATTGGGAATCAATTAAATCCTCTATTTCTGTTTCAAGCATCGCTTCCCCAATACCAAAAAATCTTAACACTCGCGACAAAATGATATCCTCTTCATTAAGCTTTGAGCGCAGGATCGGGTACCCATACTTTAAGAACATCGGTTCCATTTCCTTCGGCGGTCCCGGAAGAAGCATATACATATGCTTTTCGGTGTCGAGCAGCATTCCTGGTGCCATGCCATGCTCATTTGGCAATACTTGTGAACCTTCCAGGACAATCGCTTGCTTTTTATTATTTTCCGTCATTACTCGATTTGAACGTTCAAAATAGAGTTCAATTAATTGCAGGGCCTGTTCATCCATAATCAGCCTCTTATTCAAATGCTTAGCAATCGTTTCCTTCGTTAAATCATCCTTCGTTGGTCCTAAACCACCGGTAAAAATAAGAAAATCAGAGCGGTTTTCAGCTATTTCAATTGCAGTCTTTAGGCGCTTCGGATTATCTCCAACAACTGTATGATAAAAAACATTAACTCCTAAATCAGCTAGCTGCCGTGACAAAAACCTAGCATTTGTATTAACAATTTGACCTAGCAATAGTTCAGAACCTACTGCAATGATTTCTGCATTCATTCGGGACGCCACCTTTATTTGCGAAATCTATTTTGAATTAGTAAAGACTTGCTTATTCTTTATGAAATAGTCCCAGCCAGACCAAATTGTAAAAATCATGGCGATCCAAAGGGCTATATCAGCAAACGGAATAGAAAACATTTCAAATATAATATTATGTAAAAGCAAAGCCGAAATCGCTACTATTTGTGCCCAAGTTTTGATTTTTCCCAACATGTTTGCCGCAACTACTTCTCCCCCTTCGGCTAGAAGAAGACGTAATCCAGTGACCGCAAATTCACGGCTAATTATGATAATCACGATCCATGATGGAGCAAATCCCAGTTCCACTAAGACGATTAACGCTGCAGAAACAAGCAGCTTATCAGCCAGAGGGTCAAGGAACTTTCCAAAGTTCGTTACGAGGTTTAGCTTTCTGGCATAATAGCCATCCACCCAATCTGTAGCAGAGGCAAAAATGAAAACTAAGGCACCAATTAGATGGGTTACAGGAAGCGTAGCCCCAAGCATTGTCACGTCACCCCAAGAGAAAGGAACGAGCATGATAATTAGAAACACAGGGATAAGGCAAATTCTTGAGATTGTAATTTTATTAGGCAGATTCATGATTTACCTCCAATTTGTAATAAGTCGATGAGAAAAGTGAAAAATAGTCATCAATTGATGACTATTCGTTGCTCGGTAAGTAGCGAATGGTAATATTCTGCGTTACAATCTGAGCCGGATCAATGGCAAAAACCACTTTTTCATCGTTCACATAAATCTCAGTTTCAAGGGAGTTTCCGATGATTAACGCAGCTTCAGTTTCTTTTGAAAAATCAAGAGACTGGCTTTCTGTGTCCCCTTTTGTTAATGTTCCTTGGTAGAAAGATGTTCCCTTACCATTTTTGACACTAACCCATGTTTTTCCAGTCGAAACAACCTTCAATTCAAACGTATCCGCATTTTTTAGTTCATATATTGTATTTTTGCCGCTAGTTTCAACGACAGTAAGTTCTTGATTCGGTATAGGAGGCGTTTCCTCTTCAACTTCATCCTCTGCTGCCCCATTTTCCTCGTCAGCTTTTGAAGATTCCTTATCCGAATCAGCTTCAGAATTAACATCAGACTCTTTGGAAAAGTCTTCCGATTCTTCAAGACGAACTTGCTCATTCCCGCTATTATCTGCGAGATCCTTATCTGCATTTCCATCGCCTTTTTGAGTAACGAAATAATAAACAACAGCCGCTGCACCTATAATGAATACAGCTATTAAAATTTTCGGAAGAATATCAAAGACTTTTGAACCGCCTGAAGTAATATCTTTTCTTGATTGCACTCTAGACAGCTTTTCAGGAATATCCTCATTTATAGTAGAAGGAATTTCCGATTTATACTGTTCAAATAGCTCTTCTGGCTGTAATCCCACAGCTTCTGCATACTGTTTAATGAAAGCGCGTATATAGAACTTCCCAGGCATCATACTATAGTTTCCTTCTTCAATGCCAATTAAATACCGCTTTTGAATTTTTGTGGCTACTTGCAAGTCATCGAGACTTAAGCCTTTAGCCAAGCGGGCTTCTTTTAACTTAACCCCAAGTTCCGACAATTTTTAACACCTTCCAACTTACGAAAAATCAAAGCCTCCAAAGTCAGATTCGGAGATCATTTTGGTTTTATCGACAATATCATATTTTATTTCCTCTTCAGGATCAGTGCGAAGCTCAATTATATAATCGAAATCTTCAATCGAATACTCTGTGTTTTCCACAAAAATATCTGGATGCTCTACCACTTTAACAGCATTCATATTCATAATTTCACGTACAAGCTGCCAATGGCGTTCGTTTGCTCGTCTAGAAGAAACAATCCCGTCAATAATAAAGAGATTATTTTCATTATACTCATCATGAATTAATTGATTGCGAATGGTTTGCTTTAACAGCGTAGAGGAAACGAATAACCATCTTTTATTGGCACAAACACTTGAAGCAACAATTGATTCGGTTTTTCCAACACGAGGCATTCCTCTTATACCTATTAGCTTGTGCCCTTCCTGCTTAAATAATTCTGCCATAAAGTCAACTAATAGTCCAAGCTCGTCCCTTACAAAACGGAAAGTCTTTTTGTCATCTGCGTCTCTTTGTATGTATCTTCCGTGTCGAACAGCCAAACGGTCCCTTAATTTTGGTTTACGGAGTTTAATTAATTTTATTGTATCCATAGTATGTAAAATTGACTCAAGCCGAACAATTTGTTCATTGCTTTCTGCTAGAATCAATAACCCCCTCCGGCCTTCATCAACACCATTGATCGTAACAATGTTAATGGAAAGCATACCTAAAAGGGAAGAAATATCGCCAAGCAAACCTGGTCGGTTCTTTTGGATTTCATACTCTAAATACCACTCTGTTTTGCTCAAAATTAATTACCTCCTTAAGTACCGTCCTACGATTCCCTTTACGTTTATGAGGTTGAATATGAAAGACCAACTTGTCCTCTTTATCAATCGCACCTTTATAATAAATGATTTCGTAAAAAGATGAAAGGAAAAAACCAATCAGAACGTAATAAAAATCAATTTTTAATCATTTTCAGGATACATTTGGAGTTTAATTCTTTCAAAGCATAAAAAAAGAGAGGGTGAGCCTCTCCTTTTTTGTCATAAATTATTGTTGTGTTCCGTTGTTCTCTACCAGTTTAACCATAATATTTGCAATGGCCATCTGTTCGTCCTTATCAGCAACGGACCATAAATCAGAGAGAATTCTCTGCTGTTCATTTTTCGGATCTACTTGTTTTGCTAAGTAGTCACCGATTTGGTAGGCAAGATTATTAATTGTGTCTTTATTCATTCCCTGCTGCTGTCCCTGATCTAGACGATCGCCTAGAAAGTCTTTCCATTGCTGCCAATTTTCAAGTACAGACATGAGTATATCCTCCTTTAAAAACTGTGTTGTACAACTATAGTACATAGTTATTTTGTTTATTGCAGAGAAAAAATATTCATGTTTTCCTTGGTAACCATTGATTAAGTATACCAGCCGCCATTTACGGCCAGTACTTGTCCCGTAATATAGGACGATTTTTCTGACAAAAGAAATGAAACAGAATCAGCAATATTTTCAGGTGAAGCGAGTCTTCCCATTGGAATTTCATTTTTGAGCGATTCAAGCTCATCAAAGGTAAAGCCCTCTAGCATTGCTGTTTGAACGGCACCTGGTGCTACAGCATTCACTCTGATGCCATTAAAGGCCAGCTCTTTGCTTAACGCTTTGACAAACGATATTTGAGCACCTTTAACTGTGGAGTAGGCCACCTCACAAGCAGCTCCAGTTTGACCCCATATTGATGAGATAACGATAATGTTTCCGCTTCTTTTTGCCAGTAATTTAGGCAATAATTGCTTCGTAAGCATAAGTGGTGTTGTGACATGAAGATTGATCAGCTTTTCTGCCATGCTGTCCTCAAGCTCATATAAAAGGCCGTAATGGCTAATTCCGCTATTATGAATAATGGCATCAATGGAAAAAATATTTTTTGCGAGCTTTTTATAGCCACTTTTTGAAGATAAATCTGCCTGGATTGGAATATACTCTCCCCCAAAAGCTTTAAGCTGCTCCATTAAAGTTTCAATTGCCCTTTTATTCTCATGATAATGCAAATATAAATGATAGCCCTCTTCCGCTAATTTAGCAGCAATCGCTTCCCCGATACCACCGCTTGCTCCCGTAATTAATGCATATTTTCTCATCCTGTTCACTCCATGCTCTAAACTAAAAAGGAAAGAAAGCGCTAATATGAAGAAGCGCTTTCTCTTTATTATCGTCATATTGTTTTTGTTAATCAACTTTTCGGGACAACTTGACAAACAGAAAATCTTTCTTCTGAAATAAATTCACTTGCTATGCTTTCTATATCCTCTATTTTTATAGCTTCAAGGGTTGTAACCACATCAAATAAATTCATTTCATTAAAGGCATATCTTGTAAATTGATTCGCAATATATTCGGGTGAGTTTATTGCCCGCAGAAAGGCGCCAATCTTTTTCTTTTTCGTTCGTTCAAGGCTCTCTTCTGAAATGGCTCCCTTTTCCTTCATTTTTAATAGAATTTTCATTATTGATTGGGCAAGCTTATCCGGATCATTTGTATCTCCGCCGACCATAGCAAATCCAAAACTGTTTTCCTGGGTATAATCAAACGAGAACGTATCGTCAATTAACCCTTGTTTATATAAAGTACTATAATGGTCAGAGCTTTTACCAAATATAATGTCGAGCATAACGTTTAAACTTAGCTCTGTTTTCAATAATTCCTCGCCAGACTTATTCACATTCTTCGCCTTTATACCCACTAAGCATTTGGATGTTTGAACATTCATTTGCAACACTTGCTTCTTCTTTGCAACCTGTTCAGGCTCTTCTTCCAATTTACGATGAATTTCTGGCAATTGCTTGTAATCTTTAGATGATTGGTTATCCTTAATTTGCTTCATAATATTGACTGGATTTACAGGTCCTACAATAAATAATAGCATATTACTTGGGTGGTAGAACGTATGATAGCACTCATAAAGCAGGTCTTTCGTAATATGAGAAATCGTGTCAACCGTTCCAGCAATATCAATTTTCACCGGATGTTGCTGATACATATTTTCAATTAAACCAAAATACAACCGCCAGTCAGGATTATCATCATACATCGTAATTTCCTGTCCGATGATTCCCTTTTCTTTCTCAACTGTTTGTTCTGTAAAATATGGATATTGAACAAAATCAATTAAAGTGTCAAGATTTTTTTCTACATTTGATGTACTCGAAAATAAGTAAGCAGTTCTTGTGAAAGATGTAAATGCATTAGCCGATGCTCCCTGCCTGCTAAATTGCTGAAAGACATCTCCATCCTCTTTCTCAAAAAGCTTATGCTCTAAAAAGTGAGCAATCCCATCGGGAACTTTCACATACTCCTTTTTCCCTTGAGGAAGGAAATGATTGTCAATGGACCCGTATTTCGTTGTAAAAGTCGCATAAGTTTTATTAAAACCAGCTTTTGGCAGGATGTACACATCTAAACCATTATCAAGTTTCTCAAAAAATAATTCTTCCTTTAGCTGTTCAAATGTAATTTTTTCCATTACATTCCTGCCTCCTTCCCAGTTAAAAAATAAATCGTATCTAAAGTGATCTTATTGGCAACCGCAACAATATCGTCCTTTGAAGCAAGATCCATTTTATCCATCCAATCTTGGATGAATATATCTTTTTGGGATACTACGTTATGATAAAGGACCTCAACTATCCCTCTAGATGTATCAATGGTCTCGAGCAGCTGATTTTTAATAACTGCCTTCGTCTGGTTTAATTCCTCTTCCGTGAAATCACCATTTTTCATCGCCTCAATTTGCGCATGAATAATACTGACAGCCTGATCATAATTTTTATTATCAATTCCTGTCATCACCATTAATAAGCCTTTATGGCTCTCTAACCTGCTTGCCGCGTAATAAGCAAGACTCGCTTTTTCCCTTACATTAATAAATAGCTTGGAATGTGAGAAGCCGCCAAAAATTCCGTTATAAACTTGTAAAGCGTAGTAATCCTCATCCCCATAAACAATATTTGTCCGGTAGCCAATATTTAATTTCCCTTGCTTTACATCCTGGTTTTCGATTACTTCATGAACATCATTCTTTTCTTTGAATGCTGAAGAATGGATAACCTGTGGAGTCCGATCCGTAAATTGCAATAGTTCCTGTGCAATAGCCTCTACTTCATCCTGATTTACGTCCCCTATCACATAAAGGTCCATCTCATCTTGATTTAAAGCATTCTGATAGTACTCGTAAAGACCTTCAGGGGTAATCGGGTCAACATCTTCCTTTTCTCCATGAACATGCAGTGAATACGGCTCCTCCTTGCACATTTCTTGAACGAGACGAAAGTTGGAGTAGCGCATTTTATCATCATATACAGATTGAATCCTTTGCTTTAATGTCCTTTTTTCATTCTCTACAGTATCTGTATCAAAAGCATTTCCTTGAACATTTGGTTTTGTTAAAATTTCTGATAAAAATTGAAATGCTTCTTTTAAAAGAGGGGTATGATCTGATAAAAATTTTTCATTTGCGATTTCCATTGAAAAACTAATAATGTGGTATTCTCCTTTTTTGGACAGGTCCACAAAAAAGGTTGCTCCATAAAGCTCATCTAGATAAGAACGGAGCTTCCCGGTGGTAGGATATTTTTCACTGCTGCTCTGCAGAACATACGGAAGTAAAGCCCTATGGGTTGAAAATTCTTTATTTAGCGGGGCTTTCATTTTCCAAACTAAAGTATTGGTTTTATATTTTTCGGTGTTTACAATATGAAGATTATAGCCATTCATTGGTTTAACGGCTTCTGATAAAATTTCCATATTCTGTCCTCCCAATCATCCTAATATAATTATTATTTGCTTTACTATCTTATGTAACTTAACATTGGTTATTTTCCACAAACTTTTTGAAATAAACATATTCTAAATATAACTTGCCCCAATTCCATATTTCAAGTTATTAACTTAAATGGTAATTGTGATACCGGGTACGAAAAAAAGACCCCAAAAAATGAGGTCTTAAGCAAATTAACGTGTTCCTTTAATATATGGGACACCTGAAGCTTTCGGCGCATCGGCACGTCCGATAAATCCTGTTAAGGCTAGAATTGTTAACAAATATGGAGCAATTAATAAATAGACATTCGGAATATTTTCCAAGAAAGGCAAGCTTGATCCGATAATACTTAAGCTTTGAGCAAATCCGAAGAACAAAGCAGCACCCATAGCCCCAAGTGGATGCCATTTACCGAAAATCATTGCTGCTAATGCCATAAAACCTTGACCGCTAATAGTCGCATGGCTAAAGTCGGAAGTAATCGATTGAGCATAGATGCCTCCCCCGATTCCGCCAAGGGCACCAGAAAGGATTACAGCGATATAACGAATTTTTGTTACATTTACCCCCGTTGTATCAGCAGCCATTGGGTGTTCACCGACAGCTCGCAATCTTAATCCGAAAGGGGTTTTAAAAATAACATACCACACAATAATGGCAGCTATGATCGCTACATAAGAAGTGTAATACGTATTTGAGAAAAACAATCTCCCTATAAGAGGAATATCACCTAAAATGGGAATGTCAATCTTATGGAAGCCTTTTTGAATAGCATCCGTTTGACCTTTACCATAAATAAACTTAACTAGGAACAACGCTGCTCCGACAGCCAAAAGATTTATAGCAACACCTGAGACAGTCTGGTCCGCTCTAAAAGTAATCGATGCAACGGCGTGGAAAGCCGAAAGCAATGCTCCGATAACCATTGCTGCAAGTAACGAAACCCATGGAGTAAAGCTTCCAAAGGTGCTTGCGAACGTTAGGTTAAAGACAATAGCTGAAAATGCACCGATAACCATTAATCCTTCAAGACCAATATTAATAACCCCTGAACGCTCTGAAAAGGTTCCGCCTAATGCTGTGAAAATAAGTGGTGCTGCCCAAAGCATTGTTGAGGGAATTATGATTGCTAACATATCGATGATGCCCACTTACTTCACCCCCTTTTTACCAATACGATCAATGAAGATTCTAATCATATAACTAGCTGCTACAAAGAAGACAATTAAGGCGATAATAATATCAACAAGTTCATTTGGCACGCCTGCTTCAAGTGGCATATTTAACGCCCCTACCTTTAAAGCGCCAAATAATATAGCCGCTAAGATAATGCCAATAGGCCCGTTTGCACCGAGCAGGGCTACAGCAATTCCATCAAATCCTACTCCTGTGAACCCGCCCTTTACCGCTGTATAGCCAAAGGTGCCAAGCCCTTCCATTGCGCCCGCTAGTCCTGCAAAGGAACCCGAAATCACCATTGATAAAATAATATTAGAGCGAACATTCATACCGGCATATTCAGAGGCATGCTGATTAAAACCAACTGATTTTAATTCATATCCCCTAGTCGTTTTCTCCAGAATAAACCACATTAAAAGTGCACAGAAAAGAGCAATTACTATACCCCAATGTAAGCGAGAGAAATCAGTCAGGCCTTCTAGAAAAGGAGAACGCAAAGAAGCAGTTTCATGGATATTAGGTGTGCGATCACTCTTTTCAGAAAAAACCGAACGAACGAAATAGTTTGATACATGTAATGCTACATAGTTCAACATAATGGTAACAATAACTTCGTGAACACGGAAACGGGCTTTTAAAAAACCAGGTATAAATGCCCAAAGTGCTCCAGCAGCTGCAGCGGCTAAAACAGCTAAAGGCAAATGAATAATCTTAGGGAGATCAAATGCGAACCCTACCCAAACGGCTGCAAGCCACCCGACAATTAGCTGTCCTTCTACTCCGATATTAAACAATCCCGTTTTGAATGCAAAAGCAACGGCAAGTCCAGCGAGTATATATGGTGTCACCTGTCTAATGGTTTCCCCAAAATAATATATATCACCGAAAGCCCCATCCCAAAGTGCATAGAATGCATCACCAGCATTATAGCCGGTAGCAATCATAATAATGGTTCCGGCAATCATCCCTAATAAAACAGCTAAAAGGGGAACAATCATATTTTTCAAGCGATTAGACATCGGCTTTTTCACCTGCTTCCTTTCGTTTCGAACCAGCCATTAACAATCCTAATTCTTGTTCTGTCGTTTGTTTAGGATCAACAATGGCAACAATTTTCCCTTCATAGATAACGGCAATCCGGTCACTCACATTTAAAATTTCATCGAGTTCAAAAGAAATGAGTAAGACTGCTTTACCTTGATCTCGCTGATCAATAAGGCGTTGGTGAATAAACTCAATTGCACCAACATCTAATCCCCGTGTAGGCTGGGCTGCAATAAGCAAATCTGGATTCCGATCAATTTCACGGCCAATGATTGCCTTTTGCTGGTTACCCCCAGACAATGCGCGGGCTAGTGTAAACTCACTTGGAGTTCGAACATCATATTCTTGGATTAATCCTTTTGCCTTTTTATAAATTTCTTTAAAGCTTAATACACCATTTTTTGAATAGGGCTGTTGGTAATAGGTTTGCAGAACCATATTTTCTCCGATTGGAAAATCGAGCACAAGCCCATGCTTATGACGATCCTGAGGAATATGGCCTATTCCAGTTTCAGTCACTTTTCTAGGTGGTTGATTTCTAATTTCCTTGTCATTAAGCTTTATAGAACCACTTTCAGACTTCCTAAGGCCTGTGATGGCCTCAAGTAATTCTGTTTGTCCATTCCCATCTACACCGGCAATTCCTAATATCTCACCAGCTTTAACTGTTAGATTTAATCCTTCTACCGCTGGGAGTCCGCGAGAATCCTTAACATGGAGATCATTAATAACGAGTACATCCTGCTCAGGCTGTGCTTCTTTCTTTTCCGTCTTAAAAACAACTTCTCGGCCAACCATTAAACTGGCTAGCTCATTCGGATTTGTTTCGCTGACATTTACTGTTCCAATGCCAACGCCCTTTCGAATAACGGTTACTCGATCACAAACCTCCATAATTTCTTTCAATTTATGAGTAATTAAAATGATTGATTTACCTTCATTAATTAATGCTTTCATTATTTGAATTAACTCATGAATTTCCTGAGGTGTTAGTACGGCAGTAGGTTCATCGAAAATAAGAATCTCCGCACCGCGATATAATGTTTTTAAGATTTCAACCCGTTGCTGCATCCCTACGGAAATATCAGCAATCTTCGCCTTAGGATCAACTGCTAAGCCGTATTTTTCAGAGATTTCTCTTACTTCTTTTTCAGCTTTTTTTATATCAATCTTTCCGCCAGCTGTCGTTTCTTTTCCAAGAATGATATTTTCCGTTACCGTAAAAGGATCAACAAGCATAAAGTGCTGATGCACCATTCCAATTCCCAAGTCATTTGCAATATTAGGATTTGTAATTTTTACGGGTTTTCCCTTTACACGGATCTCACCCGCTTCTGGCTGGTACAATCCGAAAAGGACATTCATTAGCGTTGATTTCCCTGCTCCATTTTCACCTAATAAAGCATGAATTTCACCTTTTTTTAATTGAAGGGTGATGTTGTCGTTTGCAACAATCCCTGGAAATTCTTTACGAATATTGAGCATTTCAATAACATATTCCATCATTTTCACTCCTTGCTCAAGATAAAAGGAAAGTATTGGTAGTAAGATGTCAGACCTTTTTGATAACTTATATATCACTTAGTCCAATAAAACCTTAATTGAAATGTAGAAAAAAATCTGTTCTACATTTCAATTAAATTTCCATTGAATTCAAAAAAGGAATAAGGGGCCGGTTAACAAACCCGCTTATTCCTCATTAAAAATTAGTAGATTTACATTTTTCAAGTATGTGAAGTTTCTAACTCCAATACATTTCTACTTATTGTACTTTAAAGTTTTCAAGCTCATCTAAAGTACCAGGAACTGTAATCTCACCGCTCTTAATTTTTTCTGACCATTCACCTACAGCGGCTTCAATATCAGCCTTATTAGCGATTTCTTCATTAATTGGCGCTAAATTTACACCTTCCTCAGCTAAACCGTATATTAATGTTTCACCGCCAGGGAAGTTTCCAGCCTTTGATTTTTCAGAAATATCCATTACAGCAGTTTTTACACCTTTCATAGCAGATGTAAGGATAACGTTATGATTTTTGCCGTCAATTTCAACGACACCTTCTAGAGTCTGATCAGAGTCAACACCAATTGCCCAAATTTCTCTTGCAGGATCTTTCTTCTTAAGATCTTTTGCTTCTGTAAATAATCCATTACCAGTACCGCCTGCAGCGTGGAAAATAACGTCAACACCTGAAGAATACATTTGTGCAGCAGTCGTTTTTCCAAGTTCAGCCTTATCAAAAGCTCCTGTATAGTGAACATTTACTTTAATATCAGGGTTAACAGATTGTACACCAGCTAAGAAGCCCGATTCGAAACGCTCAATTACTGGAATTTCCATTCCGCCAATAAAGCCAATTTGATTAGATTTGGTTGCTTTTGCAGCAGCTACCCCTGCAAGGAATGCCGCTTCCTGCTCTTTAAACAGTACACTTACAACGTTTGGCTGTTCTACAACACCATCAATAATCCCGAAATGAGTGTCCTTTTGCTGCTCAGCAATTTTATTAATATCTTCTACCATTAGGAAGCCAACACCAAATACTAAATTAAACCCTTCACGAGAAAGTTTATTTAAGTTAGTGGAGTAGTCAGCATCTGATTTAGATTGCAGATAGTCAAATCCGCCTTTCCCTTTTTCGAGTCCGTGATTCTTTCCAAACTCCTTAAGACCTTCCCAAGCTGATTGGTTAAATGATTTATCATCTACCCCACCAACATCTGTTACCATGGCAACAGAGAAAGCACTTTCATTATTTTCTGTTTTAGCTGTGTCGCCATCTTTTTCATCCGACTTTCCACAAGCACCTAATATTGTTCCAGCTGCTAGCACTAGAGATAGCGCTAAACCAAATTTTCGCTTTTTCAATGTATTGACCCCCTATAATTATAATAATCTGATAGTAGAAAAGCCTTAGAGCTACTAATAGCTTATTTTTCCTAGGAGTGAACTATAACCTTTTCCTAAGAACATGGAAGCTAAACTTATCCGCTCTAAAATAATTGACTGAATAAAGAATGGGTTCATCCGCTTCATCAAAATGCATTTGCTTCAAAACGAGCAAAGCAGTTTCAGGATCACACTCTAGGATCGGGGAAACTTTTTCATGATAACCGAGCGGTATAATTTGGGTGATTGCATATGTAATTTTTCGATTTGCTCTTTTTTCCAGTAAACTCAATAATGATTCCTGCTCATGAGTGAATGTATCAGTGAGAATTGAAACTGGAATTTTATCAATACAATACACCACAGGTTCACCGTTAGCGGTTCTTACCCTCTCAATCACAGCTATTTCCTCTTCCTCAGAACATGAAAAGCGGCGAATATCTTCTTCAGTCGGTCCAATTGTAGATGAGCTTAAGAAAATGGTTCCCGGCTTCATTCCTGCATTCAATATCATGTCAGTAACACTATTTAATTGTTCGATTCCCGATGTGAACAACGGCTTTGCATTTACAAAGGTCCCAACCCCATGCCTGCGAATGATAACGTTTTCTTCTTCCAGAATACGAAGCGCTTCACGAAGAGTTGCTCTACTGACGCCAAGTTGTTTTGCGAGATCAAATTCAGACGGAAGCTTCTCTTTTTCTTTGTATCTTCCATCTTCAATGTCTTGCTTTAAGCGATCAATCACTTGTAAATATAAATGCCGGTTATCTGACTTTATGGACATGCAGGTTCCTCCAACCATTTTTCTCGGAGACATCAGACCTCTGATGTTCAATCTTTCCTACTAATCGAAAATACTATATCATTTTTTAGTTAATAATGAAACAGAAATTATTAAAAAATAGTAAAAAACGCGTCAAACAGTTGGTAGGACGCCATCAGATTGTAATTATATTAGTATAACACATTTTTTAATAAAGTTTTATTTCCTGCCAAAAAGACCCGTTTTAGCAAAAACGAGTCTTTCAGAAAAAGTTCTATGAGCTAGCTTCCTCAGATGGCTTGCCAAGCAGTACAGCCCGTGGCTTACTGCCTTCATAAGGACCAACGATTCCTCTTGCTTCCATTTCATCAATGAGGCGGGCAGCTCGCGTATAGCCAATTCGAAATCTGCGCTGCAGCATAGAGACAGAAGCTGTTTGCATTTCTAATATAAGTTCAACTGCTTCTTCGTATAAGTCATCATCAACTTCTGACGTTGTTTCCGGTATTTCATCTGGAATCATCTCTTCTTGATATTGTGCCTTCTGCTGTTCGATAACAAAATTAACGACATCCTCAACTTCTTCATCTGATAAAAAAGCACCTTGAATCCGAACAGGCTTAGAAGCACCAACTGGAAGGAAGAGCATATCTCCTCTGCCTAGCAACTTCTCCGCTCCACCCATATCAAGAATGGTTCTTGAATCAGTTGCAGAGGAAACAGCAAAGGCAATCCTAGAAGGTATATTCGCCTTAATAACACCTGTAATGACATCTACAGAAGGACGCTGGGTAGCAATGATTAAATGTATTCCAGCTGCACGCGCCATTTGAGCAAGCCTAGTGATTGCATCTTCTACATCAGAGGATGCTACCATCATTAAATCAGCAAGCTCGTCCACAATCACAACGATGTATGGCAGCAGCGGCTGCTGTGCTTCTTCTTCCGCATTATGTCTTTTTACGTATTCATTATATCCTTCAATATTTCTTGTTCCTGTATGTGAAAATAGCTCATAGCGTCTTTCCATTTCATTCACAACTTTTTTTAGTGCCTGTGATGCTTTTTTTGGATCCGTAACAACAGGAGCAAGCAAGTGTGGGACCCCATTATATACATTCAATTCAACCATTTTGGGGTCAATCATCATTAATTTCACTTCATGCGGCTTTGCCCGCATTAATACACTTGTGATGATTCCGTTAATGCACACACTTTTACCGCTGCCAGTTGCACCAGCCACTAATAGATGGGGCATTTTATTTAATTCTGCTAAAACTGATTCACCCGTAATATCTCGGCCTAATCCAATTAATAGCTTTGAATCTGGCCTCTCATATTGGTTTGCTTCAATGACTTCTCTAAGCGAAACCATTGCGACTTCAGAATTTGGCACTTCAATCCCAATCGCAGATTTCCCAGGAATCGGGGCCTCGATTCTAATGTCCTTTGCTGCAAGCGCCAGGGCCAAATCATCATGCAAACTAACAATCTTACTGACCTTAACTCCCACATCTGGATGCACCTCATATTTCGTTACAGCTGGTCCTAGATGAACCTGAGTCACTCTTGCTTTAACGCCAAAACTTTGAAAAGTCCTTTCAAGCTTTGCTGCATTAGCATGTATTAACTCATATTCGCCGCTTTGATCTGTTTGTCTAGGCAGCTTAAGCAGATTAATAGGCGGCAATTCATAATCCACGTTTTCTACTTCTGCGAATGTGATAGGCGGTCCTGACTCTGGATCTGACTGGTTTGCCACTCTTGTTATTGTTTCTATTTCCACCTGTTTATTTGGTTCATAAATAGCCTTTTCAGCAAAACTAGAAATTATAGGTTCTGGATGTGAATCTTCATTTTGCTCACTCGCACTATTAATTTTAATTACGGGCTCTGTTGTAATCTCTTCCTCTGCCCTGCTTCTTTGTTCTTTTGCCTTTTCACGCCTTGAACTTCTTTTCACTTTACGGTTTCTGCCCCATTCTTTCATATCGAGAATGAAGGCATCCCATTGATTTTTCATAAATTTCCCAATAGCTGTTAGAAGCTTTCCAAATGCCTCGCCAAACGTTCTGCCCGTTACTAATGTAATTCCAATGATAATCATTATTAAAGCAATGAATTTGGCTCCAGCAACATCGAATAAATAAAAGAATACTGCAATAAGAATAGCTCCGATCATGCCTCCATATAATTTCTCTGTGCTCGTTTCACTATTCCTTACCATCTCAAACATTTCGAAGGTCTGTTTAATCACACTTGGGTTTTGTACCTTTCCGCTATTCGTTAATAATTCAATATGGGTAGTATGACTAAGTAATAGAATAGAGCAAATGATTAAATAACAGCCTACCAATTTAGTGCTAAAGAAATTTGGCAGTGTTCTTTTCCACATGATATAACTGGCAAAAACGATCATGCCCAAAACACCTAATATATACCAATCCCCCATGAAAAACTGAAAAAACAGCACGGTCCAATCCCCTGCTTTTCCTAGCTTTGCCATTGCAATAACACCTAAAGCAAGCAGCGCGAGACCAATAAGCTCAAACTTAATTGTTGATTTAATATTTTCTTTTTTTCTAGATTGCCTTCGCTTCTTTTTGGCCATATGATCACCTTGTATTATCTTCTTATTTCCATCTTAAACAATAGATTTATAAAACATGCACCGAATATTTATATTATGTATTGAAAGAAGAAAGCAGCCATATTTTGGCTGCCCTGAAGTTAAATCTATTATAACACATCGTCTTCATTCACTGTAATGTTAAAGTAATTTTCGCCCCTGGAAAACATGCTTCATCCATGAAATGAGCGGGATCACTGCTCATAATACGAATTACTGTGCCGGTTTGGCCTTCATCCATGTTCACTAGCACCGGAATTCCCTGATAAGATACGACTTTTTGTTTTCCAAATTCACTTTCGTTCGTTTGGTAAATAAGCTCCTGCGGCATCATTGTATAAAGGATCATTGGACCATCCCTTCATTCTTCTTTTTATTAATGTCTATCAATTCATTCAACCTTTTCATTGCAGCACCAATTCCGCCCACGCTATCGATTAATCCGCACTCAACAGCATCTTTCCCTACTACATTCGTGCCAATGTCTCTCGTTAAATTCCCTTTGGCAAACATTAATTCCTTAAAATATTCCTCTGAAATATTAGAGTTCTTCGTAACAAAATTAATGACCCGTTCTTGCATTTTATCTAAGTATTCAAAGGTTTGAGGCACACCAATCACTAAGCCAGTCAATCTAATCGGATGGATGGTCATTGTCGCGCTTTCAACGATAAATGAATGGTCACATGAAACAGCAATCGGTACTCCAATTGAATGCCCTCCGCCGAGCACGATCGATACAGTTGGCTTTGATAAGGATGCTAGCATTTCTGATATGGCTAGACCCGCTTCTACATCTCCGCCTACTGTATTTAATATGACTAATAGCCCTTCTATTTTTGGGTTTTGCTCAATTGCAACAATTTGGGGGATGAGGTGTTCATATTTCGTTGTTTTATTTTGTGGAGGCAGTTGAAGATGCCCCTCAATTTGACCAACAATCGTTAAACAGTGTATCTTTGAGTCCTGTGACAGCTGCGGAACATTCGTTTGCCCTAACTGTTGAATTTTTTCAATAAGACCTGAGGATTGTCCTTCCTTCGGCTGGTCCTGCTCCTCATTTTGAGAGCTGCTTTGTTTATAATCATTATTCATATCTTATTTTCTCCCTTCAAGCCAAATTAAAGAACCAAAAAAGCCATATGGGTTTAGTATGGACTTTGGGAGTTTTTTCATTCGGTGTTCGGTTAATACCCATTAATAATACGAAAAGCACAGCTGCCTAAAGCTGTGCTTCGATTCTAAACCTCCATAATAATAGGTAAAATCATTGGTCTTCGTTTCGTTTTTTCATAAAGATACTGATTCAATACATCTCTCATATCTTGCTTAATACCTGACCAATCGAAGGTTTCTTTTGATATGTTTTTTTCGACAATTTCTCTGACCTTCTTTGTTGCCTCAATTAATAGTTCCTCTGATTCTCTTACGTAGACAAATCCTCTAGAAATAATTTCAGGTCCAGCACATATGCTTTTTTCCTTTTTATTTAAGGTTACAACGACAAGTAATATCCCATCCTGGGAAAGGAGCTTCCTGTCCCTTAATACAATATTTCCGACATCTCCGATTCCACTTCCATCAATTAGAACATTACCCGATGGAATTCTGCCAGCGGGGCGAATTCGGCCTTCTTTTATTTCTGCAACCTCGCCTTTTTCAGGGATGAATATTTGATCATTCGTTAAACCGGTTTCCAAAGCAACTTTGGCATGTGCCTTTAACATGCGATATTCACCATGAACAGGAATAAAGAATTTCGGCTGCATTAAATTAATCATAAATTTAAGCTCTTCCTGGCTTCCGTGGCTTGATGTGCCAAATGCACCCTTTCCGGAAATAACATTTGCTCCTGCACGAAAAAGCATATCAGTCGTCTTAAAAATGATTACCTCACTCCCTCTAATAGGGAAGGCAGTTAGCATGACAGTATCACCCTGTTTAATATTGATCTGCTTATGAAGCTGCTTGGACATTTTTTGCAAAACTTCAATGGGCTCTCCTTGGGATCCCGTTAGTAGAATAACAATTTCATCATCCGGATATTGATTGACTTCAGAAATGGGAATGATTAATTCCTCGGGTACCTGTAAATACCCAAGCTGAAGTGCGATACCGAAAGCTGATTGCGAGAATTTGCCAAGGATCGCAACTTTTCTTCTGCTTTTATAGGCTGCATCAAAAATATGCTGAATTCTTATTAAATCAGATGCCAAAGATGCAGCGATGATTCGACCTGGAGCATTAAAAAAGGCATCGGTTACTTGGCTGATTACTTTGGCTTCCGATTGGGTATGACCCGGTTTATCTGCCTCCGTACTGTCAGAAAGCAAGCAAAGAACACCATCTTCACCGATTCTCGCCATTTTTCCTATCTCAGGCTTGTAATAAGAAGTCGCCGCTTGATCAAATTTAAAATCCCCAGTGTAAACGATACTTCCCTCTGAAGTATGTATACAAATTCCAACGCTGTCTGGAATGCTGTGGGTTGTATGAAAAAATGACACGTCCGCAGATTGAAATTCGATCTTAGAGTCCGAATGAATCTCCACAAAATTGATTTGACCTTTAAATTCCTGTTCTTTCATTTTCGCTTTTGCTAATGCAAGCGTCAGCTTCGTGCCATATACAGGAACATTAATATCTCTTAATATATATGATAGGGCACCGATATGATCTTCATGACCATGTGTCAAAAAGATTCCTTTAACCCTTTCTTTATTTTGTGCGAGATAAGTGAAGTCAGGTATGACAATATCTATTCCGAACATTTCATTTTCCGGTATCATGAATCCTGCATCTAAAACATATATGTCTTCATCTACCTCCGCGAGGTACATATTCTTGCCAAATTCACCTACTCCCCCCAGTGCCACAATCTTGATGCTTTCATTCTTTCTAGTGTTCAATGTTAAAATCCTCCTATTTTCAGTTGCCCGACCTTAGATCAGTTACCAATATTATACTTGAAGAAAGAAAACCATGACAAGAAGAAAAGCGGAGGGGGCCCGCTTATCGGCGACAAGCATAAGACGAAGCCTTGCAAAAGGCGTTCTTTCCTTTTGTGAGGATTTGGCTTATGACCTCGAGCCGATGGCCCCCGGAGCTAGACAAGAAGAAAAGCGGAGGGGGCCATTCTAGTCCAAATTAAAAAGCCAATCAGCAAAAAACTGACTGGCTCATAAATTATATTTTTATTTTAATAAAGCCGATAATCTACTTCTTTCCTGCTCTGTTAGCGGTACTAGCGGCAATCTTACGGAACCCACATCTAATCCCTTTAATTGTAACGCTGTTTTTACCGGAACAGGGCTTGGGGCTGTGAAGAGTCCTTCCATGATTGGGAGGAGGTCTTGATGGAGACTTGCCGCTTTTTCAATTTCTCCATTCAAAAATGCTCCAATCATCTCTTGCATTTCATTTCCAATAATATGGGACGCCACTGAGACTACACCAATTCCGCCTATAGCCAGAACAGGGATAGTCAATCCATCATCCCCGCTGTAAAGCTGAAAGTCCTCAGCCGTTTCTGAGATGATTCGGGCCATTGCATTTAAATTTCCGCTTGCTTCTTTCACCGAAAAGATATTCTGTATTTTAGATAGGCTGATAATGGTTTCAGGTTCAATGTTGACAGATGCTCTTCCTGGAATATTATAAACCATCACTGGCAGCTTCGTACTTTCAGCAATAGCTTTAAAATGCTGAAAAAGTCCAGCTTGATTTGGTCTGTTGTAATAGGGTGCCACAACCATGATCCCGTCAACACCTATTTGCTCTGCCCGTTTTGTTAAGTCAATGGAAGCGTATGTGTTATTACTGCCTGTTCCCGCAATAACTGGAATTCTTTTGTCGACTACTTTAACCACATGCTGGAATAAGGCGATTTTTTCTTCATTCGTTAAGGTAGGAGACTCGCCTGTAGTCCCAGCTACGATAAGAGATTCTGTGCCATTTTCAATTAAATGATTAATAAGCTGAGTAGTTTTCGGGAAATCAATATGACCCTTTCTATCAAATGGAGTAACCATCGCTGTCGAAACCCGGCCTAACTGAATCATTGCTACACTCCTTTAATCTTCCAAAATTCAGTATTCTCAGGAACTGTATAATCCTTTTCAAGCTGGAACGCATCATGTAAAGCATTGATTGCTTTAGCTAAATCATGCTGTTTAACAAGAACCCATATAGTAGTATGGCTATCCGCAGATTGTAAAATCCTTATTTCCTGCTCTGACAATGCCGTAACAATTTTTGATGCGACTCCTGGTACACCTTGCATGCCAGCTCCAACGACAGATACTTTCGCACAATCTTTCTCAACAAGAGGAGTATGATTTAATTGTTCTAATATCTGAATGGCTTTCTCTGTCATTTCTTCTGAAACTGTATAATTAACGCCATTTGGATAAATATTAATAAAATCGACACTGATTCCTTCATTTGCCATAGCCTTAAAAACCTCGGCTTGCAAATTATATTGATCCTTCTTAGCCTGCACTTTGATTTGTGTAATATTTGGGAGATGGGCAATTCCTGTAACAATTCTTTCCTTGATGTCTATTCCCTGCTGTTCCTTATTAATAGCTGTCACAAGGGTTCCTAAATTTTCTGTATAGGTAGATCGAATTCGAATGGGGATTTTAGCCTGCATGGCAATTTCAACAGCTCGAGGATGTATGACTTTTGCTCCTTGATAAGCCATATTGCATACTTCTGTATAAGTGACAATAGATAGAGGACGTGCATTTTCTGCGATACTTGGGTCAGCTGTCATGATGCCATCAACATCTGTAAATATTTCAATCCATTCCGCATTTAGGGCCGCTCCTAAAGCTGCTGCTGATGTGTCGCTGCCGCCTCTGCCGATCGTTGTGACATCCCAATTCTTGGCAGCACCTTGAAATCCAGCTACTACGACTACATCGTGATCTTCAAGCATTTTAAGAAGCCTATCACATTTCATATCGATAATTTTCGCGTTTATATGTTCGTGATTCGTTCGAAAACCTGCTTGCGCACCTGTCAAGGCCGTTGCTTTTATGCCATGCTCCAAAAGCATATTTGTAAAAACAATACTTGAAATAATTTCTCCACAGGATAGTAAAAGATCAGTTTCCCTTTTATTAATCAATGATTTATTTGTTTCTACGAGCGAAAGTAACGTATCCGTCGCATATGGATCACCTAATCGTCCCATTGCTGATACAACAACGACTATCTTAAACCCCTCTAATCGGGCTTTTTTGATGTGTTTTAAAGCATGTGCCCTGCTTTTCTCATTGCGAACTGACGTGCCTCCAAATTTTTGGACAATTATTTTCATTATTACACCTCTATAAAACTCTTCATTGGTAAAAGGCTAAACTATAAGTTTATGGATAGAGAGGAAGGATAATATTTGGAGCTAGAAATTTCTAGCTCCAACATTTTGAATGCTCAAAATCATAATATGAAATGAAAAACTTAACGTGAACGCTGTTATTTTACTAAGCCAAGTTTTACTAAGCTTTCTGCAATTTGGACGGAGTTCCAGGCAGCTCCCTTTAATAGATTGTCTGATACAACCCACATATGGAAGCCCGTTGGGTGATCTAAGTCCTTGCGGATACGTCCTACAAATACATCGCTCTTGCCTACACAATCAGCAGGCATCGGGTATATTTGATTGTCTGGATCATCTTGTAAAATAACCCCAGGGGAGTCTTTTAGAAGCTCTTTAATTTCTTGTGAGCTAACTCCTTCTTCATTCACCTCGAAATACAGAGATTCTGAGTGCCCAGTTGCAACTGGTAAACGTACACATGTCGCTGCAACTTGAAGTTCAGGAAGATTCATGATCTTTTTTGTTTCATTTATCATTTTCATTTCTTCAAATGTAAAGCCGTTCTCTGTAAACTTATCAATTTGCGGAATTGCGTTAAAGGCAATTTGATAATGCTTCTTATCGCTTTTTACAGGAAGAATGGCAGGCTCAAAGGATTCGCCATTTATGATTGCCTTTGTTTGCTCATTAAGTTCTTCAACTGCAGCTGCACCTGATCCCGAAACAGCCTGGTATGTTGAAACGATCACCTTATTTAAACCGTATTTCTGACGGACAGGTTCTAAAGCTACAACCATTTGAATCGTTGAACAGTTTGGATTTGCAATAATTCCTTTATGATTGTGAAGGTCTTGTTCATTGACTTCTGGCACAACAAGCGGCACATCTTCATCCATACGGAAAGCACTTGTATTATCAACTACAATTGCCCCATGAGAAACAGCATGAGCCGCCATTTCTTTCGAAACACTTCCACCTGCACTAAATAATGCTATATCAACGCCTGCAAAGCTTTCTGGCGTTGCTTCCTGAACTGTTAATTCTTCGCCTTTATAATGAACCTTTTTTCCCGCTGAACGTGCAGAAGAAAGTAAGGTTAGCTTTTCGATTGGAAAGTTCTTTTTCTCAAGTGTATCAAGCATTTGCTGCCCTACTGCTCCTGTTGCTCCTAAAACTGCTACATGAAATCCTTTTTTCTGTTCCATTTGTTTTTTCCCCTCTCAAAAAATACTTTCTAGCAAAAACATTACTAAAGAAACATAATGAATTTTCTTATAATAACATACATTTTAACATATTCATTCTTTAAAGTAATAAACTTTTTGCTAGAAAATTGGGGAAATCCTTTATTCCTCGTCTTTATATCTTTCCACAAGCACAGGCTGGAATTGCTTACCTGCAATAGCAGCTTCGATCGTTTCAGATAAAGCTGTCATTCTAGCAACTATTGAGTTTGGTTTTCTCTCTGGATCATCCTGGCCAAAAGGGATAAAATAAATATTTTTCGTTGCCATTAATCTCATTAAATTCACGCCATTTAAGCCAAGAGCATCGTTTGTGGATATTCCTAAAACAACAGGCTTTTGATTCCTTAGCGTTGCCTTTGCAGCCATTAATACAGGGGAATCTGTCATTGCGTTTGCAAATTTACTCATAGAATTTCCTGTTAAGGGGGCGATTACCATACAATCTAACGGAATTTTCGGACCTAAGGGCTCTGCCTTCACAATGGTGTCTATTACTTTATTTCCAGTTAATTCTTCAATTCTTTGTACCCAATCTTCCCCTTTTCCAAACCTTGTTTCAGTACTTTTAACTGTAAAGGTAACAACAGGCAATACTTCAGCCCCAGCATTGACAAGCTTCTCTATTTCCGGGAACACCGCATCGTATGTGCAATGGGATCCTGTCAGACCAAAACCGATACGTTTTCCTTTTAAACTCATATTAAATATTCCCCTTTCGCTTAACACTATCTTCTTTTATTAATTGGGAAAGAACCTTCGCTAATATTTTTCCGGCTGTTTTAGGTGCAACGATTCCTGGGAGACCAGGTGCGAGTAATGCCTTTACTCCCCTTTTTTCAGCATACCTAAAGTCTGTCCCTCCCGGTTTAGAAGCAAGATCAATAATGAGAGTATGAACTGGCATTTTTGCAATGACAGAAGCCGTAACTACTAAATGTGGAATCGTATTGATACAAATATCTGCATCCTTTACTTCATTTTCTAAATCCTTTAAATGAAATGGAATTAAACCCATTTCAGAAATCCTTGCAATATGTTCACTTTTTCTCGCACCCACTTTTACCTTGGCTCCAAGAGAATCAAAGACTCTTGCAACACTCATCCCAACTCTTCCAAGGCCGAGAACGGTAATGTTTGACCCATGAATGGTAATATCAGTATGCTGTATGGCCATCATAATTGTTCCCTCCACTGTGGGAATTGAGTTATAAATGGCTACATCATCCCGTTCAAATAAATTAACGAGACGTCTATTCGCCTGCTTAGTCAGACTGTCTAAATATGAATTGCTTATTCCTGAATAGATCGTACAATGGGAAGGCGTTTCCAAAAGCATTTCTTTCCGTAAATATACTTTTTCATTAGAAAATATTGTTTCAATTTGACCATCTAAGCCAGTTCCAGGAACAGGTAATATGACAACATCCTTATTTGAAAAGTCAACTTCATCTATTTTTTCTTTAACAGCCCCAGTAAAGGCATGATCTAGTTGTTCAAATCCAATTAATGAAAGCTTGGCATCCAGCTCGGTTAGTTTGCGTATAATTTCCAGCTGCCTAGCATCTCCGCCAATAACAGCAATTTGGATGTCTGTTAGCATGAAACCCTCACCTTCTTCTAAAGAGTGTTACAGGTACTGTGTTATTTCACTACTTCAACATCCTATGTACGGAAGGCTAAATCGGTGAGTTTTCCATCTAATAAAAGGCTTTAAATATGAGTTGAGGTTTGTTTTCTGGTGAGAAGAAAAGTAAGTGGGCACTAGGTTTTAGCCTAATTTTTTTACTAAAAAGAATTTTATTAAAAAAAAATAGACTGGCTTTAGCCAATCTATTTAATCCGTTACATATTTACTATTCATTTGCATCTTCCTCATCTGGCATATCTAAAATAATCATATCAGTTCCGATCCTTTTAATGTGGCTCCAGGGTACACGTATCTCATCTCCTTGCCTTTTGAGCCCAAACCATTTCAAAGATGGAATGACTAATGCCTGTATTTGTCCACTTTTTTCGTTTATTTCAAGATCTGTTTGCCCAAGCACCCCTAATCTTTCTGCTTTTTTCACGTCAACGATTTCTTTTCCACTAAGTTCACTAAGTCTCACGGCCTTCCCCCCTCTCAATACAATTTATCGTTATTCCTTGTTTTTTAGACTATAAATCAACTTACCGCAAAAACAAAAAACAGTCTGCTATTTAAACAGACTGTTATTACGGTTTATATGCTTTTTGGCAACTCGCCATTAGGGCTAATTAGGGATACGGCATATTTATCAGTGAATATGGAATTTGCCATGTCATTTACACCTTTTTTTGATACAGCATCAATTTGTTCAATGATTTCATCTAATGATCGATGACGCTTCAGTAATAGTTCATTTTTGCCATTTCGGCTCATCCGGCTATTTGTGCTTTCCAGGCTGAGCATCAGACTCCCTTTAAGCTGTTCCTTGCTATTATTTAATTCCTTTTCTGTAATTCCATCTTGTTTAAGCTTGCTTAATGTTTCTTGCATCGTTTCAAATAAGACATCTAATTGCTTAGCTCCAGTTCCTCCGTAGAGTGTAACAATCCCCGCATCCTGGTAGGCTGAATGATAAGAAAATACTGAATAGGCGAGTCCCTTTTGTTCCCTAACGTCCTGGAATAACCGGCTGCTCATGCTGCCGCCAAGAACATTATTGAGAATAATTAAATTGTACATTTCTGGATGGCCAACCTGCAGTCCTTCAAAACCAATACATAAATGGGCCTGCTCTGTATCCTTTTTCCGAACAACCTTATTTGGATGAAATTCAAGGCTATGCTCAGTTTTTTCATGATTGCCGCCTTCATAGGATCCGAAATATTTCTCAACTTCACGAATAAAAGATTCAGAAATATTGCCGGCAATTGAAATGACCACTTTTTCAGGCGTATACATGTCGTGAACATATTCCCTTAATGTATCACCATTAAAGGCAGCAAGTGTTTCCTCTGTGCCTAATATCGGATAGCCAAGGGGATGAGTTTCATAAATGGCTTTGCTAAGCAAGTCATGAACGATATCATCAGGCGTATCCTCATACATTTTAATTTCTTCATAAACAACGTTTTTCTCTTTATTCAGCTCTTCTTCCACAAATGTAGAGTTAAAGAACATATCCGCTAAAACCTCAAGTGCAAAATCTGCATGAGTATCGAGAACCTTTGCATAATAGCAAGTGTATTCTTTTGAAGTAAAAGCATTCACCTGTCCGCCAATACTGTCAAATGATTCAGCGATCTCACGTGCTGATCTTGTTTTTGTTCCCTTAAAAAACATATGTTCAAGAAAATGGGAAATTCCGTTATTCTCTAGGTTTTCATCTCTAGATCCAGTTCCAATCCAAACACCGATGGCAACGGAACGAACGTGTGGAATATTTTCTAATACGACTCTTACACCATTTTGGCATGTATACTTTTTAATCAAATAAGTTCCTCCTGTTCCTTTAACAGAGATGCAATAATTTTAGTTGTTATTTTCCTTACTATTAACTTTTCCAAAATTAAGATTATCAGCCTTTCGATCAGAACTCAAAAGCTCGGAAACGGTTCCAATTTGAAAGTCCTGCTTCTTCAGCCCAATGATTAACTGATCTAGCGACCTTTCTGTTGGGCTTGTAGGGTGCATTAAGATGATCGCCCCATTATGAACCTTACTCATAACCCGATTTAGCAATTCCTCAGGGGAAGGCTTTTTCAAATCGACAGTATCAACCGACCATATAACCGTTCTTAAGCTTTCCTGTGAGGCGATTTGTACCGTTTCATCACGAAAGCTTCCACTAGGCGGGGCAAACCATTTTACAGGCTTATCTGTAATAGCCTTAAGAACATCATTCGTTTTTTGTATTTCTTCCCTCATTTTACTTGTTGATATTTTTGCCATATTAGGTTGAGAATATGAATGGTTACCAATTTCATGTCCTGCTTCTTCTATCATTTTTGCCAGTTCGGGATTATTTTGAGCCCATTTTCCCTCTAAGAAAAAACTTGCCGAAACGTTATGTTTCTTTAACGTTGCAAGCACATCTGTTAAATACTCATTTCCCCAGGCTACATTGATAATGAAACTAACCATCTCTTTTTCTGGATGTCCTTTATATGTAGGAGAAGGCGGCAAATCGTTTAATTGAACTTTAGGCTGAACTTGTTTAAAAACAAGCCTTTCTTCCTTAAATTCTCCATCAGGCTTCATTTTTTTATATGAAGCGACTATATCAACCTGTAATCCATTTAAACCAGGCATCGCTTTCCAAATTCGATCAATCTTCGCATCCTGCGGGGGAATATAATAGTCTGCAGCTCGGGCAGTTATTTCTCTATATAATGGATCATTTTGTTTGGAAACAGAAATAGAATCAGCTTTTAAACCAGTAATGTATTGATTCGTTAACGGATTGTTTACGAAAAAAAATGCAACAATAACAATTATACTTAAATAAATCCACTTTTTCATAATCCTTGCCTCCTTCCATAAACCATATGTTTTAAGAGGACAAGGTAGAACGAGGTGGATTTCCTTATTAAAGTTAATTTTTAACAATGGGTATGTATATGGAAAGAGTCAGGGGGGCCCTCCCGTCCTGACTCTTTCCTTTAATAATAAATCATGCTTTTGCTAGTAATTATTGTTGTGCTTGTTCTTTCTGTTCGCGCTGCTCACGGAGGACAGCTTTACGTGATAAGTTTACACGGCCTTGTTTATCAATTTCGGTTACTTTAACAAGTAATTCGTCCCCTATTGATACGACATCCTCTACTTTGCCAACACGTTCTTCAGCAAGCTCTGAAATGTGGACAAGTCCATCTTTTCCGTTAAATATTTCAACAAATGCTCCGAATTTTTCAATTCGCTTTACTTTACCAAGATACATTTGTCCGACTTCAACCTCACGAACAATGTCCTCAATAATTTTCTTCGCTTTTTGGTTCATTTCTTCATCAGTTGAAGAGATGAATACTGTACCATCTTGTTCAATATCAATTTTTACGCCAGTCTCTTCAATAATCTTATTGATTTGCTTTCCGCTCGGTCCAATAACATCACGAATCTTATCTGGGTTAATATGCATTGTCAAGATCTTAGGAGCGTATTTGGACAGCTCTTGTTTTGGCTGAGCAATCGTACTTAGCATTGAGTCAAGAATTTGCATGCGGCCTTTTTTCGCTTGCTGAAGAGCTTCTTCTAATATTTCACGGGAAAGACCTTCAATTTTAATATCCATTTGTAAAGCTGTTACGCCTTTAGCCGTACCAGCAACTTTAAAGTCCATATCTCCTAAATGATCTTCCATTCCTTGGATATCTGTCAGAATAGAGTAATGCTCTCCTGACTTAATTAGACCCATCGCGATCCCTGCAACAGGAGCCTTAATTGGTACACCGGCATCCATCATAGCAAGGGTACTTGCACAAATACTTGCCTGTGAAGTAGATCCATTAGATTCCAATACTTCAGATACTAAACGGACTGTGTAAGGGAAATCTTTTTCGGATGGAATAACAGGCTCCAAAGCACGCTCTCCTAGTGCACCATGTCCAATTTCACGACGGCCTGGCCCTCTCATCGGTCCAGTTTCTCCAACGCTGAAATTAGGGAAGTTGTAATGATGCATAAAACGTTTTTCTTCCTCAATACCTAGGCCATCTAGAATTTGAACATCACCTAGTGCCCCCAATGTACATACGCTTAATGCCTGAGTTTGTCCACGAGTAAATAGTCCTGAACCATGTGTTCTAGCCAAAATACCGATCTCTGAAGATAATGGACGAATGACATCCAAGCCACGCCCATCTGGACGAACCTTATCTTCTGTAATCAGCCTTCTTACTTCGCCTTTTACAATTTTATCAAGAATTTGTTTCACTTGTTTAAGGTCTTCTTCAGAAGCCTCTTGTTCTTCAAATTTTGCAACTACACCATTTTTAACAGCTTTAATCGCATCCTCGCGTGCATGCTTTTCCTGAACTTGAATAGCTGCGATCATGTCTTGTTCGCAAATTGAACGAACTTTAGCTTCTAATTCTTGATCAAGTTCAAATAGAACAATTTCAAGTTTTTCTTTGCCGATTTCAGCTACAATTTCTTCTTGAAAGGAGATTAATCGCTTAATTTCTTCATGTCCAAACATAATCGCTTCTAGCATGATTTCTTCAGGTACTTCTAATGCACCTGCTTCAACCATATTTATTGCATCCTTCGTACCAGCGACAACTAAATGAATATCGCTTTTATCTGCTTGATCTACTGTAGGGTTAATAATGAATTCGCCATTAATACGGCCAACACTTACTCCAGCAATTGGTCCTCCAAAAGGAATATCTGATACACTTAAGGCTAATGAAGAACCAAACATGGCCGCCATTTCTGATGAACAATCTTGATCAACACTCATAACCATGCTGACTACTTGTACTTCATTACGGAAACCATCAGCAAATAATGGGCGGATTGGTCTATCAATTAAGCGGCTGGCCAAAATAGCTTTTTCACTTGGTCGGCCTTCTCTTTTAATAAATCCACCAGGTATTTTCCCAACAGCGTATAATCTTTCCTCGTAATTAACTGTTAGTGGAAAGAAATCTAAATTTTTCGGCTCCTTTGATGCCGTTGCTGTACATAATACAGCTGTGTCTCCATAGCGAACTAGCACTGCACCATTTGCTTGTTTTGCTAACTGTCCAATTTCAACAGTTAAATTGCGGCCAGCCCAATCTATAGAATAAATATGTTTATCTTGTCCCATATTTTGTAACCCCTCTCTACCTTATCACAATGGAGGTTTAGCGACTTGAATTGGAAACCTAAACCTAAACATTATTTGAACAAATATGTTCGAAAAAGTATGAAATCCGTGTATGTATAGTATGTACAATATTATTGCATGTTAAAATGGCTCTTTTATGTATGTAAACATGTGTTCTTTTTAAGCTAATAAAAAAGCGGGAAAACTCCCGCTTTTCTTATTATCGACGTAAACCTAATTTGTTAATTAACTCACGGTAACGTTGAACGTCTTTGTTACGCAGGTAAGTTAACAGGTTACGACGTTTACCTACCATTTTCAAAAGACCGCGACGTGAGTGGTGGTCTTTCTTATGAGTACGTAAATGATCGTTCAATTTGTTAATTTCCTCAGTAAGGACAGCGATTTGAACTTCTGGAGATCCAGTATCATTCTCATGAGTTTTATACTCATTAATTAGTTCATTTTTACGTTCTTTAGTGATTGCCATCCGTTTCACCTCCTAAATAGTAAATCCCCTGTTACCGAGCAAGCGTCGGTGACTCGACTTGCCAAGCAAAGGTTCTTTTGATACGTTAATAAGAATACAACTTTTTATGACAAAAAGCAAGGCTAAACATTGTTTTTTTCAAAGTAAGCTAGCGCTGACCTTTTGTCCTTTTCTATTTGAGCAACAAGCTCTTGTATTCCATTGAATTTTTGTTCCTTACGTAAATGCAAATGCCATTCAACCATTACTTCCTGACCGTAAATTTCCTGATTAAAATCAAAAATATGAACCTCGATAGATGGCTTTTTCGACATTTCCTCTTTAAAGGTTGGCTTATAGCCGACATTGCATACTCCTTCATGCCAATTTCCATGAACGTTAATGCGGACACAATAAACTCCGGTAGGGGGAAGGATGTAATCGTCCAGTAATTCAATGTTCGCCGTTGGAAACCCTATTGTTCTTCCTCTTTTATCTCCATGAATAACTGTCCCATTGGTAGAATAATGCCTGCCTAATGTAAGTAAAATTCCTTCCAGCCTGCCTTCACGAATCATTGACCGTATTAAGGTTGAGCTGATTTTCTCATTATTATTAGATGCTAATTTTGGAACGACTGTATAGGTGAATTTTTCCCTTGAATGGAATGGCAATGTTTCCATCGTTCCTTTACCCATTCGGCCATATGTAAAGTCAAAGCCAGCTATTACATGTTTTACATGCAGATCTATTAAATATTGATCTACAAATTCTTGGGGCAATAGACTTGCGAACTCCCTTGTAAAGTTAACGATAAATACATAATCGATCCCTAATTTAGCAATTAACTCGATTTTATCGCGTAGTGGAGTAATATATTCAACATGCTTTACACTTTTTCCTAATACAACAGAGGGATGAGGATCAAAGGTCATGACAGCGCTTTTGAAGCCGTGCTCAGCAGCGATTGACTTTGCCTTTTTGATCACTGCCTGATGTCCAAGATGAACTCCGTCAAAATAGCCTAATGCCATAGATAATGGCGGCAGTTCGTCCCTGTTAAAATTATGCGGATGTTTAATTGAAATTATTTCCATGATGGTTCACCTTTTTTTCTAATTCAAAGCCTTATTTTCTCAAAGTGTTTCGTTTCGGATGACCTTTACTGGTTTCATTAATCCTTGCTTTTGCTGATGATGCTCGTAAACCGCCAAAGCAATGCCGTTTACAGTTTCAACAACAATGGGACCTTCTGTTTCAGATAAATGACTTGGTATGGGCAATACTGCTCCATTTTTTACTTTCTTTGCTACTGTATCATTTATCGTATATTTGGGCAAATGAGAAAGCGCAGATTCAAGCGGCTTTATTTTTTCTAAAAGGGTGCCTTCTTGAACGAAGGTTTCTATTTCTTCTAATGTTAAGCAGTCTTGTAAGGAGTATGAGGCAGATTGAATCCTGACAAGTTCAGACATGTGAGCAGGATAACCAAGTTTTTCTCCAATCATGACAGCCAATGTTCGTATATACGTTCCCTTGCTGCAGGAAACCCGGAAACGGAATTGAATACGTTCTCCACTGAAAATTTCACGGTCATCAAGAAGTTCGATTGAATAAACCTTTACCCTTCTAGTTGGCCTTTCAACAGTAATCCCTTGTCTTGCATATTCATAAAGCCGTTTTCCATTTACTTTCACAGCGGAATACATTGGCGGGGTTTGCGATATTTCACCAGTTAAGCTCTCCAAAACAGCCAAAATTTCTTCTCTTGGAAATGAATTCGTTATTGGCCTATCTTCAACGGTCTCACCTGATGCATCCTCTGTTGTGGTGGAATACCCTATCGTTACTTCACCTTCATATGCTTTTCCTGCATCTGTAATATATTCAGCCACTTTTGTCGCTCTCCCTAAGCAAATCGGAAGAACCCCTGTCACATCTGGGTCTAGCGTTCCTGTATGGCCAATTCTTTTCATTTTTAAGATTTTGCGAAGCTTAAATACACAATCATGTGAGGTAATCCCCCTAGGTTTAAATAACGGCAATATACCTTCCACAAGTGATCCTCCTTCTTTAATTCGAAAAAAATGGATAGACAAATGTCTATCCACATCCTTTTCTATCATTAATCCTCGTTTTCCTTTGAACGATCTTCATCATGTATTTGATGAAGTAAAGTTTCAATCCGATTGCCATAATCAATTGATTCATCAAATTCAAAGAAAATTTCTGGAGTTTTACGCAAGCGGATTCGCTGCCCAATCTCTGAACGGATAAATCCTTTTGCTTTAGCTAGGCCTTTTAGTGTATTTTCTCTTTGTTCCTCATCGCCAAGAACAGAAATAAATACGGTTGCTTGCTGAAGATCTCCGGTTACTTGGACATCGGTTACCGTAACAAAACCAACACGTGGGTCTTTTAATTTACGGCCGATAATTTCGCCAAGCTCCTTCTTCATTTGTTCTCCAACTTTATTTGCTCGAAGGCTCAAATTCATTCACCTCTAATCAAATCCGCCTTGGTGGATTTGCGCCCAGATTTTTATCGGGCAGAGCCCGATAAATTCCTTTAAAAATCTGAGGCATCCGCCGGAGGCTTAACTTTATTCAGAAAGTATTGAACCCCTTCTGAATAGTTTCCTAATTGTATTCATTGCCCACAAATTGAAATAGAAAATAAATACTGAATAAAGTTAAACCCACTCAATATCTGTAATTGTTCGTTCAATTTCAGGAAACGAATCAATTAATTTAAGGGCATTTTGTAATTCTTGCTCCGTAGAAACTCGAGAAGATGATACGGCAACAATGGCTATTTTAGTTCGTTGCCATACATCTTGATAATCTACCTCAGAAACAGATATATTATATTTTTGTTTCAAACGGGTTAGAATTCTTTGTAATACAGCTCGTTTTTCTTTTAAAGAATGTGAGTCATAAATGATACATTCACAAGCTGCAAGCCCAATGATCATTTTCGCTCAATTTCCTGCATAACGAAGGCTTCAATAACATCGCCTTCTTTTACATCATTAAAGTTTCTGATCGTAATCCCACATTCATATCCTTGACTTACCTCTTTAGCATCATCCTTGAAGCGCTTAAGTGCATCCACTTCCCCTTCAAAAATAACAATGCCATCACGGATCAAGCGTACTCCGCTATCCCGAGTAATTTTTCCATCTGTAACATATGAACCTGCAATTGTTCCAACTTTTGATACTTTAAATGTTTGACGAACTTCTGCTTGACCAATAATTTTTTCTTCAAATTCTGGATCAAGCATTCCTTTCATAGCCAATTCGATTTCTTCGATTACTTTGTAAATAACTCTATGCAGGCGAATATCTACACCTTCAGCTTCCGCAGCACGCTTAGCGTTATTGTCAGGGCGTACATTAAATCCGACAACAAACGCGTTAAATGCTGCAGCAAGTGTAATATCTGATTCATTAATAGCTCCTGCTCCAGTATGAAGAATACGAACATTTACACCTTCAACATCAATCTTTTGCAAGGCTGTTGTAAGTGCTTCTGCAGTACCTTGGACATCTGCCTTAACAACAACATTTAAATCCTTCATTTCTCCTTGTTTCATATGTTCAAACAAGTTATCCAAGCTAATTTTTGTCTTCTCACTACGCTGGGCTTGAAGGGCTTGCTGAGCACGAGACTCTCCAATTTGGCGAGCTGTCTTCTCATCAGAAAGTACAACGAAGCGATCCCCAGCTTGAGGTACATCATTAAGACCTGTAATCTCTACTGGTGTTGATGGTCCTGCTTGTTTCACACGGCGTCCAAGATCATTGACCATTGCACGTACTCGGCCAAAAGTATTTCCAACAACAATCGGATCTCCTACTTTTAAAGTACCGTTTTGAACGAGCAGAGTTGCAACTGATCCGCGGCCTTTATCTAATTGAGCCTCGATTACAGTTCCTACAGCACTTCGTTTAGGATTAGCCTTAAATTCTTCAACCTCGCTTACAAGAAGTATCATTTCCAGAAGATTGTCAATTCCTTCTCCTTTAAGGGCAGAAATAGGAACAAAAATAGTATCCCCACCCCAAGCCTCTGGTACTAATCCATATTCAGTTAACTCTTGCATTACGCGGTCTGGATTGGCAGATTCCTTATCCATTTTATTAACAGCTACAATAATTGGTACTTCTGCTGCTTTCGCATGGTTAATCGCTTCAATCGTTTGAGGCATAACACCATCATCAGCAGCAACAACAAGAATGGTAATATCCGTAATTTTCGCTCCACGGGCACGCATCGTTGTAAAGGCAGCATGTCCTGGTGTATCTAAAAACGTAATCTTCTTTCCGTTTTCTTCCACTTGATAAGCTCCGATATGCTGAGTAATACCACCAGCTTCTCCCGCGGTTACTTTCGTATTTCTAATAGAATCCAAAGTCGTTGTTTTACCGTGGTCAACGTGCCCCATAATCGTAACAACTGCCGGACGTTCTACTAGCTCCACTTCTTCTTCATCTGTGAAATAAACCTCTAAATCAGTCACATCGATATGAACTTCTTCTTCGACTTCAACCCCGTAATCAGTAGCAATTAATTCAATGGCATCTTTATCCAAAGCTTGATTAATTGTAGCCATAACACCAAGCATAAATAATTTCTTGATGATTTCTGATGGTTCACGATGAAGTTTTTTTGCAAGTTCAGCAACTGTTAATGAATCACTAAAAGTAATTTTAGCTGGAAGTTCCTTTACTTTTTTAGGAGCAGGAGGGACTTGTGCTTGATGGTTGCTTTTCCCTTTATTATTGTTTTTATTTCTATTTTGATTTTGATTGTTATTGTTACTATTTTTATTCTTGTTTTTGTTAAAAGGCTTATTGTCTTTTTTGTTACTATCTTGGTTTGGCTTTTTACCTTCAGCTTGTTTTTGCATTGGTTTATTATTACCTTTGTTTGCTCCCTGCTGCTCATCTCGATTAGCAGTCTGAGCTTTTGGTTTTGTCTGAACTGGATTTGTCTTTTGCTGATTTTGCTTTTCTGGCTGTTTGTCTTCCTTCTTACCGTATATTCCGTCCAATTTTTGTACGGCAGAAGCTTCAATTGCTGTCATATGGTTTGAGACCTCGATATTCATGTCTTTTAATTTTGTAATCACGTCTTTACTTGATACGTTTTGCTTTTTTGCATATTCGTAAACGCGTATTTTACTCATACTTTCACCCCCGCTGGAATTAATCGAGCAACGACTTCAGTTTTTTTGCAAATCCATCATCAAGCACTGCCACAACAACCCGAGCATCTTTTCCAATAGCCTGACCAAGGATTTCCCGGTTTTCTACAAGCCTATATGGAATTTGATAGGATTTACATTTATCAGTTACTTTTTTTGTCGTGTTAACAGAAGCGTCCGCAGATAGCAATATGAGCTTTGCTTTACCGTTTCTTATTTCTTTGATAGTAAGCTCTTCACCCGAAGTAATTTTTCGTGCCCGATTCGCTAAGCCAAGCAATGACATCCATTGATTTGCATTCATTTGGATAGTCGTTTCTCCTTCTCTATGAGCTCTAAAAGCTCTTCATAAATTGAATCATCTATTGAAACTTCTAAATGGCTCGCTAAAATGTTTTTCTTTTTTGCAAGTTTTACAGCCTCTTCTTCTTTAGAAAGGTAGGCGCCGCGACCGGATTTTTTTCCAGTCAGATCAACGGATACTTCCCCTTCTTTAGAGCGAACGATGCGAACGAGTTCTTTTTTCGGTCTCATTTCACCGGTTGCGACACATTTACGCAGAGGAACTTTTTTACGATTGTTCACATTCATTCACCCCTATTAATCCATATCTTCCTGAAAATCATCATCTTCAAGCTCAGTGCTATCATAAGTCAAAAGTGTTTCTTCTCTTGGATACATGCCTGTTTCACGCGCTTCCGACTCAGATTTAATATCTATTTTCCATCCTGTTAGCTTCGCAGCAAGTCTCGCGTTTTGCCCACGTTTTCCAATTGCGAGTGACAGCTGATAATCTGGAACTATAACAGTTGTAGCTTTATCATTTTCATTTACGATAACGTCAAGAACTTTAGATGGACTTAAAGCATTAGCTACGAAAACAATCGGATCAGCTGACCACTTTACAATGTCAATCTTTTCACCTTTTAACTCATTCACTACCGCTTGAACACGAGTGCCTTTCGGTCCAACACAAGAACCAACTGGATCGACTTCCTCATTATCAGAATGAACGGAAATTTTCGAACGGTCTCCAGCTTCTCTGGCTACAGATTTAATTTCAACTGTACCATCGTAAATTTCGGGAACTTCAATTTCAAACAATCTTTTCAAAAGACCTGGGTGGGTTCTGGAAACAAAAATTTGTGGTCCTTTTGTTGTCTTTTCAACCTTTGTAATGAACACTTTTATTCTGTCATGCGGTTTGTATTGTTCGTTAGGCATTTGTTCATTTGTAGGAAGAATCGCTTCAATTTTTCCAAGACTGACATAAATAAATTTGGAATCCTGACGCTGCACAATCCCTGTCATAATATCTTCTTCACGGTCAATAAATTCAGAGTATATAATTCCTCTTTCGGCTTCACGAACACGCTGTGTAACAACCTGCTTGGCTGTTTGTGCCGCAATTCGGCCGAAGTCCTTTGGGGTCACTTCTAATTCCACTATATCTTCAACCTGGTAATTAGGATTAATTCTCCCGGCATCTTCAACGGAAATTTCTAGTCTTGGGTCAAATACCTCTTCAACTACTTCTTTCCGGGCAAAAACTCGCATCGTTCCGTTTCCAAGATTTAAATCAATCCGAACATTTTGTGCTTGATTGAAGTTTCTGCGGTATGCAGATACTAGCGCTGCTTCAATTGCATCAATAATGACATCACGTGAAATGCCTTTTTCTTTTTCAAGTAATGTGAGAGCATCCAACAATTCGCTGCTCATGAGATCTTTTCCCCCTTTAATCGAAAAGCGCAAGCGCTAATTGGTCTTTATGAAAAAACAACTGCTAAGCGAGCATTTGCAACTTTTTCATAAGGTATATCAATACTTTTCTTTCTTGTTTTAATTTTGATTTCAACTGTTACTGTTTGACCATCAAAATGAGTCAAAATTCCTTCGAACGTTTTATCACCATCAATAGGCTCATAGGTTTTAATAAAAACATTTTTGCCAATTGCTTTTTGAAAGTCCTTTTCACTTTTAAGAGGGCGTTCAGCTCCAGGCGATGAAACCTCTAAGAAATAGTTATAAGGAATTGGATCTATCTCATCAAGCTTTTCACTTAATTTTTCACTGACTAACCCGCAGTCCTCAATATCGACACCATTTTCCTTATCAATAAATACGCGGAGGAACCAATCTCTTCCTTCCTTTACGTATTCAATGTCAACTAATTCAATATTTAGCTCATCTAGAATGGGTGTGACTAATTGTCCAACCGTATCAGTCACCTTGCTCATAATATCCCTCCTTTACCCGGTTCATGGCTTCAAGTAAATTAAATTCATATTGGATAATTATTACAACTAAAAATAACGTATACAACACGAAAGAGTGGGTTGCCCCACTCTTCTTTAACGAGAGTTATTAATAGTATTTCCATAAAAACTATACCATAACCAAATTTTTAATGCAAATGGAATGGCTATCATGTCAAGGGATTGACCGATTTTTATCAATAAAAATTATCTGCTTAGCATTAAAATAGTGAAAGCTGATTTTGTTCTGGAAGTGATTCCAGGCAACCGTGATTGTCCAAATACTCAATGATCGTTTTGGATAATCTTCCCCGCTGCTGAAGGTCTTCTTTAGACAGAAACTCCCCCACTTCCCTAGCTTTTACAATATTAAGGGCCGCATTTGTCCCCAGTCCAGGAATCGAATTGAATGGAGGTATTAAAGTATTTCCATCAATAATAAATTCATTTGCACTTGAGCGGTATAAGTCAACCTTTTGGAAGCTAAAGCCGCGTTCAGACATTTCAAGGGCCAGCTCCATCACCGTTAATAGGTTCTTTTCCTTTGTGGACGCATCAAGGCCTTTAGCATTTATCTCTTCAACTAAAGCACGGATGGATTGCGATCCTTTAACCATGGCATCCACATCAAAATCTTCTGCACGAACTGTAAAGTATGCTGCATAATACAAAAGAGGATGATGAACTTTAAAATAAGCAATCCTTACGGCCATTAAAACATAAGCAGAAGCATGGGCTTTAGGGAACATATATTTTATCTTTTTACAAGAGTCGATATACCATTCGGGAACCTGATTCTTCCTCATTTCCTCTTCCATTTCATCGGATAACCCTTTACCTTTACGAACGGATTCCATAATTTTAAAGGCAAATGCTGGTTCCAGGCCTTGATAAATTAAATAAACCATAATATCATCACGACATCCAATAACTTCACTCAATGTACAAATTTTATTATGAATGAGTTCCTGCGCATTACCTAGCCAAACATCGGTACCATGAGAAAGTCCAGATATTTGAACGAGCTCGGAAAATGTTGTCGGCTTTGTATCTTCAAGCATTTGACGAACAAATCGTGTTCCAAATTCCGGAATACCAAGCGTGCCTGTTTTACACATGATTTGATCTTCTGTTACACCTAAGGATTCTGTACCGCTAAATATTTTCATGACTTCAGGATCGTCTGTTGGGATTGTTTTCGGATCAATTCCGCTTAAATCTTGCAGCATACGAATAACCGTTGGATCATCGTGTCCAAGAATGTCGAGTTTAAGTAGATTATCATGGATAGAATGGAAATCAAAATGGGTTGTCTTCCATTCTGAATTTTTATCATCAGCCGGAAATTGGATCGGTGAAAAATCAAAAATATCCATATAATCAGGAACAACGATAATACCTCCTGGATGCTGACCAGTTGTTCTTTTTACACCAGTGCATCCAGAGGCAAGGCGTTCAACCTCTGCACCTCTTAATTGTAGGTTATGATCCTGCTGATAGGCTTTTACATATCCGAATGCTGTCTTGTCGGCAACTGTTCCAATCGTACCCGCCCGGTATACATAGTCTTCCCCAAACAAAACCTTCGTGTAGTTGTGGGCACGCGGCTGATATTCCCCTGAAAAGTTTAAGTCAATATCCGGAACCTTGTCCCCTTTGAAACCAAGGAAGGTTTCAAACGGAATATCTTGTCCATCCTTTATATAGGCAGCACCACAGTTTTGACAGTCCTTGTCCGGCAGGTCATATCCAGATCCTACTGAACCGTCATTGAAGAATTCAGAATGCTTGCACTCTGGACACACATAATGTGGAGGCAGCGGATTTACTTCTGTTATCTCTGTCATCGTTGCAACAAAGGATGAACCAACAGATCCCCGTGAACCAACTAAATAACCATCATCTAATGATTTTTTTACTAATTTATGAGAGATCAAATAAATAACAGCAAAGCCATGCCCAATTATACTTTTTAATTCCTTTTCAAGACGAGCTTCAACTATTTCAGGCAGATCATCTCCATAAATTCTTCTTGCCATTGCATAGCTCATATTCCGCATTTCATCATCTGCGCCTTCGATTTTTGGCGTATACAGATCATCTTTGATTGGTTTAATAACATCAATCATATCGGCAATTTTATTCGTATTATCTACGACAATTTCCTTTGCCATATCACGCCCCAGAAATGAAAAAGCATCAAGCATTTCATTCGTTGTTCTAAAATGCACATCTGGAAGCTTATGACGATTTAATGGATTTGCTCCCCCTTGAGAACTGATCAGGATCTTACGGTATATTTTGTCATTTGGGTTTAAATAATGGACATTTCCTGTTCCGACAACAGGAAGACCTAGTTTATCACCTAATTGAACAATATTCCCAATGATCTCCTCTAGAGCTTTTTCATTTTTTACTAGTTCTAGTTCTATTAAATGAGCATAGACAGCTTTAGGGTGTACTTCAAGATAATCGTAAAATGCTGCAATATCTTCAACCTCTTCAGGTGACTTCTGCATCATTCCCTCGAAAACTTCACCTTTATCACATCCGGAGCCAACAAGAAGCCCTTCCCGATATTTCTGAAGCAGTGATCTTGGAATTCGCGGAACACGATAGAAATAATTCATATGAGAGATAGAAACAAGCTTAAATAGATTCTTTAAACCAGCTTCAGTTTGTGCAAGCAGTGTACAATGATAAGGTCTAGCACGCTGGTATGCATTCCCCTCACCCATATGATCATTAAACTGATCATGATATTCAATTTCTTTTTCTGCAGCATCCTTTAACATCTTTAATAATAGATAACCAGTTGCTTCAGCATCATATATCGCTCTATGATGCTGTGTTAACTCAACATCAAATTTCTTCGCTAATGTATTTAAGCGATGGTTTTTCATATCTGGATATAAGAAACGGGCCAATTCCAATGTGTCAATTACTGGATTTGATGCTTTTCCTAAACCAATTTTCTTATAGCCAACATTTAAGAATCCCATGTCAAAAGAAGCATTATGAGCAACTAAAATATCATCACCCGTCCACTCATAAAATCTCTGCAGCACTTCATCTACTTCAGGTGCATTTTCAACAAGGTCATCTGTGATTCCAGTTAAATTAATAGTAGTTGCAGAAAGTGGGTGGTGTGGATTCGCAAAGGACTCAAAGCGATCAATAATTTCTCCGTTATGAATCTTAACCGCTGCAAGCTCAATAATCGTGTCATAAACAGCGGATAAACCAGTCGTTTCAACGTCAAATACTACATACGTATCTTCAGTCAGCTTTCTTTTTGCACTGTTATAGGCAATAGGAACCCCATCGTCTACTAAGTTAACTTCAACACCATACAATATTTTTATATCATTCTTCTTCCCAGCACTAAAGGCTTCAGGAAAAGACTGTACGACTGCGTGATCCGTTACAGCTATTGCCTTATGCCCCCATTTCTTTGCCTGACTAATAAGTGCGCTGACGGATGTGACGGCATCCATTTGACTCATTGGGGTATGGAGATGAAGTTCCACACGTTTTTCATTTTCGGGTGCTGTATCTTGTCTTTGGACTGGTTTGATTTCGTTTATATCATTTCCAATCATGACAAGATCACGAACAAAGGTATCCGTTTGGATACTGCCTCTCACCTTCAGCCACATACCCTTTTGAACATGCTGATACAATGCGGCATCTTCTTTATCCCGTGAAAACATTTTGACTATTATGGAGCTTGTGTAATCCGTAATTTTGAAGGTTAAAAGTGTTCTGCCGCTCCGGAGTTCCTTTGTTTCCGCAGAAAACACATACCCCTCTATTGCAACTCGGCGTTCTTCATCGATAATATCAATTAGCTTTCTGAAATCGGCATCATCTTTAATCGTTAATCCGATTGTTAACGGGCCTTGAATCGAAGCAGCATCATTAGCCCCTGCTTCAGCTTCTTTCTTCTGCATTTCAATCATTGCTTGAATCCCGCGTTCTTGGTCTTCTCTTTGTTTAGCCTCGATAAATTTCTGATATTCTTCATTAGCGCCTTCTGAAGAAATTTCAGTATCAATCGATAATGTGGGAAAACCAACTGTTTCATAAACACTTGATATAATCTCTGCATATTTTCTTTTGATGGACAATCCTTCCGTATCGTTTCTTACATTTATAATAAGCTTGTTCCCATGCACGGCAGGAATCTGTTCATTTAATAATTTTATTAATGGAGGGGCCATGCCTTCCATTTCTTGAATACAATATTTCCAATACCCCTGCACTAATTGTTCATCAATTTTATTATTCTTAACCTCAATGGTAAACGATGTATTTGCAATATGAGAAAATACCTTTGCCAACTTAGTGGAAAAGAGGCTAAAGATATTAAATGGAAGAATTTGCTCAAATTCAAAATGAAAATGCCACTTTTTTTCTTTCTTCCCAATTACTACTTTCTTTATTTGAGCATGTTTAAAATGCTGCACAATTGAATCTTCAGTTAACTGCAGCTGCTGGAGCAAGAGTTGGAATCTCTCTTTATTGCCTAGGGCTTCCATTGTTCTCTCTCCCATCTATTAATTTTCTATTTCACATATACAGACGATGTCTATTATAACATGAACTATTAATCATGTGGCTGTCCTTTTAAACGATCTTTAATTGCCCATGTCAATAAAAAAGGGTCAGATTCTGTAGGGTGAAAAAAGCGGAGAATTATCGCACTCTTTTCACTCAAAAAGAATATGACCCTTGGATAGCTATATATTATAAGAAAAATCTTTGAATGTCGTTCCAGGTTACTACTAGCATTAAAAGCATTAATAATGCAAACCCGATAAAATGAACCATTCCTTCTTTATGACGGTCAATTGGCTTTCCTCTTACTGCTTCAACCGCGAAAAACATCAATCTTCCGCCATCTAAAGCAGGTATTGGAAGTAAATTCATGATACCTAAGTTAATACTTAGTATACCTGCCCATTTCATCAAATAATAAATACCCGATTTAGCTACTGTGTCAGTTGATACATATATGCCGACAGGACCTGATAATGCATCAATGGAGAATTGTCCAGTAATCAATTTACCCAGCATTTTAAAAATCTCTATAGTCCAATTATACGTTTCTAAAGCCCCATTTGTAATGGCCTTAATAGGTGAATTTTCCATTGGGCTATAAACGCCGATTATACCAATCTTTTCCCCTTCTACTTCTTGAACCTTCGGAGTAACAGGCAAGTTTATTTCTTGTCCGTCTCGATCAAGGGAGAATTGGAGCTCATTGTTCGGATTTTTGCGGATAATCTCAACAACATCCGACCAGCTTGATATTTCAGCTCCGTTAATACTGTGAATGATATCCCCTTCTTTTAATCCTGCAGATATCGCAGCTCCATCAGGAGTTAATTTTCCTAGCTCAGGTTCATTCGTAGGAATTCCCTGCAGCAGTCCGATAAGGACAAAAATGACAAAGGCAAGAATAAAGTTCATCATCGGCCCAGCAAAAATAGCCATAGTTCTCTGGCCTAGCGTCTTTGAAGCAAACTGTCTATTGTAAGGAGCAATTAGGGTTTCAACTCCATCTTCTACTAATAATGCACTTGGGCTAATAGTAAATGATTGTAGTTTTTCTTCCTCTTCCCCTTCAACGTAGCCTTTAATGACCAGAGAATGCTCTATATCTGCATGCTCCACCTCAATGACTCTAGCTTCTGGGTATTTTTCCTTTTGATTCAGGATAATTTTCTTAACTTGTTCTGATTCATTAAATAATAAACCAACTCTAAATCCTGGCTTTATATCAATCATTTCAGGATCTTCTCCCGCCATGCGGACAAAGCCCCCAATTGGTAATAGCCTAATCGTGTAGGTTGTTTCTCCCTTTTTATGAGAGAATACCTTAGGTCCGAACCCAATTGCGAATTCACGGCAAAGGATCCCTGCTCTTTTCGCAAATACAAAATGCCCTAATTCATGAAAAAATACTAATGCGCCAAATATGATAATAAAGGCTATAACTGTACTCAAAACATAACCACCTTTTTTAAAAAGATAACAAAGCATTATCTTTTTGAGTTAAAAAGCTTTTAGCTTAAAAGTGAGTCTACATATTTTCTCGTCTCCAAATCGACTTCCTGAATATGGGCAAGACTTGGATTTGAGATGTTTTTGTGAATACTCAAAGCCTTTTCAATTAATTCTTCTATTTGAAGGAAGGTTGTTTTTCCATTTAAAAAGGCTGCAACTGCTACTTCGTTTGCAGCATTCAAAACAGCAGGCATTGATCCGCCCGCCTTACCAGCTTCATACGCATACCTTAAACAGCGGAAGCGGTCCATGTCCATTTTTTGAAAATGGAGCATTCCAATTTCAGCCAAGTTCAACCGATTTGCTGATGGAAGGGGAAGCCTGTCTGGATAAGTCAATGCATATTGAATGGGAACCCTCATATCTGGTGTTCCTAATTGTGCGATGATGCTGCTGTCCTGAAATTCAATCATAGAGTGAATGATGCTTTCCTTATGCAATAAGACGTCAATATTATCATAATTGATTGAAAAAAGCCAATGTGCTTCAATGACCTCTAGTCCTTTATTCATCATCGTTGCAGAATCGATTGTGATTTTTGCACCCATAGACCAATTAGGATGATTAAGAGCTTCACGAACTGTCACATTTTCTAGCTCCTGTCTAGTACGGTCCCTAAAAGAACCACCGGAGGCAGTCAGTATTAGCTTTTCAATATTCTTTTGATTTTCACCTTGTAAAGCCTGAAAAATAGCAGAATGCTCACTATCCACTGGCAATAATGAAACTTGATTTTTTTTCGCTTCCTCCATGACAAGATGTCCCGCAGTTACTAATGTTTCCTTATTCGCAATGGCAATCGTCTTTTTTTCCTTAATAGCTTGCAGTGTTGGAGTTAAACCAATACTGCCAGTGACTGCATTAACAAGGATCTCTGCTTTATGATAAACGGCTACTTCTGATAGCCCGTCATTGCCATATGTAAAAGAGATATTTGGAAATTCAGCTTCTAGTATTTGTGCTGATGATCTGTCGGACGTTGAAACAAGCTCTGGACGATATTCAAGAATGATTTTCCTAGTCAGGTCCAGATTTCTGCCAACTGCCATGGCAACTAGCCGAAATTCATCAGGATGCTCCTTGATTATATCTAACGTTTGGGTGCCAATTGAACCAGTAGCTCCCATTAAACTAATATTCTTCAACAAATTCAACTCCTGTTGCATAAAGAACTAACTACATTAAATAAATAAAATGCAATAATGGCCAAACGAATAATAAGCTATCAAAACGATCTAATATTCCGCCGTGCCCCGGCATTATATTACCGGAATCCTTTACATCATAATGGCGCTTCAAAGCGGATTCAACTAAATCACCAATTTGTCCAAAAATTGACAGGACTATCGTAATGATGGATAGCTGTAGAAAAGAGGCATTAATATCTGAGAAAAGAATAAAGAGCGCTGCCACTATTAGTGCACAAACGACACCACCAATCGAACCTTCAATTGTCTTATTGGGGCTAATTTCAGGCCAGAGCTTGTTTTTACCAATAGCACGGCCAATAAAATAGGCTCCAGAGTCGGTTGCCCATATGATAAATAAGGAATAGAAAATATAGACTAGTCCCGATTCACGTGTTTCAATAAAGAAATAGAAACCAATACCAATATAAAGTACAGCAAGAATTGAAAACGCAACATCATCAAAATTAAATTGATTTTTTGTTGTTACTGTATAGGTTAAAAAAAGTAAAACCGCGAGGAGGACAAATTCAATTTTCGAATAGCTTAGTGGTTCAAAACTATTCTGGAACTGTTTAGGTAGTAGCATTACCCATAATAGTAATAAAGAAAGTAGCCCT